>NZ_JBQGAA010000008.1:0-186292 GCF_056542585.1 Ruegeria sp. AB9 | reverse complement strand
ATATGACAGATGCCCAAAGGTATTCCTCTCGGCCATCGCTCTCGCTGCTACCGTGCTGTTCTGGCTGTAAATCAATGAGTCTGGAGCCTAGGTACAAACTGCAAGGACTGATGTTTGCGCAGTCAACTATTTTTTCATGCTGTTTCTCGCCACTGCGTCAGAAATCCATTTTTGTCAGATTTGTTGGCTTCGTTGAGCCTCCCCCGGAACACTAGTACAGGCCAAAATTTTTAGGACAATCGGGTACATTAGATTTCAAAAAATTATTGTCCGTGAAAATGATTTGAAAGAAAGTTGCGATGCTTAGCCTTAGGCTTTGTTTCTTACCCCTCGAGACAAATAGCTACGGATCTCACGATCCTCAAGCGCGCTACATAATTTAACGTGGGATGGCGTTGGATCTGCTATGTAGTGTGCTCCTCGGCCCGGCGGTCGGCTTTGCTCACACGGGATCACCTCGCGGGCAATCTGTCACCGTAACTGGTGACGAGATCCGGACAAGCGACGAATCCCAGATCGCCGCTGTCGAAAGCCTGTCGGTGACAGCTCAGGATCAGGCGGTCATAGATGGCGAACTAATTTCCGGGCAACAAGCTGATCTTTCGGTGACAGCGGGGGATCTCGACTTCCAAGGGCAGATCAATGCGCTCAACACCAACGTCGCTGTATCCGGACAAACCAGCCTTAGTGCCGATGCGCTGTTGGTGGGGCAGTCCGTTTTGGAGTTTCAGTTGGGTTCACTGAACGGAGGGCTTAATGCATCTCATTTCAACCAGCTGCGCGCAGGCGATGGCCTTGCAGTCACGTTGGACTCCGGTGGGTTGTTTGTCGGCGCCTCAGAACAGGTGCTGTTTGATGGAGACCTTCTGCTTGATCTTGGTGGGGACATAGAAAACCGCGGTACGATCAAAGCCAGCGGTGGCCTTCAACTGCGCAGCGGCTCGGATCTGAATAACCTCGGTGGTCTGCTGAAATCCGGCGAGACAATGCAGTTGGTGGCCCGCAATGGAACTGTCCTCAACCAATCGGGGCGCATCGAGGCAGATGGTGGTCTGGCCATCGAAGCAGAAACCTTTGACAACCGTTTCGATAGCATAGTGACTGAACCCTCACAGTCGGGTGTTGAGATATTTGCGGGGACTCCGGACAATAAGACAGCCAGCCTAAGGGTTTCAACCAATCCAGCTGACCTCGAACTAGAAAGCTGTTTTACCAGCAGCCGTTCGAATGGCGGTGCAGACAGAGCGAGTAGTTGCGCAACCATTTATAGCTTTGACGGCGTGTTCTCGAACCAGGGCGGTGTTACCTGGAGCACAGGCACATCTGTTGCGGCTTCCGGGGCTAAGCCGGAAATTCTGTCGGGCGCAGGCATTGTAATTCAGGCAGATACTGTGCGCAACGACGCTGGTTTGATCTCTGCTGAAGGCGGCATCGACGTTCAAAGTTCGGTTTTTTCTAACAACGGGTATCAGGATACCAAGGTCACGCACACTGCGACATACACGAGAAACCTGACCATCGAGATCAACGAGGGCAGCGGTGGAAGTGACGCGGCCTTCACCACACGCACAGAAAGAGTGACCTATTCACCAGTCTCGCGTGAGACTTCCAACGGAGCTACGTCGGAGATTGGCCAAATACTTGCGGGTGGTTCTGTCAACATCAGCAGTACATCAGTCGTGGCGAATGGCGACATTAGATCAACGCCACGTTCAGCCATGATTTCTTCCAGATCCCGGTAAGACACGCCGTATCGGAGATAGAAGAAAACAGCGTACAAGATCGCTTCTTTCGGAAAGTGTGCACCCTTGAATGAGATTGTCACGGTCTGCTCCTTTAATTTTGAGCATGCGCTACCAAAACTAAGCTTGACCTGACAAGTGGGAACTAATTTTGCGACAGAACCCCAGCCTCCCGTCCACGCTCCATCGAGGTGCCGATAATGGCGAGAATATTCGGGCCGATACTGAAAAAGCCGACCGAAAAAATGCCCAAAGCCAAAAGTAAACTGGAAATATCTGCGCTCACTATCGTTCTCCTTTTGCCCTCTACTGAATGCTAACAGACAGAATGAAACGAAAGAAGCAGTCATTCGCCGCTCGGTGGCGAATGAGTTGGTTTGACTTGCGCCGGATATCCCCTGTGGTGGGCATTGATTGATACTACGAGCCCTGAACGGACATAACGGAGAGAGAGTTTATTGCGCTGCGGAGCGGTGAAATATCCTTCGACAACCTCAGCACGAAATACGCAAAACCTGATTGAGGATCAAGTCAAGGCAGCTCTTGGAGAACTGAATACCTCTGGGCCACATTCATTTGCGAGTTTGACACGCCAAGATGGCTCGTACGTTCAAGTAGCCGGTGGAAAACAAAAGTGCCTGATTGAAAAGCGGAATACCATCGACAGCACACATTGGCGCGCTTATCAAACCGAGCCTGCTTTGCCTTCTGATGAGATACAAGTTTTGAATTTTGGCGGAGGTCAAATGACAATGACGGTCGATGAGGTCTTTTCTATTGATGTTGTTGTTTCTGTTTGGCGGGGGGTTCTTTGAAGCAGAACCATTTCCAGCTGGTATTATGTGGAGAGATGTAACGGCGATGTTCCGAAGTCCTTGATCTCTACTGGCTGAGAAAAGACGAAACCAAACCCGATCAGCAGGAGCAAAGAGTAGCTTAACTTACGCTGAAACCTGTCCAAACATTGGGGAGTAGCTCAGGGTAGATTAAAGTTGATACGGTTTGTTGACCTTACAAAAATGTCAATTCAGCGTGAAGTTCATGTAAAGTTTTCACGATAGCGTCTCAAAAAATCAACTTCAATTTCGAAAATCAGAGGTTGGCCCATGACGATAACGGTTTTTGGGGCGTTTCGTGCAAACACTACGCTGACGGATGCCGCAGCTGGGTTCGGGACTCTTGGTGCTACATTTGAAATAAGCGCCTATAGTCAGATTACAATCAGCGATGGAGTGGATGGAACCGTTGTTGACGGTGACGACCTCATCAACGAGGTTCCAAACGACCCCACCCAGACATTCCTTGGAAACGCGATCTTTTGGGATTATTCGATTCAAGTAAATGACGGTGTCAATACATACCAAGTTGGTGTTTTTGACTACGATATCAACGGGAATGGAGCGAGTGCTGGCGTTGATGCCGAAGACGGGTTCTTCATTGCGTTCATTGGCGGTTCTATCCCACCTCTGAACACAACTCTCACACTTGGACCCGTTCTTGATAACGGTGCTGCGGTTGACGTTGATACTCTTGTCCCATGTTTTACTGAGGGAACCTTGATTGAAACTGTGGCGGGCCCACGTCCAATAGAGAGCATTTGTGTCAATGATGATGTGGTCACTCTGGACAACGGTCTTCAACCTGTTAGGTGGATCGGTTTTCGAACTCTGAAAGCCAAGGAACTGTCTGCAAAGCCAAAACTTTGTCCTATAAAGATAGTGTCTGGTGCGCTTGGTGATGGATTGCCAAAGCGTGATTTGTGTGTTTCTCCACAACACCGAATGCTATGCAAATCTCCCATCGCCACAAGAATTTTTGGAGAAGAGGAAGTCTTAATTACGGCGAAAAAGTTAACAGACTTACCAGGAATATTTGTCGACGAAGAAGTTGAATCAGTTTGCTATTTTCATCTTTTATTTGATCGTCATGAGATCATCTTCGCGGAGGGCGCGCCAGCAGAGAGTTTGTTCACAGGCCCAATTGCACTGGAGAGCGTTGGAGATAAGGCTTACAAAGAAATACTTTGTTTGTTTCCGGAAGTTTCCTCGGCTGACTACTTACCGAAACCGGCACGCCAAATCCCACAAAAAGGGAAGCAGATTTCGAACTTTATTCGACGTCATGTGCACAACAAAAAGCCGCTCATTTCGGTGTTTAAAACCGAATGACAAAACAGTTGCATTCATGCACCAGAGAAGCGAGTGGGACCATTTAACAATCAAAAGATGAATCTAGTGTGAAACCGAAAATACTACCTGCGTTTAAGGTGTTAACGTGACAACACCTTTCTATCGGCTGAAACCGATTGACAAGTGTCGATTGCAGGTCCCGAGCTCGCACCAGTTGGGAATCTTTTGCGTGAAAGTAATTAGAGTAGTCGAGAACAGAACAGAAGAATCCTTGGAGGAAAATTCTTGATATGCATTTGCAAAGTCTTTAAGCCGCTAGTTTTACTACTTTTACCCATTCCTGCTGCGGTGTTAGCAGACAGCATACATTTTTCGGGCCTCTACGTACCAGAAGGTTTGACCTGTGAGGACGGTGCGAAAATTGCGGCGGAGTACAGCGATTTCCGCGCGGGTTACCTGATTTGTGATGATCAGGGCCGCAAATCCGACGATGCAGACTGTACCTATGCGCAGGTTCAGGCCTTACGCGGGACATCTCTGCAAATTGTCGATCTCGAATGTTCTTACGACGGCTCGTCGTATGAATTCCGTCAGGTGCTGTCACCCTTGAGCAACAACCGAAAGTTGTTTGTCAACGGGCTGGATGACGGTACTTCGATCTATCAGATTTACACGTATTGCGGTTGGGTGCCTGAGGGCAACTAGCGCCGCACGCGCATCGCTGGCAGAGGCAGGCAATATGAAAATCGAACACATCGCACCACCGCGGCGCAGATCATGTTTGGCATTCACGACGGCACTTTTCCTTGCGTCGATTGTGAATGGCGAGGCAGCGGCACAAGGGTATTGCAGCTCCGTTACTGGTACAGGACTGAACCTTGGTTGCGCTGAGACGCTCGCCAATACATCAACCGGTACTCTGGGCGCTGCTGATGTCTTCCTAGACCCCGTCATTGGTCGTTTTGATGGTTTGGTCTGGGACTCGGACACAATGTCCGGGCTGGCACTTGGGGGGTTCCGAACCCGTGAGTCAATTGCATTTTCCAGATCAGTTTATCGCTCGTGGGAGAATGTTTTCATTGGGTCAACCAGAACCGACGGAAGAAAAACGGCCCTAGACGTGTTTGCATTCCGGGATCCGCCTTCGGGCCCCGGAAACGTTCAAGCGACATTGTTGTTTGATCGACTAACGCTCGAAAACACCTCTTTGACGATTCGGGACGGAGTAAGCTCTGCTGGCCCTCAGACCGGTCAGATTGTTAACCTTAGCCTCGGTTTTGGCGCAGCCGGTGTCGGGCGTGGCGGTGGACTTACGCTTCGGAATAGCAATTTGGTTTTTCGGGATGGAACCCGCCTTTCAATGAACTCGCCAGATGGCGGACCTGCGTTCATCAGAGCCGAACGCGGAAGGAACGAATTGCGTTTGGGAAGCAATCATATTTTTGGTGTGCCGCTTACTGTCGATGTTGCAGACGGCGCGCGACTTGACCTGGTCGGCACCACCATCGAGCCGTTTCTTGATAGCTGGCTGACCGTTGGTCAGGGTGCGGAGCTACAACTTCGATCCAACTCGGTCCTAGGTTTAACAAAGTCGAACGGCTCCGCGACGCCTTCCTCTGAGATCATGGGGGGTACACTTCGCCTTGAAGGTGCTGGGACGGAGCTACAATTGACCGATCCTCAGATAACTGACGGTTCTGTCTTTCTTGAAACGGGTGCCACGTTTCGTGTTCAGGACTCCAACAATGCCGCAAGCACGTTAACATTCGCGGGAAACAGCAAGCTGCGCTTCGAAAGTGGGGCTTCAGCCGTTGCTGGCTCTGTGACGGGGCCAGACGATTTAACTGTGAACGTGCGCGCGGGCACAACAGTCGTTTCGTCGTCAACGCTGATGGACGTCGGCGCAGGCTTGCGCGCAAGCAACATTGCAATAAATCGGGGTACATTGGACATCTCCGGCCTGAGCGCTCAAAGCGACTTTTATGACAACTTGTCTGCGCTTTCTGTGGTAAATGGTGGAACGTTCATGGACGCTGGATCGCAGGTATACTCTGGCCTCAATACGCTAAACGTCGATGGCGGCACGTTGCGCTCGCTAGCCACATTTGGGTCTTTTACTGGCCCAAGTGGTCCAATGGTCGCACGACTTAACGACAGCACGATCGACCTTTTTGGGGCATTGTCTCCTGGGTCTGGCATCGCGCCGGGTTTGGCGAGCTTGCGACTGAATGCAGAACAAACTGAGTTTTCGGGTGACAACTATATACGCATTGGGATCAGCCCCTCCGGCGGGTGCTCGGTCTCTGGGGGCAACTGCATTCCGGGAACAACGAGATACAGCGGGCAACTGGTCACCAATGTGGCAGGAACTGCACCAAGTTTGACGGGGTTCGACACTGTTTTTTTCGTACCACTTGCAACTGACCAAAATGCCGGTGCCACAGACTATGTAAACGGCGGCGTGAGCGGCATCTACACTGTTGCCTTGAACAATCCGGCAATCGGACTTCCAGGCACCACCGCAGCCTACGATGCGAGGCCGCGCACTCCAACAGCTACGGACTTGGCATCCGCTGGTTCAACGCTCCCGGCAAATCTATTGTATTCCATCGTCAACGACCCGCTCGTAGATGATCAAGTGGACATATCGTTCATAGACGTCGGATTGACGAATAACCCGTTCATCGCTTCCACATACACGCCTCAAACAACTACGTCCGTTGTCACAAATCCAAATACAGGCAATCAGACAACGACAACAGTCGTTACTACGCCATCGGGCCGCGGCGCGACCCAAACTGTAACCACAACGATCACAGCGCCCGGTGGCAGGGTGATTTCCACCAACACGGTCACGAATACCTTGGGGCCTCCACAAGGAACTACCAACACCGCCTCTTATGGACAATTGCTCACCAACTCAGGACAAAGCATCCCGCATAACGGTCTCAACGAAGTAGAGACTCTGCATCCAGAAGCCTATGCCTCTTTCATGACTGTCGCATTGGAGCAAAGCGATCTGCGCCGCAACATGGTTCTTTCGAATGCCAATGGTCGAGCCAGCGGCAATGGCCGTATCGAGGGACTAACCAGCGAAGGCCGGAATGTCTGGTTCGATGCAGGCCTGACCAGCGGGCAGGTCGATGCAGAAGGCGGGTTAGCCGGGTTCGACTATGACCTTAACCAGTTCATCCTCGGCGCCGACATTTGGACAGACAATCGTCGCCGCTTTGGCGCCTACCTTGGTTACGGCACCTATTCGATGTCAGATCACACGACCTCTACTGATATGCTCGACTTTTCCTCTGACGCGTTCAGCATCGGCGCGTTCGGTGTGGTGGAGTCAACGAACTGGTCTTTTTCAGGAATGGCTGGCGTGTCATGGGGGGACACGGACGCGGCACGGGACGCGATCACTGGGTCAAGCGTAAATCGTCATACTGCAAACTATGATCATACAACATACGAGATTGCTGTGCGCGCGGAATACACTTCCCTGCCGTCACGCGGAGGTTGGCATCTCGCACCGGAAGTCGGACTGGGTTACGCCCGTTACGAACAGGACGGATTCACTGAAGATGGCGATTTGGCAACGGCATTGGCGGTGGACGACTCAACTGCGGATAGTCTGATCGGAAGCATCGGCGTCAACCTGACCGGGCCAGCGTTTGGCGGTGGTCTAATACCTCTTGGATTCATACGGTACGAACACGATTTTCTGGCGGCATCCGACGACACACACGATATTAACGCGGCCTTTGCCGCGTCCCCTGGCATTTCTCAGTCATTTGTCGGCACCCATCGAGGCGAGAACGCAATCTCCGTCGGTTTGGGTTTTGCAACGACCGTGAACGCGTCCGTCGATGCTTCTGCGGGACTTGTCTACCAGAAAAATACAAACGGCGACGAACTCGGTGGCGGCTTAAGGATCACTTGGCGATTCTGAAGTTATTCTCCGGCTGTGGGCCGTCTTTGCGATGGCCAGTGGCAGAAACACGCGGTTCGCGTGCATTCATAAGAATCGCAGAATAGATAAGAGCGGGCTCGACGTCGTCATCTGTGTAATTCGCTCGTACGTCTGGTCTCGGGTGCTTGCGGGTGTCTCGCGCTGAAATTGGTATGTTGCGCGCCGCTCTTAGCGCGTTTGGAAATGATCCGCTCACCCTTTTTGTTTTCGCCTATTTCGCGACAGTCTTTCTCCAACTATTCTAAAATCGTCCGAGAACCCCGGGAGTACAATAATGCGAATTGCTGTCACAACCACACTTCTTTTCGCTTTTCTTGCAATGCCTGCATTTACTGATCCCGCGACGGAATGCGAAGGAAGTAGTCAGGTCGAGATTGGAACCTGTGTAGCAGAGACTCTTCGCAAGGCAGATGCATCGCTTGAGGTTTTCTTGGGTTTCGCTGCGGCTTCCGCCGAAGAACTCGATGTTGTCACCGGACGCGAAGTTGCGGCTCCCGCATTAGAAGCTTCGCAGGCCGCGTGGCAGGCCTATCGTGATGCTCAATGCGAGTATGTTGGCGCGTCCTTTGGAGGTGGATTAGGAACTAGTATCGGAATAGACTCTTGCAAGATCGAACTCGCGCGTGACCGTGAGAAAGAACTCCGACGCTATATTCAGTGAAAATGGTAGCGGAAGGGCGCTTTGAGCATGGGTAAGCCAGTGACGCACCCTTTTTAAGCAAGCTGCTTGTTCCGAACATTTATCAAACCATTCGAGAAGCTATCCGCTCTGGGCTGGTTGCAGCCATCTGATGACCGAAGGTGAACAGGGGAAAAGTCTCGCATCTCGGAAACCGCAACTCCAGTATTGAATGTCAGGTTAAGGCTGGTCGTGCAGGGAGCCACAACAGTAACACGCTACCTGAAGCGCTCTTTGAACTGCACCTGCATTTACAGCAATCCTTTTGTCGCAACGTAGATAGAAATGAGTCCGTGGTGCAGCGGAATAGTGGTCTCTGATGTGGGGTTCAAGGCGGTCAACAAAATGCTGAAAGGCTTTGGCTGCCCGATCTCGATTGAGATGGTAAGGCGGAAATACCTTAACAACATCGTGGAACAGGACCATCGTTTCATCAAACGAAAGATCAGACCCATGCTAAGATTCAAGGCGTTCGCTTCAGCGGCGGCAACTCTCGAGGGAATCGAAGTGGCACACATGATCCGCAAAGGTCAAATCACGCCCGGAGTCTGTCCGTTTCGGCAGTTTGCAGAGCTGGCCGCTTAGCCCCAGTACAATGCTATCGCTGCCTCCAGTTAAAACTTCGCAACAGATCCCGCCTTCGAGGTTATTTTGCGAGCACTATCATGCCACGCACACGGTATACTACGAGTTAATCGTTGGCGCGGGACGATAATCAAGGTATCGCGCCGATGCCTAACGTCCCGCAAGCAAGAAAACTGCAAAGGCAGCAAAGATGGTGCTGCCTCAACAGTGCTTCCGGGGGCCACAGTCTCCCCATCAATACAGACCGCAGGGCACTGTGTTTTCGGATCTCCTTCGAGCTCCTTCATGAAACTTGACGCTTGTTACAGCGGCCAGCAAAGAGGCCGAGCTCAGTGCCCCGCCTCTTTGGGAAGAAAGCGTCCCGAGTTAACGTCCTGTTCCAGTTCGTAGTAGAACCAACGTTTGGTGTCAGATCCTTTTTCGTTTCGAAAGGCCACCACTGCACGGCGGCCGTCGGTACGCAGATTTATAGCGCCGTAAACACCAACGTTGCGCTTGAAAAGCTGATCGAGAATCTTGTCGCGCTCTGCCTCTAGTTTCTCGATTTTCTCCTCGTCATCCTCTTCTCTCACAAGCAGATCGTTGATCTTTTCCAGCCGTGGTCGCAATTCCGGGTCTTCGCGCTCGCGCGTTGAACGGAGGATTTCCGTGCAAAGAATGAGAGGCCTGTCGCCCGAGCCTTTTCGGCCCAGTAGACCAAGAAGGTCTGGTCGCGGATGAACATGACTTTCCTCGTCACCAGAAGATACGACGTAGGCCGCAGGGGCAGTTGCTTCCAGAAACTCGTCGGTAACATCCGACGACCCGTGATGGCAGCATTTCATCAGATCGACAGAAAAGCGTTCTGCGGCTCTTTCGATCATTCCTGGAATTTGCGAACTGGTCGGTTTCTTTCCGTTGTTGCCGTAGTGACGTGTCAGGAAAGTTTCCGCCGGAGAATTTAGATCGCCGCCAAAAAGCACATTCAGACCTCGGTAGCTCAAGCGCATCAACACCGAGTGGCCGTTTTTGGTTTTGCCGTTATCCATCGATCTGGACGTGAACGTACTGCCGAAAATGCGAAGCCCGTCCTTGCCATTAGGAGCTTCTTGCACCACCGGACCCAGAATTTCGATTGTTAGCTCCGGATTGTCGGATGGAGCAAAGCCCGACAGCCAGCTTTTGTCGTCTTCTTGCGTGCCATGCTTGGTCGACACCATCTCGATCGCACCAACCCGGCCACTCTCCAGCGCTGTCCACATCAGCTTTGGAAAGTGTGTTCTACCGCGGTTGGCTTCGTCCTGTAAAAGCTGCCGGAGGCTGTTGGTATCAGGTCTCAAGTCCGTGACAAAACCGTCTTCGATCTCTCCGAGCCTCAGCTTTTTGGAGGGTGCTTTTCGTTCGATTATTCCGTTGTGATACACTTTCTCGAATGCAATTTTCTCATGTTCAAAAATAGGCTGGAAGCCGCGGTAGTGATCGGCGTCCGGATGGGTGACAATCGCTGCATGAAATTTGAACTCTTTCTTAAAGTCACGGAAACGCCAGTTCAGGAACCGCATCATGTTGTCGCGATCCCCTGCGTCGACGATCATGATCCTTTCGTCGTTCCCTGTGCCTGGCGTAGTCAAAATACACCCGTCGCCCTGTCCCACATCCAGAAAAATGATTTCCAGGAGCCTTTCTTCCTGAAAGTCATCCTTGTGTATTGCGAACGTGTTTTTTCCCCAGTTGACTTCAAACCAATCACTATCGATTGGATCACCGACCCTCAGCCAGTCACCCCACAGAAGCTGTTTACGCCTTTTAGATGATTTCTTTTGGGGGTCGTTGCGATCGTACAAGTAGACCACGGGGCCTTTGGCGTAGCGAATTCTCGGCATCAAATCCTCCTTGGAAATATACCTTAAGTGTACACAACCTCTTCATTTTTTCTAATAGATTGTGCTGAGATTCACGGAGCGTCTCGTTTGCCAACTGTTCTTTTCGGCTTCTACTATGCTGACACCAGCATCAGTTTTGATGTGAATGTCGAATTCGCCTGACGTTCTAAGTCCTTTCTTTCTTGTCCCTTGATGGCCGGTACGAAAGTGTTTCTGCAGGTACTTACGATATCTTTGCAATGCACGACGTTTCCGGCGCTTAAAACACTGAACCATTACAACTAATCTCGGCATCACGTGTTCGCTCTGAAATAGCCGTACTGTTTATGATCACAAAAGTATGGATGAAGGTTGGCTTAGCAACCGATTCAACTTCGTCGGTGTAGACGACGGAACTCGGTCGGTGAGCAATTGTTGCGTCCAGAAAATACCCTTGAAAAATAATATGGATCAGAGAACCCTGTGGTTTCAGCAATCTTCGAGATCGGTGCATCGGTCTCGACCAAAAGCTCCTTCGCTCGGGCGAGGCGTACTGCGGTCTGCAGCTTTTTTGGTGATACACCGGTAAGCTCGATGCATCGGCGGCGCAGTGTCGAAAGCGCTACCTCGAATTCTTCAGCTATGCTCTCGATACAAAGCTCTTCACCTGCATTGTCTTGTATCCAGTTGATCAGCTCTTCAATTCTGCAGGCACTCTCTTGAGCGGTGACCTGCCGTTCCAACATAGCACATTTCACCAACAACGCATGTAGATCCAGAGCAGCATTCATCTCGCCAATCCGGGAACTGCCTCGGGGCCGAGAATGAAGATCAGCAAACAATCGTCGCGTTTCTGCTGGGTCACCAAGCTGCAACACCGGCCTCTGCCGGGATAGCAGAGCGTTGTCGAAGAATTCGTCTACAAGCACACCATCGAACAATACCCAGCGCTCATGCCATGATCCTGAGGAGGTCGGGCCATAGGTGTGTCGCAAGTCGGCAACCAGAAAAATCAGTGCCGGGCCGACGACGGGTATCGCTGCGCCCTCGCCCGACCGCATGAACCCTGAGCCGCTTTCAACAAAGACCAAGCAATGTTCCTTCAAGGTTCTCTCTGAAATCACCGACCCAACGGTCTGCACTCCGGAGGCAATGATCGATAGCGCGGAGCGAGTGGCATGGAGCGATGACCCAAAATGCGATAATCGTCCCAGGCTCATAGCGTTTTGTCCATCTTGGCTGATTTCTGCATGGAGAAATAACACGTAAATCACGTATCGACCAGTCATTCGGCTACTTATAGGCGAACCGTTTTCGTGAATTTTGGGAGAGGCAGATGTTAGATGAAGTTGGAAATTACGGGCTTTTTCTTGAAAAGAAATTTGATTTGAGGATGATCAATCTGTCTTTGACAGATATCCAAACCAGCTGTGAACGATCAGTTGAAGCACTTGAATGGGACTTATACGAATGTGACAGGCGACGCGTTGAGTTTCTGACCGAAACGTCAAAAACCAACAGCAAGATGCAGTCCTTCCTTTCTGAATGCACATCCGGCGCGCTCCTAACGGAAACACAGTTAGGAACTGCAAGAGAGCTTCTTGGTGGACTGCAACGTGCTTACTTTGACGATATTGCCCCTCGGCGCAAACGCGCCCTCGGGCGCGTTTGCGCGGCTCAAGGGGCCGAGGGCTGGGTTCTAAATTGGCAGGGTGCCAGCGACTTTGCCCAGTCGGCAACCGACTTTTACCCGGCGCTTCGAAAGTTTCCACCTATCGGGCAAGAGCTTCGGGAATGCCCGGTACTGGCCGGGTTGATCCAGTCAGCACTAGTCGAAATCGCCCATCTCAGAAGTAATGTTTTCAAGGCTGAGATTTTTGTCCACCATGTTCAGCTTCACTGCACGGCGCGAGGACTGGGCGAAGGCGCGCCAGAAGGGATCCATCAGGATGGTGCGGACTTCATCGTGCCAGCATTTGTCGTACGGCGAGACAATGTGTCAGGATTCATCAGCCAAACCTATCTAGCCCAAGACGGGGTGCTGGTTCCGCTGTCGACGATCGAATTGGCCGTGGGCGAATGGGTTTTGCAGTGCGATTCAAACAGCCCGCTGTTTCACGATGTATCGCCCGGCTGGCGAACCAGATCCTCAGAGGTCGGCATCAGAGAAACACTTGGTCTGGACATTCATCTGAGGTAGCAAACATGGAATCTAATGTGCAAATTGTTCCGGGCACCGACAGCCTTTATTGTCAGTTTTTCAATCTTTCCTCTCTGCCGATCAATCTGAGGATCGACGGGCAGTCTCTGACCATTGAAAGCGGTGGCGAAGAAGTTTTTCCAGGTTCGCGGCAAAAAATTCAACTTGCCAATGCAAACAACGACCTACGTTGCGCACAATATCTGACGGGTGAGGTGAGCAGCGTCTTTGTCTACTCCGATTCCGATGAACCTGACGGGCACCCGTGGTTTCGGTCAAAGATGCGAGATTTCCACTGGTTGTCAGGCCTCTCCCCGCAGCGGTTGAGAGACTCTGGCGAAGCCGAAATTGACGAGGACATTGAAGGCGTTTTCTCGTCAAATCAGGCACTGAAACCATTTTTCTTACCGACCTTGCGCAATCAGATCGACCTGCTGCACCAGCATTGGGTCGGCGCACGGGAGCGGCTGGAGAAAGCAGAGGTCAGCGGGACCATTCCCCATATTTTCCATTTCGTCTGGATTTCCGCGGAGTTTGGAAAACCGGTGGCAAAACTGCGCAAGAGCCATCTTGCCCGGGCCAAGAGTTGGTTGCGGGAAAACGAAGATGCGTTCGAGTACTGGATCTGGACCGACGCAGAATCCGAGGACGCTCTCAATATTGAGGAACTTCGCGAATATGCGCGAGAACTTGGGATATCGGAACGCCTGAGAGTCATTCCGATGGATCAGCTCAGGATTGATGCAAAGCGTCATTTTCGCCCTGATCGATTCTTGAAGCTAAGCGACCGTACAGGATCCGAGGTCGGCGTTACCTATCAAGATATTCTGAATGTGATCCTCGAATTCGCGGAGTCCCCAAATGTGGGGATCAGATCGGATGTCCTGAAATTTACAATCCTGTATCTGTACGGCGGCGTCTATCTCGACATCAACGACACCGAGTGCATTAAGCCTTTTGCGTCCCTTATCCAGCCGTTTGACTTTGTCGCTTGTATGGAACCACAGGGGTACATCAATACCGCCATGGCCGGTGCGCGTCGTCATTCCGAAGTGCTCTTGTCTTATTTGTTGATGCTCTGGTGGCAACGGAAACAAATAGCTGGACTGAATAATCAGATCGACAACTATCGTCAGCGGCTTGCGTCCGAGGCATGTGATGAAAACGAAGCGCTGCGAATTCGCAACGCTATCGACAAGCTTGTTGTGCGGCGTACGGGACCGATCGCATTTACCAAAGCAATTTTGGGCTATCTGTCCGAGGATGCCGGAGCAGAGAAGGTGGCCGTTTTGCCGTCAGCGTATCTCTATCCGGGCTGGGGCCTAATGCGCTCTCATACCCGTGATGAATGGCTCAAACCCGTTTCATACGCCAATCACTACGACGAGAGAGCATATGTCGGTCACACGAACATATCTGTGGACGATGACATCCGTCGTGCGCTCGGGCAGTTACCAGGTAGCTCAAGCGTCCGTTCCAGCGGGTATCTGTAGGCGATACCACGACTCCTCCTAGATTCAGGAACTTTTCAGGCCCAGCAAATGACGGATACCCCAATGAACCGCCGAAGCGTCACTGCATCACTTATGTCAATTGCCCTTCCGCTTGTTGGAGGGCTGGCCGCGCAAACCGCGGTCCAGATTATTGATACCGTTATGCTGGGCCGGTACTCGGTGGATGCTCTCGCTGCTGCTGTTGTCGGAACCTCCATGCTGTTTCTGTTCTTCACAATTGGAAGCGGCATTGCATCGGCTGTGCTTGCGATCAGCAGCGGTGAAGGCGGTCATGAGCGCCCAACGACACTTGCCGCGGGGCTCATTCTCTCGGCGGGCTTTTCCATTATGGCCTGGTTTGTGCTGTACCACGCAGAACCGATATTGCTTTGGTTCGGCCAGCCCGCACAGATTGCAGCTGACGCCGAGAAGTACTTGCGTCTGGCGGGCGCCGGCTTGCTCCCCGCTGTTCTCACCATGACTTTGCGTAGCCATGCCACCGCGCTTGAGCGCACCCAAATTGTTTTTTGGGTCTCGGTCGCGGCTTTGCCGATTAATGCGTTTCTTAACTGGATCTTCATCTTCGGTCACTTGGGTGCACCAGAGATGGGAATCCGAGGAGCAGCCCTTGCTACGCTTGTGTCCCATGGTGTCAGCTTTATTGCGACATATGTGTGTATTCAGCGGATCGACCAGTTTGCTGTCAGCCAAACTCTTCACTCAGACTTTAGGGCCATAGCGCGGGTTTTCGATCTTAGTTGGCCAATTGCAATGTCTAATTTGGCCGAGTTGGGAATGTTCACGGCGATCACCCTTATTGTCGGTTCAATGGGGGTACTGCAGGTGGCCTCCCACGGGATCGTCGTTCAGATTACTTCTGCCGCATTCATCGTTCATCTTGCAGTTTCCCAGGCTGCCACGACGAAGTTGGGCCAGGCGCATTCGGTCCAGGACCTGGTGATGATGCGCCGGGTCGGTTACGCCTCGGCGGGACTGTCCTTTGGCGTGGTCGCGCTGACCACATGCGTCTTTGTGTTGTTTCCGCCAGCTCTGGTATCGCTTTTCATCAGAGCTGATGATCCAAAGTTTCCGGCCATACTTGGCTTGGCAAGCCTCGTGTTGATCGTAGCAGCGATTTCACAGTTGATGGATTCTATGCAGATTGTCGCAATGGGTCTTCTACGCGGAATGAGGGACACCAAAATTCCAATGATCATCACAGTGGTATGCTATTGGGGACTCGCTATCCCTCTTGCTTTCTTGCTTGGCAAGCTACAAAGGCTGGACGTTTTGGGAGTATGGATCGGTGTAGCGACCGGATTGTTGGCCGCAGCAGCGCTTTTGTGGACCCGCTTTCTTCTGGCTACAAAAGCTCGGGACCAGACCCGCGCTGATGCGGTCTGCTGATCTTGGACATGAGGTACCATCGATGCACCTCCGAAGCAGGCATTGGCTGCAACGCATCATTCTTGCAAAATGGGCTCACAGTCAGGTTTCGCGGCGCCATGTCGGAACGGCCAGTTCCGGTCTGGGTCAGAAATGCTTGACGCTTGGGTCGAAAATGCGTGACGCGGCGCCCTGATATGATTCAGAAAATCTACCGCCGAGAGTCGGGAACTTATGACGGTCCACAGAAAGAGGGTGGCCGACTTGTAGCGGTTCTTCCCGTAAGCGCGGCGGTTGCTGAAACACCAAAACACCTCGCTTTCTGCAGACGGCCGAGAAAGCATATGGTGGCCGTCTGTGGGGTCTATTCTCAGATCTTCCACCAGAGAGCTTTGCGGAGGCCGGAACACGGATCAACACGGTCATTCTGTCTTTGTGGAAGTGACCGTCAGGGCATCGCCGCAGCGGTGCCCCAAAGCTTCGCCGTTTTTTGGTAGTCCGGCGGGATCTGTTGCGAAGTTTTAACTGGAGACAGCGATAGCATTGTACCGGGGCTAGGCGCTGCCGCATTCATGACGTTATGCTCGAGCCCCTTGAGCCTGCAAATGATCCGTTTGATTTACCGAAAGTTATTCACCCGCGGCATCTGGTGTCGTCAACAGCCAGAAGTTTGCAACAGATACCTCTTGTTCAATGTCTGAAGGTGGGACGCTGACTGGACATCAGACAGTTCGCCGAAGCCAGTCGTTGGAAGGTCGGACAGGAATCAGCGATCTGCCAATCGGATCAAAGCGCTTGCCATTGTTTCTGCGAACATCCAAGCGCGCGCGAAATGCGCTCCGCGTGTTCAATGAGCATTGGCGCGTATCCTCTAAGCCGCTCAATCGTTAGGCGGCTGGCCGGTGCAGACAGGCCAATTGCGGCGCATACCGCTCCGGTATTGTCGCAGATCGGTGCGGCGACGCCTATTACGTCAGTGCGCCACTCGCCGGCGTTCAGTGCAAAACGATCGCGACGGATCGCTGAGACTTCATCAGCAAAGCTACGCGGTTGAGCAATCGTTTTGTCGGTAAATTGTTCTGCTGAGTTTAGACATGATTTGACCTGCGCCTCCTCGGCGTAGGCCAACATCACCTTTCCCGTGGCCGTGCAATGGGCCGGTGCACGACCGCCGAGCTGAGTGTAGGCGCGCACTGGTTCTTGGCTTTCGATTTTTTCGACATAGAGTACCTCGCAACCGTGTAGCTCGGAAAGATGCACCGTTTCGCTTGTTGCCTCCGAGAGAGCTCGCATGGAGCCTCGCGCAAGATCACGGAGATTGAGTCTAGAAATAACCGCGTTTCCCAGTTCCCAGGTTTTGAGCGTTGCTTTGTAGTCGCTGCTGGGCGTTTGCTGGACATAGCCAAGTGTCTGCAAAGTTTGTAGCAGGCGGTGAACATTGCTTTTGCCAAGTTCCGATAGGTTGGAGATCTCGGTGACCCCCAAAGGGGTTTCGGACCGTGACAAAATTTCCAAGAGGCCGAATGCCTTGACGACGGCTTTGTCCATATGTCTGCCTCATCCATTGGTCTGTTTTGTAGTACATTTATGGCAAAGGAGCGGTTTGAGCAATCGGTGCTTACGCCTACAAGAAAGCATCTTGTTCACGAGGGTGCCTCGGCTCTGAACGGGTCGCGATGGCGATTATCACCTAAACCAAATCACCAGATCAGGAAGAAAAGCCAACCAGAAGCAGATCAGCACCAGCATCGAAAAAGCAGGGACCGCCCGGATAGCGATGGTCGTGAATGCAACTCCGCTAACCGCTGAGGCCGCAAAGAGGTTGATGCCAACCGGTGGCGTGATGAACCCCACGGACAGTGTACACACCACGAAGACGCCGAAATGAACTGGATCGAACCCAAGTTGCGCGCCAATTGGGTAGAGGATTGGCATGATCACCAGGATCGCTGCAATGGGTTCCAGCAGGCAGCCGACGATCAAAAGCAAGGCCACAATCAGTGCCACTGACAATGTGAAGCCCGTTCCCATCGTGGTAAAGGCTGACACCAGTTCATCCGGGATGCGCAGGACTGCCAGAACCTCGCCAAACAGGATCGAGAACGCAATGATAGGCGCGAGAATGCCCGTTGTGCGCGATGCGGCAAGAAAAATCGAAGGAATCTCGCTGAACCGGATTTCTCGTACCAACACCAGTTCAACAATGAAAACATATGCGACGGCAACGGCGGCTGCTTCGGTCGGTGTGAAAAACCCGCCATAAATGCCACCTAAAATGACGGCCGGTGCACCGAAACCATAGCGCGCATTCCAGATCGCCCTGAGCAGTGCGCGACCGGAAAACGCAGTCCTTTCATTCGCACCCCAATTCCCAAACAGGCAAACAAAATAGTTCGCGACGCAAAGCCCGGCGGCGATCATCAGGCCCGGCAGAATCCCAGCGATGAACAGATCCCCGACCGAAGTGCCGGTTGCGATGCCGTAGACGATGAAAATCAGGCTGGGCGGCACGATGACGCCAAGTATCCCGCCGGATGCAGCAAGCGAGGCCGCATAGCCAGAATCATATCCGCGTTCGCGCAGCGCGGGCACCATGATCTTGCCGATGGTGGCCGTATCTGCCGAACTGGATCCGCTTGTTCCCGCAAAGAAAAAGCAGCCAAAGATTGTCGCCATGCCGAGCCCGCCGCGGAGCCAGCCCACCAGCGCTTCACCCAGGCCAACAAGGTCGCGCGCGATGCGCCCGCGCGAAATAGTCTCGCCTGCCAGAATGAACAGCGGCATAGCTAGAAGCGCCCAGCTGTCTAGACTGTCAAAGAGCGTGGTGCCGAGACTGGACAGCGAATAGGCGCCGGTCAGGAGCATAAGCGACAGTGAGCCGACCGCCAATACAATGAACAGGGGCAAACCAATCACGAGATGCACAAGCATCAGCAGGATGACGGCCCAGGCGATGTGAATGTCACTCATGTATGATTGCCTCTTTGTTCACCTCGCCTGCCTTTTGCCAGCGGCGATGTGCGCGTTGCGCAATTCGGATCAGCATCAGGCCCCAACCCAGCGGTAATGCGGCCTGTGCCCAAGACAGATTTAGCGGCAGGCTGTGCATACGGATGTTCGCCATGCGCTGAATCGACATCAACTCGACCGAATACCAGATTACGGCACAGGCGATTCCGACGCAGAGCAGATCGATGTAGCTCTCAAGGATCATCCGGGCACGTGGACCCAAACGCTGAGGGATAAGATCAATGCGAATATGTTCATCGTGCCGAAAGGCTTCAGCTGCCGCGAAATAGGCGAAATAGACAAAGGCATAGCGTGCCGTCATCTCGCCCCACGGGGTAGAATGCGATAGGAAGTAACGCAGACAGACCTCGGCCAGGATGATCAGAAAGAAATAGGCGTAAGCCAATACAACGATGGCGCTGATGGCCGGGCCATCGAGGAAACGGAGGAAGCGGGATAAAGTGTGTGTCATTGGATACCTGATGCAGGTGCCCGGCTGACAAACGGAGGACAGCCGGGCAATCTGCTTTCTGCGGCGGGACTCAGACCTGGCCCTGCAGGTCGAGAACGGTGTTCAGCGCGTCGCGCCCGAACGCCTCTTTCAGATCTTCATATTCTGGGCGCTGGTGACCCATCGTGTCGATCCAGAGTCTCTTCTCATCGGGCGAAAGCTGGATCACTTCGATCCCGCTATCGGTCCAGAGCTTGACCATATCCTGATTGGCCTGAAGTTGTTTTTCGCGCTGATAGGCATAGCTTTCCTCGCCAGCGCGCATGATCGCCTCTTGCACCTCTGGTTCAAGCCCGTCGAACCAGCGTTTCGAAAGCACCGTGATATGGCAGTTAAAGTTCAGCTCATACATCGTCGCACTGCTGAGCGTTTCGTGGATCTTGGTTGCGGTCAGCGGGCCAAGCCCGACGCTGAGTGCGTCGGCAGCGCCTTGTTGCATCGCCTGATAGGCCTCGGCCCAGGCGATGGATACGGGACTGGCTGACGTCAGCTTGAACATCACATCCTCCACCCGCGTTCCGTTGGTGCGGACTTTGAGGCCTGCCAGATCTTCGGGCGTGCGTACGGTCCGGCCCACCTTGTTCGAAATGCCCAGAACACGGAACCCGGCATTGGCCCACATGCCCGGTACAACCTGGAACCCGCTGGAGGCAGGGCGGGCGATGAAGTCAGACTGGCGGAACCCGTCTGTCTGGATCACATCCTCGAAGTTGTCGTTTGACGGGAACAGGAACGGGAAGTCGAGGATATTGTAGACCTCTGAGTAGGCCACAAAATTGCCGGTTGAAAGCTGACAGCCCTGGATCGCATTGGTCAGCACTTTTTGTGGCAGTACGTTTTGACCGCCCAAGCTGCCGGCATCGTGGATATCGACCTCTAGCGCCCCATCCGCATATTTCTCGGCGGCCTGTTTGAACTGCTGAAGTCCGGTGATCATGTAGGCTTCGGTCGCGGGGCCGAAGGTGTGACCGAAAGTCAGTTTGTGCTTGGTACCTGCAAGCGCCGGATTGGCAATGATCGGTACTGCCAGACCCGCGGTAGCGGTCGTTTTAAGGAAATTGCGTCTGCTGTAGTTGGTCATTTTAGCTCCCCATCGGTGTGACACGGGCCGGTGTTGGTAACCCGGCTGTGTCAAACGGCGTTGATTGATGGTCTGTATAACAGAACATTTTTCTATTTTATGGAAAACTAGTTTTAAAGCAAGCGTGCAACTGATTTTGAGTGATTGCAGCCTCTGGTGAGGCGTCAGACGCGCTGCTGAGTCCGCCCAAAACCGTATGTACTGATCGCACTGCTCAGTTTTTGAGCAACTGACAAAGCAAGGCTATCCTGGTGGCGGGGCGCGATGACTTGAATGCCAAAGGGGAGGCCATTGTGGTCAGTTCCACAGGGTATCGAAACGACCGGACAACCGGTCAGAGAAATCACCCAGGTCAGGGCATACCAAGCGGTATAGTTATTTAGTTTCAAACCATTGATAGTTTCTGGGTACGGCATATCAACCGGAAACGGGGATACACCGGTTGCAGGTGCAAGGACGACGTCGACCTCATTGAAAATTGCTTGAAAGCGGCGCAGTAGTTCCGAGTGCTCCGCTGTGGCGCGGGCAGCATCGGACAGCGTTATGCTGCCCGCTTCGGCAAGGTTGGCGCAGATATTGTCACCAAGTCTCGGGTCGGTTTCGACGCCATGCTCGTAAGCTGTGGCACATACATCCGTTACACGTATCACGCGAAATGCGTTTGGGGCTGCTGAAAGATCGGGCGTAACGGTCTGCTTTGCGGAAAAATGTTCTGCAAGAACAGTCAGCCGGTTATTAGCCAAGGCGCGAACCTCATCGTCGAGCGTTGCGATCCCGAAATCCGTCGACACTCCGACGCGGAGGTCATTCAGATCTACAGAATCTAGTGCGCTGGACGAAGGGAGCGAAGCGGATCTTGGATCACCGGGCTCGGCCCCTTCGATTGCCGACAGGCATAGGGCGGCATCCTCCACCGAACGCGCCATTGGCCCTTCGGTCCAGAGCGGGGAATTGCAAACTGCCAGAGCGGAACACGGCACGCGGCCGGGTGTCGGGCGCATGCCGACGACACCGCAGAACGAGGCGGGAATGCGCAGGCTCCCCCCAAAATCCGAACCGATCGCCAGCGGGGCCATGCCGCATGCCACGGCCACCGCCGACCCACCTGAGGAACCACCGCATGTCAGCGTGGGGTCGTAGGGATTGCGGGTAGCGCCATAGACTTTGTTGAAAGTGTTGGCCCCAGCGCCAAATTCGGGCGTGTTGGTCTTGCCCAAAATGATAGCTCCCGCTTCGCGCAGACGCCGAACGATATCTCCGTCAGTATCAGGGACATTGGTTTGGAAACATAAAGAACCGTAACTTGTGGTCAGCCCCTTTGTTTCAATCAGGTCCTTCACAAGAACAGGTAGCCCGAACAGAGCGGGCAAGTTGGCCTGACCTGTGCGTGTCCGGCCCATTGCATCAGCGGTTGCGCGCGCGGCGTCATAATCGGTCGCGACGACTGCATTAACCTTCGGATTGACGGTTTCAATCCGCGCGATGCAACTTTCCAGCAAATCGCGCACGCTGAGACGACCGGCTTTGATTTCAACGCGTGCTTCAACTGCGCCCAGATCACATGGCGATGTGTATATCATTTCGCTTCTCCCGGAGGTTCAGGCGGATTCTGCGAGTTTTCCACCAGCTGGTAGCGCAGAGGGATAACATAGGCAGTTCGCCGCACAGTCTCGGTTTCGAAACGCAGATACCGTTCCGAACCATAGGCCGTGCGCCCAGCAGGATCGTTCATGACGACTTCGGCGTGCCCTTGCAGTGCCAAAACATCGCCTGATGCGAAATCCGGGAAAAGCAGGCCACAGCGCGGGTCCTGTAGAATATTACCAAACGCGTTGAAGAAATTATTGCCGTCATAATCGGGTACAACCAAAGTGCGATCGCTTAGAACTTTCACAAAACCAGGCAGGCCGCCCCGGTGGTTGACATCCACCCCGGCGCGGGGGTCATCCGTCAAATCGGGCGCGCGCGAGGCGATGAACAACATGTCCGCGCTTGTTATCTGTGTAACATCTTTTGCTTGGAACGCCTTGGTCTCGGTGACCTTTCCAGCTTGCGCCGGGTTCATGGCGCATGCCTCGCGTATATGGATGTAGCGCGGACAGTTGCCAAAGCTTTGATCTACTTCGATCTGCAGCGTATGGCCGTCCACCTGACGGACTGTGCCGTTCATCCGGTTCCGCCGTTTGGTCTCCACCTCAATACCCAGCACGCTGATCTTGGCACCTTTGTGTAGCCGCAGGTCTGCAGGCTCGCCCGGCAACGAAGCCGACGTGATGTTTAGATGCCGAGGATCGGGTGAAGACATGAAGCCTGGTGTACCAGTGCGCAGAAAGGGCCAGATTCGCCCCTCGGCATCGACAGCGCTGAGTACGACAAAGCGAAGCTGGGCAAAGAAGTCGCGGTGTTGGTCGGGCATGTAGTCACGTACCACCCTCTGCCCGCGCGACTGCATCTTCTCTTCTATATCTAACTCACGGTGCAGTCGTTTTTCACCCTCATGCCAGATCGAGTGCGGGGTGCTCATTCTTGCAGCACCATCTCGACAAACCCTTCCAGGCCACGCACGCGCTCCATCCAGGCGGTGATATTGGGGTAGGGGCTCAAATCAAGCCCACCTTCATGCGCCACGGCGAGGTATGAGTAGTTGGCAATGTCGGCCAGTGTGGGGCTATCGCCCGCCAGCCATGCACGCCCCTGCAAGTAAGCCTCCATCATCCTGAACAGCTTTTCCGATTGTGCGACGGCCATGTCATAATCCAGATCAAGCCCGAACAGTTTGACCAAACGGGCGGAATTGGGCCCCCGGAACTGGGTGCCCGCCGCGATGGCCAGCCATTCGTCCATGCGCGCCTCGCCCTGAGCGTCCTGCGGAATCCAGCCTGCATCCGGCGCATATGTGTTGGCGAGATAGCGGATGATTGCGATGGAATCGTTCAGCACAAAATCTCCGTCCTTGATCGCGGGCACCTGTCCCAGTGGGTTGATCGCCAGATATTCGTCCCCCTGACGCTGGCCTTCCATTTCCATCACGGGCACGAGCGTCAGGTCGACCCCCATGAGGGAGGCGGCAAGGCGGACGCGATGGCAGTGGCCGGATGGGGGAACATCATAGAGCGTGACGGGCATGGGTTTTCCTTTTTGGGTCGGAGTCCCGGACAGCTTGGCTTTTGCATCATTGACAGACCAGAACGAAATTTATGACAAT
Organism: Ruegeria sp. AB9; assembly: GCF_056542585.1. Classification (NCBI taxonomy): domain Bacteria; kingdom Pseudomonadati; phylum Pseudomonadota; class Alphaproteobacteria; order Rhodobacterales; family Roseobacteraceae; genus Ruegeria; species Ruegeria sp. AB9. The sequence continues at coordinate 162,464 of NZ_JBQGAA010000008.1, read as the reverse complement.
TCCTGTGCAAAACCACACAGGGTGACATCACAGATCATGCGGGATCGGAACTGGGAAGATTTACGTTTGGTACTGGCCATCGCCAATGGGCACGGTCTGTCCGGGGCGGCGCGTCTTTTGGGGTTGCACCACGCAACCGTGCTGCGGCGGCTGAACGCGTTCGAGTACCGAATGGGCGTTGTGCTGTTCGATCGTCGGCCCTCGGGATATATGCCGACAGAATCCGGCGAGGAATTGGCCCGGATCGCAGCAGAGATCGAGGAACAGGTGGACGGGGCCTATCGCAAGCTTGCGGGACAGGATTTGCGATTGTCGGGGACGATCCGTCTGGCCACGTCAGATTTTCTCGCCCAGACTTTGCTTGTGCCGGTACTGCGCGCGTTTCATCAACGCTATCCTTCGATTGAAATCGAAACGGCAATCTCGCCGCAATTTGCATCTTTGACCAAGCGGGATGCCGATGTCGCGCTGCGGGCGGTTAAGAAAGTGCCAGACCATCTGGTTGGGCAACATATCGCATCAATCGCTTACGGAGTGTATGGCCGTAAAGACGTGGTGGTCAAGCGTCGCGGCAGCGGGCTGGAGCAGTTGGATTGGGTCGGAGATGATCACACGATTGCACATGTCACCACCAATCAGTGGCGGCAGGAGAGTTTTCCCAATGCACGGATCAAAATCCGCTATGACAGCCTGATCGGCAAATTCACTGCGATCCGCAGCGGTATGGGGGTGGGGTATCTGCCGCATTTTCTGGCGGCGACTAATCCCGATCTTGAATGCGTTTCAACCAATCCCGCGGCGTGGCGGCTGGATCTTTGGATCCTGACCCATCCCGATCTGTCCCGCATGAACCGCGTGCAGAGCTTTTTCCGCACAACCCAGGATGTGCTCGGCGCGATGCAGCTTTCTCAGATCGATGAATCGTCGCCACCGGTTTTGTAACGCAACACTCTCCTTTACCCCGGTCTGACCATGTGAGAGGGATCATGAAAATGATCACGGACATGATCGATAAAGGCCAGCGTTACGCGCCGGTAGACATCCCGTTTCAGACTAATACAGCACAGTTTCAACGGGCGGTGGGTGCCTTCCAGGGGAACATAGCTGACCTGCGTGCCGTCATAGTTCGTCTGGTTCTTGGGCTTCAGATTGAGGATCGAATATCCCAACCCGTTTCCGACAAAGGACCGGATGGTCTCGAATGAGCCGACCGCTTGTGACTGCAAGGGACGCAGGCCACGCTGCTCGAAGAGCGAAAAGAAGTAATTCCGGCTGTGCGGCAAATCCAGGTAGATGAATTTCTGATCCACCAGGTCTTCCAGACGCACGCTTTCTCGATCTGCAAACGGGTGTTCAGGCGCAAAGATGGCTTGCGGCGGAAACACCGCGACAAAATCGGTGCGGTAGCTGTTGGGCAGGTTCAGATCAAAGGTCAGCCCAATCTCGTATTTGCCGCTGTCGATCGCGTCATAGACCTCTTGCTGGTTGCCAATCCTGAGATCAATGGAGACGCCGGGATAACGGTTCTGAAATGTGCGCACGAGCGATGCCATGAATACCGGCGCGATGTTGACGAAGGTCACTATTTTTAGTTCACCAGTGACTTCGTTGACGACGCTGGTCGCAATCGCTTCGAAATCCTCGGCATGAGACAGGATGACCCGCGCCTCACGTAGAAGGATATCCCCCGATGGCGTAAGCGTAACGCCTGCAGTGTTGCGACGCAGAAAGAGCGCGACATTGTACTGCTTTTCAAGTTGCAGGATGGCGCTGGAAATCGAGGGCTGCGATACGTTGAGAAGCCGCGCCGCCTCGGAAATCGAGCCGTGATCGGCCGTCGCCACAAAGTAGCGCAATTGGCGGAGCGTGTATCTCATAGATTTTCCCTATGGGTGCCACTCAAACATTATATTAGGTAAATGGGTACGACTACCCCATCGTATCCAGGCATGCAGTGCGCCCGATCGGAAAGGGGCAGCGCTCATTTCACCTCAGACCAAATTTTACAGGTCGGCGGCATCCGGCGTGATGCTTTGCGCCTGGGCGCGGGCCTGTCTTCCAACGGGGAACAAAAGATAATGAACAAACACTTGAGATCAGCACTGTGCCGTGCGCTTACCGCTGTTTCGATTGGTTTGGCTGCGCCCGCCTTGGCCGAAGATCAGAAGGTCGATATCATGGTGTCGCCGCAGGGTACGGGCCCCTATCTGGCCTGGGCTACGATCCAGACCTATGCCAAGGACTTTCACGACACGCTGCGGCCCATCGCGGTTGAAACGCCCGGGTTTGTCTACAACGTCCGCTTTTTTGCGACCAACCCCGATCTGTGGAAAAACACCATGATTGGTTCGGGCGAGGTGGTCGAGTGGGCGGCGGCAAACGGCGTTCCGCCGTTCTTTCCTGAACCGCTGGAGGCGGCAAAGGACTTTCGTGTGATCGGCACGATGACCCAGTCTTCGAACCTGTTTGTGGCAACCGACCCCGAGATTCAATCACCGCATGATTTCGAAGACATGCGTATCGCCACGGGATTGCTAAGCCAGAATGAGTGGGGGATGCACCAGCGCCTGATCGTCGATGGCATGGGCATGATGGATAAGGTCGCCAGCTATAGCCCGCTGGGACCCAATGCCAATGTCGAGGCCCTGCTGGATGGGCGGGCGGATGTGGGCACGGTTGTGCTGCACTCGGCCTATGGGTTGAAGCGCAATCTTGAGGCCGGGCCGTTCAAGACGCTCGAATCCTCGGGTCGCGACTGGCACTATGTGTCCATCGACCCCGCCGATATCCAAAAATACATCGACGACACCGGGGCGCCGTTCAAGATCCGCGAGATCCCGGCTGGTACGATGAGCAACCAGCCAGAGAAAGTGACAACACTCGGTAACAACGTTCTGCTGACCGCCCACAAAGACATGCCCAACGATGTGGCCTACGAGTTCGTGAAACTCTGGATCGAGATGGGCCCAACGGTTGCCGAGTATAATGCGGTGGGTGGTATCTGGGATGCGGAAAGCATTGCGCATATGGCGAAAACCCAGCCTGAACGCATCCATCCCGGTGCGATGCGCGCCTACAAAGAGCTAGGGCTGGTCGACTAGCACCAATTCGGTCTCAGAAAGCGTCGCGGCCTGACCGGGCCGCGGCGCATCTTGGACAATGCTGCACAAGCCTCACGAACAAGATCTGTGAACCTGGAGTTCCATTTTGAGCCAGACCGAGATACCGACCGGACATGCCATAGACCCCGTACCCCTGCCGCTCAGGATGCTGACACTCGGCATCACAGCGGCGTTAGTTCTGTACTCTTGCGCGACCGTCTGGTCCTCGCTGACAGGCGCGATGGAGCATTATACGATCCACATCACGATGATCTTTGCACTGGTGCTGAGCGAGATCATTCAGCAGCGCTATCGCGACAATCGGCCGGTCGCGGCGCTGGCGGGCGCAATGCTGATCGGTATTGTGGTGTGCGGCCTTTACTTCATATCGCAGGCCAAGGTGCTGGAGTTTTCGCAGCCGTTCATCTCCACCCGAGATTTCATCTTTGGCCTGGTACTGGTCGGGATCATCCTGTGCGTGGCCTGGATGACCTGGGGCGCGGCACTGGCGCTGATTTGTCTATTTGCAGCGCTTTACTTTGCCTTTGGGCACATGCTGCCCGAGGTGTTGGCGACCAGCCGTAAATATGAGCCCAGCCTGATCGTCAGCTATCTGGCGGGGATGGGTGGGCCGCGCGGTATCTTGAACTACGCACCGCTATCCGCTGACGTTATCTTTTTGTTGCTGGTGTATGGCGGCACCCTGCACGGCACGCGCATCATCGATATGTTTGGCGAGATCGGCAAAGCCATCGGGAACCTTTTTCGCGGCGGCGTTGCGTATTCAGCGGTCACGGCCAGCCTTCTGATCGGAATGGTCACCGGGCAGTCGGTGTCAAATATTGCGCTGTCCGGCTCGATGACCATTCCAACCATGACCCGCAGCGGGTTTTCCCGAAACGAGGCTGGTGCGATTGAGGTGCTCGCCTCGACCGGATCGCAACTTTTACCACCGATCATGGGTCTTGGCGCGTTCCTGATGAGCGTGATTTTGGGGATTTCTTACATCGAAGTGGCGATTGCCGCGATTGTACCTGCCATTCTCTATCTGGTGGCAGTTGTGTCCGGCATCGTCTGTCTAATCGCAGCGTCCAAGGACATCCCCTATGATCGGCAAAAGGTGGATTGGCGTTTGATCAAATGGGTCGCGCCGTCGTTTGTGATTTCGTTCCTGACACTTATCCTGTTGCTGTCATGGCGTTACTCGGCACCGATGGGCGGGTTTTGGGGGATCATTCTGGCAGTCGGGCTCAGCTGTTTGCGGCCGCGCGAATATCGCCCAAGTCTTGTCGGTCTGGGCAATGGATTTGTCGAAGGGGCGCTGGCCGGGGCCAAGCTGACTGTGATCCTGTCGGCCATCGGCATCATTGTGCAGATGCTCGTAACCACCGGAACCGGCCTGTCACTGGGCCGGTTGATGATTGAGATGTCACGCGACAGTCTGGCCATCGGATTGTTGCTTGGCATGGGTGTTTCGCTGCTGATCGGGATGGGTCTGCCGACCCCGGCCGCTTACGCCTTGATTGCGATTGTCGTCGTGCCTTCGCTGATTGATCTGGGGATCGAGCCGCTGGTGGCGAATTTCTACGGTTTCTACTTCGCGATTTTTTCGACCCTGTCGCCGCCCGTTGCCGTGGGTATTCTGACTGCCATCCGCATCTCGAACGGCAGTTTCATGGGAACCGCATGGGAGTGTTTTAAGCTTGGTGGCGTCTGCTTTCTGGTGCCGTTCTTGTTTGTGGCCTTCCCCAATGTGCTGGGTTTCCCCAATATTGAGCCAGAGACCCTTGGAATGATCGGAGCCTTCCTGTTGGCTACCATCATGTTGTCCGCGGCAACCTATGGTGCTGTTCCAAGCCGCCGACTGGATAGCACGGAACGTGTTCTGGTCGCGCTTCTTGGGCCTGTGTTGTTTGTGCTGACCCTCTTTCTTAGTGGCGCGATCTATCATCTGATCACCCCGATTTGTTTTGGCCTCTGGATGCTGTGGCATGTCAGACAGCGGCGCGCGAACGCGGCACAAGCCCCCACCTGAAAGGACATTACCAGATGGTAACCGAAACCATGAACAAACCTCCGGCAGATGACGCGGCCCATGACCTGATCGCTGAGCTTGTGGCGCGCGCGCGGCGCGCGCAGACCGCGTTTGAGGCCGGAGCGGATCAGGCCCGCTACGATATGGCGGCGCGCGCGGTGGGCTGGGCGTTGTTGGATGGGGCCCGCAATCGGGAACTGTCCGAAATGGCTGTCGAGACAACAGGCCTGGGGAATGTGTCGGACAAAATTCTCAAGAACCACCGCAAAACGCTGGGCTTGTTGCGCGATATCACCCGGGCCCGGACGCAAGGTGTCATTGCTGACAACCCCGATACGGGTCTGACGGAGATTGCGCGGCCAAAAGGTGTCGTGGCGGCCATCGTTCCCTCGACAAACCCTGTGGCGACGCCGACCAATAATGCGATCAATGCGCTGAAATGCGGTAATGCAATTATCCTGGCTCCGTCGCCCAAGGGCGTTCGGGTTTGCGAAAAGCTGGTCGGCTATATCCATGCCGAGCTTGCCAGGCTTGGTCTGCCGGTTGATCTGGTGCAGATGGTGCCGCTGCCTGCCAGTAAGGCCAAGACCCAGGCGCTGATGGAAATGGCGGACATGCTGGTGGTCACCGGATCACAGGACAACGTGCGCCGCGCTTACACATCGGGGACGCCTGCAATCGGTGTCGGTGTTGGCAACGCGACCGTGATTGTGGACGAAACCGCCAATCTTTCCTCGGCAGCGGCTAAGATCGCGGCGTCGAAGTGTTTTGACAACGCAACCTCATGTTCGTCCGAAAATGCTGTTGTCGTTGTCGATTCGGTGCGCGAGGCGTTTCTGGCCGAGCTGCACAGGGCTGGCGGTCGTGTGTTAAGCGATGCAGATGCGATTGCAGTGAAAAAGGCGATGTTTCCCGGCGGTCGTCTGAACCCGCAAATCATCGCTCAGGACCTCGGCAAACTGCTGGAGGTGACAGGCATCAAACTGGCCGAACCCGGGGGCGCGCGGTTCCTGGTCATGCCGACCACTGGCATTGGACCCGACCACCCGGAATCCGGTGAAAAGCTGTCTTTGGTGCTCGCGCTCTATTCGGCGCAGGACTACGAGGCGGCGGCCATAACGGCAGCGCGCGTTCTTGCCTATCAAGGGGCCGGCCATTCGATCGGCATACACACAACCCGCGACGAACGGGTCCGTGACCTTGGTATGACGGTTCCGGTTTGCCGGGTCATCGTCAATCAGGCGCATACATTCGCCACTGGCGGATCTTTCGACAATGGGTTGCCGTTCTCTTTGTCGATGGGCTGCGGCAGCTGGGGTGGCAATGCCATCGACGAAAACGTCAACTATCGCCACTTCATGAACACCACCATGATTGTGCGCCCCGTCGCACCGCGCGAGCCGACCCTTGAAGATGTGTTTGCGGACTACTGGAAGGAAACGGGGCAATGAAGGACTGGGCTGCGCTTACGGACGAGCGATCCATCCGGGACTTGCTGGATCAACGCGTCGAACAAACCCCCGATGCGGCGTTCATCATCGACGGGGAAAGTGGCACGTCGCATACCTATCAGGATGTGCAGAATGCCGCCCGCGCGGTTGCCGCGCAGGTCGCTGGGCGCGGTGTCGAGCCCGGGCAGAATGTTGCGTTTGCCATGAGCAACGGAGCGCAGGCCGCCCTTGTGATCCTTGGCCTGTTTTATGGCGGTTATCATGCGACGGCTATCAATCTGGTCGCCGGGCACGATACGATTGCCTATGTGCTTGAGCATTCGGATGCCAGGCTGGTTCTGGCGGATACCGATGCGCACAGTCTGATTTCGGCGGCTTATAGTGACCGGGCGCTGCCGCCCGAGATCGTACGAGTCGATGCCGATCTGTTTTCCGGCTCACCGGGTTCCGAATTCAAACTGCCCAAACTGGGCGCCCACGCGGATGGTTTGCTGATCTATACATCCGGCACGACAGGCAGGCCCAAGGGGGTTGTGCTCAGCCATGCAAACCTTCTGGCGGGCGGTGTGAATACCTGTCTTGCGCATGAGCTCACCGCAGAGGACCGTGCGCTCTGCGTGCTGCCGCTCTATCACATCAATGGGTTGTGTGTGACCCTGCTGGGCCCGCTTGTCTCGGGTGGCAGTGTTGTTATGCCCCGCCGGTTCGGGGTCTCCCATTTCTGGACGCTTGCCGCACAGCACAACGTCACTTGGATATCGCTGGTTCCGACGCAGATTTCCTATCTGACTGATGACGCCAAGAAAACGGGAGGGTTGGCCGAAAAACTGCCCAGTCTGCGCTTTGCCAGATCCGCATCAGCCCCGCTGGCACCCGATCTGCAGACCGCTTTTGAGACGATGTTCGGCGTTCCGATCATTGAAACCATGGGTCTGACTGAAACCGCCGCGCCAATCCTGTCCAATCCCTTGCCGCCCGGTCCGCGCAAGATCGGCTCGCCCGGTATTCCGTTTGGCAATGAGGTCATCGTCGCCGATCCGATCGGCCAGCCGATGGACCGCGGGCAGGAGGGAGAACTGCTGGTGCGCGGGCCGAACGTAATGCGGTGCTATCTGAAGAACGAGCAGGCAACCTCAGACACGTTGACCACAGATGGCTGGCTGAGAACCGGTGATCTGGGCCGGATGGACGAGGACGGCTATGTCTTTGTGACCGGGCGTCTGAAAGAGCTGATTATCAAGGGTGGAGAAAACATTGCCCCGCGCGAGATCGACGATGCGCTATATGCCCATTCGGATGTGATCGAGGCGGCGGCCTTTGCCGTGCCTTGTCCCCATTACGGGGAAAAGGTTCACGCAGGTGTCGTACTGACCACCGGATCAAAGCTGAACGAAGCCGCGCTGATTGCTCTGTGCATCGACAGGGTGGGCACGTTCAAGGCGCCGGACCGTGTTTATATCCTACCGGAATTGCCCAAAGGTCCTTCGGGCAAAATACAAAGGATCAAACTGGCCGATCAGGTCAACGCGCAGGAAAGCGCGGCGTGATCCCATCAGCCATCGACATACTGGATTGGCAGCAGACCGGTACGTCCGTGGCAGTTGATATATTCAAACCGGGACGCGCGGTTTTTCACATAGACCTCGTGATAGGTTCGCAGTTCCAGCTTTTCGCCGTATTTCTTCCGCTCCATTTGCGCGCGCGAATAAATGGCCAAATGGGTCGGGTGCTCTTTGGACCAGCGTTCAAGATGCCCGAGCGACAGGAAGTATCCGACCGAATAGGCCTCTTGCGCGTCTGCCCCGTCTGCGCCGATGACACGAACCTGACGCAAGGACATACAACCGGTCTCTTCCGGGTTCTGGCGCAGGAACTCCATGCCAATATCCAATTTGGGCTCGATATTCTCACGATAGCTGTTCAGCTGTTCCTCGCCGCATTCCGCCCACGACACGCCGGATCGGATCAAGCAGATATTGTCCGGCGCTTCGACCGAGACCTTTCGTCCCAGCGTATCTTGTCGCGGGACAAACTCGATCGCCTCTTTCGTCGGCTCAAACGCGTCCTCGCCAGAGGCGGGAATGCGATCCCTGGCACCGCCCCAATAGCCACTTTCGTCCATCGCGGCGATTTGCGCATGTGGGCAAGCCGACAAGCCACGAATGTACTCTTTGAAGGCGATAGTCTCGGCGTTGCGCAATGTCGAGGACAAGCTTTCCCAAAAGTACCCTATTTCACCGGTCAGCTTGGTCGGGTCGCTCCACCAGGCGACGACATCTGCCGACGCGCTCCAGCGTTCATAGGCTGCCTCATCCGTCCAATATGCGACGCAAAAGGCCGTATCAAAGCCCTCAGTGTCCGTCAGCCGCGCCATGTCGACATGGGTGGGTCCGTCGGTCAGAGCAAAAAGGCCGTTTGCATCTTTGAGAAATTCAACCAGCGCCGGGCCCAAATCTCTCGGTCCTTGAATGCCCAGATACAGCGCGCGCACCGTTTGAACGGTTTCGGGAAACTGCGCCGAATACCTTTGCACTGCGGGTTTGTGACCTTCTGGCTTGGACATCGGAAAGCGGCGAGGATTGGTCTGGGTCAGCATCTACAAGAATTCCAAATAGCAGAACGGTATTCCAAAAGTACCTTTGTTAGGCTAGATTTGCAAATGCAATTTGCGCTGCCCAACACAAGTCCGATTGACATGACATGGTCGTCCTATTATTTAGAACATTGTCATGCAATATAGAATATGAGGTTGATATGGGTGCGTTGAACGGGATCCGAGTGGTTGAATTTTGCGAAATCGCAGCAGGACCATTTTGCGCCATGTTGCTGGCTGACATGGATGCCGAGGTTATCAAGGTCGAACGTCCAAGCGGTGACGCGATGCGCATGTGGCCGCCGATCAATGATGGCTATTCCGAGAATTTTGCGTCGATCAACCGGTCCAAAAAATCTGTCGTTTTGGACCTGAAAACCCCGGAAGGCATTGAGAATGCGTGTAATCTTATCCTGTCGGCGGATGTCGTGGTCGAAAATTTCAGACCCGGTGTGATGGCGCGAAACGGGCTTGATTATGCGACGATGTCGGCAGAGAAGCCCGAGTTGATTTACTGTTCAATATCAGCCTTCGGGCAGACGGGCCCTCGGGCTCGGGAAGGCGGCTTTGATTTGACCATGCAGGCCATGGCAGGTGTCATGAGCATCACCGGCGAGCCAGGAGGAGCCCCGGTCAAATGTGGCGTGCCACTATGCGATTTCGTCTCCGCTCTTTATGGTGCGATGGCGGTCAATGCTGCGCTGGTCGAGCGGGGCCGCACGGGTCACGGACAGCATATTGATGTCGCGATGCTTGGGGCGACGATGGCCATCGCTGCGTTGCAAACCAGCGAGTATTTTGGAACCGGTCAAGATCCGCGCAAATTGGGTTCGGCGCACCCCCGAAACGCGCCGTATCAGGCGTTCGAAGCTGCGGACGGTCATTTTGGTATGGCCGCGGGGAACAACAACCTCTGGTATTTGGTGTGTGAAGTTGTGGGCCGCGAGGATCTCAAACAGCATCCAAATTATACCAACCCGGCACTGCGTGCCGCCAACCAGGCAGAACTAAGATCCACGCTTGAAAGTGTTTTTCGGACCAAGCCGGTCGCGTACTGGTTAGAGGCATTTTCCGACAAGGGTGTACCATCAAGCCCAATCAACACCTATTCCGATGCTTTGGCCGACAAACAGGTGCAGCATATGGGTTGGGTGCAAGAGTTTGAGTTGCCCAACGGGGTCAAGACCCGGACATTTGGTCCGGCGTTGCGGATCAATGATACAGCGGGTCAGATAGCGGCGCCACCGCCAGAGCTTGGCGCCCACACAGACGAAGTGTTGGCAGGTCTGGCCCAAACCGAAAGGCGTAGTGCATGACCGGTTCAGCGCTTCTGATTGCTCGGCAGGAGGATATCCTGTCGCTGACCCTAAACCTGCCTGCGCAGGGAAATGCCCTGTCGCCTGATCTGGTCGAAGCGCTGATTGAAGTATTTGAAGGCTCTGTTCAGGCGCGGTGTGTCACCATTCGTGGCGCGGGACGTCATTTTTGCACCGGGTTTTATCTGGCTGATCTGGCTGATCTTTCGGATGGAGATATCCTGTGGCGCATCCTAAGGATCGAGCATCTGTTGCAGCTTGTAAACCATTGTCCGGTTCCGGTTACAGCTTTTGCCCAAGGGCAAAGCGTCGGCGCCGGGGTGGATCTGTTTGCGGCTTGCACCTTCCGAATTGCCAGCCCTGAAGCAAAGTTTCGGATGCCGGGCTGGAACTTTGGGCTGGCCCTTGGAACCCGCCGCTTGACGGCATTGATTGGTCCAGATGCGGCTCGCGACATACTGATTGATACAAAAGTGGTCGCAGCCGAAGAGGCGCGCGAGACGAGCTTTGCCACGCAAGTTGCACCGCAATCCGAATGGGACGATGTCGCGCGCGACCTTGCCGCCCGCGCGGTGGTGCTGTCGAAAACCGCTCTTGCGAATATGCTCGATCTGACCCAGGCCGATACGCGCGCGGCTGATCTGGCGGCAATCGTCAGAACTGCGGGTCGTCCGGGCCTGAGGATGCGCATCGCGGCCTACCGCGACAAGATGGCGGCGGCCAAACAGCAAAAGGAGGCTTCTTGACATGCTTCATCCCGACACACGTGGCATTCATGACCTTGGCGGGGTTCTCGATGAACCTTTTAGCGAAGACGAACACGATTATGACCCATGGGAGAAGCGGACCCATGCGCTGCGCGAGCTTCTGGCGCGCAAAGGGCTGTTGAAGGTCGATGAGCTGCGCCGCGCGGTCGAGGGTATGGGAGAAGAGAAATACAAGAGGCTGACCTATTATGAGCAGTGGATTTGGGCGATGTCGCAAATCATGGTCGAGCGCGGTCTTGTAACAGACGATGCACTGGGCCGTCGGATTGCCGAAGTTGAAGAGCGTTACGCAGAGAAACGCGATGACTAAACCGGCATTTGGGAGCAATGCAACTGCTGCTTTCGCACCCGGTGATCGGGTGCGTGTGCGCGGGGCCTATCCCATCGGCCATTGCCGTACGCCGCACTATTTGCGGGGCGTGGCAGGTGTGATCGAGCGATATTGCGGTGCGTTTGCCAATCCTGAAGAGCTTGCCTATCGCCGAGATGGTTTGCCCGCAACGCCGCTTTACCGCGTTCGTGTTGCCATGAAAGACTTGTGGTCCAACTACGCCGGGCCTGCCGTGGACACTATCGAAGTCGAAGTATTCGAGCACTGGTTAATCCCTGAGGAACCTTGACCCATGCATGATCACCCTCATCACCATCCGCACCCCAACCAGCCGGATGAGGAAGACCACATCACTGGCTATTATCAGTTCATGGAAATAGCCCTGCGTGAGTTGCTGATCGAGAATGACACCATTTCGCAGGCAGAGTTGGTGGATGTGCACCAGATGATGGATCGGCGCGGGCCGCATAACGGGGCGCGTATGGTCGCCAAAGGCTGGAGCGATCCGGCCTATCTGGATCGCATGCGCAACAACGCCACCGAAGCGGCTAGGGAACTGGGGTTAGAGCCAACATGGCTGAACCTCATCGTGTTGGAGAATACGCCCAAACTGCACAATCTGGTCGTTTGCACACTGTGTTCCTGCTATCCGTGGCCGCTTCTTGGGCTGCCGCCGGATTGGTACAAGAGCCGAGCTTACCGATCAGACGCCGTCGTGCGACCACGCGCATTGTTGCGCCAGTTCGGGCTCGAACTGCCTGAGGATGTGGAACTTCGGGTCCATGACAGCTCGGCCGACATGCGATATCTTGTGATGCCCGCACGTCCGGCCGGAACCGAAAGTTGGAGCGAGGAAGAGCTTGCCAAGCTTGTGACGCGAGACAGCATGATCGGTGTGCGTCCGGCTCTGAACCCTGCAGACTTGTAACGGTCGGTTACGCGGTAGGCTGTTACACTAGCCTTTGGCTTACGGTTTCTGCTGCGTTTCGCGCGCTTATCACAATCTGGAAGGTAGCTTGGCCTGTCGGAGGCTATCGAGTTGGATCTTATTACTAAGAAGTCCGCTCGAATCCCTGTGCAAGTTCTTGTATGATGTCCGCTGCGGGTTTTGCGTCGCCGGTTCTCCAATTCTCACCTGCCCACATGGAAGCAAAGTCTTCTGTCCCCAGGGTTGCTGATTTCAGTGGCCCCAATGCGGAAATCGCAAGCGGAAAGGCCTGTACATGGGGGTTTATCGGCCCGGCCTCGCGGACCAACCTGTTGACGAACCCTCGCGCAGGCAGGCCAAAGTGAAAGCTCACTACGGCGGGCTTGATCCTGCAAACCGCATCGACCATTGCGGTATCCAATGTGCGGGGCAGACCGCCTGTGGGATAGTCAGACGGGATCGAGAGTTCATCATAGAACTTGCGCAGTTCCCGAAGCCAAATCTCCTCGCGCAGTGGATCGCGATCGGTTGGGGGTATGACAAAAGAAATTGAGGTTCAATGGACCGTTGGTCGCATTCTGGAACCGAGAGGCTGAGGCCAATACATCTTGCGGGGTCAGCATCGCACATGGGATTGATCCTATGCCGCCCGCTTGCGCCACAGCGATTGCAAGTTCTTCATCTTGTGCCCCTGCCATGGGGGCCTGGATAAGCGGAATTTGCGCGCGGGTGTCGGCGAAGAATGTATGCATGTTGGCGGCCCATAGTTTTTTGCTGCATTGACCCTTTGGTTGTACAACGGAGCGTTGTCTTTTGTCGCGCCTTCAGGTTACTTGGACCGGCGATCACAATCACCCGACCGTTCGTCGGAGCGCTTCCAGAGTCATTCATGATTTGCTGACGGCGTTGATGGGCGCAATGCCGAATTCGGAAAGCACTTCATCCGTGTGTTCCCCCAGTGCGGGGGCATGTCGATGAATGGACGTAGGCGTTCTCGAGAATTTGGACGGATGACGCGCCTGCCGTAACATGCCCGCAATTGGGTGCAGGGTCTCAACGATGATTCCGTTTGCTTGAACCTGTGGGTGCTGCCGCATCTGTTTGCGTGTCAGCACCGGCGCGTTGGGTACGTTCTCGGCGTCCAACCGCTGGATCAAATCAGCCTGGGTAAACCCTTTGACGGCCTTTTGAATGGCTTCCAGTCGGGCATCGCGATTCATTTCTCGCAGTTCCGGCGTTTAGAAACGTGGATCATCCAAAAGGGCGGTGCGGTCCACGACAGCGGCAAACCCGCGCCATTGCTTGTCTTGCATCACAGCAATGCTTAGGAAGCCATCCGCCACCTCATAGATCAAATCAATGTAGGATTGTGCCTCTTCGCGTTCCAATTCATCGCCCTCAAAGGTGTGGCCGTTCATATCCGAACTCCATAAGAACGCAATCAGTACGTCGAGCATCGACACCTGAATGTGCTGGCCGATCCCGCTGCGTTCACGGGAGAAGAGAGCCGCAGCAATTGCTTGGCTGGTTTGGATGCCGGTCAACTTGTCCGGCAGGATGGTGCGCACGAGGCGCGGGCGCTCTTCGTCCGATCCAGCCTGAACGGTGGTGAGCGCCGAGACCGCCTGAATCAAGGGATCGTAGACGGGGTTTTGGGCCAGAGGCCCCGTATGCCCGAACCCTGCGATTGAAACATAGATCAGCTTGGGGTTCAGCATCGAAAGTGCCTCATATCCAAGCCCCAGCCGGTCTGCGACCCCCGGGCGAAAGTTCTGAATGAACACATCCGATTGGGCGGCCATGGATTGAACGGCTTTCACTCCATCCTTGGACTTCAGGCCCAACGTAACCGAGCGCTTGTTACGGTTGTTGTTCAGAAAAGACGCCGACATGTCTGCGTGACGGGTTGAGACTTGGCGCGAAAAATCGCCGCCATCGGGGTGTTCGATTTTAATAATGTCCGCACCTTGATCGCCAAGGGTCATGGTGGCCAGCGGACCGGAGATCACGGTCGTGAGGTCGATGACGCGAACGCCAGTTAGGGGACCCGTCATATCATTCTCCGGTAGTTGGGTGGGTATTCGGATCGTTACACTCAACAGCATAGATCGCTGCGGGCAGAATGAAACTGCCCGCAGCACTTCGGCATCCTATGACTTGGGGAACAGGAACAAGTTCTGAATATCGACAAGCCCCGCTGCAAGATAAGACGGGTAGCGCTCAAGGATAGCGCTTTTTAGTTCCTCGGGCGTTGACGCCTTGGAATAGGCACTCTGGACGTGGTCCAGATAGACGATAGCGTCATCAATCGCCTGGCGCGAGCCAGAGGTAGGACCATGGCCGGGCAGAACGAGGTCGAAAGTCGTGTCCTTTTGCATCGCTTTTAGTCCGGCCGCCCAGCCGTCGAAGTTGCCGTGCCCACAAAACAGGTGGCAGTTGTTATAGAGCATATCCTGCGCGATCAGGACTTTCTGATCCGGCAGGTAAATGGTCATCATGTTGTCGGACTCGGCATCCGTCACGTAGCGAAACTCAAACGGAACTCCGTCGATCACTTCTGTTGCGCCATGCTGGATGATCTGGTTCGGCACAACCTTAACCGGAGGGACGTGTTTGCCCAGTGACTCGAGGCTGATTTCGATAAAGAAGTCGCCCAGCTGATCTATCTCGGCCCGGGTTTCGGCGAAAGAATAGATCGGAACATCTCGGAACTGGTAAGCTCCAAACCAGTGATCGGGATGTAGGTGTGAAATGATCATGCGGTCCACAGGCTTGCCCGTTGCGGCGGCATAGTCGCGGACCTCCTGCCCATAGATGACAGACCGCTGACCATCGATGAACACGAGCCGTTCGGGTGTTTCGACGATATGCGTCGTCACGCATCCGGTTAGGTCGGGGCTTTGGTAGCTGTGGATTTTGACTGTCCCGAAATCCGCAATCGTCACGGTTCCATGTTCAAGCGGCGCAACGCCTTCGCCGATTGGTCCGCCTCCAAGTGTGCTGGCTTGTACAATCGCGGGAGCGGAGAGCGCCGTTGCTGCTGCGCCCAACAATACCCGGCGGCGACCTGAATTGAGATGTGACATAGAACCTCCTGTCTATCAAGTACTAGGTAGGCAAAGAGGTAGGGACGTGATCTTGACGCGTCAACCCCTATCTAGTACTTGATAGGTAAGCTGAACCGGGTTTGAATATCACATGAACGATAAGGCGAATGAAATTCTGGATGCAGCTCGGGTGCTGATGATGGATCGTGGCTATAACGGCTTCAGCTTTCGGGATGTGGCTGCTCAGGTCGGCATCAAAAGCGCCAGCATCCACTATCACTTCGCGACCAAAGCGGAATTGGTTGAAGCCGCCGCAAGAGCCTATCGTGAAGCGTTTTCAGATGCGTTGAACGAACTCATGGCCCCTAACGCGCCGGACTTGTTGAGGGCCTATGGGACTTTGTTCGTGGTGTCTTTGCGGGACCAGGGTGGGTTATGCTTGGGTGGCGTATTAGCCGCCGACGCATCAACGCTGCCGAACAACGTTCGTAACGAAGTGCAGCGGTTCTTTGAAGCGCAACATGAATGGGTTGGCGAGGTACTCAAAAAGGGCCAAGCCGATGGCGACATTCGTGCCGATATCGACGCCAGGACTTTTGCCAAAACATTTGTATCAGGCCTGGAAGGGGCGATGATGGTTTCGCGCGGCATCCAACAGCCGCAAGATCTGGATGTGGCGCTGAACCAGCTGATTCAGTTAGCCCGACCGTGACTTGGGAAAACTCATTTGGCAAAGTTCCCTGCATAGTTTCCGACTGTTGTCCCAAGTTGCCGTTTGAACGCGCGTTGCATTTGCTGGAAATCACGGAACCCCGAGATTTCAATGCTCTTCCCAATCGGGATGCCAGCGCACAGCGCGTCAGTTGCGCGCTTGACCCTGTAACGCTCCAAAAACTTTGCAGGAGAGTGCCCCGTCAGGGCGGAGAAACGCCGAACCAGGGTGCGTGATGTCAGTCCAGCGACATCGGCCATACGATCTAGCGTCCACACCTGACCTGGGTCGTCATGCAAGGCCGAGATCAGGCGGGAGATTTCTGTATCTTCTATGAATTGGGCTTCGAGAACGTCAGTGAACTGGTTTTGTCCGCCACTGCGCTTGAGATAAACCACCAACTCTCGCGCCACCGAGAGGGCAACAGTCGCACCGTAGTCCCGTCTGATGATCTCCAGCGCTAAGTCTATGCCCGATGTGACACCCGCCGACATGAAGATCGGCTCTTCAATACGATAGAGCGCGTCTGTGTTCCAGTTGACACTTGGGAACATGTCACGGGCTTGAACGGCGCGCGACCAATGGGTTGTTGCAGCCCGGCCATCCAACAACCCCGCATCTGCGAGGATCAGGGCGCCAGAGCAAATCGAGATCAGCCGCCGATCATCTGCCGACTGCAACCAGCCGCGAAGAAGCTGCCGCAGCCCTTTATGCCGCAACAGGCGATCAATACCGCGTCCGCCGGGGATGAGCAGATCCTGCCCGCCGTCATGCCCTGCCGCCCGATCCGCCTGCAACCGCAATCCGCAGGACGCGATGACGGGGCTGCCATCCAGCGACACGTAGCGCAGCTGATATCGGATCAGACTGTTATCATTGGCCGAATTGAATGCCTGAACCGGCCCGGCAACATCCAAAATATTCAGGTTGTCAAAAAGAAGCACGTCGATATGGCGTATTTTGTCCATAATTGATGATTGTATGTCATTATCGCCAAGTCGGCCAGCGTGTAAAAGAACACATAACAACACCTGAACGTTGGGCCTGTTTATGCTGAACCGGAACTTTGTACTGATCCTTTTGGGCAACGTCATTCTTGGCTCTGCCATGCCGATGCTGATCATTCTGGGCGGCTTGGCTGGCGCCTGGTTGGCGCCCCAAAGCTGGCTGGCCACCGCGCCGCCATCGGCGCAGATGCTGGCCGGGATCGCCGTGGCCTCTCCCATATCGCTATTCATGGGGCGTTTCGGCCGGCGCGCGGGCTTTTTGCTGGGGGCGGCTGCGCTTTTTGCTGGCGCGGGCCTTGCGGTGCTGGCGCTTCAGATCCAAAGCTTTGTCTTGCTGTGCGCGGCCCATGTCGCCTTGGGCAGTGCCTTGATCTGTGTGAATTATTTCCGTTTCGCAGCCTCCGAGGCGGTCACCGAAGAGCATCGACCGCAGGCGATTTCCTTTACTCTTGCCTCCGGGCTGGCCGCCGCGCTGATCGGCCCGGAATTGTTTTCCTGGTCAAAGGATGCGCTGGCACCAACCCCTTTGGCGGGAGCCTATACGGCGATGGCGATACTGGCGATACTGGGCGCAATTCCGGTTCTTGGTTTGAAAACGCAGGCGCGGCGATCCGCTCAGACCGCGCAAAAAACCGCAACCTTGCGCCGCATCCTGAGCAACAATCCCCGGATTGCGGTCGCCATTGGCATTGCCGCGCTTTCGCAGGCGATGATGGTCTTGCTGATGACACCAACGCCTTTGGCCATGATCGGCTGCGGTTTTGCCGACACCCAGGCCGCAGATGTCATCCGCTGGCATGTGGTGGCCATGTTTGCGCCCGGCTTTTTCACCGGATCACTCATCAAACGTTTCGGGGCCGGTTGGATTGCTGCGATTGGCATTGCGCTTTTGTTGTTCTCGGCTGTTGTTGCCTGGTCAGGGCTGGAGCTGTTGAATTTCTATGCCGCGCTCATTTTGCTTGGAGTCGGGTGGAATTTCGGCTTTGTCAGCGGCACACACCTGCTGCAATCGGCGCTGAGCGTGCAGGAGCGCCCCTTAATCCAGGGCGCGAACGATACGATCCTTGCAATCTCGTCCTCGGCGGCGTCGCTTATGTCGGGCGCACTCTATGCCGGGATCGGCTGGATTGGTCTGGCTGGACTATCTGCCCCAGTCCTATTGGCGTTCGGGCTTCTTCTCTTCCAAACAAACCATCGAACAAAAGCATCCGTTTCATGAGGCAAGTATCACCACCAGGCCAGAATTGACGTGGCCACACCGAAAAGGACGGCGGTTTCCAGGCAAACAATCACCAGCGCCGTGGTTCCGACCGTGGCGAGACTTTGGAGCGAAGTCTTGATACCGATGCCAGCGATACCAACAATAAGCAGCCAACCAGACAGTTCAGAGAGAACGGCGTGCACCAGTTCGGGCAAAAGGCCGGAACTGTTGACCCCGATCGCAAGAACAAAGCCATAGACAAACCAGGGTACCCCTTGGCGTTTTCCGCTTCCCGATTCATTGCGAAAAGCAACCGAGATAAGAAGGATAACCGGCACCAAGAGCGAGACGCGGAACAGTTTGATAAGTGTCGCAGTACTGCCGGCCTCGTCAGACACCGAAAAGCCTGCTCCGACCACTTGGGCGACGTCATGAATGGTAAGACCCAACAGAACGCCGATGGTCTGGTCGTCGAACCCGATGGCTTTGCCGAGAATCGGATAGAGGACCATCGCGATTGTCGACAAAGTGGTGACCGCGACCACAGTAAAGGCGGTATCGCGCTCTTTGGTTTTCGAGTCTGGCAAAGCCGCGGAAATGGCCAGTGCGGCAGAGGCCCCGCAGATCCCAACTGCTCCGCCTGTCAGCAGCCCGAATTTTAGTTTTCGGCCCAGCAAATAGGACAGCCCGATTCCCATACCTATTGTGAATCCAACGCCGCCGATGATCAGCAGGATGGTTTCGGCGTTCATGGCCCCGATCTCGGCCAGGGTGATCCTCAACCCAAGCAAGGCGACGCCCAGTTTAAGCAAATCCGCTGCGGCAAAGCTGATGCCCGGCACAGCTTTTTTATCTTCCGCCAGAAAATGCAGGCTGAGCCCCAGGAGAAGAGCAAAAAGCATCGTCGGCGCGGCGTAGTGGTCTGACAGGAATCGTGCAGCGACGGCGACGATCAGACATGTCAAAACCCCCGGTACAAGCCGGGATACCTGTACAAGTGTCATGTCAGATGGCCTCGAGCACGCAGACCAAGTCGGGCTGGGGCTCCGGCATAGCGAAGTGATGCAGACCCGCCGAGGTGCAGCCCGGCGGCTTTTGCAACGAAAATAGGCGGTGGGCGAGCGCTGCGCTCGTCGATATGTCCATGGTCTTGGTCTGTCCCTGATGCTTGATGGGCATTAGCGCGATATGGTTTTCCAGATGCCCTCCTTTTCCATCGCGCGCTGGACGCCGGGGTCTTGTTCCATCCGGTCGTGCAGTGCGTTTAGGTTGGCATAGGCTTTGTGGTCATCCGCGAATTGCATGTAGGACCAACGGATCATGGGAAACAAGAGCGCATCCACGATGGATTTCTGATCGCCCAGCATAAAGTTGCGTCCTTCAAGATGCGCATCCAGAATGGCGAAGTTCCGATAGCATAGCACCAGCGCCGCCTCGCGGGCTGCTGCGTTTTCGTTGATCGCGTAGCGGTCCGGCAAAAACAGCAGATGAAACGGCGGGTGCACATCGCTGGCAAGAAACAACAGCCAACGGTCGGTCTGATAGGCGGTCTCCATATCCTCGGGCGGGCCGAGCATGGCGCTTGGGTGGCTGCGCACCAGATGTTTCATGACCGCCGCGACCTGGGTCATGACCTTCCCGTCTGGCAGCTTCAGAAAGCCGACGGTTCCAGTTGGGTTGTGTTTGTATAGGACGTCGTCAAAGAACTCGGTCTCTTGGAGATCGTAATCAACGTTCAACCAATTCAGTACGATATGCGGCGCCAGCGAGCTGGCATGAGGTTTGATGAAAAGTTCCATTCTGTGCTCTTTCCTGACAGCGTCGCGGGGTGCTGAACGCTCCCGCGATTTGGGGATCAAAGCGTTTGCGAGCTTTCCGCGTTCTTGGTGAGAAAGCCGGCCAGCTTGGCCGTTGCCACGGCGAATCCAACGCCAATGGACATCGAAAAACCGATGTTAAGGATCGCGCTGGTCTCGAACGATGCGCTGAACAGGTCCAGCCCGCCTTTGCCTTTCAGGATCACGAAGGCGGCGACACAGGCCAATGCGTACATCGTGATCGGGACTGCGGCAAGCAGGGCGATACGGCTCGATTGCACTGCCACTCCGGCGGACACAAAGACAGCAGCGGCCGCCCAGACCGGAAGCGCCAGACTGGCACCCAAAGGTGCGGCGGTGATCAAATACATAGTCAGCCCGCCCAGCAGGGTGCCAAACAAAGCCGCCGCCAGAGTTTCCCCGATCCTCGACATCTCGCCGCCCGAGTGAAAGAAGCTTGCCCAGGCCACAAAGGCCGCCCAAAGCGACAGGCTGCCGCCGAAACTCATAAACGAAAAAGTCGCCAGGGCGCCACAGATCGCTAGAGCCAACGCCATTGCATTCAATTGTGTCATTGATCTTCCTCCCAGAAGTGTCGCAGCTAGGTTTCTGTATTGCAGAATGTTGTTCTATATGCTGGACATTATGGGTGGCGTCTGTCAAGTTTAGATTTAGGCGCCTCGCTAAGTACAGCTTGTCAGGCTGTACAGATAGAGCACGGTCAGAACTATTTTCAGAGATGCAGAACTCTATTGATGGGCGGTGCCGCGCCGGACAGCGCAAAAAGCTTAGAAAGGTAAGAGAGGGCATCTTGGGTAAGGACTTGGTCAAACTACAGCACACACCCGTCGTGGACATAGCCGATATCTGGTCAATGTCCGCAGCCGCAGAAACGAGCTTGACCGCAGCATGACCCATCCTGCTGACTTTGGGGCCGTCGAAGCACGCCGGCTTGTCGGCGCACGCGAGTTGAAGCCAAGCGATCTTGTCAAAGCATGTATGGAGCGGATCGAAACCCGTAACCCAGCCATCAATGCCGTCATCACAACAGACTTTGACGCTGCGCTTGACGCGGCTTTGATCGCTGACAGGGCCGTAGAAGACAGCTTGCCGCTTCCGGCCCTGCACGGGCTTCCAGTTTTGATAAAGGATCTGAGCCGGACAAAAGGCCTGCGCACGACCTTTGGCAGTTGCTGTTTTGCCGATCATATCCCGGACGCGGATGACATTATCGTCGAAAGGCTGCGTTCCGCTGGCGCTATCATATTGGGTAAAACCAACACACCGGAATTTGGGGCGGGGGCCAACACCTCGAATCTGGTTTTTGGCGCAACGGGCAACCCCTATGATCCTGGCGTCACGTCCGGCGGGTCGTCCGGGGGATCAGCGGCGGCGCTTGCCAGCCATATGGCGCCTTTGGCGTCAGGTTCGGATCTGGGCGGAAGCTTGAGGATTCCCGCGTCTTTTTGCGGTGTGGTCGGGATGCGACCTTCGCCCGGTTTGGTGGCGTCGCAAAGCCATGTTTCCGGTTTCTCGCCTCTTTGGACCGATGGTCCGATGGCGCGGTCGGTTGAAGATCTTGCACTAATGCTGTCGGCAATTGCGGGCTTTGACACGCGCGATCCACTTTGCGCGCCAAGGCTTGATATCTCGTTTAGCGATTTTCACCGGATCGAGGATCTTGCGCATTTGCGCGTCGGGTTTTCAACCGATCTTGGTGTAGCTCATGTTGATTCAAGGATCGCCAAGCTTTTTGAAAGTCATCAGAACACCATAGGTGCGCATTTCCGTTCGGCCGAAGCGCTTGAAATTGATCTATCGGCCGCCGCTCAGGTATTTCGAGTTCTGCGCGCCGAAAGCCTTTATGCAGCCTACGGAACACTTGCTGAGGCACAGCCCGACAAGATTGGCAAGAACGTGCGTAGCAATATCCTGGATGCAACTGAACTGACCCTTGCGGACACAGCGCGAGCCGATGCGGCCCACACAGTCTTATATCGCCAGTTTCAAAAACTGTTTGAGCAGATCGACTATCTGATCTGCCCGGCAACTGCCGTGTCCCCGTTTCCGGTTGAAGAAAACCACCCCGTTGCGATCAACGGCCAGGCACTGACCGAGTACTATGCCTGGTATGCCATCACGTGGGCTTTGTCCCTGACCAGCTGTCCCGTCATCACGCTGCCGTGCGGTTTCGACCACAATGGCATGCCGTTTGGAATTCAGATCGTTGGTCCTCGCCATTCGGATGCGCGGTTGCTGCGATTCGCGCGCAGTTTGGAAGCTTCACTTATTGATGATGGGCTGGGTCGGGTGGCTCCCAAAGCTGCCTGTTTTGATGGCAATACCGTCTAATCGGCCGTCGCTTTCTACAATGCGGAACATCATCACAAAAAATGGGGATTTCCCGACAAAATCCTTGCTATAGCTTTCAGCTTTTAGAAAAATAGAAAGCAATTCTATAATACAGGAAGCACGGAGGAATGTTATGCTGGACTATCCATATGATCTCGGACGCTATAGCCGACCGATCACCACGTCGTCCAAGGAGGCGCAGGTTTGGTTTGATCGCGGGCTGAATTGGATTTTCGGGTATCATCATGAAGAAGCCGGTCTGTGCTTCGAGAATGCAGTCAAGGCAGATCCTAACTGCGCTATGGCATATTGGGGCCTCGCTTACATCATTGGTCCGAATTACAACAAACCATGGGAGCTATTTACACCCGAGCAGGTGCTGGACACGCTGGTACAATCGCGCGTGGCAATCGAAAAGGCCAAGGCTGTCACTGAGGGTGCATCGGACGTCGAAAAAGCGCTGATCACCGCCCTGGAAAGCCGGTATCAGTCGAATGAACCAGTGCCCGATCTTTATGCTTGGTCCGCTGCCTATTCGAATGAAATGCGCCGTGTATATGAGCAGTTCCCGGATGACCCGGATGTAGCGACCCTGTTTGCCGAAGCAATGATGAACCGCACACCCTGGCAGATGTGGGATCCGCGTTCAGGCGAGCCAAATCCCGATGGTGATACACTGGAATGCCGCAAAGTGCTGGAGGACTCGCTGGACAAGGTTGAAGCCCGTGGCCGGGATCGTCATCCTGGCCTTTTGCACCTTTATATCCACCTGATGGAGATGTCACCGACCCCTGAAGTGGCGCTGCGTTATGCAGATGAGTTGCGGGAGTTAATCCCCTCTGCTGGGCATCTTGCACACATGGCCACGCACATCGATGTGCTTTGTGGCAATTATCAGGATGTCGTGGTCTGGAATCACAAGGGAATTATTGCAGACGAGATTTACTGGGAGAAATCCGGGGCTATGAATTTCTATTCAATGTATCGGGTTCACAACTATCACTTCAAACTCTACGGCGCAATGTTCCTCGGGCAATACCAGCCCGCGATAGAGGCCGTCGAGGGTATGATGAAAACAATCCCTGATGCACTGGTCCGCTGTGAAGATCCACCGATGGCAGATTGGCTGGAAGGATATATGTCGATCAAGACCCATGCGCTTGTACGGTTTGGGCGTTGGCAGCAGCTGATTGATGAGCCACTGCCGGAAAACGCGGCGGAATACTCGATGACAACCGCGCTCAACTGGTACGGCAAAGGCATCGCTTACGCTGCGTTGAAACAGCACGACAAAGCTGACGAGGCACGTCGCATGTTTGAAGAGGCCTTGGCAACGGTGCCTGAGACCCGGCATATTCACGTGGTGTCTTGTCAGCAGATACTCGAAGTCGCTCGTGAAATGCTCAATGGGGAGGTTGAGTATCACCGGGGCAACTATGACATTGCTTTCGTCCGTCTGCGCAAAGCCGTAGAGCTGGAAGACGCGCTGCCTTATGACGAACCCTGGCCCTGGATGATGCCCAGCCGCCATCCCCTTGGGGCGCTACTTCTTGAGCAAGGCCATTTTGAGGAGGCCGCCGCTGCTTACGAGGCTGATTTGGGTATGAACGACACGTGTATCCGCTCAAATCGGCACCCGAACAACGTCTGGGCTTTAAAAGGATTGCACGACTGCTACCTCGCGATGGGCAAACACAAAGAGGCGGCGATGATCAAGCCTCAGCTAGATTTCGCCCTCAGCCGCGCTGATCGCGAAATCTATTCTTCTTGCTTCTGCAGCACTAAGAAAGCCGCCTGACGGTTACTTCGGTCCAGTGGCGGCCTCTGCTCGGCAAGACACGCAGGCCGTCAAAGGAAGGAACTGCGATGTACGCACTCGCAAAGGTAAAACTCCTCGACCTCGACCTTCTGTTTGTTGCTGGCGCCTGGGGAATACTGCTGCTGCTGCAACAAACAAACTACGCCATCTATCTTAACCATGGCGACTGGACCAAAGTCGGACTATTGGCCAGCATCTGCGGCTTCAATCTAGAGCAAGGCTGGATTGCCGGAGGGCTTGGGTTTCTCTCAAGCTGGCTATTGATGCTGGTTGCAATGATGGGACCCATAGCGTTCGTAAACCTCAGGCACCAAGGTCGGATGTCAGCAGGTGCCGTTTTGGGTTATGCTGTCCCATGGCTTTTGGCAGGGCTCGCATTTCACGCCTTCGGTTATTTGCTGCAAAGCTATGCCCAAACGTCTCCTTTCCTGTTCTTCAATGGATGGATTATTGGTGCCATCATGCTGCTGGCGATCGGGCTGTATCAGCTCAGCCCCATGAAATCGCAAAAGATGATTAGCCGGTTTAGTTCGTTGCGAAGCTCATTCATCGAAGGACTGCGTTACGGACTAAACTGTGTCCGACACTGTGGTCCTCTGATGTGTCTGATGTTCTTATTCTTTCCTGGAAGCTTGCTGTGGATGGCCGTGATTACCGGATTGATAACATTGGACAGTGGAAGCTTTGGAATGCACAAACTGCATAACGAAATTGGCATTGTGCTAATCGTGACGGCGGCGATTTTAACTGTTGTGAATACTGTTTGAACTGGGGGTGTGGTAGTTGGAGCGTCGTCAGGAAAACTCGTTAAATGGGTTAGTTCGGTATCGGAGATGGTCACTCGAGATCAAACTATACCTCAATGCCTAAAATCTGGCATCAAATTCCGATCTTTGTATCCGGACGTTGGCCGTGTATGACGCTCGGAACAACGGTCGCGGCACCGCAGGCACCACAATCAATAACGAAATAGGCAAGTCGCGCGATACCGAATTCAATCAGGATTCTCCTTCAGTTTTGTTGGTGTTGATTGCGGCATTCGCTTGTGATTGGAGCTGACGCGTCAGATACCAGCCATGAAAATTGATCAGCTTAGTGTTCTTGCGATACATGCCAAAGCCTTTTTTGTCCTAGGGCGTTAGAACCACTTTGAGTATCTCGGTAGTGCATGGCTCTCGAGATGTAAGTTCAGCCACGGAGCGATTTGGCGTACTTTTTCATACGGCAGCGGATCATTTGTATTTGGAACAAAGAGAAATCGGTCGTACTTTCCAAACACAAACTCAGCCATATGAGCGCGGCGGTCCAGTCCGTAAGCCTGCCAGATAAATTTCTCAAAGTATCAGCAAAAGTCGACCGTCGGATAAAGCGCGCCGATTTCATGTGCACCGATCCGAGCAAAAAGCGTTACCCAGAAAGAAGAGAATATAAGGTGCGCCGGGAATGCGTTCAACGTACCCTCCATAAGCCATCATCTCGTCCAATTTGCCTCCGGTGCCGCAGTACCCTTAACGCACATAGATTTTCTGATAGTTCGCTCGCTCTGTTATGATTTTTCGACGCAAGGTCTCAGAAATCGCCGCGGGGGATGGTGTAGTTTCGCAGGAAGGCCTGACGCATTCAGATGGGTCAGGCGGTTGACTTCGACCGCATCAAAGACTCTCGCGCTGGCGTGCTCAGGGTCGAAATCAAGCTCTGACCATTGCCCCTTTTGGAGGTAAACGGCTGATCCGGTTCTAGCACGGTGCAGGGCCCGCAAAAGTGGTCCGGTACAACAACCGACGCATCCCGTCGTAGTCATTCGTTGCATAGTGCAAAGTCATGCGATTGTCCCAGATGGCGACATCCCCGGCTTGCCATTTCAGGCGACAGGAAAAGTCAGGCCGGGTAGCATGTTTATAGAGTGCTGCAAGGTAAGGTGCGCTTTCCTTTTCGGTCATGTCGGCAAAACGCACCACATAAACTGGGTTTACAAACAGCGCGCGACGCCCAGTTGCCGGATCGGTAATGACGGCGGGGTGCTGCACCTCTTTGTCTGCTTGGGGTTCGCCTCTAGTCATCTTGATCGAACTATTGGCCCGATCAAGGCCGGGCGGGGCGTGGCGAACACCGTATGGTTTGCCTATATGAACGGCCATACGACAATCAACAAAAGATCTGAGATCAGGTGGTAGGCTTTCATACGCAGCAGTCTGATCCGACCAGACCGTATCGCCGCCGACTTCTGGGATTTCGATGGCATTCAGAACTGACCCCGCAGGTGGGCTGCGAAGAAAACTGAAATCAGTATGCCATTCTCCGCCAAAAACACCGGTGTTCTGTTCATGCGCCTCTTTGAGCACCGCAATCACCTGAGGGTCGCCCGCCAATGGCTGTACATAGGGTAACTGCATCAAGTTACCAAATATTGAAGTCAATCGCTTTTGCGCTTCGATATCCAGATGTTGCCCGGGCAGTACGATCATATGATGCGCGCCAAGCGCCCCCTTCAAGGCAGACGATATGGCTGGTGTAATCGAGTCCTTTAGATCCACACCAGTGATTTGCGCACCAATAAATCCTGTTATTTTGGTGACTTGCATAGCTCATTCGTTTTCTAGATGGACAGCTATAGGAGAGCTAGTGATCAGGGGATCTTCTCTAGGGCTAGTACATGTTATCATTTATGTCAGCTTCAATCCGTTGATCCTGCGCGTCCCAATCCGATTTGGATACCTTAAGATGGCTCATCATCAGTTCGACAAGGCTCGGAGCAGATTTTCGGTCGATCTGAGCTTCGGTGCCCCACAAGCCGGCACGACGGATCGCTTTAGAACAATGGCCAAAAGCTTCTTCGATCTCAACTAGTAAACCAACCTTTGGCACTCGCCCCTTGATAGCTGAACCCTTCAAGAGATCTGGGTCTGTTGTTACCAGAGCATTTCCATTCACCCGCACTGTGTCGAAAACACCAGGGATCAAAAACAGAACAGAAACCGGTGGATCTTCCAGCACATTGCAAAACGTATCAAATCGCTGATTGCCTGGTCGATCCGGGATGAGCAACAGCCCAGGGTCAATAATGTCGACAAAGCCTGGCCTGTCACCTCGCGGGGATATATCGGTTTTCCCGCGCGCATCCTGCGAAGATACCACACAAAAGGGCGATAGCCCGACAAACCGCTGCATTGGCTCGCTTAGCATGGGCGCCGACTTGGCATAAATTGCCGGTCCGGTGTCACCAAACCTTTCCCGGAAATCTGTTACATCTCTGACAATGAAATCCTGCCGGATTCTATCTTTGCACGATCCCATCAGGCGTTCTCCGTTATATCTTGAAGAGCAAAGGCGCAACTTGGCCGCCGAAACATTTCCTGTCTCCACGCAAGCAGTGCGGTGCATTCTTTGGGGACCATTACTTTTGGAAATGCCTCTGAAAAGTTCAGTCCGGTGAATACTGTAATGTCGGCCATTGAGAACGCCTTACCCGCCACAAAGGGATGGGCTTTAAGCACCTCGTTGAAATAGCGCATCCCATCCAGCGTCTTTTCCTTGTGCATCTGCCCCCAACCCTTGTACTGGTGCAACTCAATTGCTGGTCCGAAACCCGGTGTAGCGTGATGGAAAAATGTTCCGATCGCATCCACGATCTTCTGCTCTCCCCTCCGCTGCATCATATGGATGATGGCACGGTCTTGTGGGTCACGTCCGGTGAGGATTGTTCCTTCAAATTGATGGTCGAGGTACTCAGTGATCGCGGTTGTCTCGGAAATCGCAACGCCGTTGTCCAACTCCAACAGCGGGATGGTGACAGAGGGATTCTTGGCCCGAAAACTGGGTGTGCGATGTTCACCCTTCCATAAGTCCACTTGAATGATCTCGACCTGATCCAGAATGCCTTTTTCATCCAGCGCTATGCGAACACGATCAGGGTTGGGCAGACCTTTGCTGTCATAAAATTTCAAACCACTGTCCTTCTCTATTGCGGGCATGCAAGGCCCTGTGACGATTCCGCACTGAAATTAGCCGGAAGTCGGGTGGGTTCCGTGAGTCAGAACCACCGGAGTGTGGAGCGGGGGCAATAATTACAACTTCTGCCGCTTCTTGTTTACCAACGCCTACCGCGGTTGCCGCCATACGATGGGCTTCAAGGCAGTATCTGCATTGTGTCGTCAGCGTGGCTGCCCGCGCCATCAATTTTTTGTTCTTCTTTGATGTTGCAACGTCTCTGAGCGTAGCACAATCCAAAGCTTTGAAAGTAAACTTGGGTTCAGAGGTGGCCTTTGCCAGACTGCGGATTTTCTTGAGGTTCGCAAAATCAAACATGGCGTGTTCCATTTCCAATTTGATTTTCTTAGCAGCTACCTATTGATAGGTAAGTGGAAATCAATCACCATGTCCAGAAAAACATTGGTCAAGCGCGAAACTACGCACATGTTGAGTAACGTTGATCGGTGACAGATGCCTTTTCGGAGAGCAGTTCAAAAATGTAAGTTCTACCAAAACTGAGAATATTCAGGCCGCTCAGGCAATAGCGGTCGCTTTGTTGCACGGCGAACGTGCTGGCGAAGCGCAAGCGATAACCCTGACCGTGCTGGACATAGTCGTGCCTTTTCTTTTGGGGGTCCGACATGGACGGGCATAACTCTGTCGACAACGAATTTGAGGAAAAAGATACAAAATCAATCATTTAATTTTTCCACGAGACCCAATATTGCTTTGTTTCCGTGGCAGTCATACAGGACAAACACTGGGCCGGTTTTACATATGCTATGGCGCGCATGGACACAGTTGATGACTCTCGTTTCAAGACGCCGGAATTGCGCGAAGTGAATCACAACGCACGATTGCAATTGACGCAAGTTCTTTTGCGGCCATTAGGCGTTTCAGGACGCCATAGGCCTGTTAGATACCGGAGGCGTGCCCTGTGCACCGATTCCGACCCGCACGCAGATGCGTGTGCACCCACAAATTAACACTAATAAAACCCTGCCGGAGTATGATCATTCTGGGGTTGGCTGGCTGAGATAGACAAATGCTGCCACTCGGTTCTCGAGAACTCTGGCCGCAGCACGCTTTGTTACCTTGGTTTATGGCGCTGACACCGAATCTGTTCCGGCTAAATTCGGTGTCAGGAAGTGATTCAGCGCCAGATAGACCCCGAGAAACCACCAGAGAGATTTGAATTTAATGTGTTTGTCTTTTTATCGAAAAGAACGAAAAAAGGTTGCAAAAATCTCTACCTATCAATAGGTAGAGGTTGTTAAACATAACCCCTGACAGAGGTACTCAGATGAAAATCTATGACGTTGAAGGTTTCCCGAACCCCGCCCGTGTCCGAATTGCGCTGGCCGAAAAAGGCGCATCGGACAAAGTAGAGTTCATACCTGTGGATGTGATGGGAGGCGAACATCGCACACCTGAGTTCAGAGCCAAGAACCCCGATGCAGCCGTTCCCTGTTTGGAATTGGAAGACGGATCACACATCGCGCAGTGCAACGCAATTACTGAATATATCGATGCCACATTTGACGGCCCGTCCCTAACCGGTGAAACCCCGAAAGAGCGTGCGCAAATCTCGATGATGAACTTGCGTGCC
Source organism: Ruegeria sp. AB9 (assembly GCF_056542585.1). NCBI lineage: Bacteria > Pseudomonadati > Pseudomonadota > Alphaproteobacteria > Rhodobacterales > Roseobacteraceae > Ruegeria > Ruegeria sp. AB9. Next base: position 132,409 of record NZ_JBQGAA010000008.1, on the reverse strand, counting down.
GAAAATGGCCTGCTGAACGCGGTCGGCACCTATTTCCACCATGCCACACCTGGCCTCGGCCCGGATCTGGAAACCTATCAATGCGCCGAATGGGGCAACAAACAGAAAGAGGTTGCCGGAAACACCATGGCCTATCTGGATGCGGTACTGGCCGAAAACGAATATCTGGCAGGCGACAACTTTTCGGTCGCGGATATCACCGCCTTTGCCGGGCTGGCCTTTGCCGATTTCGCCAAAGTTGAAATTCCTGAAAGCCTGACCAACCTTCAGGCATGGCGTGCTAAAATAGCCGCGCGCCCGTCGATCGCCGCCTAAGAAAGACCTGCCACTTAAGTCGAAAGGACATTTTACAATGGAACTCAACTCGGATTTCTCCACCCGCGTCTTTGTTCACTCGGATCAGCTTGAGTGGCAGGCCTCGCCCATGAAAGGTGTCGACCGACGCATGCTGGACCGGATCGGCGGCGAAGTTGCGCGCGCCACCACGATTGTTCGCTATGCGCCAGGCAGCAAGTTTTCGGCTCATACCCACACCGGTGGCGAAGAATTTATAGTGCTGGACGGCGTCTTTCAGGATGAGCACGGCGATTTTCCCGAAGGCACTTATGTGCGCAACCCTCCGACAACCGCGCATACACCCGGTTCAGAGCCCGGCTGCACGATCTTTGTCAAACTTTGGCAGTTCGACATGGATGACCGCAATCAATTCCGCAAAACTATGGCTGATGAGATCGCCGCGCCGGTAAACGGAGTTGCCACAGCGACCCTGCACATGGATGACCGCGAGGTTGTCACATACAGCCATCTTGATGCGGGGGCTGAGATGACATCGAATGCACCCGGGGGCATCGAACTTTTGATGATTGACGGGTCGCTGACATCAGGTGGTGATGTCTTGCAAAAGAACGACTGGTTGCGTCTGCCCGAAGGCGAAGTGCTGTCGGTCGTTGCAGGTCCGGAAGGGGCGAAGGTCTGGATGAAGACCGGCCACCTGCCCTTTGCCCAGGCACCGAAGGCGTAAATCATGAGTGCTGACAAACCTCTGGCGCTTGTCGCCGGTGCCGGGGCTGGTCTTGGCCAATCCCTTCTTGCGCGCTTTCAGGCGGGCGGTATGACCGCGGTTGGTCTCGGCCGAACGCAGCCGGCCCATACGACAGCGCCGTTTCGTCAGATCGATCTGTCCAATCCAGATGCCGTTGCCCCGGTAATTTCTGAACTGATCGCCGCTCACGGCCCGCCAAAGATCGTTGCGCACAACACGGCAGAACTGTTGATTGCGCCATTCCAAGAAACGGCATTGGAAGACTATCAAAGAACGTGGACATCGATGGTCCAGTCGCTGGTCGTACTGGGGCAATCCGTTCTGCAACCGATGGTGCGCGGTGGTGGTGGCGCGCTGATTGTGTCTGGCGCCACGGCATCACTGCGGGGCGGTCCACGGTTTTCCGCTTTTGCGTCTGCGAAATTCGCGCTGCGCGGGCTGACCCAATCGTTGGCGCGCGAGTACCAGCCGGCCGGTGTGCATGTCTCTCACGTCATTCTGGACGGGATTATCGATACGCCCCGCTCAAGGGATTTGCACTCTCTGGACCCGTCGAAGATGATGAAACCGGACGAAATCGCCGAGGCCTATTGGCAACTGGCCCATCAACCGCAATCCACCTGGACCCATGAGCTGGACCTGCGCCCCGCTTCCGAAGGGTTCTAAGCGATGCGAACAGACACGCTGATCATTGGCGCGGGCCTCTCCGGGCTCAGCCTTGCCAATCAGCTTGGCGGGCAAAACCGAGACTATCTTTTGGTTGAGGCTCGTGATCGCCCGGGTGGGCGTATCCTGACGGAAAAGCTGGACGGCGGGTATTTTGACATGGGTCCGGCGTGGTTCTGGCCTGGACAGCCGCGCATTGCCGCGATGATAAAACGGCTGGGGCTGGAATGGTTCGAGCAGTATGCGACGGGCACGCTTAGCTTTGAGGATCAAAACGGCCAGGTCGAACGTGGCCGCGGCTTTGCCTCGATGCAGGGGTCTTATCGCCTCAAGGGCGGGCTGGGGACCTTAACGGCTGCGCTAGCTGCGCAGATACCGGAAAAACAGCTGATGCTGTCAACGCCAATTGTTGCTTTGGAAAAATCTGCGACCGGGTTCACCACAACCACCGGCTCGGGTCAGATCATTCGCGCACGTGAGGTTGTGTTGGCCCTGCCGCCAAGGGTTGCCACCAAGATCGCATTTTCCCCGGCCCTGCCCACCGAAACGCTGGCCGCCATGACCGGGATCGCCACTTGGATGGCCGGTCAGGCCAAGGCCGTTGCCGTTTACGACACGCCTTTTTGGCGCGACGCCGGGTTGTCCGGTGACGCCATGAGCCGCCGCGGTCCAATGGTGGAAATCCACGACGCGTCACCGGCCGAAGGTGGACCCTACGCGCTTTTCGGCTTCATTGGCGTCCCGCCGCAGTCCCGCCAAGACGAAGGCCGACTGCGGCGAGCCCTGACTGAACAGTTCACACGTATCTTCGGGCCGGAAGTGGCGGCGCCCAAAGCACTGTTCGTCAAAGATTGGGCCTTTGATCCGTTCACCTCTATCGAAGAGGACCAACAGCCGCTATACGCTCATTCGCAATACGGGCTGCCGCACGCATTGGCGCGCCTTTGGGAGGGTCGTGTGATCTTTGCCGGAACCGAGGTCGCGCCACAGTTTGGCGGATACCTTGAGGGCGCGCTTGAGGCAGCAGAAAACGCGATGGCCCAGATCGTGACGGAAAGGGTTTGAACACGAATGACGAATGACACCAAGACTGCCTTACTGGATGTTGCCGAACACGCCGCACGCGCGCGCGGGTTCGACGGGTTCAGCTATGCCGATCTGGCCGAGGCGGTGGGTATTCGCAAAGCGTCGATTCACTACCATTTCCCGACCAAAGCCGCTCTGTCAGTGGCATTGATGGGCCGCTATCACCAGACACTTGAGGCCGAATGCGATCGCATCCGGAAGGACCATAAAACCGGCTCCCAGCAATTATTGACCCTGATTGGCCTCTACCGGGATGCGCTCAACGACGGAAAGACGTTGTGCCTGTGCGTGTCGCTGATCAGTAGCCGCGAAAGCCTGTCGGAAGATGTCATCCAAAAAATCAGAACGTTTCGTGCCATGATGGTCACGCAGATCGAAGCGATCCTGACGCTTGGCCAAGATGATAAGTCCATTTCCGGCGTCACCGATTCCGCCGCCGAGGCCCGGGCAGTACTGGCCCTTCTGGAAGGTGCGCATCTGACCGCGCGCGCCGAAGAAAACGTGGCAACTTTTGACGAAGCATTGAGCGTTCTAAAGTCTCGCTGTTGACGTAGCACCCGCCTCAGCAGATCGTGAAAACATGCAATTGACACGTTTCTGCTATTCGGAGCTTTCCTAATGTCCAAAGTCATTCTGATCACCGGGACATCAACCGGCCTTGGAGTTCAAATTGCTGTGCAAGCCGCACAGGCCAATCATACGGTTTATGCCACCATGCGTAATCTTGCCAAACGCGATACTCTGGATGCCGCGGCCTCTGAGGCAGGCGTCATACTCAACGTGCTTGAATTGGACGTACAAGACAGCGACAGCGTAAACGCCGCCGTCGATCAGATCATCGCCGCCGAAGGACGGATCGACACATTGATCAACAACGCAGGCGCCGGGTTTGTGCGAACAACCGAACAGGCTAGCGAAGAAGACGTCGCCTGGGTTATGGATGTAAATTTCATGGGCGTTGTGCGCTGCACAAAAGCAGTGATGCCACATATGCGCATTGCGCGCTCGGGCCACGTCATTACGATCTCTTCCGTTGGTGGCCTTGTGGGTCAACCGTTTAACGAAATCTACTGCGCCGCAAAATTCGCCGTGGAGGGGTATACTGAAGCCCTGGCCTGCTATGTCTCGCCGAATTTCGGAATCCATTTCTCAGCTGTTGAACCTGGCGGCATTCAATCGGAATTTGTCGCTAATGTGTTGAAGCACGTCGAAACAACCGGCGGGATGCTTGATGACGAATATCTGCCCATTCTTCAGAAGTACATCGGTAGCGCGCAAAGCCGAGTGGAAGGAAGTGATGTCTATCAGACCTCTGAACAAGTTGCCTCTGTCGTTTTGGACGTGGTCGAGGCTTCTGACCCTCCGATCCGCATACGGACTTCGAATTGGAGCGAAGATTTTACACGCCTTAAAACCGTTGCTGACCCCGATGGCAAAAAGCAACAAGCTGCGGTGATCAAACAGTTCCTGAGCTGATTTTAGGTTATTCTGGTGAGGTTGCATGGAGCATGGCAGCTTTAACCAGACTGCCGCGAGTCTCAGAGCTGCAACATCTCATTCGGCCTTTTCTGGCGTATTGCGAATAAGCAGTATGCCATAAGGGATTGCTTGCTCTCAGAAATGGTTTTGATCAAATCTGGTCGGTGTCGTTGCGAAGTTATACGAAACATGGGTTACAAGCGCCTTGGGCGATACCCCGGCCGGGATTGGGGTAGGGGTGAGCCCACCTTGATCCCGAAAAACGCAATCACCCTAACAGCTACGTCCGGTTTGTTCGTACCGCAATTTGATTGACACTCATAGTTTTTCACCGCGCATAACAGCCGATGCAGTTTTCTCGTTTATCGCTAAAACAGTGTTATAAAGGGTCGCCAGCCTGAGAAGCGATTTTACGTCGACGTCGTGAGGTAGTGCTGACAACGGATCAATGAAGAAGATTAGTGTATCGAGCTCCCCTTCGGCGATCATCGCGCCGATTTGGGCGTCTCCTCCAAGCGGCCCGCTCTTGAGGCAAGAGACTGACAAACCGACCTCTTCCGCGATACGCTTCCCGGTTGTTCCTGTTGCATAGAGCTCCATGTTTTTTAATGTGCTTTTGAGTGATTTTGCCCACTCGACCATTGTGTCTTTCATCTGATCATGCGCCACAAGTGCGACCCGACGGCGGTCGTTTGAGGTCTGGCTTATTTTAGTCATTTTGTCGCTTCTCCTTGGGCTGATGTGTCTGTAGCCCAACTCCATGCCAGTGGCGATTTACGCTTAAGTGCGCCACTCAAATGCTGCCGCATTCTGTAGGAGGCATCCACGGTGTTACCGGATTCCAGGAGTGTTAAGATCTCAAGATGCTCAGTACATTGTTCTATTAGTCTTTGATGGTTCACCTCGGCTCTGTACTCCATGAGGCGTCGCATTCTATTCACGCGTTGGAGTGCCATGAGAAAGAAAGGGTTTCCGGACAACTTGATGAGCTCCTCATGGAACAAAGCCCCGCTTTCTAGAAGCGCTTCTCCATTTACGGCGTCCATATCCATATCAAGCATTCCCTGCTGAATACGCCGCTGTTCATCCAAGACTTTGTGATCGAGTTCAAACGACGGCTCCAGCATGGCGGCCGGCTCTATCGCCATTCTGAACCGGTAAATCTCATCAAATGCCTCGGGCGTTTTTGCAACCGGAAGAAACCGCCAGCCGTAGCCTTCTTTGCGCTCAGCCCAACCTTCTCGAGAAGCGCGGATCAACAGTTCTCCGACCTTAGCTTTAGTCCAGCCGTACTTCTGCTTTAAGAACTGCTCCGTAACTTCTTCTGGAATTTCATTTGTTAGCCAATCGTTTGCAAGTAGTTGGTATTCGTCTTGCTCGCTCGGGTCGACAGTATCCAAGCTTTCTTTGATGGTCGGAGGCAACTTGTCGGCCACAAAGTACCCGCGGTTTTCCAAGCGGATGAGAACATCTTTTTCCTCCAAGGATATCAGCGCCTCGCGCACTGGGGTTCTGGATACGCCATACCTGTCGGCGACTTGCTGAGCGCTTATGTGCTGGCCACCTTCAAGTGTACCCGCAACGATATCATGCAGAAGACGGTTTGATATTTTCTTTGACAATTCGCTGGCCCGCATCGGTCTGCCTGACTCCTCTTGCCGCTCTCACCTACCTAGATTGCATCTGACAGCTAACATACAGCCAAATTTTAGGTTTTCTATACGTAAAAAGCCAAAGATGGGCGAGTTTTACACTGCTGCGACGATGATGCTCGCTTAAAATAGATTGGTTTTATGACCGTTTGAGCGAAATTTTTTCTTTTTAAGTGAGTGTCGAAGTTCCTGTAATACACAATAAAACATGTACTTAAGAAGTATTGGGGGGCAGCACGTTCAACTATTTTGGTTTTTTAAATATTAAAAAGCAAAATAAGATTGGCTTTTTGTGCTCCAATATGCAATCAAAATAGCCAGTGCGGGATTCGCGCTGAAAAACACTTGGAAAACTGGGGAGGATTACCCGTGTTCATGAAATTTACTCGCATCGGTGTCATTGCTGCTGCGGCAGCCGTTGCCGGCGTGACTGGCGCGGCCGCCGAATTCAAAGCTGAAAGCCCGCAATGCATTGCGCCCTCAAATCCCGGTGGTGGATGGGACTTCATCTGTCGCACAACGGCGAAGTATCTCTTCGATCTCGGGATCATCGAGGATTCGATGCAGGTTACCAATATGAGCGGTGGGGGCGGCGGAGTTGCGTTCGCGCATGTCACGAAAGAGCGCAACGAAGACAACAACCTCATCGTTGCAGCCTCTATGAGTACCAGCGCTCGAATTGCGCAGGGCATTTACGAAGGTGCCCAACAGGATGACGTGCACTTTCTTGCCACTTTCGGAGCTGAATATGGCGCCATCGCCGTGCCCGCAGACTCCAAGTACACCTCTCTGTCTCAGATGATGGAGGACATTGTCGCTGATCCAAAATCAGTTGGGATCGCGGGTGGTTCGTCTGTGGGCAGTTTTGACCACATCAAGCCCATGTTGGTCGCCCGCGAAGCCGGCCTCGAAGATGTAACCCAGATGAAATATGTATCGTTCGATGGTGGCGGTGAAGCCATGACTGGCCTGCTTTCTGGTTCGGTCGAGGCGCTGTCTGGAGACTTCTCCGAGATGCTGGGCTTCCTGGAGTCGGGTGACATCCGCGTAATCTCGATCCTGGCTCCTGAACGTCTGAAGAATTACCCGGATATTCCTACTGCGAAGGAGGAAGGCTTCGACGTCGTTGGCGCGAACTGGCGCGGCCTTTACATGCCTGCCGGAGCAACTGACGAAGCTAAAGAGTTCTGGAAAAACGCGATCATTACGTTGACCGAGGATCCTGGCTTCCAGGCAGAGCTAGAAGCAGCTGCCATTGAGCCGTTCAACAACTTTGGCGACGACATGTACACCTTTGTTGAGGGCAGTATTGCGGACGTGACCAAGCTCTCGAAAGAGATCGGTATCATCCAATAAATGTCATGCGTGCCCAACCGGTCGCATCTGGTTGGGCACCTAAAAGAAATTCCGGAAATCTGGGAGGAAACTATGAGTGACCGCATCTTCGGCGGTTTCGGGCTGGCCCTTGCAATATTCTATATTTGGGCAGCATCGATCATCAAAGACAGTTTCATGGTCGATGTCGTAGGTCCGCGCGCCTTTCCTTACATCGTGGGCACCGTGTTAGGCCTTACGTCGCTCTACTTCATAATCCGCCCGGATGAAGAGCCTAAGTGGCCAGGGTTGCGCGACTTTGCCGAGATATTGGTCGCCACTGCCGTGATGTTTCTGTACGCTTGGTCTCTTTCCGAGATTGGGTTTGTTACCGCGACAACCTTTGCGACTGCCTACCTAACCTGGCGACTGGGAACCACTCCGCTTTGGTCGCTCGCCGTAGGCCTGCTGACTGCCGTCGGTATCTACGTCGTTTTTCACCTAATCCTAGGCCTTGCTTTGGCCGAAGGGCCACTTGGGTTCTGAGGGGTCGCCATGGAAACGCTTGCACTTCTTGTTGACGGATTCTCGGTCGCGTTGTCACCGCAAAATCTGTTCCTGGCTGTCGTTGGATGCTTCCTCGGCACTTTGATGGGAGCATTGCCTGGCTTGGGCCCGGCAAATGGGGTCGCGATCCTCATTCCGATTGCCTTCTCGCTCGGTCTTGGGCCCATCCCATCTCTCATCCTGCTTACAAGTGTCTACTACGGCGCCATGTACGGAGGCCGAATTAGTTCGATCTTGCTAAACATCCCGGGCGATGAACCCGCGATGATGACGTGCCTCGATGGATATCCGATGGCAAAGAACGGTCAGGCCGGCGAAGCCTTGTCTTTAGGTGGCATTGCATCTTTCATTGGGGCGTTTGTCGCAACAATTGGCCTGGTGATTTTGGCACCACAGTTGGTCAAAATCGCGCTGCTTTTCGGGCCAGCGGAGTACTTTGTCCTCTTTACAGTCGCATTTGCGACTCTGGGTGGTGTGTCCTCTACGAACCAAGCCAAGTCTGCTTTCGCGGCTGCACTAGGACTGGGTATCGCGATGATCGGCAGTGATAGCCAAACAGGATCGCAGCGCTTCACTTTTGGTGAAATCCATCTGTTCGACGGCATCGACTTCCTTATCGCTATCGTTGGCTTGTTCGCACTGAGTGAAGTGTTGATTTTTCTCGAGCATCACCGCGGTAGTGCCGTTGGATCAGATGGCGCGACCAAAGTTGGACGCATCTTGCCAGACTTCGGCATGATCAAGCGTTGTATGCCTTCAATCGCGCGAGGCACTGGTCTTGGTTTCTTTTCTGGTGTCTTGCCGGGTGCCGGAGCATCGCTGGGGTCATTCCTTGCATACTCACTGGAGAAACAAAGCGTCGACCGCGATGGGAAATCCTTTGGAAAGGGCGATCCACGAGGTGTCGCTGCTCCGGAGGCAGGCAATAACGCGGCCGCAGGAGGCGCCTTGGTGCCGATGCTTTCGTTGGGTGTCCCCGGCTCGGGAACGACTGCTGTACTGTTGGCCGTTTTGTTGCAACTTAACATCACCCCGGGACCGCTGCTCTTCACCAAAAACCCGGACGTGGTTTGGGGGTTGATCGCGGCATTGTTCATCAGCAACATTATTCTGCTCTTGATGAACGTTCCGTTGGTCGGGTTGTTCACGCGCGTATTGCTGGTGCCGACGCGCATTCTGATGCCTGTCGTCGCTATGATTTCATTTGTTGGGATTTACTCGATAACGGGGTCCACCTTCGATGTAATGCTCATGGTTGGTTTCGGCTTTGCAGGCTGGCTTCTGCGCAAACTTGACGTGCCGCTGGTGCCAGTCATCTTGGGCATCCTTCTTGGCAACCAGATGGAAGTGAACCTTCGCCGCGCAATGACGATTTCGGACGGGGATTGGTTGGCGTTGGTGGGAAGTCCTCTCGCAATAATCCTCTGGCTCATCGCAATCGCCGGTTTCGTATTGCCCATGTTTGTTGGCCGTCGCGTTAAGGACCGCATGGATGCGCAGCGCCATGACGAAGAGGCATCGGTGGGTGATTGAACCCACCGGATTTCAAGAATGACTGGCTTTGGCCAACAAGGAGAGAACAGATGCGTATCATGACACTGCCCTGCGATGGCATCGGACCTGAAATCATGGCGGCGACTTTGGAAGTCGTTGAGGCCGCGAACAAGAAGTACGAGCTGGGACTGACGTTTGAAGAAGAAGAGTCCGGTTTTGCCAGCCTCAGGAACCACGGTATCACTCTGCGTGACGACGTGCTGGAACGCGCACGAACTGAGTTCGATGGAGTCATTTTAGGGACGCAGTCCCATATGGACTACCCGCCAGTCGTTGAAGGTGGTCGCAACGTTTCGGCCGGGTTCCGTATCGGCCTCGACCTTTATGCGAATGTACGGCCGGCCCGCAGTCGTGACTTTTTACCGAACAAAGCGCCCGGGATGGACCTTGTGATCATGCGTGAGGCGACGGAGGGATTCTATCCTGATCGCAACATGTACAAAGGCGTCGGAGAAATGATGCCCGATCCGGACATGGCTTTGTCGGTTCGCAAAATTACGCGACACGGATCAATGCGGATTTGCAGAGAGGCTTTCAAACTGGCCATGCAACGGAAGAAGAAAGTCGCCGCGATACACAAGGCCAACTCTTTCCTCATGACCGACGGCCTGTTTCTGGAATGCTTCCGCGAGGTGGCGAAGGACTACCCTGAAGTCGAAACCGAAGAGTTGATTGTCGACGCATTTGCAGCGCTGTTGGTTCGAAAACCGCACGACTATGATGTTGTCGTCGCGACTAATTTCTACGGCGATATTCTCTCGGACCTTGCCTCTGAATTGTCGGGGTCTTTGGGGCTCGCTGGGTCAATCAATGCAAACGCCGAAACTGGACTATGCTGCGCACAAGCACAGCATGGTTCTGCCCCGGACATCCAGAGGCAAAACGTTGCGAACCCGACATCACTTATCCTCTCTGCCGCCATGATGCTAATCTGGCTCGGCGAGCAGAGGGGGAAGCCAAAGCTTGTGGAGGCTGGGCAAGCCATTGCGGATGCAGTTGATGCTGTCATCGATGATCCTGCAAAGCGCACCCGTGACCTTGGTGGCACCGTAAACACCGACACCTTCGGGACGCTTGTGGCCGAAATGGTTTCCAGGGAAACGATCCCGGCGTGATTGGATCTCCCGGTGGGTAAGCGTGCCCACACCAACTGGTGGCGTCGCTCTTTGCGGCGTCACCCGTCTTGAGCTGGAGCCATTATGAGACGACCAAGATTAGCGTTGATCCATGCAACCCGCGTTGCGATTGATCCAATCGAAGCTGCTGCGCGGGAGCACTGGCCGGAAGCAGAAACCATTTCAATCCTAGAAGAAGGGTTGTCTTTGGACAGGTCCAAGCAAGTCGAATTGTCCGCCGATCTTTTCCGGCGCATCGTAGACCTTTGCCGGTATGCGGAAGGCGCTGACGCAGATGGTGTGCTGTTCACGTGCTCGGCATTCGGAGCCGCAATCGAAAGAGCAAATTTTGAGGCGCTCATCCCAGTTATGAAGCCGAATGAAGCGATGTTCGATGCGGCTTTCTCATATGGTGATCACATCGCAATGATTTATACCTTTCCTCCAGCTGCAGCAGGTATGGAAGAGGAATTTCTAGATGATGCCAGGGCGCGCGGCAGCAATGCTGAGATTACGTCATACTATTGCTCTGGCGCGTTGGCTGCAAAACAAGCGGGTGATGGTGAAAAACACAATCGCCTGATTGCGGAAACCGCATCAAGTATCAGAGACGCCGACGTTATTCTTCTAGCACAGTTTTCGATGTCTGACGCCGTTGAGGATGTCCGTAAGACAGTACAGGTTCCAGTGTTGACCAGTCCACAGGCGGCGATTCACGAAATTCGACGGCGCGTCGAAGGCAATCAGTGAGGGAGGTTCAATGCTAATCGGTGTCATTGCAGACGATTTTACTGGTGCGAGCGATGTTGCGAACACCTTGGCGAAGGGCGTTGAGCCGGAGGGTGGATTAAGAACCGCGCAGTTTCCAGGAATTCCGACGACCCCAGCCAACGAAGAGATCGAAGCGGGTGTGATCTCACTCAAGAGCCGCACCGCACCGACTGAGGAAGCGGTAGCGGACAGCTTGCGTGCTCTGCGGTGGCTTAAGGATCAAGGATGCAAGCAGTTCATCTTCAAGTATTGCTCCACCTTCGATTCCACGATGGAGGGAAACATCGGCCCCGTCGCGGAAGCGTTGGCCAATGAACTGAGTGCGCAAAAGGTGGTTTTCTGTCCGGCCTTTCCCACCACGGGGCGTACGGTTTACCAGGGCCATCTCTTTGTGCTCGGTAAGCTTTTGCACGAGTCTGGGATGGAAAATCACCCTCTTACTCCGATGACGGATGCGAACATCAAGCGCTGGTTGCAACATCAGACCGAAGAAGCGGTTGGATTGGTGCCAGTTGACACCGTGCGGCAAGGACCAGAGGCAATTGCTGATGCATTGCAGAACGCCGACGAGCGCTTTGTGATTGGTGATGCGATTTCGGACGAGGATTTGCTGGCTTGGGGTGAGGCTCTAAAGGATGCCAAGCTCGTTACTGGCGGGTCGGGGATAGCATTGGGTCTACCCAGAAACTTCGTCAGAAGAGCTTCATCCATAAGAAGTGGCAGTGTGTTCACGGGTATCGTAGGGCCCGCCGCCATCCTTGCAGGATCATGTTCAGGTGCGACACGCGGGCAGATCGATATTCATGCGAAATCCAATCCGACGTTCGCCATCGATGTTCCGGGTGTCATGTCCGGGGATGTGACGGCGCAAACGCTTCTGGGTTTCTTTGAAACGCATCCGGGTCAGGCACCGCTCGCGTATTCATCGGGAAGCCCGGATGATGTGCGTGCTATCCAAGGTCAATTCGGTCAGGAAGCTGTAGCGGACAGGCTGGACAATCTCTTTGCAGATACCGCGCGAGAGCTTGTTCAGAAGAGCTACAAGCGATTGGTGGTGGCAGGAGGGGAGACCTCGGGAGCTGTTGCCAAGGCCATCTCTGAGGCACTGGGGTCTCCAGCCATGTCAATTGGGCCAGAGATCGACCCGGGCGTGCCAGTCTTGAGCGTTGGAAAAACTGAACCCATTGTGCTGGCTCTAAAGTCTGGAAACTTCGGCGCTCCGGACTTTTTCGCGAAGGCCCTCAGAATGATGGAGGTCGGCAAATGAGATCTGAAGAATTGGCTTTACGGCAGCAGATGTCGGAACTGTGTGCTTCGCTGTTTGCGCGTGGCTTTTCCGTCGGCACAGCGGGCAATGTCTCCGCACGTCTTGATGACGGAATCCTCATGACGCCAACCAATTCCACCTTAGGTGATATCGACCCAGAGCGTATCGCCAAGATTGATTTGGATGGCATCCACGTCTCCGGCGATAAGCCGACCAAGGAGGTCTTTCTGCACCAGGCCTTCTATGAGACGAGGCCACAAGCTGGTGCAGTGGTGCATCTACATTCGACCTGGGCCACCGCACTGTCGTGTTTGGAAGACACCGATCCCAATGACTGTATTCCGCCGCTTACACCATACGTGGTCATGCGCGTCGGCACGGTCAAACTGGTTCCATACGTCAAGCCGGGTGATCCGAAATCCGGTGATTTGATCCGCGAACTCGGCGGCAAATATAGTGCGGTTCTATTAGCCAATCACGGTCCCGTCGTATCGGGAAAGGACCTCTTCTCGGCGGTCTGTGCAGCTGAAGAGTTGGAAGAAACAGCCAAGCTGCTCGTGGCATTGCGGGACATGCCAACCCGGATGTTGGATGCAGCACAAGTCGCAGAACTCAAAGAGACTTTCGGAAGGATTTAAGCCATCATGAAAACCGCTGACCTTATCGATCACCATGCGTCAGAGCTTACACTGGTTCACCTACCGTTTCGGCAGTTCGGGACAAAACCGTTCTTTGCGGCGCAAATACAGACTGTGAAGTGCTTCGAAGATAACACGGAACTTAGGGCGCAACTGGAAACACCCGGTGAGGGGCGCGTTTTGGTTGTCGACGGCGGAGCATCAACGCGAATTGCAATCCTTGGCGATATGTTGGCTGATCTTGCAATCCAAAATGGATGGGCTGGTCTTATCCTGAATGCCGCAATTCGAGACAGTGCCGAAATCAATCAAATGGACACTCTGGTATTCGCCTTGGCGACCAGCCCCGTCAAAAGCGCGAAACGTGGATGGGGCGTAATCGGGGAGCCAGTGACCTTCGGTGGGATTAAATTCCATCCTGGTGATTGGGTTTACGGCGATGCGGACGGCGTGTTGTACAGCAAGAAGCGATTGGTCTGATTTCGAGTTTTGCCAAATTCTCACAACATGGCGCTATCATAGTCACGGCAGCAGTTGCTGGCTGGCTTGTATCGCTTACGGGCATTCCACTGGGGTGGATGATCGGGTCAATGTTGGCGACAATCGCCGGATCGTTGAAGCAGTTTCCTGTCAAACTACCGGGCCCTATGTTGGACCTGGTAAGAGCAACTGTAGGTGTGATGTTGGGCGCATCCTTTACGCACGAGTTGCTTTCCTCTTTTGGTGCCTGGTGGGTGTCACTGGCCTTCTTACTCTTAGCCCTTGGAATAATGTACGTCCTTGGTTTCTACCTTTTACGACGTATTTCGCGCTTTGATGCATTGACAGCTTCTCTATGCGCAATGCCGGGTGGCATTGCCGAAATGGTGTTGCTTTCCGAGCAAAAGGGTGCGGATCAGGCTCGTGTCGCTATCGTTCATGCGTTGCGCATTGCATTAGCAATTTTGCTGATTCCGCTACTGATCAACCTGATCGCAGACTTCGAAGTCATTCCACCCGAGGAGCAAACACAGCTGGCTTCGATCACGTTCACCGATTGGGTTTGGATCATCGGATGCATCGTTGTGGGAATGCTAGCACGGGGTAGGGTGAAGCTGCCGGCACCTATTGTGGTAGTGCCGATGATATTCAGCGCGGCCGTTCACTTGCTGGGATGGACAGAATTCGAGATCCCGGTTTCTGTGACTGCGTTGGTACAGGTCTTCATAGGCATTAATGTTGGTGCACGCTTTTCCGGAGTACCCATCAAAGCTCTGATCGTAGCTCTAGGTGCAGCGGCCATGGTTGTCGCTCTCCAGATTTCTGTGGCCTTCTCAGGCGCATTGGCTGTTGCGAACGTGTTGGAGACAGACCCGGTCGCACTCATCTTAGCCTATTCACCTGGAGGCTTGGCGGAGATGTCAATCATAGCGGTGAGCGTTGGTCGCGATGTTGCGTTCGTCGGCGTGCATCATATTTTTAGGGTCTTGGCGGCGCTTGTTTTGGCACCTGTCCTCGTAGCGGCTCTATCAAAAGTCTGATGATGGTAATTGAAGATGCATTCGCATTCGCTGATGAAAACGAAAACGGTGTTCTGACCCGCTTTCTATCACCCTGACATTTTCTAGATTGCATTCGTTGTACTTGGATGTTGTTAGCCTTTACCAACACAGGTGATCTGATAGTGACCATCCGCGTGCAGTATCATATGGCTGCCTCGTAAAACCTAGTGAGGGTATTCAAAAACAGTCAAGCCCGCCGTCTGTCAACTAAAATAGTGTTTATCGAGACCGAGTGATGTGATTGTTTTCCTTCCTGGTCCGGGCCTTTTGGCAACTCTCTAGCTTCATTGTTGAATTGCCCACGAGCTTGTCTGGTGTGCTTTTCCAATTGAACTCATCCCTAAGGATCTACACGCATACTTTTCGGAACGCAGTGTTGTCGCATTCGTAGGGAAAGAAAACTCTGTGCATGTTATCTCAATTGAGCATTCTCTTTCATCGTCGAATATCTGTCCATTTTTAGAGACCTATGAACCACATTCTTTTTCCACACTTCTGCTACCAGCGGCGAGCTGCCAATCGAAAGTTGATTGGTACTCATAGACCTTCATCCACCCTGTCCAACACACTACGGTAAGGCAAACTGCGTCAGGTTGAGCCTTGAAGGATACTCCACTTAGAGGTGAACAAATTTGGTGCAGAAACGGAAGGGCTAGTGAAACCCATTGATATGTTTTTTTAACAAGGTACTGAAACTACGCATCTGGAAGCCTATCGGTATTCTTCAAAAGAGCCACATCGCAGCCCGGGATTGTGTGGCCGTTCCACATGGCGGGATTAGCGTTATAGTTGATCAGGAACTCATGATCCGCCGTTTCCCTGCGCCGAAGACCCTCTGGCATCGGATGCAGAACCAACCCGGTTTCCTCCGCCGCCATAGCAATGACACGGTCCCAAAGGGTTTCATCCGGGAAACCCGCTAGATACCAAACACCAGCCACGCCTTTGAGTGCGGAGGTCCCGTCAGTAAAAGATAGCAGTTCCTGTGCATCGCCCGACACCCGATCAATCCAATGCTGCGCCGCTCCGCCACCCTCGACTACGCACGCGGCATTTGGCGGCAGGGTTTCGACCAGATCAACGTCGCAGTCCAAACCTACCAGACCGGGGCGACCCTTTTGCGGAATTTGGAAATCTCGCGTGATTGCTCCCGTTCTGGGACCCATAATTGCAAGGTCGCAGCCATCAGTCAGCCGCCGCGCCAGATCGCCATCAACCGTGGCTACTCCGGGGGCCAGAATGAGCTTAAAGTGTTGATCGACCGTGTCTGCGGCCGATATGAAATCGACGGACAAACCTGCCCGGCGCAGGGCGCGATATGCCGAGAAGACCAGCTTGAAATAGTCGAAACCTGCCCCTTGAGGCTGTGTTTTCCACGCCCAGTCCGAGGCATAGTCAAATACGATCGCGACCTCGGCACGCGCCGGTGCAAGGTGGCCTAGTCCCGCCAGGTCTTTTGCCGTGTCCTGCGCTTCGGCCAGGCCGGGCGCGTCGGTGCCGGCAGGGGTCAACAGGCCCGCATGCATTTGCTCTTGTGCCATTGGGGCTTGCCGCCAGCGAAAATAGCTCACGACCTCGGCCCCGTGCGCCACGGCCTCAAGCGACCAAAGACGCACCATGCCGGGCAGGGGGGCGGGGTTAAAAGGGGCCCAGTTCACCGGGCCGGGCTGTTGTTCCATCACCCACCATCGACCCCGCCCAACGGCGCGGTAGAGGTCGTGGTGAAAGGCCTGCATATCCGGATCACCCTGTTGCAGGAAGGCCGCCTTGTGGGTGTCATCTGCTTCCAGCCGATCTGACAGAAAGCCGATGGGATAGCTATCCCAGGTGGCGATATCCAGATCGGCACCGGTGTCGAAATGGTCGAATTCCAGTACGCGACCCATGTAGTTGTGCGACAGCGGCGCGTCTGTCAGCGGGCGAAGGATTTCAACCTGCGCTTTGTTGAAGGCCACGACCTGATCCGAGCTGAAGCGACGAAAGGCCAGAACATGCGCGGGGCTTGCCTCGGTCACTGTCAGGTTGGGCAGTTCGATCTGGTCGAAACTGTTGTACTCCATCGACCAGAAAATGTTGCCCCAGGCCTTGTTGAGCGCGTCGATTGACCCGTAGCGATCGGCCAGCCAAACGCGAAACGCGGCCAGCGCCGGCTGGGAATAGCTGAGCGTGGTGTCATGGCAGCCGTATTCATTGTCGATTTGCCATGCGGCCACGTGCGGATTGCGGCCATAGCGTTCGCCCATGATCCGGGCGATCCGCTTGCATTCTTCGACATAACCCGCGTGGCTGAAACAATAGTGACGCCGTGATCCGAATTTGCGCGGCCTGTCGTTTTCGTCCACAGCCAACATGTCCGGGTGCTTGTCCAGCATCCAACGCGGCGGGGTGGCGGTAGGCGTGCCCATCACGACTTTCAGACCAGCGGCCCCGAGGGTTTCAACGGCGCGGTCCAGCCAGTCGAATTGCAGATCGCCGGGGGTGGGCTCCAGCCGGCTCCACGAGAATTCGCCGATGCGCACCCATGTCAATCCGCTTTCGACCATACGGGAGGCATCCTGCGCCCATGACTCTTCGGCCCAGTGTTCCGGGTAGTAGCAGACGCCAAGTTCCGGTTTCATAGAATCACTCTGTGTTCCGACTGTCCCCGGCCAATATCGGAAGCGGCCAGAACCATGCCGTTGGTGGGTTGTGTTTCAAGTACATCCTGCCCCAGGCCTTCGCGCGCCGTCGTGCAAAACAACGTGCTGAGGTCGTCCCCCCCGAAAGCCGGGCAAGAGGTGTGTTTAGCGGCAAACCCAACCGCGCGCAAGAAATCACCCGCTGGGCTATAGGCGGCAACACGCTCGGCGCCCCATTGGGCGATCCAGATGTTTCCTTGGGTATCCACCACGGCACCGTCAGGGTTCAGGTCGTCCGAATTCAGATCCAGAAACACGCTGGCAGGGCCGTTTGGCCAGCCGTCATTAGGGGTCAAAGGTTGTCGCATCACCTGTTTGGTTGTGGTGTCTGCGTAAAAGGCGCAGCTTTTGTCAGGGGCAAAGCAGATCGCGTTTGAAATCGTGATATTCGGCACAAGCTGACGCAGTTCCCCATGGTAGAACCGATAGATCGCACCGGCCTGAGGTTGGGCCTGCTTGCCCATCGTTCCGATCCAGAACCCGCCCCAAGGATCCGCGCGTCCATCGTTTGAACGTGTCAGGGTGTTGTCGGCCTCCAGCGCGACAATCAGCTCTTGCGTTCCGCTTTCCAACCCGAACTTCCACAACCCGCTTTCCGACGCGATTAGCAACGTGTCACGATCCACCCATCCGGCGGCTGAGACATGTTCGTCAAACTGCCAGTGCCGCGGCGCGTCCCCCTCGCGCGTCAAAAGGCGATTGCCGATGATGTCGAACCAGAAAAGCTGTTGTCGTTCGGGGTGCCACAACGGTCCTTCGCCCAGCTCGCAGGGGCGGTCGTCGTAGATTTGGCTCATGCAACCGCACCGTCATACGCGGCGACGATGTTCCGGGCACGCTCGGCGATTTCGGTCACACTCATCCCCGGTTTGAACAGGGCCGATCCGATGCCGAACCCGTCTGCGCCCGCCTTGATCCACTGGCCAAAATTCTCGGGGCCTGCACCGCCTACGGCGTAGATCTTCGTGCCCTTCGGCAAAACAGGGCGCATGGCCGCAAGCCCTTCAGGTCCTGCCATTACTCCGGGAAAAAGCTTCAAACCAGTGGCGCCCGCTTTCAAGGCGCCAAAAGCCTCGGTCGGGGTATAGACCCCCGGCCAGCTTTGCAGGTCCAGCGCAACCGACCGCGCGATGACTTCGGCATCGTAGTTGGGTGAGACAATCAGCTTGCCACCCACACCCGCCACCTGTTCGACCTCATCGGGCGTCAGAACGGTCCCGGCCCCGATCAGCGCGCGATCGCCAAAGGTGTCTGCCAAAAGCCCGATGCTCTGCAGTGGATCGGGCGAGTTCAAAGGCACCTCAATCTGATCGATCCCGGCATCGATCAGCGCTCCGCCGACGGCCGTGGCCTCGGCAGGTTTTAGCCCGCGCAGAATGGCAATGATAGGACGGCTCATGCAGTTTGCCTCGTCAGATTTCGGGCCTGGGCAAGCCCGGCCAATGTTGCTTGCGTTACATCTATGATTTCCGCTGACGCGCCTTGTGCGGCAAGCGCCTGAGCGTAAAGGCCGGACAACCCTTTGGCACCGACAATGGCAATCTGTTGGCCCAGCCAGTATGGCCGGGTTGCGGCCAGTTCGGCACCAATCAGCGTTCCAGACAAGCGCGCCCGCGCGGTGCCCTTGTCCTGGCCGTTCAGCAAGTCGGCTGCGCGCAGACTGAACAGACGCGCGGCCATTTGCTCGGGCTTGGACAGGGCATCTGCAACGGTCTCCCTGAATGCCGTGTCGTCCCAACCATCGCCGACTGAGTGTTTCAAAACCGATTGGCGCTTAAGCAGGTCAAACAGCTCGCCCGTCAAAAATGTCCGAAAGCTGACAACTTCACCGGCGCTGACCTGTACCCATTTCGTGTGTGTGCCTGGCAGGCAGATCACGCCATCCCAATTCGTTTTGGTTGCCAGATACCCGGCGATCTGAGTTTCCTCGCCGCGCATGACATCGGGTGGGGACATCTGCTTGAGCCCGGGGACCACGAACGCGCGGATTCGGGGATCCGTGCCGGGAACCCGAAACGGAGCAACCGATACCGGGGCCGCAGGCACAGCGGTATAGGGTGCTTCGACCCAACCTTGGCGGGCGCCCACCATTCCACAGGCGATGACATCCACCGGTACTGCGGGCAGCCAGGCCTCGACAAGTTCCATCAGGCAGGATTGGAAATCACCTTGGGCTACGCGAGCCATACCATTCGCGGACTCGGCTTGATCCAGAACCGTGTCGCCCTTCATGGCCCAGGCCCGAAGTTGAGATGTTCCCCAATCGACGGCGATCCATTCTGTTTTCATGGCATCACCCCGTCACGACCACGCCGCCATCGGCGACGACACATTGCCCGGTCATCGCACGGCTGGCGTTCGAGGCCAGAAACAGCGTCGGTCCGATCATGTCGTCGGGCGTCAGATGTTCCTTCAGGCACTGGCGCTCCATATGGGCGGCCAGATCTTCGGGCGTGGCCCACATATCCAGTTGTTTCTGGGTCAGAACCCAACCGGGGGCCAGCGCGTTGACGCGGATGGCTCGCGGCCCCAACTCACGCGCCAGCGATCGCGTCATGCCGGTAATTCCGGCATTCGACGTGGTATAGATAGGATAGCCTGCGTTGCCCATCATGTAACTGATCGAGCTGAAATTGATGATCGATCCGCCGTCTTTCATCTGCCGGGCGGCTTCCTGGCAGGCAAAGTAATATGCCTTGAGGTTGACCTCGATCATCCAGTCCCAGAATTCGGACGTGGTTTCCTCAAGCGAATGGCGCTTGTCATTGGCGGCGTTGTTGACCAGCACCTTGATCGGGCCATGCGCGTCAGCGGCCTGTTTCATCGTCGCATGCAACAGTTCCGTGTCGGTGATGTCACCCTGCATAAACAGTGGCGTACGGCCGTGTTTGTCGCGCATTTCTTCGACAAAATCGCTGGCATCGGAGCGGCCGATAAAAGCCACGTTTGCGCCTTGGGCCATGAACCCATCCGTGAGTGCGGCACCAACGCCCGAGCCGCCCCCGGTGATGTAGACAGAAGCTCCGTTTAGGTCGGGGAATGTGGCGGGGTTGTCCATCAATGGCTCTCTCTGGTCACAAGGCGGGTGTCTTTGCCTACAAGGAAATCAAGGTCAGCGCCCTGGTCAGCCTGCAGTACGTGGTCGATATAAAGCTTTGCATAACCGCGGGTGTAATGCGGATCGTCCGGCTGCCAATCGGCACGGCGGGCGGCAAGCTCGGCCTCGTCCACCAGCAACTCCAACTGTCCCTTGCTTGCCGAAACACGGATGCGGTCGCCGGTTTTCACCAGTGCCAGCGCGCCTCCGGCCTGCGCCTCGGGGCTGACATGCAGGATAACGGTGCCGAAGGCGGTGCCTGACATGCGCGCGTCCGAGATACGGATCATGTCACGCACGCCTTCTTTCACAAGCTTGCCGGGGATCGGCATATTGCCGACCTCTGGCATTCCGGGATAACCCTTGGGGCCACAGCCCTTGAGCACCAGAATGGTGTCGGCTGTGACGGGCAGATCGTCCCGGTCGATATTGGCCTTCAGGTCTTCGATGCTTTCGAAAACAAACGCCTCTGCCTCGGTCTCAAGCAACTCATCCGTCGCCGCCGAAGGTTTCACGATGGCCCCATTGGGCGCCAGGTTGCCGCGCAACACGCGCAAACCAGCAGCGGGTTTGACCGGATCGTTGAAGGGGCGGATGACGTCGTCGTTGTAGCATTCGGCCCCATCATAATGGGCCGAAATATCTTTGTTTAGCACCGTCTTGGCAGGCCGCAGGAAGGGCTTGAGCTCGTTCAGAACGACCGGAACGCCGCCTGCGTAGCAGAAATCTTCCATCAGGTACTTGCCTGAAGGCATGCAGTTCACCAATAGCGGAATTTCTGAACCGATCTCGAAATCCTTCAGCGTCAGATCCACGCCCACGCGGCCCGCCAAAGCCAGAAGGTGGACGACCGCATTGGTCGATCCGCCGACGGCGGCATTGGCGAGTATGGCGTTTTCGAACGCTTCCTTGGTCAGGATATCCGAGGGTTTCAGGTCTTCGTCCACCATTTCGACAATCCGCTTGCCGGTCAGATGCGCCAGCGCCATGCGGCGGGCATCAACTGCCGGAAGGGCAGCGTTGGTGGGCAGGGACATGCCCATCGCTTCAACCAGCGAGGCCATGGTGGAGGCGGTGCCCATGGTCATGCAGACCCCGGCGCTGCGCGACATCCCGGATTCTGCGTTCATGAATTCCCGCAGGGTCATCTCGCCCGCGCGAACCTCTTCCGAGAACTTCCACACGTCAGTGCCCGAGCCTATATCCTTGCCCTTGAACTTGCCATTCAGCATCGGGCCTGAACTGACCACGATGGAAGGCAGATCGACCGAGGCCGCGCCCATCAACTGACCGGGTGTGGTCTTGTCACAGCCGCCCAGCAGCACCACGCCATCAATGCCGTAGGCGCGGATGGATTCCTCGACATCCATCGCCAGCAGATTGCGGAACAGCATGGCGGTGGGCTTCATCTGGGTCTCGCCCAGCGACATGACGGGGAACTCGACGGGGAACCCTCCGGCCTCCCACACACCGCGTTTGACGCCTTCGGCCAGGTCGCGCAGGCCCGAGTTGCAAGGCGTCAGTTCCGACCATGTATTGCAGATGCCGATAATGGGGCGGCCATCAAAGGCATGATCGGGAAAGCCCTGATTTTTCATCCAAGACCGATGGATGAAACCATCCTTGTCGAGCTTGCCATACCAATGCTGTGAGCGGCGTTTTTTTGTCATAGTTTATAGCCTTCAATCACCCACATAGACTGCGGGAAACTCCACGGCAGAGACAAGCCATGGCTCATCAAATACTGGCCGCTTACGGTTATTGGGCCCTGCTTAAGCGCAGGTTGGCCACGCGACAGGGTTGCGGGTGCTTCCGCAGTACTGCGCAGCGCTACACGGTACTGTGCATCTGCCTCAAGCCTGGTCAGGCGCAGTGGTCGCGGTGCGATTTGTGGCGACGTGTCCACTTTACCGGCAAAAACGACAAAGCGCGATCCGTCACTGGTCTGTTGTTGTTCTGCAAGAACGGACGGGTCGGGACTGTCGAGTCGCAGAATGTCAGCATGATATAGCCAATCGCGGTTGTCTTTCCACCATTGCGTGACGTCGCGCAACACCATCTCTTCCTCGTGAGTTAGTTCACGCGGATCCATCTCAAACCCCATATGTCGCTGCGCGGCGACCCAAGCGCGAAACCGGATGTCCAGCACGCGGCCCGAGGTGTGGCAGACGCGCGGTCCTACATGGCTACCGGTGACAGCCATCGGCAGGAAGATCGCGGCGTTGTGCTGTATGCGCAACCGCTCCAGCGCGTCGTTGCTGTCGCTTAGCCAGATTCTCTGGGTCCGCTTGAGTATACCAAAGTCGATCCGACCGCCGCCGCTGGCACAGCTTTCGATTTCCACATGCGGAAAGTCCTGCCGCAGTCTATCAATCAAGGCATATGAGCCGCGTGTTTGCGCGGCATCCGGCATTGGCAAAACCCGGTTGTGGTCCCACTTGATATAGTCAATTTCGTGTCCGGCAAGAATTGTCGACATGCGATCATACAGGAAATCGCGCACTTCTGGCAGAGCCATATTCAACGCTTTTTGTTGGCGGCCCAGTATTTGATCCTCGCCCCCCAGCGCCCACTCAGGATGCGCACGGTGGATACTGCTGTCGGGATTGATCATCTCGGGTTCGAACCAAATGCCGAATGTCATGCCCAGCGAGTGGACGTGTTTGATCAGAGGATCCAGACCGTCGGGGTATTTGCGTGTGTCCACCTCCCAATCGCTTAGAGAGGACGTGTCGTCATCCCTCTGCCCGAACCAGCCATCGTCCAGAACAAATCGCTCGGCGCCAAGGACGGCGGCACGATCTGCAATGTCTTTGAGTTCAGGTAGATTGTGGTTGAAATAAACGGCCTCCCAACAATTGTAGTGCACCGGGCGCGCGCGGTCGGGTTTGGGAAAAGCAACGATCCGGTCCCGCAGGTGGCGCTGGAATGCAACGGCGCAGCCGTTTATTCCGTCGGCCGAAAAAACGGCATAGAGCGGTGCGGTCTCAAACCGTTTGGATGCTTCGCGCTCCATACGGGCCGCTTGTCCGAACTGGATTTGACGGCGTCCATCGGGTAGTTCCTCGGCCACCATGCGATGTCCACCAGACCAACCATAGTGGAAACCGTAAGCCTGACCCTGCGCGTTGGTCGCACCGCGCACCGGTACGATCAGACCGGGGAAATGCTCGTGTCCAGTGCGTCCCGTCCTGTTCTCGCGATAGCGGATGCCCGGTGACCACGGCGTGGTGTTCATCTGGAACTCGCCACACCAGCGACCTGCGAAATCAATCAGCTCGTCCGAAAGTTGCGGCGCTGGAAAAACTGGGGCAGACAACCAATGCAGAATGATAGGGCGATCCGCCTCAAGCACCGCGCGGGCTTCGATGATGTGGGTTTTTGGATCAATCGAAAACACCGCCTGATAAGTCAACCGGTGGGAATCGTCTCGGAAGGTCAACGCCAGATGATTGTCGTCAGTGTCTTCGCTGGCGTAGCAAAATTTCGGCAGGATTGGCGTACCGTCGCCGTCCCGCATAATCAGACCGGGTTGTCCCGGAAAGCTACGTGTCGCTTCGGGACAGATGGACAGTTCCGGGTTTGCGTCCAGCATGCCGCCGGTTACGTCAAGACTATGGGCGCCCAACAAAGTTTCGAGGTTCTCCCCGGCGGGCAGACGGGGACCGAAATAAACAACTTCGGGAAGGTGCTCGCGGTGGGCCGCGAGCACCAGGGATTGTCGCTCATCATGAAGCGACCAGGTTCTTTTCATTACTTTACAGCTCCGAGGGTCAAGCCCGCGATGAAGTGTTTCTGCATTAGGAAGAACATGGCCACAGGCGGTAGAGCTGCCACAATAGAGCCTGCACTCATCAAGTGGTATGCCGCCCTGAATTGAGCGTTGAAGCTTGTAATACCTGCGGTAACAGGCTGGCTTTCAGCGCCTTGAGTCAGGACAACGGCCCAGAAATAGTCGTTCCAAATGAAGGTGAACATCAGCACGGACAATGCTGCAAGCGCGGGTTTCATCAAAGGCAGGACGACATACCAGAAAATCTTGATCTCACTGATGCCTTCCACTCGGGCCGCTTCGATTAGCGCAAATGGCAGTGCTTTGATGAAGTTGCGCATGAAGAGTGTGCAAAACCCAGTTTGGAACGCGATGTGGAACAGCACCAGCCCGGTTTTGGTGTTATACAGTCCAAGTTCCAGCGTCAGGTCGCGCACGGGCACCATCAGGATTTGGAACGGGACAAAGTTGCCCGCCACGAACATGAAGAAAATCCACATATTCGCCTTGAACTTATAAATCCCAAGCGCAAAGCCGGTCATAGTGCTGAGCGCCACCGCACCGATCACGGTGGGGACAGTGATCAGAATCGAGTTCAGCATGTAACGTGGCATGTCACTGTTAAAAAACACTTGGCCATAGTTATGTGCGAACTCGAAGGACGATGGCAGCCCCCAATAGTTTGCATTCACAAAATCTGCATCGGGTTTGACTGAGAACAGTGCAACAGCAAGAAGAGGTCCAAGCCACAACAGAAGAGCGACCGGCAAAAGTGCCTTGTAGGTAATTTGGGCCGCTTTGGGTTGTTTTTCGATAGGTGTGGGAAACATCTTAGTGCCCCTTCTCTTCACGGTACATCGACCACAGGAAGTAGACGATGAAACACATCATGATCATGAACAGTACAACGGCAATCGCGGCACCATAGCCCATGCGGAATCCGTATTCAGACAGCGCAACCTCGAACATGTAGTAGGCCAGTACGCGTGATGAACCGAAGGGGCCCCCTTGTGTCATGACCGAAATCAAGTCGAACGAACGCAACGCGCCGATGATGGTGACAACAAAGGCAATGAATGTTGCAGGGCGTAGCTGGGGCAACACAATGTACCACAGCATCTTTATGCCCTTTGCGCCATCGAGCCGCCCGGCTTCAATCTGTTCCGGGTCAACGGCGTTCAGTCCGGTTAAGTAGAGAATCATACAATACGCAGTTTGTGGCCAAAGCCCGGCTGCAATGATTCCGTAGGTAACCAGATGCTCGTTGCCGAGCACGTTGATTGGGCCGGCGCCGAACAGAGCCAGAAACTGATTCAATAAACCGAATGTCGGGTCATAGAACCAAGTGAAGACAAGCCCCACCACGACCTGAGATATTACAAAGGGGAAGAAGAACAGTGATTTATAGAGGCGGATGCCGAAAACCGTTTGGTTCAACAGCAGTGCGATAAACAAGCCTGCGGGAATAGCGAGAAGGTAAAGGACCAGCCAGATCAGGTTGTTCTTGAGCGAGACATAGAATGCGTCGCGATCAACCCATTCATAGTAAAGGTCTTCATAGTTGCGCAGCCCGACATATTCTGCTTGGCCCAAGCCATCCCACTCGTACAGGGACAGATTGAACGACTGAAAAACGGGGGCAATAACATATACGAGGAAGAACAAGATACCAGGGGCCAGGAACAGCCAAGGCGCGATAGCTTGTTGGTTGCGGTGGAACCAGCTTTCCGGTTCGGTGTCTAAAACATCGGTCGAGGCGGTCATTGTGGCCATCTCTTTTCTGGGGAGTGTTTAAATCGGCGAAGTTTATCACACCGCCGATTGTCTTTGCGTTCGCGATTCAAAGCGGATCTTGCGACAGCTTAGTTGTCGTAGATACGACCGCGTGCGCGCTCCAGCTTGGATAGAACTTTGTCAAGGCTATCGGGTTTGACCATGAATTCCTGGAAGCCTTCCATCGAAACTTTGGCCATTTCCGCGGGTGCGTCGCGGTCCCAGAACTGGGCAACCCCACCAGGGCTGTTCTCACTTAGCATCACGAAACCCTTTTGCAGGAATTTGTCGTCATCCACAGTGGATTTCGAGTTGACCGGCAATTGCCCCAGGTTTTTTCCGTTGTTGATAATCGTTTGTTCTTCGGGCGAAGCAACAAACCTAAGGAATTCTCGGGCCGCCTCTTTGTTCTGGGCCGCCGAAGGTATGTGGAACGTGTCGGTCGGGGCGTCTTCAGCAAGTTCCACATTGGGGTCGATCGAAACAAACTGGTAGAAATCCAGCTGGTCATCGGTCAGGCCTGCATCGCGCAACGGGGCAACAGCAAAGTTGCCCATGAGATACGCCGCCGCTTCACCGTTGACCATGAATGGTAGCGCTTCCTGCCAGCTGTAGGTCTGGTGGTTGTCAATGAACGCACCCATGTCGATCAGCTCCTTCCAATTGGCAAAGGTCTGCTTGACACGATCGTCTTCCCAGCTGATTTCCCCGTTCGCGAGTTGGTTATGGAAATCGTAACCATTGGTCCGCATGTTCAGGTAGTCGAACCAGCCACCTGCGGTCCACAAGAACTTGGTTCCAATGGTGTAGCAGGCCCGGTCAGAGGCCACGATCTTCTCACAGTTCGCCTTTTCTTCTTCCCAAGTGCTCGGCTCACTCAGGCCAAGTTCTTCAAAGATGTCTTTGCGATAATACACGCCCCACTGGTAGTAGGTATACGGTACGCCCCACTGTTTACCGTCGATGGTCATCGCACCTCTGGTAGACTTCAGGTCTTCCTGGAACATTGGCTCAGCCCAGAGGTCCGATACGTCTTCGAAAAGACCAGCGTCTACGTAAGGCTTCATACGGTTGGCCGCGTACCATGTGGCGACGTCTGGAGCATTCGCCGTCAGGAAGTTCCGGATTTGTGTCTTGTAAGCTTCGCGGTCAATCACAGTGATTTCGATGTTCAGGTCAGGGTGTTTTTCCCCGAACCGAGCAATCATCTCTTCCATCGTCGCACGAGGCGCCGGGTTCGATGTGTCCAGGAAAATCGACAGGTCGCCACTCAACTCAGCCGATGCAGGTGCTGCGAGTGCCGTACAGGCAGCAAGCGCGGCCAGCGCTCTTTTGGTTTTGGAATACATTGTTTCCTCCCTTTTTGCATCCAGGCAAGTTCCATTATTTGGAACAAAAATTTATATATTGAAAACTACACATCATTTCCGTTAGGGTTGTCAACAATATTCCTGCGGGAGGGCAGGGGTCAGAGAGGAGACGTCACCAAATGTCTGGAGACGGAACAGTCGGCAAAGCGTGCGATGTGTTAGATCTTGTTGCGGGATTTAACCGTCCGGTGCGCTTTGTGGAGCTATTGGATCAAAGCCCTTTTCCCAAAGCGACCTTGTACCGCTTTCTCCAAACTCTAACGAATCAAGGGATGCTCAATTACGATCCTGACCGGCAGTCATATGCGCCAGGGATTCGACTGGTGCGTCTGGCCCATGCTGCTTGGACACAAAGCTCGCTGGCGCCCGTGGCTCGACCACATTTGGATGCGCTTAGCCACGAACTTGGTGAGACCGTACATCTGGCGCAGCTTGATGCCAATCAAGTCTTATACGTCGACAAACGCAACGCCGCGGACCCTGTCGAGATGTTTAGCCAAGCCGGTAAAGTAGGCCCGGCCTACTGTACTGGTGTAGGAAAAGCGATGCTTGCGTTTCTACCAGAAAAAACGCTTGCCGTGGCGCTGTCGCAGCAAAGCTATTTCCGGTTTACGCCGACCACTTTGGGCTCGGAAAAGGAACTACGAGAAGAGCTGAATGCAATCAGAAAGTGCGGATACGCATTCGACCGCGAAGAGCATGAGCCAGGGATCATCTGTATAGCCGCTCCCATTCTGACATCCAGTGGACGGATGTTGGGCGCTCTGTCGATAACAGGTCCAACCAGCCGCACAGACCTTAGGAAACTGGAACAGTGGGCACCGTGCGTGCTCCAGACTGCAAAAGATATTGGGCGGGAAGCGCAATCTTGGCGCTTTCCCGAAACACAACAGGAAAAGGTACTTATCTCATGACAGGAGTGACACTGGAAAAGGCGATTAAACGCTATGGGGCCACGCAGGTCATTCATGGCGTTGACCTGGAAATTCAGGACGGTGAGTTTTGCGTTTTTGTGGGACCGTCCGGCTGTGGTAAGTCAACGCTTTTGCGGATGATCGCCGGGTTGGAAGAGACCTCTGAAGGGATTATCAATATCGGCGCCCGCGATGTGACGCACATGGATCCCGCCAAACGTGGTGTGGCGATGGTGTTCCAGACCTATGCTTTGTATCCGCACATGACGGTAGCCGAAAACATGGGTTTCGGCTTGAAAATGAATGGTGTTCCGAAAACTGAAATCGACAAGAAAGTCCAGGAAGCCTCTAACATCCTGAAACTCGACCAATACTTGAAGCGTAAGCCCAAGGCGATGTCAGGTGGTCAGCGCCAACGTGTTGCAATAGGACGTGCAATTGTGCGTGGCCCCGAGGTTTTCCTATTTGACGAGCCGCTGTCCAACCTCGACGCTGAGCTGCGCGTCGAGATGCGCGTCGAAATCGCTCGGCTGCACAAAGAAATCGGTGCAACCATGATCTACGTGACCCACGACCAGGTCGAAGCCATGACAATGGCTGACAAAATTGTGGTCTTGCGTGATGGTCGAATCGAACAAGTCGGTGCTCCGCTTGAACTTTATCGCAATCCGGACAATAAGTTTGTGGCAGGTTTTATAGGTTCTCCGTCCATGAATTTCCTGGATTGCGACGTTGTGGATGGCAAACTGACCCATCCCGCGTTATCCGAGCCATTGGCACCTCCGGCAACAATTCCTACCGGCCAAAGCAAAGTTACCTTGGGTATCCGTCCTGAGCATATCGGTCTGGACCGCACGGGTGATGCCCTGTCCGTTGATCTCACCGAGGCGCTTGGGGGTGTTTCTTACAGCTACCTTACGGCTTCCAACGGTGACAAGCTGATCGTTGAAGAACGTGACGACGAACGCAGTCGCGAGGGAAGTCGCGTGAGTTTAGCATTGAGACCAGAGCGTGCGATGATCTTCGATGTTGATACAGGTGAGCGAATTCGATAGGTCGCTAAGGAGATTCTTAATCCCGATAAGATTGTTAGGCACTCTTATCGGGATCGGTGTAGAATTTGCTCTAACATACATAGAAGAACGACACGACGAAGCCACACACTGCCGATCAAGTATCACTTTGGTTACAAATAATTATGAGTGAATCAGACCTAACTTAAATGCGTGCTCTGAGTGAGCCCACATTAGTCATTCCAATTCGTCGATAGATACCGAACTTAAATAAGTTTTGCGTGTAGGGGTTGCGGGTCCCAACACTATGCGGGTGAGCAAATTGTGTTGGCTGAGGCTAAGGCCGAAGAACAAAACAGCCATTGTCCAAATGGTCTCTTCATTCCACGGTCATCAACCAAAGAACAACTGAATGAGTAATCAGGTTACTGCCTCATCGCTAATCTCGATTGCTGTTCCGCTTGTGGGAGGCCTTTCCGCACAAACTGCGATTCAATTCATCGACGCCCTGATGCTGGGATGGTATTCGGTAGATGCGCTGGCGGCAGGAGTTACTGCGGCGTCCCTGTTTTTTTGTTTTTCACAATGGGGAGCGGTGTAGCTTCGGCAATACTGGCGATTTGTAGTAGTCAGAAAAGCGATGCCCGACACACCACTTTGGCTGCGGGACTCATCTTGTCAGCGGGGTTTTTACTTCTGGCCTATACAATGTTGTTCCACGCAAAGTTGTTGTTTGTCTTGCTAAATCAGCCAGTCGAAGTTCATTCAGGCGCGGAACAATACTTACAGTTAGCTGCCGCCGGCATATTGCCAGCGCTCTTAACAGCGGCGCTTCGCAGTTACGCAACTGTGCTTGAGCGGACCCAAATTGTTCTCTGGATCTCGGTCGCGGCACTTCCAACCAACGCCTTTCTGAATTGGGTCTTTATATTCGGAAATTTGGGAGCGCCTGAGCTTGGCATAAAAGGAGCAGCCTTGGCGACACTCGTTTCTCACTCTGCAAGCTTTCTTGCCACGTACCTTTACATAAAACACATTGATCAATTTACACTTTGCCGGCTCCTAAGAGCCGACTTCAAGTCTACCGTAAACGTATTCGATCTGAGTTGGCCC
Source organism: Ruegeria sp. AB9 (assembly GCF_056542585.1). Classification (NCBI taxonomy): domain Bacteria; kingdom Pseudomonadati; phylum Pseudomonadota; class Alphaproteobacteria; order Rhodobacterales; family Roseobacteraceae; genus Ruegeria; species Ruegeria sp. AB9. The sequence continues at coordinate 101,987 of NZ_JBQGAA010000008.1, read as the reverse complement.
ATCTCCTTTTCCAATCTGGCTGAGTTGGGAATGTTCGCAGTAATTACTCTTGTTGTTGGCTCCTTGGGAACGCTTCAATTGGCGTCCCATGGGATTGCCGTACAGATTACCTCTGCAGCATTCATTGTTCATCTAGCTTTGTCTCAAGCAGCCACGGTCAAAGTCGGGCCGGCTTATGCGCGAAATGACCAACCACTCGTCCGTAACGTCGGGAAAGTTTCTGCGGGTTTGTCATTCGCTATGGTTGTCTTGACGACATGCGTTTTCGTTTTGATTCCTGATGCACTTGTTGGATTGTTTATTCGCGCCGGTAATGCTCAGTTTCCGGAAATACTGGATATCGCCGCCAAGGTGTTGGTCTTCGCTGCAGCTTCTCAATTGATGGACGCAATGCAGAGTGTCGCAATGGGTTTATTGCGAGGATTGAAGGACGCTAAAGTGCCAATGGTTATTACCCTTGTCTGCTACTGGGGGTTGGCATGCCCGTTGGCTTTCGTACTTGGAAAGACAATGGGGTATGGTGTTGTAGGGGTATGGCTGGGAGTCTGTGTCGGACTAACGATCGCGGCGTCACTTCTTTGGCTTCGCTTCTTGAGTGCCACAAAGGTTCGTGCTCCTCTTTGCGACGATCATTCTTCATAGTGTTGAGATTGCCAAGGGCTTTGCAAGCGCTTGGTCACAGACCTTTCTCCCGAGCAGTATTCTGTTATTTGCAGGTATGTGAACGAGTGAGTGTTTTCGTATGGCCTCGCTAGTTTTTGAGCTAGCCGCAGTGATCTTTCGCTTGCAAACGATCTTTCTGGATTGTGGGTTTTGGTCTTACTTCCGCGGATGAAGATGACTTTATTCCGTCCGAAGTAGGCAACCCACAGGCCGGAAGTTCACGTGCCGCATTTCACGTTGCTGAGACTGTTTCCATTTATGTCATCAAGCCAGTCTATTGCGGAATTTTTGATCACAAATGTCAAAAAATGAAGTTCTTAGTTGAGTGGTTTTACGCCCGGTTGTCGAGCCTGTTGACTCGTTGCAGTAAATTATACATTCTGGATAACAATACATTGGTGCTGATATACAGAACAACAGTGGAGATGGAAGTATGAAAGTGAGTAATGCACTTGCAAGTCTTGTAGCCGCGGTAGGGATAGCGATTCCTACTGTGGTCAAAGCGGAAAGCCCGACCATCAAGACAATTCAAGAACGTGGCACTTTGCTTTGCTCGGGCCACAACGGCTCATATTTCGGCTTTGTCGAAGTGAATGACAAAAACGAGTGGAAAGGCCTGGATATCGATCTTTGCCGCGCGATGACGACAGCACTTCTGGGTGATCCGGAAAAGGCCAAGATCGTCCCGCTGAGCTGGGCGCAGCGTTTTCCCGCGCTGCAATCGGGCGATGTGGACGTCATCATCAAAGCGACGGGATGGACCATGGGCCGCGACACCGAGCTGGGTCTGCAGTTCTCGATCCCCTACTTCTTTGGCGGTGCCCAATTCATGGCGCATGGCGATCTGGGGATCACCGAAGCAAAAGATCTGGAAGGCGGCACGATCTGTGTCGAAGCCGGCACTACGATCGAGCGTATTGCGGCAAACTATCTGCAAAGCCTTGGCGTTGAACACACCATGGTCAGCTATGAAAAAGCATCGGAACTGCGTGCGGCCTATCTGGCCAACCGTTGCGACAGCTTTGTTGCCTGGGGTCCGTTCCTGGCCGTTCTGCGTGCCACCGAGATGGAAGACCCCGATGCACATGTGATCCTGAACGACCAACTGTCGAACGAGCCGATCTCGGCCGCGATGCGTCAGGGGGACGAGGACTTTGTTGACTTCACCAACTGGATGCTGGCTGCTCTGCTGATCGCCGAAGAAGAAGACATCACCTCGGAGAATGTCGAAGAAATGGCAGCCAACCCGCCGAACCCGAAAATCGCGCGGCTGCTGGGTGCAGAGCCGGGCATGGGTGAGCGTCTGGGCATCCGTGACACATGGGCCAAAGAGATGATCGCAGCCGTTGGTAACTATGGCGAGATCTACCACCGCAACCTTGGTGACAACAGCCCGTACAAACTGGAACGCGGTTTGAACAATCTCTGGAGCCACGGTGGCGTTCTGTACGCCCCACAGCTTGACTAAGCACTGACTTAGCCTCGGGGCCGCGCGATGTTGCGGCTCCGCATTCTCCACTAAAATCAGAAGATTAAGAGCCATGGACGCATCCGAACTGAAGGCGCGCGCCAACAGGCGCAAATTGATCATCCAAAGCGCGCTGATCGTGTTTTCTGCGCTGGTTGTCATCAGCGCCATCCAAAGTGCCAAGGTCAATCTGAATGCGCTGGGTCTGGCCAGCGGCTTTGGCTTCCTTGAACGGTCTACAGGCTGGTCCTACTCTTTCTCGCTGATCGACCGGGATATCAATGACAGCTACGCCCGGACCTTGACGATCGGGTTCCTGAACACCGTTTTCCTGGGCTTTCTGACGATTGTGCTGTCCACGGTCTTTGGGTTTCTGATCGGGACGTTCCGCGACGCGCGGAACCCGGCACTGAAAACCGCCGCGACGGTCTATATCCAGACCTTCCGGAACATTCCGCTGATCCTGCAGGGTATCTTCTGGTACGCCGTTGTGATCCACCTGCCGGGACCACGGCAGGCGATGAATCTGGGCGAAGCGATTTTCCTGTCCAATCGCGGGTTGATGATCCCGCTGCTGAACGTGTCTCTGACCGTCGCTCTTGTCATGGTCTTGGTTCTGATCGCGGCAGCATTCTTTTTGTCGCGGATGAAGATCAGCTTTACCAAGATCGTGCTGGCGCTGATTGGTCTGGGCTTTTTCATGGTCCTGGTCGCTACCGGCCTGACGGTTCCGGCAGGTGAGGGCGCGATTTCGTGGCCCGAGCTCAAGGGGCTGCGCTTTGTCGGCGGTCTGACGATCTCACCCGAGCTGTTGGTCATGATCATCGCCATCACGCTGTATGGCTCGGCCTATATCGCCGAGGTCGTGCGTGGAGGCCTTGCCGAAGTACCAAAGGGCCTGATCGAGGCCGGTGAGGCGCTGGGGCTGACCCAGCGTGCGATCTGGGCGCGGATCAAGATGCCCATGGCGCTGCGGACGATTATTCCGCCGCTTGGCAACCAGTGGATTTTCATCATGAAAGCCACAACCATCGGTGTCGCCATCGGGTTCTCTGACCTATTCTACATCGTCTCTACTTCGATCACGCAGTCCGGGCAGACGCTGGAACTGATCGCCATCCTCATGGGCGCGTTCCTGCTGGTCAATTTCTCGATTGCTCAGTTCATCAACTGGCTGAACGAAAGCCTTAAACTGAAGGCGCATTGATATGGCTGACGCGGTACTTGATAAGAAATTCGACTGGGAGAGATTCCGCCGCCGCTCGTTCGCCACGCCGACGGATTCGATCATCACGGTTGTTGTCTTTGCGGGCCTCGCATGGCTGGTTTGGCAGGCGCTCAGCTGGGGGGTATTCCACGCAGTGTGGAGCGCGGATAATGTCGAGGAATGCGGCCACGGCGGGGCATGCTGGTCGGTTATCGACGCGCGTCACCGGCTGATCCTGTTTGGCCTCTATCCGTATGACGAACACTGGCGCTCGGCCCTGGCCTGTCTGTCGATTGTTGGCACGGTTATCATTTCGTGCTTTCCCTGGACCTGGACAGCCAAGCGCCTGTCGACCATCTGGATCGTAGGATTCGCCATCTACTATCTGCTGATGGAAGGCAGCCTGCTGGGCTTACCGCAGGTCACCACCGACCAGTGGGGCGGTCTGGCGCTGACGCTGTTCCTGTTCTCAAGCGTTGTTCTGATCGGGATGCCAACGGGGCTGGGTCTGGCGCTGATGCGCCGGTCCGAGATGCCCGTCGTGCGCGGCTTTGCTTCGCTGGTGATCGATATGATCCGCTCGCTGCCGCTGCTGACGACGCTTTTCACAGCTGCTGTGGTCATTCCGATCCTGCTGCCAAGCTGGCTGGAAGGGGATAAGATCTGGCGCGTGATCATCGCCTTTGGCCTGTTCTTTGCCTGCTATCAGGCCGAAGTGCTGCGCGGCGGATTCCAAGCCATCCCCAAAGGGCAGTTCGAAGCGGGCAAGGCGCTGGGTCTGACCTATTGGCAGATTTTGGGGCGCATTGTTCTGCCGCAGGTGTTCCGTCACGCGCTGCCTGCCACGGTCAACAACGTTGTCGTGACCTTCAAAGAAACCGCGATCGTGATCATCATTGGGTTCTTCGATGTGCTTGCCTCGGCCAATGCGGCCTTCGGGACTGGCGAATGGGCACCTTACTATATCGAAGTGCTGGCCTTTGTTGCCGCGATTTACTGGGTGTTTCTGTTCGGCCTTGGCCAGTATGGAGAGTACCTCAAGCGTCGCATGAAAGTTGCAGAGCGGTAACCTCCCCGTCTTCCTTCACCGCAACTGCATCGGCAGCCGCTCATCCGAACCTCGGATGAGCGGTTTGTTTTAAAATTGGGTCTTATTTTGTTGGTTAGAGATCAAAGCTTGTTGATGGGGGTCTTGAGCATCATGTTCCCCTCTTCATCTTCGGGCACCTCACCGGCGCGCATGTTCACCTGAAGCGAAGGCAGGATGAGTTTTGGGACGGCCAGCTGCGCGTCGCGTTCATTGCGGAACTTGATGAACTCTTCACGGGATTTGCCGCCGCCAACATGGATGTTCTTGGCCTTCTGCTCGCCAATGGTGGTTTCCCATGCAACCGCGCGCCCACCGGGGCCGTAATCGTGGCAGATGAAAAGCCGCATCTCATCGGGAAGAGACAGAACCCGCTGGATCGAGTCATAAAGCTGCCCTGCATCGCCGCCGGGGAAGTCGGCCCGTGCTGACCCTCCGTCCGGCATGAACAGCGTGTCGCCGACAAAAACGGCGTCACCGATCACATGGACCATGCAGGCCGGAGTATGACCCGGTGTGTGCAGCGCAAAACAGGACATACCGCCCAACTGATACGCCTCGCCATCTGCAAAAAGCGCATCAAACTGCGAGCCGTCGCGCTGAAACTCTGTCCCTTCGTTGAAGATCTTGCCAAAGGTGTCTTGAACGGTTTGTACATGCTCGCCTATGCCGATCTTGCCCCCCAGCTCCTGCTGCAGATAGGGCGCGGCTGACAGGTGGTCGGCATGGACATGTGTTTCGATGATCCATTCAAGGGTCAGATCGTTCTTGCGAATATAGGCGATGACCTGATCGGCGCTTTCAAAGGTCAGGCGGCCTGCTGCAAGGTCGAACTCCATCACCGGATCGACAATAGCACAGGCCGTCGAGCCTGGATAGCGCACAACATAGGTGATCGTGTTGGACCCCGGGTCAAAGAAACCGATAACCTCCGGTTTTTGCGACAGATTGACCGATGGGATCGTCATAGAGCACCTCTTGCTTAGTCGAGCGTTACCGTACCGTTTGGGGTTTTCAGAACAAAGGAAAGCGCGGTGGGGCCTTCGGAAACCTCTGCCAGATGCGAGATTTGAAGTTTCTCGAACATATCCGTCATACGCGCAGCATCCGGTGTTTGTATCTGCACCTTCGAAAGCTTTACCCCCAGGTTCTGCTGGCCGGTCGATGGGTGTGGACCGGGCGACCATTCGATGAAGACCGGAATCAGGCCGTTTTCCGGCAGGTGTCCGTTTTTTGGCACGGTCAGACGCCAGCTGCGGTCGCCGCGCTGGAAATGGACAACTTCGCCCAGATCAACTGGGCTGGCGGCGATGACGGCATCCAGATCATCGGTGTTAACCACCCAGCACAACGCCCGAGGGCGCGCGTTCAGTCGGTCTTGCGTCGCGGGATCATCCAGAGTGAACCAGCGGACCCGGCCCGGATCGGGGGCATCGGGGTCAATTGCGATCAACTCAAAAAAGCTCTCGTTCCCCGCCTGCATGACGCAGTTATGCGTGCTCATCGCATCGTGTTTCGAGCCTTGCGGCACCTCGACACCCAACGCGTCTTTCATGGCCGCAACGCCTTGGGCCAGAGTGTCTGCGCCGATGGCAAAATGGTCGATCTTGTTGAGCATTCTCAAATCCTTATTGATCCAGCAGGGGGAGGGCGTTTGCGACGTCTGCTTTCAGACTGTCAAGGTCCTCCAACCCGATATTGAAACGGACAAGCTGGCCGGTTTCCAACCATTCGGTCGCCGTGCGTACGGGCGTGACCGGCAGGGCGAGGCTTTCATACCCGCCCCAGCTGACCCCAATTCCGAAATGGTGCAGCGCGTCGACAAAGCGATGCGCGGCGCTTTCACTTGCGGTGTGGAAGACGACGCCAAACAGCCCGGCAGCGCCGGTAAAATTCTGCACCCAGTTTTTGTGACCGGGGCAGGAGGGCAGCGCGGGGTGCAGAACAGTTTTGACCTGCTGTTGAGCGGCAAACCAAAGCGCCATCTCGCGCCCGGCCTTGTCGAAATACTCCATCCGCAATTTCAGGGATCTGAGGCCACGCAGAGCCAGCAGTATCTCCTGGCCCCCGGTTTTGTCACCGATCTGCATCACGGCTTTTCGAATAACCTGCGCATATGCCGCGTTGCTTGCAGTGATGCCCAGCATGCAATCGGAATGGCCCGAGATGTATTTGCTGCCGGAATACACCACAATGTCGACACCCCAGGACAGGGGCTGGCTGAAAACAGGCGTCCCCCATGTGTTATCGAGGATGGTCGGCACACTTGCCGATTTTGCAGCAGCCGCAATGCCCCGGATGTCGGGCATCTCGAACGTTCCGGAGCCGGGGCTTTCAAACATGATTGCAGCGGTTTCTGCGCGGATCAGATCGCTGATCGCGCCGCCGATCATCGGGTCGAAATACTCGATCTCGACCCCTTGCTGGGTCAGCAGCCCGTCGCAAAACCCACGCGTGTTGCCATAAACGTTGTCGGCCACCAGAACGTGGCAGCCGGGGTGGGTCAGCGCCATCAGAGTCGTTGTGATGGCGGCCACGCCTGAGGATGTCAGCGTGATCGCTTCGGCGCCTTCAAGCTTTGCCAGTATCTGCTCAAGCTTATGGGTCGCGGCATTGCCATAGCGCCCGTAATAGAGTGTACCGCTTTCATACCGCGCGTCGCGCGCGGCTGCGAATTCTGCAAAGCTGTCAAACACCATTGTCGAGCCGAGTTCGATCGGCATATTCACGTGCCGACCCTCAACACGATCAGGACGCCCATCCTGCACAAGGCAGTCTGCTAGATTAAATGGGATGTCTTGCACTTTTGTGCCCTCTAATGCTGTTCAGCATGATGACAGGTCGCCAATTTTGTGTCAATATTCGGAAAAGCAGTTTTTCATACCGGAACATACACGTGACCGCAGAGACGACCCGGACCCTGACCGGAAACCATTGGGGTGCTGGTATTTCAGAAACAAAAGACGGCAAACTGGTCGCGGTTCACCCGCATCCTGACGACCCGAATCCCTCAGACATCAATCGCAATATTGCCTCAAGCCTGAATGGCCGCGCCCGTGTGCTGCGCCCGGCTGTCCGGCGCGGCTGGCTGACCGGGGAAGGCGTTCGCGGGCGCGACAGTTTTGTCGAGGTCAGCTGGGATTATGCGCTGGACCTGATCGCTGCCGAGCTGACCCGTGTGCGCAAGACCTACGGCAACTCTGCGATCTTCGGTGGCTCCTATGGCTGGTCCAGTGCGGGCCGCTTTCATCACGCCCAAAGCCAGCTCAAGCGTTTCCTGAACGGGCAGGGCGGGTTTGTCCGGTCAGAGGGTAACTACAGCTATAACGCCGCTTTGGTGCTGATGCCGCATATCGTCGGGCCGTTCAGGACGCATGTGGCGCAAGCGACCCGTTGGCAGGTGGTCGCGAAACATACCGATCTTGTAGTGATGTTCGGTGGCATGGCCACGCGAAACACGCAGGTCAGTGACGGCGGCGTGGCGCGGCACCGGATGATGGACAACCTGAAGGCCTGTGCCGAAGCGGGTGTGAAGTTCGTGAATTTCAGCCCGTTGAGAACGGATGCTGCGCATGAGATCGGAGCCGAGTGGGTCCCGCCAAAACCCGGAACCGACACCCCCGTGATGATGGGGATCGCGCATACCCTTTTGATCGAAGGCCTGCACAACTCTGATTTCCTTGATCGCTACACGGTTGGGTTTGACCGGATGGCAGCCTATCTGCGTGGTGAAGCGGAGGACGGCGTTGTCAAATCTGCGGGCTGGGCGGCCGAGATTTCGGGTGTTCCGGAAGACCGCATTACCGCATTGGCCCGCGAAATGGCGGCGGGCCGAACAATGATCACCTGTGCCGCAGCGCTCCAGCGTGCGGATTATGGTGAGCAGCCGCTTTGGATGACAGTCACGCTCGCAGCCATGTTGGGGCAGATCGGGCTGCCCGGCGGCGGCTATACCGTCGGTTACGGCGTGAACGCCAATATCGGCAACATCGAAAGGCCCTTCCGCTGGGGGGCGCTGTCTCAGGGTAAAAACCCGGTGTCGGATTTCATTCCGGTGGCGATGATCACCGAGATGCTTCTTAATCCGGGCGGTGCGTACAAGTACAACGGGGAAGACCGGGTGTTCCCGGATATTCGAATGGTCTGGTGGGCCGGTGGAAATCCCTTCCACCACCATCAGGATTTGCGGCGTCTGCACATGGCGTTCCAGCGCCCCGAAACCATCATCGTGAATGAGTTGAACTGGACGTCGACGGCCCGGCATGCAGATATCGTCCTCCCCGTAGCGGCCCCGCAAGAGCGCACGGATTTTGGGGGCGGTAAATCAGACAACGCTCTGGTGCCTATGCCTGCAAGTGCCGAACCGCGAGGGGAAGCGCGGGCAGAGTTCGATATCTACGCTGATCTGGCCGAACGTTTGGGCACTGCAGAGCAGTTCACCGAAGGGCTGGACATCGACGGCTGGTTGCGCCGTATCTGGGATCAGACGCAAAAGGCGGCCAGCGCGGCCGGAGAAAGCGTGCCCGATTGGCAAACATTCATCAGCGGTGATGTTCTTGAGTTGAAGGATCCGTCGCCCACTCAGGTCTTTATGGCTGAGTTCCGGCAAGACCCCAAAGCGAACCCGTTGCAGACGCCCAGTGGTCGCATCGAAATCTTTTCGGATCGTATTGCAGGGTTTCAGTTGGACGATTGCAAAGGGCATGCAACATGGTTTGAGCCGCGCGATACCGCTGCGGGCACGCAGCCACTCTATCTGTTGTCCGGCCAGCCGGGCACGCGGCTGCACTCCCAACTGGACAACGGCGACTATAGCCGCAGCCTGAAAATACAAGGGCGTGAGCCGGTTCTGATCCATCCAAATGACGCGGCAGACCGGGGGATTGCGGGTGGCGACATCGTCGAGCTGTTCAACGATCGTGGCCGCTGTCTGGCGGGTGCGCGCGTTACGGCTGACATTCTGAAAGGCTGTATCTTCTTGTGGACCGGGGCCTGGTACGATCCCGATTATGACGCGCCGCAAGAGCGTGACCGGCATGGTAACCCAAATGTTCTGACCCATGATCTGCGCACGTCCAGCCTGACCCAGAGCCCGGCATCACATTCCACAATGGTCGATATGAGGCGTTATGATGGAGAGGTCCCCGACGTGACGGTTCATGATCAACCCGCATTTGAAGGCGTTTCACGTTCTGCTATACAGACTAAATTGCGCAAAAAGGACGAGTTGTGAGCGAAGCACCCAAAGCACCGAAGGTGGATTCTACGTTGTCCAAGGGGTTGGCCATTCTGGAGAACCTCGCCGCATCTCAGGGCAGCAAAGGCGTGACCGAACTGTCGCGCGAACTTGATCTGACGAAGTCAAACACATTTCGCCTTTTGCAGACCCTGAACACGCTTGGCTATGTCAAACATCTGGATGACAAGACCTATGCAGCAACCTTGAAAACCTGGCAGGTCGGGCGCAGTTCGGTTGAAAACCTGAACCTGCGTGCCGCCGCCGCGCCCGAGATGGCGTATCTGAGTCAGGAAACCGGCGAGGCAATCTATCTGGCTGTGCCAGAGGGTCTCAGTGTTATCTATATTGATAAGGTGGAAAGCCTAAAGCCGATCCGGTCCTGGAATCCTGTTGGTGGAAGCGCACCCATTCACTGTGTCGCAACGGGCAAGGCCATTCTGTCGCGCAATTTTGAGCAGTTGCGCGAAAAGCTGGATGGTCAGTTGGCGCGGTACACTGACAAAACCCTGACAACGCTGGAGGAAGTGGCCGCTGATATAAAGGAAACCCGCCAACGGGGCTATGCCTTTGACCGGGGGGAATTCCGCGATCGTATTCTGAGTTTTGGCGCGCCCATCCTGTTGCCCGATGGCGAGGCGATTGCCGCGCTGGGTATCTCTTTACCCGATATCAACCTGACCGAAGGGGGCGAAGATCGGCTTGGCAGGCTGGTTCACCATGCCGCCGAGGGCGTATCACAGAAGCTGCGGCAGCTTTAGGCCACAGCTTCCGTTGGATTTCAGTCTTTTTTCTCGACCTTCTCAACCGGGCCGCCGGATTTTTCCCAGCTGCCAAAGCCTTCCTTCAGGTGGGCGGCATCGAAGCCCATGTCCTGCAGGGTGGCTACGGTGATGGCCGAGCGCCAGCCCGAGGCACAGTGGAACACGTATTTCTTGCCGTCCTGCGCGAATACGTCTTTGTGGTAGGGGCTATCGGGGTCGACCCAAAACTCGATCATGCCGCGCGGGGCGTGGAAGCTGCCGGGGATGAACCCGGTGCGCTGACGTTCCCGCACATCGCGGATGTCGACGATAACGACATTCGGGTCGTCGACCATCGCGATCAGATCCGCTGCTTCGATCTCTTCGATGCGGTCGCGAGACTCCTGCACCATCTGCGCAGCTGTTTTCTTAAGCTTGGCCATATCAATTGTTCCGATATATAAAACACTCTTTTCATATATTGACACATAGATAAGATCATTGCAACCTGTCTTCGTTGGAATCGCCATAACTTCATGGTGTGTTCCCGTTTTTGATAGTGGAGGGTCCTCGCGCATGAAAACAGACAGCCCAATCTCTCTTTGGGATGTTTCCGCCGAAGAGCCTGATATCCGCAGCCCGATGGCTGGCGACGCAGAAGCAGATGTCGCAATCGTTGGTGGCGGGTTTACCGGTCTTTCAACGGCGCTTTATTGCGCAGAGAAAGGGCTGAGCGCCAATGTTCTTGAGGCCAAGCATATCGGCTTTGGCGGATCGGGTCGCAATGTCGGTCTGGTCAACGCAGGGGTATGGCATCCACCCGCAGCCGTCCGAAAGAAGCTGGGTGACACGTACGGGCCGCGCTTTGTAAAGTGTTTCGGCGAAGGGCCATCCAAGGTCTTCGATCTGATCGAGAAGCATCAGATTCGCTGCGAAGTGACCAAGACGGGAACCATTCATGCCGCACACGCCCCGTCGGGCTTTAAAGACCTGCAAGCGCGCCACGCGGAATGGGCGCGGTTGGGTGAGCCGGTCGATCTACTCTCGGCGGAGGAAATGGTTGGCAAAACCGGAACCAGCGCCTTTTACGGCGGCCTTCTGGATCACCGGGCTGGCACGATAAACCCGATGGGATACTGCCGGGGTCTGGCGCGGGCTGCAAAAGGCGCGGGTGTGGAAATCAGCACCGGTGTGCGCGCGACCAATCTGCGGCGCGACGGCGAAAACTGGGTTGTTGAAACCGATAAAGGCACAGTCCGAGCCAAGTATGTTGTGCTTGGCACGAACGCGTATAGTGACACGCTTTGGCCCGACCTGAACCGCGTGTTCACGATGATCCACTACTTCCAGTTGGCGACTAAACCGCTCAAGTCCGATATGTCTCATATCCTGCCGGGTCGGCAGGGAATCTGGGATACGGGCCAAATCATGTTCAGCATTCGCCGCGATATGTTTGACCGTCTGGTGATCGGTTCTATGGGCACTGTCGTCGGGACGGTTGGCCGTGGTTTGTCGCATCGCTGGGCGAGGAAGAACCTTGCGCGCCTGTATCCCGAGCTGGGTTCGGTGGAGTTCGAAGAGGCCTGGCATGGGCAAATTGCCATGACTCCGGACCACCTGCCGCGTATTTATCAACTGGCCCCGAACCTGTTGACGCCAATCGGTTATAACGGGCGCGGCATCACCACCGGCACCATCTTTGGTGAGTGCATGGCCAATTTGATCTCGGGCATGAACCCGGCAGAGCTGCCGCTGCCCATGACCGAACTTTCAACTGTATCGTCGGCCCCGATCATGTCCCGTCTGTATCAGACGGCGTTCACGGCTAACCAAATCCTCAAGAGCCTTTAGAGTCCCATGAGCAAGATAGATATTCGCGTCGGCGTCGACATTGGTGGAACTTTTACGGATGTCGCTCTGCAGCATCCCGGCGGTTTGTCTACCTGCAAAGTCCTGACCAATTACAGCCAGCCCGAACAGGCGATCCTGGATGGGATCGTCAAGGCGGCGGATCAGGCTGGCCTTGCGCTGGGGGATATCGGGCAGGTCATTCACGGCACTACGCTGGTGACCAACTCGCTGATCGAGCGGCGCGGCGCAAAGACTGCCTTCATCACCACCGAAGGGTTCCGGGACGTGATCGAGATGCGCTCGGAAAACCGGTTCGAACAATATGACCTGAACCTGAGCCTGCCGAAGCCGCTGGTGCCCCGTCAGGACCGGTTCACCCTGAACGAGCGTATGGGCCCGGACGGAGAGGTTTTGCTGGCGCTGGACCTGTCCGAGGTCGACGCCATGGTTGACACGATCAAATCAGGCGGCTTCGAGGCGGTCGCCATCGGCCTGATGCACGCCTATGCCAATGACTCGCATGAGGTCGCGATGGGCGAGGCGCTGCGCAAGGCGCTGCCGGACCTGTCGATTTCGCTGTCCTCGGTGATCTCGCCTCAGATGCGGGAACTGCCGCGTTTCAACACCGTGATCGCCAATGCCTATGTACAACCGCAGGTCGCCGACTATTTGGGTCGTCTGGTGGCGCGTCTGCGCGACACCGGCGTGACGGCTCCGGTGTTCATGCTGCATTCGGGTGGCGGTCTGATCTCGGTCGAAACTGCTGCGGAACAGCCGGTGCGCTTGCTGGAATCTGGCCCCGCCGGAGGCGCGATCTTTGCCGCCGACTTTGCGCGCGCGCATGGGTTGGACAAGGTCCTGAGCTTTGACATGGGCGGGACCACCGCCAAGATTTGCCTGATCGAAGATGGCGCCCCCAAGACCGCCAATACCTTCGAAGTCGCCCGGACCTATCGGTTTAAGAAGGGCTCGGGCATGACCGTTTCGACACCGGTTGTCGAGATGGTCGAAATCGGGGCTGGAGGCGGTTCGATTGCCTCGGTTGACAGCATGGGCCGACTTCAGGTCGGCCCGCGCTCGGCGGCGTCGGAACCCGGACCGGCCTGTTACGGGCGCGGTGGGACAGAGCCAACTGTGACGGATGCGAACCTGTTGCTGGGCCGTCTGGACCCGGACAACTTTGCTGGCGGTGCGATCCCGCTGCACACAGCAGAATCCGAGAAGGCTGCGGCCAAGCTGAACCTCTCTGCTGGGGATGCCGCCTTTGGTATCACCGAACTGGTGGACGAGAACATGGCCAACGCTGCGCGGGTTCACACGGTTGAGAACGGGCGCGATATCGAACATTTCACCATGATTGCTTTTGGCGGCGGGGCACCCCTGCACGCCTGTCGTCAGTGCGAAAAGTTGGGAATCAAGGCGCTGATCATCCCGCCGGGTGCGGGCGTGGGTTCGGCCATTGGCTTCCTGAAAGCGCCGTTCAGCTTTGAGGCGACGCGCGGGTTGTTCCAGCGTCTGGATGACTTCGATGCAGGTGCCGTGAACGCCGCCCTGATCGAGATGGAGGCCGAGGCGCGCGCCTTTGTGGATGAGGGGGCCAAAGGCGCCGACACAGAGATTCGCCTGACCGCGCAGATGCGCTATTCCGGGCAAGGTTGGGAAATCCCGGTGTCGCTGCCGCACAAACAGTTTGAAGATTGCGATGTATCGCTGATCCTCAAAGCGTTTGAAGAGGCCTATCGCACGCTGTTTGGCCGGGTGATCGACGGGTTGGCCGTTGAAATCACGAACTGGCTTTTGACCGTATCGACCGTGCTGCCGGACACCGATCCGGTGGTCGGTCATAGCAGCGGCACGGACGCGTCCGTCTCACGGACGCGGCGGTTTTTCGACGCCGCCCTGCGCAAATCGGTCGAAGCGCGCGAGGTTGAACGGTCCGGCATGACCCCCGGCAAGGCCGTCGAAGGCCCCGCGATCATCGTGGAATCCGAGACCTCGACCGTTGTTACCTCGGGCTATCGCGCGGTGGGGCAGGGCGACGGCAGTTTGCTGTTGCTGGCGAAGGAGGCATAGGCCATGGCTACGTCAGATATTGATCATCAGATCATGTGGAACCGCCTGATCGCGGTTGTTGAGGAACAGGCCACAACGCTGATCCGCACGGCCTTTTCAACCTCGGTCCGCGAAGCGGGCGACTTGTCGGCGGGTCTTTTTGACCGCGAGGGGCGGATGATCGCGCAGGCGGTGACCGGCACTCCGGGTCACGTCAACGCGATGGCCGAAAGCGTCACGCATTTTGCCGCGCAGATCGGGCCGCAGAATACGTTCGACGGAGATGTGTTCATCACCAACGATCCCTGGCTGGGCACAGGGCACCTGCACGACATCACCGTTGTCACACCCGTGTTCCGTAACGGCGCGCATATCGGCTATTTCGCCTGCACTGCACATGTGGTGGACATCGGCGGACGCGGCTTTGGCCCAGATGGCAATGAGGTTTACGAAGAGGGGCTCCTGATACCCATAACCAAGTTTGCCGAACGTGGTCAGGTGCAGCCCCTGCTGATCGAGATGATCCGCGCCAATGTGCGGACCCCGGATCAGACTGTGGGCGACATGTATTCGCTGGCCGCCTGTAACGAGGCGGGTGATCGCCGGCTGCAGGCGATGATGGATGAGTTCGGCATCGCTGACCTTCAATCTTTGTCGGATTTCGTCATCGAGACCAGCCGCAAGGCAACGCTGGAGGCCATCACCAAAGTGCCCTCGGGCACCTATCACGAGACCATGCAGGTCGATGGTTATGACGCCCCGGTGCATATGGAGGTCACGCTCAGTGTCGATGGCGATCGACTGCTGGCGGATTTCGCGGGCACATCGGGTATGAGCCGGTTCGGCGTGAACTGCCCCGAGGTCTATACCCGTGCCTATGCCTGCTACGCGCTGAAATGCGCGATTGCGCCGGACGTTCCAAACAATACCGGCTCGCTTGAGCCGTTTCGGATCACCGCGCCCGAAGGCTGCATCCTCGCGGCCAAACGCCCCGCGCCGGTTTCGGTGCGCCATGTGATGGGTCATCTGGTGCCAGACGTGGTATTGGGTGCGCTGCACAAGGCGCTGCCGGATACTGTTCCGGCCGAGGGGGCAAGTGCGCTCTGGAACATTCAGATTTCAGCGCGTGCATCTGACCCCGAAAGCGGGCTGCCGAACCGTGAGGTGTTGATGTTCAACTCGGGAGGCACCGGTGCGCGCCCCGCCTTCGACGGGCTAAGCGCCACGGCCTTCCCTTCAGGCGTGTCGACCATGAGCGTTGAGGCGACCGAGCATGTCGGGCCAATCACCGTCTGGCGCAAGGACCTGCGCGAAGGCTCGGGCGGAGCAGGGGCCCTGCGCGGCGGTCTGGGACAGACTATCGAGATCGAGCCGCGTGAGGGCTATGATTTCTACTTCAACGCCATGTTCGACCGGGTTGAAAACCCCGCGCGGGGGCGCAATGGCGGGTTGGCCGGCGGTGCAGGTGCGGTTGAACTGTCCGATGGGACAAAGCTGCGCTCTAAGGGTCGGCAACTGGTCAAAAACGGCCAGCGTTTGAGGCTCAGCCTGCCGGGTGGCGGAGGCTATGGCGCACCGGAACAGAGGGATCGTGACGCGGTGGCCGGTGACCTGGCCGCCAGGTTCATCACCGCCGAACAGGCAAAGCAAGACTACGGATTCGAAGGATAAAAGCAGATGGCTGACACTCCTATTGCAGTTGTAACCGGCGCAGCGCAAGGCATTGGGCTGGCCTGCGCCGAGGCGCTGAGTGAGGATGGCTACAAGGTCATTCTGGTCGATATTCAGGACAGCGTGCACGAGGCTGCCGCGACCGTGGGCGGAATTGGGATGGTTTGCGACATGGGCGACGTGGACGCGATCAGCGCGATGTTCGACACGATTGAGGGTGAGCACGGCCCGGTCTCGGCGCTGGTGAACAACGCCGGTATCGCGATGCCGGGAAACTTTCTGGACTATGATCTCGCCGCCTTTGACCGTGTGATGGACATCAATCTGCGTGGTGTCTTTGTGGCAATGCAGCGGGTGGCGGCCAGCATGGTGGACAACGGCATCGAAGGCGCGATCGTAAACATGTCTTCGGTTAACGCGCAGGTCGCGATCCCGGCGATCCCGGCTTATTGCGCCTCGAAAGGTGCGGTCATGCAACTGACCAAGGTTGCCGCACTGGCGCTGGCTCCGAAAAACATCCGTGTGAACGCGGTCGGCCCGGGCTCGATTGATACCGAGATGATGGCTGGTGTGAATGCCAACCCCGAAGCCTATAAGATGGCGATGTCACGCACTCCGATGGGCCGCGCAGGCACCGCGCGAGAAATCGGAGACGTGGTGGCGTTCCTGTGCTCGAAAAAGGCAAGTTATGTCACCGGTGAAACGATCTATGTCGATGGCGGCCGCCTTGGCCTGAACTACGTGATGTCATGAACTACGCGGAGGCATATGAAAGCTGGCAAGCGGAGCCCGAGGCGTTCTGGGGCAAAGCCGCTGAACAGATAGACTGGTTCAAACCAGCCGATAAGGTGTTCGACCCTGACATGGGCGTTTATGGCCGCTGGTTCGCGGGCGCGACATGCAACACCTGCTGGAACTGCGTCGACCGCCATGTTGAAGCCGGGCATGGCGACCGCACCGCGTTGATCTATGACAGCCCTGTCACCGAAACGGCCCAGACCTTCAGCTTTGCCGAGTTACAGGCCGAAGTCGGCGCGCTTGCATCCGTCATGCACGCGCATGGCGTTGGCAAGGGCGACCGCGTTGTCATCTACATGCCAATGGTGCCGCAGGCGGTGTTCGCGATGTTGGCCTGCGCTCGTCTGGGGGCGATCCATTCGGTTGTGTTTGGTGGTTTTGCGCCACATGAACTGGCAACGCGGATCAATGATGCCGAACCTCGGATGATCATCTCGGCCTCCTGCGGGATCGAACCGGCACGGATCGTACATTACAAACCCCTGCTGGACGCGGCCATCGAGGAAGCCACGTCCAAGCCCGAGCATTGCCTGATCCTGCAGCGCGACATGGAACTGGCCGAACTGATCCCGGGCCGCGATCTGGACTATGCCGAACTGATCGGCGCGGCAAAGGCAGCAGGAGAGACGACAGACTGCGTGCCGGTTGCGGCGACCGATCCGCTCTATATCCTCTACACCTCTGGCACCACCGGCCAGCCGAAAGGCGTTGTGCGCGACAATGGCGGGCACATGGTGGCGCTGAAATGGACGATGGAACACCACTATGGGATCAATCCCGGTGAGGTGTTCTGGGCCGCATCCGATGTGGGCTGGGTCGTTGGACATTCCTACATCTGCTATGGGCCGCTGCTGCATGGCTGTGCCACCGTGGTGTACGAGGGCAAGCCCGTGGGCACGCCGGACGCAGGTGCTTTCTGGCGGGTCATTCAGGATCATGAGGTCGCGGCACTGTTCACCGCGCCCACCGCATTCCGCGCGATCAAGAAAGAAGACCCCAAAGGCCAGTTGATCGAACAGTATGACCTGTCGAAATTCCGCACGTTGTTTCTGGCCGGCGAACGTTCGGACCCGGCAACGATCCAATGGGCGGAAGAGAACCTGCAGCGCCCGGTGATCGACCACTGGTGGCAGACCGAAACCGGATGGGCCATGTCCGGCAACCCGGTCGGGCTGGGACAGTTCCCGGTCAAATACGGCTCGCCGGGCAAGCCGATGCCGGGATACGACATCCGCGTGTTGGACGACGAAGGGCATGAGGTTGAGCCCGGCACGCTGGGCAACATCGTTTGCAAGCTTCCGCTGCCACCCTCGGGTTTCCCGACGCTCTGGAATGCGCCGGAGCGGTTCCTGACCTCGTACATGAATGAATTCCCCGGCTACTACGCCACCTCGGATGCCGGGATCATTGATGAGGACGGTTATGTCTTCATCATGGCCCGCACGGATGACATCATCAACGTGGCCGGGCACCGCCTGTCGACGGGCGCGATGGAAGAAGTGATCGGGGCGCATCCGGATATCGCAGAATGCGCCGTGGTCGGCGCGGCGGATGCGGTGAAAGGTCAGATGCCGCTGGGGTTCTATGTGACCAATGACGGCGCTGATCGGGATTCGGATGAGCTGGAAAAAGAACTGGTCGCGCTAATGCGGGAACAGATCGGGGCCGTCGCTGCCTTTAAAACAGCCATTCCGGTCAAACGGTTGCCCAAAACACGCTCGGGCAAGGTTTTGCGCGGGACAATGCAGAAGATTGCCGACAGTGTTGAGTTCAAGATGCCGGCAGCCATAGATGACCCGATCATTCTGGATGAGATTTCCGAGGCGCTGAAAGGCCGGGGGCTGCTGAAATGATTGAACGTCTCCAAACCGGTGCGCGGATGTCGAAGATCGTCAAGCACAATGGCGTGGCCTATCTGTGCGGTCAGGTCGGCGCGGGTGACTGCGTCACCGAACAAACGCAGGACTGCCTGTCGCGCATAGATGCCCTGCTGGCCGAGGCGGGCTCGGACCGCGAACATATCTTGCAGGCCATTGTCTGGCTGCGCGATATGACGGATTTTGCCGAAATGAATGCTGTCTGGGATGCCTGGGTACCCGAGGGCCACGCGCCCGCCCGCGCCTGTGGCGAAGCCCGCTTGGCAAGGGGCATATTGAAAGTCGAGATCATCATCACAGCCGCAATAAAAACCTGAAGGGGAGAACGCCCATGTCGGAAACGCCAGCCGTCAGACTAAGCAAGGTGGAAAAGTACTACGGGTCTTTCCACGCCCTAAAGAACATCAATCTGACCGTGACCAGGGGCGAGAAAATCGTCGTCTGCGGGCCGTCGGGGTCGGGCAAGTCGACCATGATCCGAACGATCAACCAGCTTGAAGAGCATCAGTCCGGCCTGATTGAGATCAACGGCCATGCGATTAGCGCCGAAGATCCCAATATCGACAAGCTGCGGCAGGATGTGGGTATGGTGTTTCAGCACTTTAACCTGTTCCCGCACATGACGATCCTGGAGAACTGCACACTGGCCCCGATGTTGGCCCGCAAAATCTCCCAGACCGAGGCGGAAGAGACCGCGATGATGTTTTTGGAAAAGGTCCAGATCGCAAATCAGGCCCCAAAATATCCCGGTCAGTTGTCAGGAGGTCAGCAACAGCGTGTCGCCATCGCCAGGGCGCTGTGCATGAAACCCGATATTCTGCTGTTTGACGAGCCGACCTCGGCGCTGGACCCCGAGATGATCGGTGAGGTTCTGGACGTTATGGTACGTCTGGCTGAAGAAGGCATGACGATGATCTGCGTCACCCACGAGATGGGGTTTGCCCGCAAGGTGGCCGACCGGGTCATCTTCATGGACGCCGGTGAGATCATTGAAGAGGACGATCCCGAAAGCTTCTTTACTAATCCAAAAAGCGAGCGGACCAAGAACTTCCTGGAGCAGGTGCTGGTTCACTGAAAAAGCACGCAAACTGCTTTCCGGATCGCAGAAGCATCTATCCAATGCGGCTTGCATGAGCAAATCTCTAGATCATCTCCCCAGCGAACTTCCCAAGTAACCTACGGCATCTTTTTAGGAGTGATTGGCCGAATGAGGATATTAGCCTTCATCCGAAAACAACTCAGGCAATCTTACGAGGTCCTCGAAAGAGACGGCTTCGGGGCCTTTCTTTATACAAATTAAGTGTCGTAACTAGATCTCGCACCTGACGTCTCGTGATGTGAGGCGAGCTGAAGTGAGAATGGAAGTTCGGTAAAAACAGAAATCAATCTTCTGGAACTTTAGTCTTTCGGTAAGCTCTAATGTCCCGCGATTAAAAAAGCGAGTTCACCATTTTTGTCTGATTCCCCCACCGGCGTCGTCTGCCGTTATTTTTGGGAAAACGGAGGATTCACGATGAGAAACAAACGGCAAGAGCCTGAGGAAACAATCGCGAAGCTGCGGCAGGCTGAAGTGCTTGTCGGGCAAGAAATGCATCGCCCAAATAATTCTTTCTCGACGTAGATGCCTGAAAAGCTTCCAATTCTATTTGGTTCAATGGCTCGGCGTACAACTATTGTCTAATAGCTAGCTAGATAAAGTGCGTGAGAACGGGCTGCGCAATCTGGTCAACTCTTGTTCGGCCAGCGGCTAGAACGTGTTGCGATAAGCGCCAGGGGCCAAATCATTTTCGGCTGTGAATACTCTGTTGAAATGTGACTGGCTGGAAAAGCCGACACGCGTAGCAATTTCGCTGAGTGTCCGATCACTGTCTTGAAGCAATTGTTTGGCCATTTCGATCCTGCGCATCTTGATGAACCGCGCGGGGCTTTCGCCCGTGGTCTCCTTGAACAAACGTGCGAAGTGATGCGGGCTGTAACAGGCTTCAGTCGACAATTCGGTCAGGGTAATACTGCGATGCAGATTGGTATCAATGAACTCGACAATTCGGTGCATGCGCTTGGCATCGATCCCACCCTTGGCGGTCGGGCCGACGACCCGTTTTGGTGCGAGGTTAGAATAGTTCTTGACCAGATGCGCACCCAAAGCGACCCGCATCGTTTCGACGAGCAGTGGGCTCAAGTCGCTGGGCTCTTCCATCTCGTCCCGGATGCTCAGTGCGATCTGTTCGATAAAAGGATCGCGAAACCCGCCTTCGTACCGCAATTCTGCCTTGTCGGGATCCACACCGAACTCTTGCAGAGCACCTTTAGCTATTATCCTATGCGGGATGTAGACGTGCAGGCAGTTTGCGATCTGCGAGTAGATTCTGACTGACCGCTCATAGATCCCCGCTGGGCACAGCCAGATGGTGCCGGGCATGGAACAGGTGTCCTGAATCAGCCCGTCTCCGCGTCGTTTGACTCGAGAGTTTCCGCTCAATTGTATTGCAATTTCTGTGACATCAGGACGGAGCGGGTTCAAGATCCCGGGGTTGTGTACCCAGGATTCAGCACACACGAACGACCAGCCGAGGCCGCTACTGGTCGCAATGCGTCGGCTATTGACGTACTTGTCTTGTCCGTGCCCTTTGAGGCTCATCTTGGAATCAGCTTTACACGTCTTTGCTGTACAGAGCTTACAGAAATCCTCTCATTTCGTATAGCTTGCCGGGTCTTGAGTCATGTAGGCGCACAAAATTTCCGCAGCTTTGCAACGCAAATAGCAAGAACTGACAAAACCATAGCAAGGCTGCGCAATACTAAGCCCGGCGTGGCGGTTTAGGCTTTTCGTTAAGCAAAAAACTAAAAGCTAGTGGAGGCTAAGATGGCCAGCAAGACCGTTCTGGGCGCATGCCCGCAGGACTGCCCCGACACGTGTTCAATACTCGTAAATGTCGAAGACGACAAGGTTACCAGCGTGCGCGGCAACCCGGATCATCCATTCACACGCGGTCGGCTTTGCGTGAAAGTGAACAATTACCAGGACAAAATTTACAGCCCCGACCGCGTACTGCATCCTCTGCGCCGTGTTGGCCCAAAAGGATCAGCCCAGTTCGAGCGGATAACCTGGGACGAAGCGCTTGAAGAGATCGAGACAAAGTGGAAGGCGATCATCGAAGAACACGGTGCATCGGCCATCATGCCGTATTCATACCTCGGAACGCAGGGCAATTCACAAGGTCTGAACGTAGGCGATGCGTTCTTCAACAAGATGGGCGCGTCCGTGTCTGAACGCACCTTCTGCGACAGTGGCTCTTGCACCGCCTACGCCATCACCATCGGCGATACCGCAGGTGTCGACCCCGAGGCACTGGCGCTTTCGAAATACATTGTTCTCTGGGCGACTAACCCGTTGTCGACCAACTCGCATCTGTGGCCTTTCATCATGGAGGCAAAGAAGAACGGCGCTAAGATAGTTGTTGTTGACCCTTACCGGACAACAACGGCTAAACAGGCGGACTGGCATATCCAAATTCAGCCTGGCACAGACGGCGCGCTGGCGCTTGGCATGATGAATGTCATCATCAACGAGGGGCTGACGGATGAGAGTTTCGTAAATAAATACACTTCGGGCATCGAAGAACTGACAGAGCATGTCCAGCAATATGACCCCGAAACTGTAGCCGGACTGACCGGGCTGACTGCAGATGACGTGCGCACCCTTGCGCGGGAATACGCGCGGGCCGCACCGGCCGTCATTAGGGTCGGCGTTGCGATTGAACGCCACGCGGGCGGCGGGCAAACTGTGCGGGCTCTGGCCTGTATTCCGGCCCTGACCGGCGCGTGGCGGCATCCCGGCGGTGGTATTCTGCAGCTGCCCATCTGGGTCTTTCCGATGCGTTGGGACGCGATGAGCCGTGCTGATTTACTACCCGAAAATCCTCGCGTTCTAAACCTGTGGAAGCTGGGCGAAATCCTCAACGGAGAAAACCTCGAAGGGCCGCCGATCGAGTCGATCATGGTCTACAATGCCAACCCGGCCGTGACGACTGCCGAGCAAGAGAAGGTCATCCAGGGCCTCATGCGCGAGGATCTGTTCACCGTTGTTAGCGAACATTTCATCACTGATACCGCACGTCATGCCGATATCGTGTTGCCTGCGACCACGCAGATGGAGCAAGAGGAGATCATGTTCTCGTGGGGGCATTTTTATCTCAGCTTCAACAACAAGGCGATTGAGCCGCTGGGCGAGTCCATCCCCAATACCGAACTGTTCCGCCGTCTTGCCGCGCGGATGGGCTTTGAAGACTCACATTTCAAGATGACCGACGAAGAACTGATGAAGAACACCATTGACTGGGATTCACCTGTTCTTGAAGGCTACACCTACGAGATGATTAAGGAACGGGGTTATGTTCGCTTGAATCTACCCAAGACTGAGGAATATGCCCCGCACGCCGAAGGCAACTTCCACACTGCATCCGGTAAGTGCGAGTTTGTCTCATCGGCAGCGGCAGGTGGTAACTTTGTTATCCCGCTGTTCCGCCAAGGCTATACCGAACAACAGATGGGTGACCCGATCACACCGATGCCCGTCTACATCCCGCCGAACGAATCCATGGCAACAAATCCAACACTGGGAGCCAGCTATCCGTTGTCGATGGTTTCACCCAAAAGCCACGCTTACCTCAGCTCGACCTTCGGCAATCTAAAGCATCAGCAGGATCATAACGGAAAACAGTCCGTCATCATGCACCCTTCTGACGCTGCGGCGCGTGATATTGCCGATGGTGATCTTGTGACGATCAAAAACTCGCGCGGTAGCTACGTGGCCGAGGCCAAGGTGACCGACGACGTGAAAGAAGGCGTAGTCTTCTCACCCGTTGGTCATTGGCGCCATGGGTCCGAGGCGGACGCCACGGTTCAGGCGATCCTGCCCTCCGCGCTGGCCGACCTTGGCGGTGCACCCACATTCTCGGACACGTTGGTCGAAATCACCAAAGCTAACACAATGCGAAAGGAAATAGCTGCCGAATGACCCATATCGTTACCGATAATTGTCAAAAGTGCCGGTTTATGGAATGTGTCTCTGTCTGCCCGGTCGAGTGTTTCCACCTCGGTGATGAGATGCTTTATATCAACCCAGACCTGTGCATTGATTGTGGCGGATGCATCCCTGTCTGCCCGGTCAATGCAATTTACGACACGGTCAGCATGCCTGACGAGTACAGGCGTTGGATCATGGTCAACAAAGATCGATCTGCGAATTTGCCAATCGTCAACGCAAAGATGGAACCTTTGCCGGGAGCGTTGGAAAAACAGGCAGCGCTAGGACTTTGAGCTCGCATGCTTCGAACAATCGGCCCTTCGCCGTCGCCATCGTTGGTGCGGGGCCAAGTGGATTTTACGCAGCCGAAGCCCTGCTGAGAGCCTCGGATGACACATCCGTTTACATCTTCGAAAAACTACCCGTGCCCTACGGCCTTGTTAGGTATGGCGTCGCGCCCGATCATCCAAATCTTAAGGCGGTGACGGCGGTGTTTGACCGGATCGCCGCGATGGACGGGTTCCATTTCTGCGGCAACACGGCCATAGGCCGCGATGTCAGCATCGAGACATTGCAACAGCATTACCACGCCGTTGTCTTTGCCCACGGACCAGAGGCCGGGATGTCTTTAGGCATTCCAGGCGAAGACCTTGCAGGCAGTTTTACCGCGCATGAATTTGTGGCCTGGTACAATGGCCACCCCGATTATCGCGGACTTCTGGTTGACCTGAAAACGGAAACAGCTGCTGTTGTCGGAAACGGGAATGTTGCGCTGGATGTTGCGCGCATTCTAGCCAAGCCCGTTGATGCGTTGCGGAAAACGGATATCGCTGACCACGCTTTGGAAGTGCTCGCCGAAAGCATGATCCGTGATGTCTATGTGATCGGGCGGCGGGGTCCCGCTCAAGTTCAGTTTGTGTCCAAGGAACTACGCGAATTTGGCGAGAACGAGGGCTTTTCCTCGACCGTCAGCGGGGATGACATGGACTTGGGCCTCGCATGTCTGGCAGAGCTTGAGGTCCCAAGCGCTACTGACTTGCGGCTGACCCACGAGCTTCTTTCGGGCTTTATCGATCGCAAGCCGGACCAGCCGCGCACCTGCCACTTCCGGTTCTTCCAGTCCCCTGAAAGCCTTGATGGGGACAAGTCGGTTCAGTCTCTGCGTTTGCGCCGCAATGTCCTGAGTGGCGATGCTTTTGCACAGCGCGCATGTCCAACCGATTTTACCGAAGACATCAAATGCGGGCTTTTTGTAACCAGCGTCGGCTACAAACCCATGACGTTTGATCCTCTGGCATTGGT
The DNA here is from genome assembly GCF_056542585.1 of Ruegeria sp. AB9. NCBI lineage: Bacteria > Pseudomonadati > Pseudomonadota > Alphaproteobacteria > Rhodobacterales > Roseobacteraceae > Ruegeria > Ruegeria sp. AB9. Next base: position 77,006 of record NZ_JBQGAA010000008.1, on the reverse strand, counting down.
CCAAAGCCAGCGCCACGCGGCCCACAAAGATGGCCGAGTTTTGCAACAAGACAAAAAGGTGGCGCCTGGGCTGTATGTGACAGGTTGGGCAAAGCGCGGCCCTCAGGGCACTATAGGAGCCAATCGGGGCGACAGTGTGGAAACGGTCGAAAGCCTTCTTGCGGACAAGCCAGACCTCGTCACGGCTCCCAAGAAGGAAATTTGCCAACTGTTGGACCAGTTGCAAAATCGCCGGGTTACTTATGGCGATTGGCAGACCATTGACAACCATGAGAAGCAGTTGGGCCAAAAGGCAGGCCGCCCCCGGGTGAAGCTGACTTTAACATCCGAAATGTTGCAAACCAGCCGGGTGAAGTAGCCCGTTAAGATTGCGGGCACCATCGCGCCTAAGAAGAGTAACACAGACCTGCTTCTGTAATGGTCTGAAACTCGTAGGATCGCTAGTGGCAACGACGCCTCATCTGCTACCGGATGGAGATTTCATATTGGTCAACAAATTCGAGAAACATGGGGCTGAGGGTCGAGGCTTCCCAACGGCACTTGCAGACGCAGTAGAGCTGGATCCATCGATGAAGGTGGGCTTGATCGCAATGAACGTAGACGCGTTTTTAACGTTTGCAGACCGTTCCGCAGAACAATTTGAGCCACCTCTTTCGTGCTCTAAAAAGTGTCTACAATCAGCACTTTGTGATCGAATGTCTGCATGGAGTGCGTACTTGTCCGGTTGAGTAAATTAAAATGAAATCTCTGCGGGCGCCGGTTGTTTCGGGTGCTATAGCTCAGGTTGCGCAGTTCGAGGTGGTCCGCACCGGAAAGATTATGCTCAGCGGCGTGACGCAAATAAACGGCAAAGCGTTGTTCCTCCTATCTATGAAATCAGGGTACTATTGGCCAGTGCCTTACTTAGTGGCAGCCCGCGCCGGACGCCCATCGCGGTCCGGAAGGAGCTGATCTTGAACACCGTTTGCCCAACGGCCCAGTAGGGCAACAAGACTACAATGAACTCCAACCTCGAGTCGATTTGATGACCCTATGAATCGCATGGCCTGTCCTGATACTATTCTGTTTCGCTTCCATCTTTTTTCATCCGAGATTTAGGGACGAGTGTGCGATCGGTTGAATTAGTCTTCGTAGTCTCGGCGTCGGGACTTCTAGTTTCCGGAACCACGGGCAAACAAACCATACACGACCACTGAGCCATCCAAGATCATGATCTTGGATCTAATGCCTTCTCCCTAAGTAGCGACTCGCGGCATCGGTTTTGAACACCGCAGTTCAATTTGGTTCGCATCGCTATTGATCCGCGGGTCGGTTGGCAGTATTGATATATGATATATGATGAGAGGGGAAAATCGTGTTTGACTACATCGTTGTAGGCGGCGGGTCCGCGGGGTGCACTGTGGCGGGCAGATTGGCGGCGGAAGGCGCGGGCAAGGTGCTGTTGCTTGAAACCGGGCCGAGAGACTGGAACCCGTTAATCCATATTCCGGCTGGATTTACCCGGCTACTGGGAAGCAAGTTGTTGCGGCACTACAAGACGGAACAACAGGAAGGGCTGGACGGGCGAGAGCGAATCTTACCGCAGGCGAATGTCCTTGGCGGCGGCGGCTCTGTCAACGCAACGATCTACGTCCGGGGCCAACGGCGCGACTATGACGACTGGCAAGCCGCCGGCGCTGAGGGATGGTCATACGCCGACGTACTGCCTTACTTCATCCGGGCAGAAGACAATGACCGGTTTTCAGATGAGTTCCATGGGACGGGCGGCCCGCTTGGTGTTTCGGATTTGCGGCAAATAACCGACCTGACGCGTGCCTTTGTACGTGCAGGACAAGAGGCTGGTCTGCCCTTTACGCCTGACTTCAACGGTGCCCGTCAACGTGGTGTCGGGTTCAATCAGACGACCACACGGAATGGCAAAAGATGCAGTGCCGCCGTTGGATACCTGCACCCTGCGCTTGCAAGCGGAAACATCGCCGTCAAAACCGGATGCACGGTTTTGAGGCTTCTCTTTGACGGCGATAAGGCTGTGGGTGCAGAGTATACGCAGAATGGAAAGACCGAACAGGTGCGCTGCGATCAAGAGGTCATATTGTCCGCCGGTGCGCTGCAATCTCCGAAGATCCTCATGCTATCGGGTATTGGCCCCGAGGCCGAATTAGAAAAGCATGGCATCGCATTGCGTCATAAGTCAGAAGGGGTCGGTCAGAACCTACAGGATCATGCCGAGTTCCCTGCGATACGTTACTGCACGGGACGGCACGGTTACTTTGGAGAAGACAGTGTGTTGAACACTGTCAAAAATGGCTTGCAGTGGCTGTTGTTTAAATCCGGGCCGGTGATGTCAAATGTGACTGAAGCCTGCGCATTCGTGAACGTAGACGATTTCGAGGCCGAACCGAATATTCAGCTGCACTTTGTGCCGATCGTGTTTTTCGACTTGGACCAGGAGCAGATCAAGAAAGCCGGTGCCACGATCAATCCCTGTGTCCTTCGCCCTCAAAGCCGGGGAGAGCTTCGTCTCAGATCGGCAAACCCGAGCGAAGCACCGGTTGTTGATCCCCGTTATCTGTCAGATCCTGAAGATGTGCGGCTTTCCAGAAAAGGGCTGCAATTTGCCCGCGATGTACTGGCGCAACCGGCATTTTCAAAGTTCGTTGAAACAGACGAAGCCTTTCCGGGTGCTGCGACAAAAACAGATGAGCAGCTTGACACCTTTATCCGCGCGCGCGCAAAAACAGTCTACCATCCTGTGGGGACCTGTAAGATGGGACGCGATGAAATGTCGGTTGTTGACCCCGAACTGCGGGTTCATGGAATTCGCAACTTGCGCATTGTCGATAACTCGGTCATGCCGAACTTGATTTCTGGCAACACCAACGCGGCTGCGGTAATGATCGGCGAAAAGGCGAGCGACATGATCCGTGGCGTGGATCCTCTTCCTCGCTCGAACTCATAGAAGTCGCAAAGGGAGCGGCCTTGCTGGAATACTTTGGAGGTCTGTAGGACTGTGCTAAAAATTGATCGAGGAAACCTGTCGGAACAAGTGTATGTCGCGATACGGGAATCACTGATGGATGGTCAGTACAAGCCCGGAGATCGGCTGCGGATAGGTTCTCTGGCGAAGGAGCTTGGTGTTTCCATCACGCCGGTCCGCGAAGCTGTTTTTCGGTTGATCAGTGATCAGGCACTTGAAATGCAGGCCGCCACTGCCGTGCATGTGCCGGACCTGACCGCAGAGCGGTTGAAGGAGATTCAGCTGATCCGTGGTCACTTGGAGGGTGAGGCTGCCGCATTGGCCGCCGAACGTATAACTTCGAAGGAGTTGAATGATCTTAGGGCGATTCAATCGCGTTTTGCAAAGGCTGCCTCGACGGATTCAGCCAAGGCGTCTATTCTGAACCGGCAATTTCACTTTGGTTTGGTTGCGGCGGCGAAACAGCCGCTGATAATGGCAATCGTCGAAAATATGTGGACGATGATGGGGCCGCTTTTGCGAACTTTCCATATGACTATGCCGGGTCGTGACCTGACGAGTGGAGATCATAAACACTATGCCGTTCTGCGCGGGCTTGAGGCAGGCGATCCCGAATTAACCAGGCAGGCGATCCAGGGGGATATCCGCTGGGGGCTTGTTATGGTCGACTGGCTTCAAGGCACACATGCAAAATCAGATTGACCGGGCGCGATTAATGCGGTGATCTGGCAAAAAAAGGGGCGGCATGAGCCGCCCAGTTTCTTGGGGAGTAATAATTCTATAGTTCGATCCAAGTGGTCTTGAGCTCGGTGTATTTGTCGAGAGCGTGCAGGGATTTGTCTCGGCCGTTGCCGGATTGTTTATAGCCGCCAAATGGAACAGTAACGTCACTTTGATCGTGATTGTTTACCCACACGGTGCCTGAGCGCAACGCCCGCGAAACTTTGTGCGCGCGGGAGATGTCGCGAGTCCAGACATTGGCGCCAAGGCCGTACTGTGTGTCATTGGCGATAGCAACGGCTTCCTCGTCTGACCCGACGGTGATAACGGAAAGAACCGGCCCAAATACTTCGTCACGGGCAATTTGCATCTGGTTAGTGACACCGTCGAAAATCGTCGGATTCACATAGTACCCATCAAGGTTGGTATTGGGGGCATCCCCACCCAATAGCAGCTTGGCACCTTCTTGCTGACCTTTCTCGACGTAGCTTTGAACACGGGATAGTTGGTCGTTGTCGACAATGGCACCCATCTGAGTGCTTGGATCCAGAGGGTCCCCTGTGCGTACGGTTTTGGCTGTACTGATGACGGTCTCCATCACTTCGTCTTTGACCTTTTCATCTACTATCAGGCGGGAAGGCGCGCAGCAGACTTCACCCTGGTTAAAGCAAATGCCTGTTGCGGCACGTTCGGCCGCTTTTTGTACATCAGCATCGGCAAGAACTATGTTTGGGCCTTTGCCGCCGCACTCCAACCAGACATTCTTCATGTTTGACCTGCCCGCATATTGCAGGAACATCTTGCCCACTTCACCGGACCCAGTAAAGACAACGCAGTCCACATCCATATGCATACCAATTGCCTGCCCGGCGGTGGGGCCGAAGCCGGGCAAGACGTTCAGAACACCTTCGGGAATCCCGGCTTCAGCCGCGATTCCCGCCATGCGAATGGCGGTCAGTGACGACTGCTCGGCGGGTTTCAGGACCACGGAATTGCCAGTTGCCAGCGCCGGGCCCAGCTTCCAGGCCGCCATAAGCATCGGGAAGTTCCAAGGCACTACCGCACCGACAACCCCGATCGGTTCGCGTGTGATCATCGCAAGGGTTTCCGGGCCGGTCGGAGCGACTTCGTCGTAGATTTTGTCGGGGCATTCCGCGTACCACTGCAGGGTATCCAGTACGACATTCACGTCGATGTTGCGGCTGTCCGAGATCGGCTTGCCCATGTCCAGCGTTTCCAAAAGGGCTAGTTCGTCCATGTTTTTTTCGTAGAGTTCCGCGAATTTGAGCAGGACTTTCTTGCGGTCCTTCGGCGATTGATTGCGCCAGACTCCAGTTTCAAATGCTCTTCGGGCGGCCGCGACAGCGATATCAACATCCTCGGCATCGGTCGATGCGACCTGATTTATAACTTGCCCATCGCGCGGAGAGATATTGTCGAATGTCTCGCCGGAAACCGCATCGACAAACTTGCCATTGATGAACGCCTTGCCATTAATCGACAGTTTCTCGCGCATATCAAGCAGCGCAGACTTACTTAGAGCTTGGTTCATGAGTGCCTCCCAAAAATCATACATGATATATTATATACTATATAGCAAGTACAGAGTTTTGTGGGGTCGGGTTTCGTGTCCAAAATCTCAACTTTGCAAAAATGTGTATCAATGCGATCCAGCATCTTGCAAAATATACGATATACGATATATGATATATGATACCTCAAAATGAATTCTAATGGAAATGCAGGCGCGGTATCGACGCCTGTAACAGGAGAAATTGCGCCGATGGACCATGAAAACCGTCCGATACCCACAAATGCGGAAGTCGCCTTGCTGCGCGACAGAGCACAGTTTGTGCGGCTCGAGACATTGCGCCTGATCGAAATCGCCGGTGTGGGTCATTACACGTCGGTCTTTTCGGCGGCTGAGATTTTCGCATCGCTTTACTATGATGTCATGGAAATCCGCCGGGATGACCCGGACTGGGCTGATCGCGACAGGTTCCTGATGGGCAAGGGTCACGCGGCCGTTGGCCTGTTTCCGATCCTTTCGGATCTGGGGTATTTCGACAAGGAGTTTCTGGACACCTACACGCGGCTGGGCAGCCCGCTGGGCGACCATCCCGACATGCGCAAGGTTCCGGGCATCGACTTCTCTTCCGGTTCCATCGGCCACGCACTGTCCAATGGCATGGGTATTGCTTTGGGTGGTCGTGCGCAGGACAAGGACTTCACAACATTTGTAATGCTGGGCGACGGCGAGATGCAGGAAGGCCAGGTCTGGGAAGCGGCCCTAGGCGCCGCGCATCACAAGCTGTCCAATCTGATCGCGATTGTGGATCGCAACGGCTATCAGCTCGACGGAAAGGTGGATGACACACTAGGCATCGAGCCGCTGGATGCAAAATGGCGGGCTTTCGGGTGGGACGTTCACACCGTCGATGGCCATGACCTGACGCAACTGACAACGCTGCTGCGCACGCTTAAATCCGACACGGCCCGTCAGTGCCCGGCATGTGTGATTGCCAAGACAGTCAAAGGAAAGGGGGTTTCCTACATGGAGACCGAGCCGGGCTGGCATCTGGGATACCTGGACCCCGAAGATGCGGAACGGGCGCGTCAGGAAATTCTGAGCAAGGTGATCTGAAGATGAACAAACCCCTGTCTGAAAACTCGTGGCAGTATCGGCAGCTCAACGCACTGAACCCGGGGCTGGACCATTTGTCGAATGGCATGATCAGCCTGGTTGAGGCCGGGCGCAATGTCATGGCCGGGTCTGCCGACCTGCAATACTCGAACGGTATGAACCGGTTCTCTGAAAAATACCCCGAACGCTATGTGCAGTTTGGTATTTCAGAGCAGAACATGGTGTCGGCGGCCGCAGGTATGGCCACCACGGGCGTGGTGCCGTTCGTCGCGACATTTGCATCCTTTATCGGCCTGCTGGCCTGCGAACAGATCCGCATGGATGTGGCTTATTGCGCACAACCCGTGCGGCTGATCGGGCATCATACCGGCATTTCCCTTGGCTTTTACGGCACCTCGCATCACGCCACCGAAGATATCGGCACAATGCGTTCCATCGCCGACCTGACAATCGTTTCCCCGGCGGATGGTCCGCAGCTGGAGGCAGCGATCCGCGCCTCGGCGGATCACGACAGGCCGATTTACTTCCGTATCGGGCGTGGCCGGGACCCGGAAGTTTACGATGTCGCGCAGAGCTTTGTGTTCGGCAAGGCCATTGAGCACGCCAGGGGCGAAGAGGTGACGGTGATCGGTTGCGGCCTGCCCGTGCACCCGGCCATTGACGCCGCAAGGAAACTGAATGCTGAGGGGCGCTCTGTGGGTGTGCTGGATATGCCCACGGTCAAGCCGATTGACCGGGACGCCATTCTTGAAGCCGCGGAAAGATCAAAGGTCATCATCACCACCGAGGAACACAACGTGATTGGGGGCCTCGGCGCCGCTGTCGCCGAAGTGCTGGCCGAAGAGGGGTGCCCGGCGCGGCTGGTTCGGCACGGGATCAAAGATGAATACGCCCTGATTGCGCCGCCGACCCATTTGTACCGGCACTACAAGCTGGATGAAGCCGGACTGGAAGAAGTGATCCGCGCCGAATTGAGCTGACAGGGCGGCGCATGGGGAGGGAGCGCCCCAATACAGTTCGCAAAATAATATATCATATACTTTGGTCGTTATAAGGGAGGAGACGACATGATGAAGGCAACAACAGTTTACGCCACGGCAGTGGCTATGGGTTTCGGGCTCGCGTCGGCCCAGGCCGACGAGGTTCATCCGGTTTACGGCTTGCTGCCTGACAGCTCGCTTTCCGGGCTCATCAACCCGCATATGGAAGACCGTGGCGCAATAAACAAAGCGTTGCCAAAGACCCCAAAAGATCCCAACAACATCCGCATTGGATGGACCGAGATTACCCTGGGTAATCCCTGGTTTGTTGGCCTTGTCGAGGGAGCGAAAGAGCGGGCCGATGAATATGGCGGCTATACGATTGACGTGCAGGTTGCCGATGGCGACCCGTTGAAAACCTCAGCCCACGTAGATGCCTTCATTGCGCAGGGCGTGGATGTGATCGTGATCGACCCGACGGATCTGGCCGGGTCGGCGGCGGATGCTGAACGTGCGGTCGAAGCAGGTATTCCTGTGGTTGGTCTTGGCACCGTGATGGACGATTTCGCGCCACTGGTGACAACCGTTCTCGCCAACCCCTACGGCAACGGTTTCGAGGTCGGCATTTACACCGCCGACCATATCGGCAAAGACACCGCAATCGTCGCGGGTTCGTCGTTGGGCACGGTCGGCAACTCGACATCGGAAAGCCGGATCAACGGGATGATTTCGGGTATCGTTTTCGAACGCTCGAACCAGTTTGGTCTGGGCATGAGCCGCGAAGATGCCGCGCTTAAGGGGTTTGAGCTTTTTCAGGAACTGAAGAAAAGCGGCAGCTTCAATTGGGCTGACGGGCAGTTCGAAGTTGTTGGCATGGGTGTCGGATACTGGACCGAAGAGGGCGGCCTTGCCGCAGCCGAAGACCTGCTGGTGGCCCATGGTGATCGAATGAACCTGTTCATCGCCGAGAACGATTTCATGGGGATAGGTACAGTGACCGCGCTGGAGAATGCGGGCCTTCAGGACCAGATTGAAGTGATCAGTGCGGCTGATGGTTTCAAAGAAGCCCTGACCATGGTCAAGGACGGCAAGATGCTGATCACCGGCAAGAACTCGGGCCGTGCAACCGGGCAGGGGGTCATTGACCTGATCCAAGCGATGTTCCGGGATGGCTATGACGCGAACAATCTTCCGCTGGGCTCATATTTCCCGTCGGAGATCATTACAGCCGATGTGGTTGACGACATCTGGACCGAAAACCCGGACAATTACTTCTTTGAGTATGACGTACCTGCCTTCCAGAGCATTCCGCAGATCAAAGCGGCCGCGCAGTAACGCGGTTCCGGCGGCCGGGGCAGACCCCGGCCGTCTTCTTTGAATATTAGGAGGCGGAAGTGCTGGACGACTATCTCCAGATGCAAGGCATATCGAAAAGTTTTGGCGGCATTGCCGCCCTGTCCGACGCATCTTTTTCCGCTAGGGCCGGTGAGGTGCACGGCCTTATGGGGGAAAATGGCGCGGGAAAATCCACGCTAATGAAGATTCTGGCCGGTGCGTATCACCGCGACGAAGGCGCGATCCGTCTGGATGGGGCCGAACAGGTGATCGCCGGCCCCAATGACGCGATCCAAAAAGGCATATCGGTCATTTATCAGGAGTTTTCGCTGGCCCGGCATCTGTCGGTCGCCGAGAACATCCTGATCGAGGAACTGGGCCATTCGGGTGGTCTGGTCAATTGGGAGTCGATGGCGCAACGCGCTGGCGCGCTTTTGTCGGATATGGGGTTTGACGATATCGCCCCGCTGGCCGAGGCCGGATCGCTACCCGTTGCCTATCAGCAGGTGGTCGAAATCTGCAAGGCGCTGTCGCGTGACTGCAAGACGCTGGTATTTGACGAGCCGACGGCCGTCCTGACCCACCACGAAACGGAAAAGCTGTTTGCGTTGATCGAAAAGCTGCGCGCGCGCGGCGTTTGCATTATCTACATTTCACACCGGCTCGAAGAGATTTTCGCGTTGTGTGACCGGGTAACGGTTCTGAAAGACGGGCAAACCGTCGGCACTTATGAGATCGGCGATCTGAACGAGCAAGCGCTGATCAACCTGATGATCGGCCGCGATCTGGCAGAGCTGTTCCCGCCCCGTGACATCGCATTGGGAGAGGTGCGGCTTAAAGTGGATCGTCTGAGCCGGGGCAGCGAGGTGCAGAATGTATCATTCGAGGTGCGGGCAGGCGAGGTTCTGGGTTTCAGCGGTCTTGTCGGTGCGGGACGTACCGAGACCATGCGCACGATTTTTGGGGCGGACAGAGCAGAGAGCGGCCAGGTCTCGGTGAATGGCAGGATTGTCTCGAACCGGTCTCCCGGACAGGGCGTTTCAAACGGCATCGGCATGTTGCCCGAAGACAGGAAGCAAGAGGGTGTGCTGTTGGACATGCCCATTCGCGTCAATGCGATGATGACGCCGCTCAATCGCCTGATCTCGGCGCTGGGGTTGATCGACGGCCCGGCGGAACGGGCCGAAACGCGACGCCTGTCGGATTTGTTGCGCCTCAAGGCGGGCTCGATCGACGACCCGGTTTCGTCGCTCTCGGGGGGGAACCAGCAGAAGGTCGCGTTGATGAAGTGGCTGGCCGCGGAATGTTCGGTTCTGATTCTGGACGAGCCGACACGCGGGGTCGATGTCGGCGCCAAGGTCGAGATCTACCGTGTGATCAACGATCTGGCCGCGCAGGGTATCGCGATCATCATGGTGTCGTCCGAAATGATCGAAGTGATGGGAATGAGCGACCGCATTGTGGTGATGCGGCACGGAGAAGTCGCTGGCGAGCTGGCCAAGGCCGAGTTTACCGAACAACGGTTGCTTGAACTGGCCATGGGTCATGAAGAGGTATGAAAATGTCGTCGACAAGTGAAACAATCGCCGGTGGCGGCGGTACGTCAAAGCGGCTGGGCCTTTGGCTGGTCAAATACAATATCTTCGTGATGCTGGCGGTGCTTGTGGTGTGCTCGGCACTGCTCTCGGATGTGTTTCTGACATCGCAGAATATCTTCAACCTGCTGCGGCAGCTTGTGCCGCTGACGCTGGTGTCCATCGGTATGTTGCTGGTGATCCTGACCGGCGGGATCGACCTCGCCGTCGGCTCGGTCGCGGCAGTAGGGGCCATGGTTGTGGCGCTGGCGCTGCCTTTTGCCCCGGGCGACAGCGCGTTTGGACTGCTTTTGTGCGTCATGCTAGCAACCGGGGCGGGGTTGGTTCTTGGCGCGATGACCGGCTTGCTGGTTTCGGTCTTTCGCATGGCGCCGTTCATTGCGTCGCTTGCGATGATGACCATGGCGCGCGGCGTTGCCTTCCTGTTGTCCAACGGGCAACCGGTGCGTTTCCCGCGTGAGTTGGAGGTCACTGGCGTCATGCGGGCTTTCGGCTCAAAGGCGGTGCCCGGGCTCGGTGTGCCGTGGCCGGTCGTGGTGGCAATTGTCGTTGTCGTCATTTTTGTCTTTGTCATGAACCGCACGAAGTACGGCCGCCTTACCATCGCCACCGGCAGCAATGAGGTTGCCGTGCGGCTGGCCGGAATTTCGGTTGCCCGCTACAAGTTTCTGGCCTATGCGATCTGTGGTGCGCTCAGCGGCCTGGCGGGTGTCATCTCGACGACGCGCACAGGGGTTGGTGTTGCCAATTCCGGGCTCGGGCTGGAGCTGGACGCCATCGCCGCCTGCGTGATCGGCGGAGCCCTTCTTTCCGGTGGCAAGGGGACGGTAATACACACGATCATCGGTGTTCTTATCTTGGGCTTGATCGGTAACATAATGAATTTGCTGTCGGTTCCCGCCTATCCCCAACAGATCATCAAAGGGGCGATCATTATTTTCGCGGTGCTTCTGCAAAGCGTCAGCGCGGATCGCAAAGAAGTTTGACAGGAGATCAGATAATGAAAGCATGGGTACATCATGAGAGCGGAGCGCCGGACGTTCTGCGCCTCGAAGAGGTTCCGGCCCCGGTTTGCGGGCCGGACGATGTTGTCGTTGCAAACCGCGCGATCGGGCTGAACCCGGTTGACTGGAAATTCGTGGAATGGGGGCATGAGGCTTGGGATTGGCCGCATATTCCGGGAGTGGATGGCGCGGGCGTCGTCTCGCAGGTCGGGGCGAATGTCACGTCGGTGTGCGCCGGTCAGGCCGTGGCCTATCACAATGACCTGCTGCGCCCCGGCAGCTTTGCCGAACAGACCGCGGTGCCCGCCCGCGCGCTTATCCCGCTGCCCTCGGATCTTCCGTTTGACGTGGCGGCGACAATTCCCTGCCCGGCGCTGACCGCTTGGCAGGCTTTGGAAAAGGTTCCGTTTGCCCCCGGTGCGCGCGTCCTGCTGACCGGTGCCAGCGGCGCCGTTGGCGGTGCCTGGTTGCAGTTGGCCCGGCGACGCGGTTGGATTGTGCACGCGCTGGCGTCAAAGGAAAGCCACGCCCGCATACTGACTTTGGGCGCGGCGCGGTGTCATGACTACCGGTCGCCGAACTGGCGGGAATCAGTGGTGGATGAACTGGGGCCTCGCCCCTTCTTTGCGGTGTTCGATATGGTCAGCGGGGCACATGCAGAAGGACTGGCCGACCTTGTCGAGGCCAACGGTCACCTCGTCTGCATTCAGGATCGTCAGGAAGTCGCGCCGCTGCCAGCGTTTACCACGACGATCTCTCTGCACGAGGTGGGGCTGAACGGGATGCACCACTTTGGTACGGACCGGCATTGGGGAGAGCTGATGGCAGCAGGCCGAAAAATCTCGGAAGCCTGCCTGACCAGTACATTTGACCCCCAATTGACCGAGGTCGTGGCGTTCGAGGATCTGCCCGCAGCACTGGCGCGGCTGAAAAGCGGTCCCAATCCCGGGAACCGGGTTGTGCGGGTCTGATCAGGCGCGCTGCAGGCTCAACTGGCCGGGTTCAAGAGGAAGTCGGCCAGCAGACCCAATTGTCCGATATTCATGTACTTTCCCGCGTGGATGGGGCAGCCCCGGGCCTCGGCGGCCCGCAGCAGCGGCGTTACATCGGGCTGCATGATTACCTCGCCCACCAACGCATCGGTGCGGATGGTTTCAGGATCAATCGGCAGCGGGTCGTCCGCTTTCAGCCCGACTGATGTGCCGTTGATGACCAGATCATGTTCGGCACCAATTGCCTCGCCCGCCTGCGCCACAGGACGATTGAAATGCCCGTTGAGGGCCCTCGCCAGATTGTTCGCCTTGGCGCGGGTACGGTTGGCAATCGTCAGCCGTTCCACACCTGCTTGTACCATTGCATGGGCAATTCCGGTTGCTGCGCCGCCTGCACCCAGCAAAAGTGCCTTGCGGCCCGCAACATCATGGCCCTGCAACCTCAGCCCTTCGATGTAACCGGCGCCATCGAACATTTCACCGATGAACCGCCCATCCTCGGTGCGCCGGGCGACATTTGCGACTTTCAGAAAGGCTGCTGCTCCGCGCAGTTCATCGCACAGACCGGCCACCGAGGTTTTGTGCGGAATTGTCACGACGACACCGCCCACGCTTTCACACACGCGCAGCGCGTCGAAAACCTGGTTCAGGTTTTCCGGGCTGACCTGCCATGGCACCAGAACGGCGTTCAGGTCACGCTCGACCAGAACGGGGTTCAGAAAACCCGGGGTCCTGAGGTGGTTGGAGGGATAGGAGAGATGCACCAACACTCTTGTATTGCCATTTATCCGCATGCTTGTCTCTTTTTTCTTTTCGTTTGACTTTCATATATCATATATCATATTTGAAATTAAAGACAACTGCACTGATTGGGGTGGGATTGTGGTAATCACAGAGGCTTCAGCATTCTATGATGGGGACGTCGCTGTCTTTGGCGGACCCGCGCGCTATATTCAGGGGCCAGGGTCCCTGTGTCGGCTGGGTCGGATTGCTGCCGGCATCGGAGATCGCGGTCTTGTCGTCACCGACAATGTGATCCGGCGTCTTTATGGTGCCGAGATAGAGCGCCTGCTGCGCGAGGCCGGTCTTGAGGTCGAGTTTCTGGTTTTTTCGGGGGACCTTCTTGAAGAAACGGCAGCGCAGCTTGTTGGTGGTATAAAGCCGCGTGCAGGCGACGTTGTCATTGCCTGTGGCGGCGGGCGCGCCATCGACACAGGCAAAGCAGTTGTTGCCCTGTTGAAAGCGCCCCTGATCACCGTGCCGACGGTGGCGTCGAACGACGCGCCAACAAGCAAGAATTATGTGATCTATGACGAGGATCACTTCCTGACGGCGGTTGGGCATCTTGCCCGGAATCCCGACTATGTGCTTGTCGATACCCGAATTGTCAACCTGGCGCCGAAAGAGCTGTTTGCCGCAGGTCTGGGCGACGCGTTGTCGAAACTGATCGAGGCACGGGCCTGCGCCCGGGCGGGCGGGGTCAACATGTACCGCGCGCGGCCGACACGTCTGGCATCTGCCGTGGCCCGGGCGTGTGAAGAGACCTTGCTCAATTTTGGTGCCGATGCGCTTGATGTGGCGGGGTCGGGCAAGGTCACACCGGCGTTCGAGGCGACCGTCGAGGCCCTGATCCTGATGGCGGGTTTGGCCTTTGAAAACGGTGGGTTGTCGATCGCACACGCGTTGACTCGTGGGTTGCCCCATGTCCCTGGCGTGGGTGAGCGGCTGCACGGGTTTCAGGTTGCTTATGGCATTGTTGTGCAAAAGGCCCTTGAGGAAGAGCCGCTCGACCCCCGTATGCTGACATTGATGCGCAAGGCCGGTCTGCCCGTCACGCTGCGTGAGCTGTGCGGCCGCGCCGCGTCGCAGGCGGATTTCGAAAGGATTGCCGACGGCACCATGGGCGTCGCGCATCTGAAGAATTTCCCATCCGAAGTCACCCGGGATGGCCTTGTGGCTGCAATGGCTCGCATCGAAGCGCAGGCCGACGCACAAGAAAGAGTGGCCGCCAGATGACCTGCACGATACTTTCACTGATTTCCGCGCCCGAGCTGCTCAGCGGGTCGGTTTGTTCGTCTGGTGAAGGGGTCGCGGTGCGCAATCCCGCCGATCAGGCTGAGCTTGCGCATGTGCCTGATCACCAGCTTCCGGATATACGCGCGGCGATTGACCATGCCAGTACCGCGCTGCCCAGCTGGCGCGCCCGAACCGGCAAAGAGCGTGCTGCACTGTTGCGCCGCTGGTTCGACCTGATTATTGCGCATCAGGATGATCTGGCGATCATCATGAGCGCCGAACAGGGCAAGCCGCTGACCGAAGCAAAGGGCGAGGTGGCTTACGGCGCATCGTTCATCGAATGGTTCGGTGAGGAAGCCAAGCGCGTCTACGGGGATATGATCCCTGCGTCCGCCACGGACAAGCGCATCGCGACGGTGAAGCAGCCCGTGGGCGTTGTCGCAGCCATCACACCGTGGAATTTCCCCAATGCGATGATCACCCGCAAGGCCGGACCGGCTCTGGCGGTGGGTTGCACCATGGTGCTGAAACCGGCCAGCGCCACACCGCTCAGCGCTTATGCGCTGGAATATCTCGCCCGGCAGGCCGGAATCCCGCCCGAGGTGTTCCGCGTGGTTACATCAAGTAATGCGCGCGCCGCCGACACAGAGATGGCCACCAATCCAAAAGTGGCCAAGCTGACCTTCACGGGCTCTACCGAGGTGGGGCGCGTGCTGCTGGAGCAGTCCGCAAGCACGATCAAGAAATGTTCGATGGAACTGGGCGGCAATGCCCCTTTTATCGTGTTCGACGACGCCGATCTTGACAAGGCTGTTGCGGGTGCGATGGCGTCGAAATTCCGCAAGACCGGTCAGACCTGCGTCTGCGCCAACCGCATTCTGGTGCAGGCAGATGTTTATGACGCTTTCGCGCAGAAACTGGCACAGGCTGTTGAGGCGATGCAGGTGGGTCCTGCGCTTGAAGGGGCCTTTCAGCAGGGGCCTCTTATCAACCTGTCGGCGGTCGAAAAGGTCGAGGAACATATCGAAGACGCAAAAAGCAAAGGCGCGCAAGTCTTGTCCGGCGGTTCCCGGCACGGGCGCGGCGGCAGTTTCTTTCAGCCTACGGTGCTGACCGGCGTCAAAACCGACATGAAAGTGGCCGTCGAGGAAACATTCGGCCCGGTCGCTCCACTTTTCAAATTCGAGACCGAGCAGGAAGCGATCGAAATGGCGAATGCCACTGAATTTGGCCTGGCTGCCTATTTCTATGCCCGGGATTTCGGGCGGGTCTGGCGCGTGGCCGAAGCCATCGAATCCGGGATCGTCGAGATCAATGAAGGGATCATTTCAACCGAGGTCGCGCCGTTTGGCGGTGTCAAGCAATCCGGCCTGGGGCGCGAAGGCTCAAAATACGGCACCGAGGACTACCTCGAAATCAAATACCTGTGTTTTGGAGGCATTGAATGAGCAGCATGGCAGGCAAATCCGGCAACGCGGTTGTCACGGGGGGAGGCACGGGCATTGGCGCGGCGACGGCTGTGGCGCTGGACAGTGCAGGGCTGGCGGTGACAGCCGTCGGGCTGGACCGCACCGACGAGCTGCCCGAGCATATCCCGTTTCAGCAGGTGGATCTGAGTGATGAAACCGCCCTGAACGCTTTTTTCGAACAGTTCGACACGCTGACGGCGCTGGTGAATTGCGCTGGCGTTCTGCGCCACCAGAAGGAATGGCAGCCCGAGCATTTCTCGGCTGTGCTGGACATCAATCTGACCGCTGTCCTGGCTTGTGCCAATGCCGCGCGACCCGCGCTTAAGGCCGGTGGCGGGTCAATTGTCAACATCGCGTCGATGTGGAGCTACTTCGGCTCGCCGGGCTCACCCGCCTATGCGACATCAAAGGGAGGAACTGTCGCACTAACCCGGTCGCTGGCGGTGGCGTTCGCACCGGACGGGATACGCGCCAACGCCGTCGCACCCGGCTGGATCGAAACTCGCATGGCCGCCAAGGCAAAAGCGGATCCCTCCCGCTCGGCCGCCATCAACGCGCGCATTCCCATGGGCCGCTGGGGCAAACCCGAAGACGTCGCCCGCGTCATCCGGTTTCTGGTGTCCGAAGAAGCCGCCTATGTTACCGGCGCCGTGCTGCCCGTCGATGGAGGCTACAGCGTAGCATGAATAAAACACGCTGACGCGGCGGAAGATATTAAGATGCAACAGTTTGCTCACGGCAATAAAGTAAAGCGCCCCGACTTTGGGGGGCTTTTCAATTTGATGACTGCGTTTGGTCTACAGGATCGACCGGATCGTGCCACCGTCGGCGCGATGGGTCACACCGCTCATAGCGCGGTTGGTCATCAGCGAGATAACGCCACGGCCATGCAGTTCGGGATCAATAAGTTTCTGCTCAAGGTTGCCGGGCTGCACGTCGTTGTAGAATTCTTTCAAGGCTTCCTCGACAGTGCGCCCCTGATCTTTGGCAAGACCTTCGAAATACGCCAATACGGATTCGGTTGCCGTGGACCCCGGCATATACGTATTGACCCGCACTTTCGTGCCACGTGTCGTTTCCGCCAGTCCGCGCGACAGGCCAAGCATGGCGGTTTTCGTTGTGGAGTACGGGATCATGTTGCCAATCGGACGGGCTGCGGCTTCGCTTGCGATGAAAACAACGCTTCCTTCGTCCTTTTCGAACATCTCTTTCATCACCAGACGGCTGATACGAATGGCGGTCATCAGATTGTGCTGGAAGTAATCCATCCATTCGTCGTCGCTGACGTCGAAGAAGTCCTTTACTTCGAACACGCCGATGTTGTTGACCAGAAAGGCGGGGTGGCCAAAACCGCGCGCGAAATCCGCCAGCGCCTGTGCGCCCTCGGTCGTGCGCAGATCGGCGACCACTCCATGGGCGTTCGGGCCGATCTCGCTGCAGGCTTTGTTCAGCTTGTCCTGATTGCGACCGTTGATGATAACGGTTGCCCCTTCCTGATGAAAAGTTTCAGCGATGGCGCGGCCGATGCCTGTTGCTCCTCCGGTGACGATGGCGACCTTGCCGGAAACACCAAAATCCATAACGCTCCTCCTGACGCTAATACGTCTTCTCTATGACAGATGCGCGACTATTGGAGCATTTCCGCTTGAGGGAAAGTGCCATTTGCGCAAAGATACTTTGACCTGAATTCAAAGATGAGATGGCCGATGTCCGATCGAATCTCTGAGATGGAGGTCTTCGCCTGCATCATCGACCACGGCAGTCTTTCCGGTGCTGGCCGTAAACTCGGAATGTCACCGTCTGCCATAAGCCGGACCCTGAACAGACTTGAACTGCGCCTTGGTTCACCATTGGCGGTAAGGTCAAGCCGCCGCCTGAGGCTGACACCGGAAGGGGAGGCCTATTACCATCAGGCCTGTGCCATCCTCGCGCAAGTCGAAAAGGCCGAGCGGGACGTGCGCCAGAGCGCCGGGCGTGTTGGCGGGGTATTGCGAGTGTCCAGCACGGTTCCGTTCGCAATCCATATAGTCGCTCCTTTGATCGAGCGTTTCCTAGACCAGTACCCGGATATTCGAATTGAATTTGATATTCAGGATGATCCCGTCGATTTGATCTTTGAACGCACGGATGTCGCAATTCGCAGCGGTGAACTGGCGGATTCATCCATGATAGCGCGTCGCCTTCTGTCGTCACCGCGCCATATCGTCGGGTCGCCAGAATACCTAGAGCGGAATGGCACGCCACAAAGACCCAAAGACCTGCACTCCCACAATTGTTTGGTCATGAGTGGCCGAAGATGGTCAGCACGCTGGCCGTTTCGCGATGGGGTAAGTGCCTCTGGCTGCCGCCATGTTGAGGTTTCCGGGAATTTGACGTTTAATAACGGCGAAAGCTTGCGGGATTTCGCTTTGCGCGGGGCCGGACTGGCCCGCCTATCAGAGTTCCATATTGGCAAAGATGTCACCGAAGGGCGGCTGGTGACGGTTCTGGATGCCAAGAATCCGGGCGATCTGGAGCCAATAAGCGCCGTATACCCGGCCCAAAACCAGGTCCCCATACGCGTACGCAAATTCATCGACTTCTTGGCGCAGAATCTATAGGCCCGACCTGCACCAGAGATGGTGGTCACCACTACGTCGATATCAGCCGGATGAGTCGCTGGTGTCATAGATGGCTGGAACTCAATTTTTTACGAATTCCTGATATCGAGATCGCAACTCGATGTATTTAAATAAATAAAGCCTTCTGTCAGCCGTTCGAAAAAATTACCTTTCATTATACTTGCCGTAGAGGAAAAAAAATTTTATTGTAATTGCAATCGAACGGATCCGTGGGATTCGCTCCTGTTCCTTTGCGGCTTTGGAGTTTTCTCATTGTCGGCCATTCGATTTGGGAGGAAGCCCGAAAGTTAACTGAAATGCGGACTTCGACGTGAATATGGGAGGGTGTAATGGCGGAACTTCGCCTCGATCAGATAAAAAAGACCTACAAAGGTGGAACCGAGGCGGTTCGCGGTATTTCCTTCGATGTTGCCGATCGCGAGGCTTTGTTTCTGTTGGGGCCGTCAGGCGCGGGGAAAACCACGACGTTGCGTCTGGTTGCGGGTCTTGAGAATCTTGACGGCGGATCGATTCAGATTGCCAATTCTGATGTATCTACCGCTATGCCGCGCGACCGGAATGTCGCGATGGTTTACGACAAACACTCGCTGTTCCCTCATCTTTCAGTTTTCGAGAACCTTGCCTATCCGCTGAGAATTCGGAAAACCCCAAAGGCAGAGCTTGAATCCCGCATTGCTTCGGTGGCCGAGGTTCTGCAGATCGAACAGCAGCTTGGAAAGATGCCCGGTCAGTTGTCGGGCGGTCAGCAGCAGCGTGTCGCCATTGGCCGCGCCCTTGTGCGTGACGCTGATGTGTTCCTGCTGGACGAGCCGATTTCGCATCTGGACGCCCAGCTCAGGGCGCGGATGCGGGTGGAGTTCAAGAGGCTCCAGCGCGATTTTAACGCGACCATGCTCTACGTGTCTCATGACCAGCTGGAAGCCATGACCATGGCTGACCGGATCGTGCTTATCAACGAAGGTCAGATTGAGCAGATCGACGAACCTCAGGTGATGTTCGACTGCCCGCAAACGCTTTTTGCCGCCACGTTTATCGGCGAGCCGGTTATGAATACGTTGTCGGCCCGCCTGGTCGAGCGGGATCAGGCCTATTGGCTGGAAGTCGGGTCGTCCCTGATTCCGGTAGATGCCGACTGGATTCGCTCTGGCGGGTCGCGGCTGAACGGGAGCAGCGAGTTGACCCTTGGGGTGCGCCCGCAGCATTTGCGTCCGGCGCAAGTCACGGATCAGGGCGATAACCTACTGCACGGCACGATCTTCGCCGTTGAAACCCTGGGATCGCGCGTTGTCTACGACGTCACTGTGGCGGGTCAGGTGATCCGCGTCATGACCTCGATCGACGATGCACGCAACTACCCAAACACAATTGATGCTCCGATTGGCGTGCGGATGGACCCCGACTTTTTCTATCTGTTCGACAAGGCCAGCGGCCGCACGGCGCTGCAGGCTGGTTTCACCCAACATGCGGCGAGATTAGTCGCCGTTTGAATTCGCACAAAGTCATCTACAGAGGAGGATGCGATGACACCGAAACAATCCGCAAAAGCCCTAAGCGCGGCGCTTGCCGTTGGGCTTGCGTTAACAGGGTCTGCCTATGCGCAGACTGATTACCAAAAACAGTTCGAGGGTATCGAACTGAATGTGATGAACCCTGCTTTCCCGCAATTTGCGGCTCTGTGGAAATTCCTGCCGGAATTTGAAGAGCAGTATGGGATCAAAGTGAACGTGGACGAGATCCCGTTTGACCAGCTCCGCCAGAAATCACTGGTTGAAATGCAGCAAGGCACTGGCCGGGTTGACGTTTTCGCCGTCGACGTGATGTGGCTGGCCGAATATGCCGCAGCAGGTTTCCTTGAGCCGGTCATGAAATACGTCGATGACCCGAACCTGACGCAGGACGGCTATGAGCTCGACGATTTCCTGCCGCGCGTACTGTCAGGTACCGGCGTTTACAATGACACGCTTTTCACCATCCCGATCGGTGCCGGCCCTGTGGGCACCACGTTCCGCTCCGACATCGCCGAAGCTGCGGGTATCAACCTGCCGGCCAAGTTCTCGGACGAATTCACCACCGACTACATGTATGATGTGGCGTCGAAAGTGCACAATCCCGAAGCAGGTATGCTCGGCTTTGCAAACGTACCGGGCCGCTGGTTCTGGGGCGTGACCTATCTGCCCTATCTCTACGCGTTCCAGACGCCCGAGACCAAAGGGGACGAATACGTTGGTGAAGATTGGAAGATCACCATCAACAACCAGCATACCATCGACTCGATCGACTACTATGTTAGCCTGAAGGACTTCATGCCTGCCGACAGCGCCAACTGGGGCATCGGTGAAGCCACTCAGCTATACCAGTCGGGCGGCGCGTTTGGCCTATGGAACTACCAGGACTTCATTCAGGGCTTTTTCGAGGACGGTTCGAACCCCACGATCAACGGCAAGAATGTGCACCTGCACACTCCGGCCGGTCCGCATGGTGTGATCGACCCCTGGTTCGGTTCCTGGGGCATGGGCATTTCGGTTGACACCGAAAAGAAAGAGGCCGCCTGGACCTTCATCCAGTGGCTGACTTCGAAAGCAATTCAGGAGCGCGCCATTGAATTCGGTGCCGGTCCGTCGCGTCACTCGACCTACAAGTCAGAAACTGTTGCCAATCTGGCGCCCTGGTGGGTCGACACGTATGAGTTCATGCTGAACGAAACCAACCCGGACGAGCGTATCCGTACGCCGGAATGGGCCGAGATTTCGGATGTCATGGGTGAAGAAGGAAACCGGGTTTGGATCGGCGAGATTGACTCCACAACCGCGGCTGCCAACATGGAAAAGCGCATGACCGACGTGATGCGCCGTGGTGGATACTATATCCCCGGTCGGGACGATCTGCCCAAACAACTGTGGCGTGATCTGACCTACTACGATCGCCTTCCTTCCGAATGGAATTGATTTGAATCGGCGACCCCCGGCTCCAATTCCCCGGGGGTCTGCCAAATTGCGACGAGCATTGTTTCTTTACCCCACAGTACACACCCATCCGGGGGTCAAGCCATCAATGCTTGGGAAGCATGAGAACAACATCCGTGGGCCGGTAATGCACCCGGCGACCACGGTGGCAGGAGGATATCATGGTTGACGCATCACTAGAACGTGCACCGGACCGCAAAAGGGGCGTCGCAGGTCGCTTCGGCCCGTCTAACAAAAAGGTTTTTCCCTGGGTTCTGATGGCACCCACACTGATCATTCTGGTCGGTATCGGGATCTATCCGTTCCTTTACGCGCTGAGTATCGCAAGCCAGAACATCATTCTGTCCAAGCCTTACATTCCGCGTTCCTTCGTCGGCCTGTATCAATACCAAAACCTCATTCAGGACCCCGAGTTCTGGCACGCGCTGAAGGTGACTCTGATCTTCACCATCGAGGCCGTATTCATCGAGTTCTGGTTGGGATTGGGGCTGGCACTTCTGTTCCAGCGTTCCATTCGCGGCAAGAACACGATCCGGATACTTGTGCTGATCCCCATGATCCTGCCGCCGCTGGTGGCCGCGCTGATCTGGCGTTACATGTTCTTCCCCGGAGCCGGGCTTGTAACCCACTACATCGGGGGGCTTTCAGAATGGCTGGGGTTCGGGCAGATTCCGTTCCTGTCCAACCCGACCATGGCGCTGCAAACGCTGATTTTCGTGGATGTGTGGCAATGGACACCGTTCATGTTCCTGATGCTGTCCGCTGGCCTGGCCTCAATTCCGCGCCAGCCGTATGAAGCCGCTGAAATTGATGGCGCCTCGGCATGGCGGGTGTTCTGGACGATCACCATGCCGTTGCTGCGCCCTGCGATCCTGATTGCTGTGGTCATCCGCACCATGGATGCTTTCCGTACCTACGAGCTTGTCGTGGTTATGACCCGCGGCGGACCCGGGAACGCGACCACCACGCTGAACGTGCTTTTGACCAAGACGGGGCTTGAGTTCTTCGACGCCTCAAAGGCGGCGGCCCTGTCACTGCTGATGATGATGGTCATCATCGTGCTCAGCTTCGTCTTTATCCGCGCATTCCGCTCGCGCACCGAAGTAGCCGAATAAAGGAGACCCTGACAATGTCGCACAGCGAAATGTACAACGTAACGTCTCCCGCAGCGCCGGAAAGACAGCGCAACTGGTGGGTCTATGGGGTCCTGGCCCTGGTCTGCTTCGTAAACTTCATGCCCTACCTGTGGGTGGTCATGACCGGGTTGATGGACCGTGAGGCGGCGACCGCACCGACACCAAGCTGGATCTTCACCCCGACGTTCGAGGCGTTCCATTTCCTGATCTTCGAAAAGGGGATCATGGCAAACTTCATGAACTCGGTGATCGTTGCGCTGGGCTCGACCTTCTTCTCGGTCACGATCGGAATGTTCTGCGCCTATGCCTTGGCGCGGTACGAGTTCACCGGGCGCGACGATGTCTCGTTCTGGGTGCTGACCAACCGGATGATGCCGCCCGTGGCGATCCTGCTGCCGATCTTCATCACCTTCCAGACACTCAAACTTCTGGATACTCTGACCGGCCTGATCCTGCTTTATACGGCGATGCAGCTGCCCTTCGTGGTCTGGATGCTGACCGGCTACTTCCGCGATATCCCCAAACGGTTCGAGGAATCGGCGATGGTGGATGGCGATACCTGGTTCCAGGCGTTCCGCAAAGTCACGCTGCCGCTGATGATGCCGTCGATCACCGCAACTTCGATCTTTGTGATGATCCTCAGCTGGAACGAGTTTGCCTTTGCGACCTTCCTGACCTCGACCGAGGCAAAGACGATGCCGCCGTCGATCATGGCCTATTCCATCGGCGCTTCCATTCAGTGGAACATTCTGGGGGCCGCCGTCATCCTGATCACCGCACCGCTGGTTCTCTTTGTTCTGATCATGCAGCGACAGTTCATCAGCGGCCTCTCGCAAGGGGTGGTGAAAGAATGACCCGGCGCGCCTACAAAGCAACTCTCACGTCAAAGGAAAACGACAATGGCTGACGTGCAAATCTCAGGTCTGTTAAAGAAGTTCGGTGCGTTTACCGCCGTGGAGGATGTGAACATCTCCGTTGAAGATGGCGAGTTCGTATTCCTGCTGGGCCCCTCGGGCTGCGGTAAGACCACGACACTGAGGATGCTGGCCGGTCTGGAGATGCCGACCGATGGTGAGATCCAGATCGGGGGGCGGAACGTCACCTATCTGCGGCCCCGCTTCCGTAATGTGGGCATGGTGTTTCAGGACTACGGTCTGTACCGGCACATGACGGTTTTTGGCAACATCGCCTATCCTTTGCAGGTGCGGAAACTCCAAAAGGCCGAGATTGAGGCCAAAGTGAACGCCGTTGCCGAAACCATGCAGATCACGGCGGTGCTCAACCGTAAGCCCGATCAACTTTCAGGCGGGCAGTTGCAGCGTGTCGCCATTGCGCGAATGCTGGTGCGCGACGCCGATATCTTCCTGATGGACGAGCCGATGTCGCATCTGGACGCGCAGTTGCGCGGCCATATGCGGGCCGAGCTTCGGCACCTGCAAAAAGAGATTGGTGTCACGACTCTGTTTGTGACGCACGACCAGCTAGAAGCGATGACGATGGCCGACCGGATCATAGTGATGAAAGATGGCCGGATGCTCCAATTCGCCACGCCGCGCGAAATCTTCGAAAGGCCGTCTACCGAGTTCGTCGCCACGTTCGTCGGGGAACCACAGATGAATGTGTTTGACTGTACTGTGACCCGCTCGGACACGGGCTATATGGCGCAATGCGCCGGGTTTGACGTGCCGCTGCCTCAAAGCTGGGTTGACTCCGTCGGCGCAGCCTCCGTTTTGGGCCGCCCGCTCCGGCTTGGCGCCCGCCCCGAGCATGTTTCCGTGCGTCAAACCGCAGATGCCGATCACCCGATTTCGGCCAAACTGTTTGCCTTTGAACCGACGGGCGCTGAAAACCTCTATGTCATGAAATGCGGTGGCACCGAGATTACCACCCGGACGTCCACAACCGAATCCTCGGGCTTCAGCAAGGAAGAAGGCGCAGGTTTTGCGTTGGGGTTCGATCCGGGTTGGCTGTACCTGTTCGACAAGTTGTCCGGTGACACAGTGGCATATGCCGCTTCCAGCGAGGAGAACTGATATGCGTTCTTGGATGGTACTACTCATTATCCTAGGTGGGCTTCTGGGTGGATGTACGGCGCTAGCCGGAAACCTGTCACATTGGCCATCGTCTCTGGCAGCGATTGCTATTCTCGTTCCGGCGAAGTGGTTGAACGACCGCTATCAGGTGCTTGCATGGCCGATGGAGTTTCTTCTGGCTTCAGGCGTAACGATGATCGTGTTCAGCCTGATCCGACTTTACTTCACACCGCTGCCATACTGAATATGCCGGGCGCATCTGACGTTTCGCTGGCGCTCGAGGCCAAGGGACTTTGCAAGTCCTTTGGCGGCGCGCGGGTCGTAGATGACGTGGATTTGGCTGTGCCCGAGGGCAGCATCGTCGGGTTTCTCGGACCCAACGGCGCAGGGAAGACGACAGTCATGTCGATCCTTGCGGGCCTGCAAAAGTCCGATTTCGGCAGTGTTTCGCTGTTTGGGGTCGCCAATGGCCAGGCGCGGCGTGCATTACGCAAGCGTCTTGGGTTTATGCAGGAAAAACCCCGCGTCTACCCCGACATGAACGCGCAGGACTATTTGCATTTCTTTGCAGGACTTTATGGGGTTCCGGACCGTCAGAAAAGGGCAGAAGAACTGCTTGAGCTTCTGGGGCTTGGCCAGGTCGGCCGCAGGCCGCTGGGAACTTTTTCGCGGGGTATGCAACAGCGTGTCTGTCTGGCACGTGTCCTGTTGCCGGACCCCGATATCCTGATGCTTGACGAACCGACCCTGGGGCTAGACCCGCTTGGGGTTCGGGAAATGCGCGAGATTTTCATCGAACTCAACGCGCGCGGGAAGACCCTGTTTTTTTCGTCGCACCAGCTGGCGGAAATGGAGCGTGTCTGCGACCGCGTTGTTATGATGCAATCGGGGCGGATAATCGCAGCAGGCCGGCAAGAGGAGTTGCTGCCGGACTGGTCAACCGCTGACGAGTTTGAGGTAGAGCTTTCTGCTTCCTCCGAAGCGATCCCGACCAAAGTCCGCGCGCTGCCAGAGGTTTCAAACGTACGGACCGGCCCGCGCGGTATGCTGTCTGTGCGTATGAAGGAAGGAACGGCAGACCGGGCAAATCTGTCCCGGGCATTGACTGCGGCGGGCTTGACTGTTCTGTCCGTCACCCAAGCCAGAAAGTCGCTGGAAGATGTTTTCTTTGACCTGACGTCGGGCCGGGTGCCCGCGTTGGAAGTATCGGACTGAAGGAAGAAAAAATGGATCTGAAATACGATGGTAAAACCTGCCTTGTGACCGCCTCGACCGGTGGGTTGGGCTATGCGATTGCAACCTCGATGGCGAAAGAGGGCGCGACCGTCGTCGTCAACGGCCGGTCGCAGGAAAAGGTCGATGCCTCGATCGAACGCCTGCAGGCCGAAGTGCCGGACGCAAAGCTGCGCGGTGCGGTCGGGAACTCGGCCACCGCAGAGGGCTGCCAGGAACTGATCGCCGCCTGCCTGGATGTCGATGTTCTGGTGCTTAACCTTGGCATCTACGAAGCCGTGGATATCTATGAGGCTGGCGATGACCGCTGGCAGGAGCTGATCGAAATCAACGTGATGAGCGGTGTGCGCCTGGCGCGGCACTACCTGCCCAAGATGCTGAAGGCCAATGCCGGCCGGGTGATCTTCATGGCCAGCGAAAGCGGCGTGAACCCGGCCCCTGAAATGCCGGCTTACAGCGCGACCAAGACGATGCAGTTGTCGGTGGCCCGTAACTTTGCGGAAACCACGAAGGGAACCAATGTCACGGTCAACTCGGTTCTGCCTGGCCCGTGCAGCACCGAAGGCGTGGCCGACCTGATCGCCGGTCTGTACCCCGGTGTGGAAACCGCCGACGCGCAGCGCCAGTTTGTGGCCGATGTGCGCCCGACCTCATTGATCCAGCGCCTGACGCGCCCCGAAGAGATCGCTGATTTCGTCACCTACCTTGGCAGCCCGCGCGCCGCGATGATCAACGGGGCCGCACTTAAAATTGATGGGGGGCTGATCCGCACAGTGGTGTGATGGATCAGAAACGGCGTATGAAAATCGAAGGTCAAATCATTGCGGGGAACGAGCGGAGTAACATCCGCGTTCCCGGGCCTTTGCATATTCTTGCGCTGCTGGTGCGTCGCGAGATCGGTGGGCGGCTGACATCCGTGTGGATGTGGGCCGTTGCCTCGATCGCGTGTTTGATTGCGGCAGTTTTCGGGGCCGGGTTTGTCCGGTCGTTTGAAACCGAAACGGTACTTGTATCGGCTGATCCGCTGCAACCGCTGAACGCCAGCATCCTTGCGTTTCTGGCGACGGTGCTGGGCCTACGGCTCAGCACGTCCCTGAGCTGGGAGCGTGAGCACAGGACCCTCGAAGTATTGATGGTCGCACCGGTGGGGCAGGGGGCATTGGTGCTTGCCAAGTTCCTGGCAGAACTGGTCGTGCTGGGCGGTTTGCTGCTGGTGTATGCTGTCTATCTGATGATTGGACAGCCCCTGGGCTTCGGCACCCTTGGCCTTGGCGATCTGATGGGCCTGATGGTGGCCGTGCCATTTGCACTGCCGATGATCGCGTTTGGGCTGCTTGTTTCCTCAGCTTTTAACTCTGTGCGGGCCAGTGTCGTGACGTTCCTGACCTGCGCCGTATTGTTGGCTTCGGCACAGATTTTGACGAGTTGGTTGGGCGCCCAGGCGCCGCAGGATCTGAGCCTGCCTCTGCTCTATGTCAGATCGGGGCTACAGGCTGCCGACGTCGTGCTCAAAGTCGTTTCGCCGCTGTCCTATCTTTCCGACCTGTTTTCATCCGCGGCTGGCGTTGCCTTCCTGTCCGCCACCCGTTGCGCGCTCGCGTTGGGCGTAAGCCTCGCGTTTCTGGCCCTGGCGGTCGGGGTTACGCGCCAAAAGGGGGCGATGTGATGATGCTGCGCGTGTTTACTCAGGTTCTGCTCGTGCTTGTCGTGATGGCAGGGCCGTCCTATGCCATCGAGCCCGAAACGCGGGAGGTTGTCGTCACCCACAACCGCGTCTGGGATGGCGACGCTTATCAGGAGAATTTCATTCCCTCGGATACGGGTGAAATGTGGCTGCTGCCCAACTATGACAATGCAATCTCTTTTGTGCGGACGCTTGAATACTACTGGCCGCTTGCCCGTCAGAAATACGTGGCGTTCGAGCGCTTGCGCGAAGAGCTGACGGGGACGTTGCAGATTTCGCAGGATGGCCGGATTTTGGCCGAGATCGAAGCGGCACCCTATGTCGTCGTTTACCCCAACGGCGCGGTCAACGGGGATGCGCGGCTATTGTGGGGTGAGGCGGCGACTGAGGCTTTCGCAGATCACCAGCAGGCGGAACGCGACTTTGTGCAGGAATTCACGGCGGCAAAAAGGGCGCATTCCCGCTATGAAAGGGCTTTGCTGGAGGCCGGGGCGGCCCGCATTGCCGGGCAGGACGTCCAGGACGTGCCACCGCCACCACCTTTGCCCGAGCCCAGCTTGCGGCTGGTCACAGAGCCCGGCATTGCCTTCCGGGTGAACCTCGAACCGGGAAAGTATCAGATGGTTGTGGTGCAGGACGGGGTTGAACTGGGTGAAACGCGGGAAACCCTGCATGTAACCGATGGCGGGATGCGGGATGTCGTGGTTGCCAATGTCATCCCCGAGGAACGCTGGACGCGCCCTCTGCCGGCCAATACCTCGCGGGACCGGGTCTTCATGCGGCCTGGTTCTGTGTTTTATGCCACTCTGGATCAGGCCAGTGAGGTGGGCGAAGCCGAATTTACGCGCATAACCCGCCCGCAAAGCGCCTTTGTCGAGGGGCGGCGGACTTATGTGACCCGGCGACCCAATCCGCAGGATGAAGCCATATTGGAATGGCGCGTCGGGACCCCGGAACCCCTGACCCGAACCGCGTTGAAAGTGGATCAGACGCGAGGGTCGGATTATGGCTATGTGGTGCGCGCGGCGACCGAAGGCGAGAGTTCGGATATTGATGCGTTCGTCGTTTCCGCCCCCAACGGCGCGCGCCGCGGCACGCTGAGCACTGAAACCGGATTTCAGCGAGAGATCGTCGTTGTCCGGCCACGTTTGGCGGGCTTAAGCTGGGGTCTGGCCTTGTTGCCGCTGGTGATTGGCCTTGGCTTATCGGTTCTGCGCCGAGGCAAATGGCAAGCCTAGGCCAATGCGCTTAGCCGCGCAGAAACCTCCCATACGGTGCTTCGCGCCACCTCATAGGCTTCCAAATAACCCAGATATGTAGCGCGGAGTCCGGGGTCGGGGTGAACCGGGCGCCGATGATGAACGATCCGCTCGACCGAAGCGCCGATATCGGCGTCTACGCCCAGGCCGGAAAACGCCAGCGCGGCACATCCCATCAGGCCGCATTCAACTTCGGAAACGGGTATGAACGGAAGGTCAAAAACGGCTGATTTCGTGGCCAGCATCAGCTCCGATCTTGCGCCGCCGCCCGCTGCAACGATGTGATCGGGGCGTGCGACGGATGCAAAGACCGGCTGCGCGGCGGAATGCAAAGCCATTGCAATCCCTTCGAAAACGGCCCGGAACATATGTGCTTTGGTATGCCCGGCTGTCATGCCGACAAAAGCGCCCCGGCTGCGGGCACCGTGGCCCAGCCGTTCGCCCGTTAGATATGGTAGAAAAATGAGGCTCTCGGCTCCCGGCGGCGCTTGGCTGGCAATGGCTTCCATTTGATGGAAGCTCAGGGTGCTATCCCCTAGTTCGCGCCGCGCCCATTGCAGCGACTCTCCGGCTGCATCGACAACACCAAAGGTCGCCCAGTAGGTTTCCGGTGCGGCGGCGTTCATGACATTCGGGGCCGACACAGGGTGGTTGC
The DNA here is from genome assembly GCF_056542585.1 of Ruegeria sp. AB9. Classification (NCBI taxonomy): domain Bacteria; kingdom Pseudomonadati; phylum Pseudomonadota; class Alphaproteobacteria; order Rhodobacterales; family Roseobacteraceae; genus Ruegeria; species Ruegeria sp. AB9. The sequence goes on along the minus strand of NZ_JBQGAA010000008.1, from coordinate 47,690 downwards.
CCAGCACCGAAATCAGCGCCGAGGTGCCGCTGATGTCCGATGCATCCCCGCTTCGGTACACCCCGGACCCCAGCACCGATACCGGGAAATCACCGCCGCCGACAAAGACAGGAATGCCGCCGGGCAAGCTCGTGGCTGCGGCTGCCGCGTCGGTGACGTGTCCGAGAACCGCATTTGGGGCTAAAAGGGGCGGCAGAATCGACGGTGGGATGTCGAGCGTAGTCGCCAAGGCGGGGTTCCAATCCTCGGTCTGGGTGTTGAACAGAAATGATGACCCCGCCTCGGTCCGGTCTTGGGCTATCTGGCCTGTTAAGCGAAAGTTGATGAAATCCTTTGGCATCAGGACGACCGCGGCCTGTTCCAGGACGTCAGGCTGATTGTCGGCAAGCCATTTCAGTTTCAGACCGGGCCAGGCCGATGTCGGCGGATTCCCGGCGGCGGCAAAGCGCGGATCGCCATCAAGCCGGGCCGCGATGGAGCCTGCCCGCTTGTCATTCCAGAGCTGAACTGTTGGCGTCAGCAGAGTCTGGTTGGCATCCAGCAGAACGGGTGCGTGCATCTGGCCACATCCACATATGGCAACGATCCGGTGGCTGCGACCGAACGGGGTGTTCAGCACGTTGCCGATCGCAGTGCAAAGCCCGCGCCACCAGGTGCCGGGCTCTTGTTCGGCAAGGCCGTGGCCGGGAAAGCTGGTCCGATGGGGCTCGGCCCACTTTTCCAGCACTTTACCCTCGCGGTCGATCAGACCGACGCGCGCGCTGCCGGTGCCGATATCGAAGGCCAGAACGACGTCATTGATTCTCACGAGTTGCCCCCGGCGTCAGGTTTGGTTGCGTTTAATATCGAATTCATTTGTATAGCACTGGGTAATAAAAAGAAATAAATTTGATTATTTGTTGCGTAGTAAAAAATTTAATTTTATATTCAGAGCGACTCATGAGGGAGGGTTTCATGACCTTAGGTGGCAAACCGGATATCATCTCTGCCATTGCGCAATGTGGGGTTCTGCCCGTGGTCGTATTGCGTGACGAAGACCATGCGATTCCTCTTGCGGAGGCTTTGGTGGCTGGCAACCTTCCGGTGGCCGAAGTGACCTTTCGGACAGATGCGGCCGCAGGGTCAATCCGCCGGATCGCGCAGGACCGGCCAGATGTTCTTGTCGGGGCCGGAACGGTTCTGACCGAAGATCAGGTGGCAATGGCACATGACTCGGGTGCACGCTTTCTGGTGTCGCCGGGCTTCAATCTCAAGGTCGTGGCGAAGGCCGCCGATCTTGGCCTGCCAATCGTACCGGGTGTCAACAGCCCAACCGACATCGAGATGGCGCTGGACTTTGGCCTGAACCTTCTGAAGTTCTTTCCGGCTGAGGCCAGCGGCGGCGTTGCAATGCTGAAGGCCCTGTCCGGGCCCTACGGCAATGTGCACTTTATCCCGACGGGCGGGATCGGAATGAAGAACCTTGCAGATTACCTGGCCCTGCCGAACGTGATTGCATGCGGTGGCTCTTGGATGGTCGATGCCAAACACATGGCCGCAGGGGCCTTCGACGAAATTTCATCGCTATCGCGCGACGCAGTAGCGCTCGCGCAAGCTTTAAGAAACTGAGCCCGATTGGGCAATCAAAGGAGTGAGAGATGTCCGCGAACGGATTGAAATACGACATGTCACTTGAAGGAAAAGTCACTATTGTGACTGGCGCTGCCTCGGGCATCGGTGAAGAGGTTACCCGTGTTTATGCGGCCAATGGTGCCAAAGTCGCAATGGTCGACTTCGACAAAGAGCGTCTGGACCGGATCGCGGGAGAGATCGCCGCCGACGGTGGTGACGTGCTGCCGATTTACGCGGATGTGACCGAAGAGGACACCGTGCGCGCCTTCTTCAAGCAGGTGCATGACAAATGGGGTCGGATCGACGTTTTGGTCAACTCGGCTGGTCGCGACAGCCTGGCTCCGCCGCTGGAGAAAGTGACTCTGGCCGAATGGAACAAAACCATTGGGCCCAACCTGACGGCTGTATTCCTGTGCTGCCGCGAAGCGTTCATCTACATGGAGCCGCAGGGCGGTGGCCGCATCATCAACATGGGTTCGTCGTCGACCCGTGTCGCTTCGGGCCCGGGCCATAGCCCCTACCGTGCATCCAAGCACGGCATGATCGGTTTCTCGAAGAACATCCTTCTGGACGGCCTGCCGAAGAACATCGGCGTTACCGTTCTGAACCCGAGCCACGTCAAAACCCCGATGACCGAGATCATCGACAAAGGGCTTTATGACGGTGATCTTGAGGCCTACACCGATGGCTGGCTTGACGAAGCCGAAAAGGAAAAAGGCATTCACGCCATGTGCATCGACGTGGAAAACGTCGGCTGGCTTGCCCTTTACGTGGCGACCCGGACCCCGGATGTGACGATCCCGACGATCTCGCTCTATCCGACGCACAAAGCCCACCGCTACGGTATGGAGGTCTGAGCCAGTGAAAGCCACCGTCTTCAATGGCCCGGGCAAGCTGAGCCTTGATCAACGCGAAACGCCCACTCCGGGCGCAGAAGAACTGCTGGTCAAGGTTCATGCGGCTGCGATCTGCGGGACCGATCTGAAGATCTACCGTGGAGGGCATTTCCGTGTGGGCGAGGGCGACCGTGTCGTCCTTGGCCACGAACTGGCCGGTGAGATCGTAAAGGTCGGCACCCATGTGTCAGGCTGGTCGGTCGGTCAACGCGTATCGGTTGTCCCGAATGTCGGATGTGGCCGGTGCGATATGTGCCGGCGTGGTCTGAACAATATGTGTCCTGACTACGATGCCTTCGGCATCAATATCGACGGCGGCTTTGAGCAATACATGATTGTCACGGCCGCGGCTTTGTACGGCGGGAATCTTTTTGAGATTCCCAAGTCGATGGACTACGAAGCCGCTGCCCTGATCGAACCCCTGTCGTGCTGCTTCAACGGCTGGAAAGACCTGCACGTCACGCCAGAGGACCGTGTGCTTGTCCTGGGCACTGGCCCGATCGCGGGGTTCTTCCTGCAACTGGCCAAGGCTTACGGTGCGAAACAGGTCATTGTCGTTGGCCGCCGGGATTCGCGTCTTGATGAGATTGCGGCGCTTGGGGCCACTGACACGGTGAATTCGTCCAAGGTGGATGTCGTCGACGAAGTCATGCGCCTGACCGGCGAGGCCGGTGTTGATGTCGCGCTGACCTGCGCCCCCGCGCCAGAGCTTCAGGTGCAGGCGATGGCCTTGCTGGCCCGTTATGGCCGGATGAATTTCTTCTCGGGCCTGACCAAGGGCACCACCGTCGAGATCGACACCAACAAGGTACACTACTGGGGCCTGAAACTGCTCGGCTCCACCGGTTCAAGTGTCGAAGACTATGCCCGCTCGTTGCGTTTGGTAGAAAGCGGCCAGATTGACGTGAAACGGATTGTGACCAGCCGGTTCGGCATGGATCAGGCGCTGGACGCCTTCGATCATGCGCTGGCCGGAAAAGGGTTGAAAACCATAATTCTGCCTCAGGAGGAGGCTGCGTAATGAAAGCCGCCGTATTACATGCCCCGGCCGATCTGCGGGTCGAGGACGTTTCAGTTCCCTCGGACCTGGCGCCGGATGAAGTTCTGATCAAAGTGATTGCCTGTGGAATCTGCGGATCGGACATCGGTCGCGTGATGACCACTGGCACCTATTCCTTTCCAACAATCCCGGGCCATGAATTTGCCGGAGTTGTCGAGAAAACAGGCAGCAATGTCACCAATGTGGCCGTGGGCGATAAAGCTGCAATTGCGCCGCTGGTGCCCTGCTTTGATTGCCCCGAATGCGAGGCAGGCCGCTACTCGCTGTGCGACAACTACTGTTTCCTTGGCTCGCGTACGGACGGTGCCTTTGCGCAATACGTCAAAGCGCCGTCGATGAATGTCATGAAGGTGCCCGAGGATGTCAGCCTTGAGGTCGCCGCAACCATTGAGCCTGCAGCGATCATTCTGCACGGTATCCACAAGGTGGACCTGAGTCTGGGCGATGCGGTCGCTGTGGTGGGATGTGGCGCGTTGGGATACTTCGCGCTGCAGTTTGCCAAATTGTCCGGCGCGCAGCCGCTGATTGCGATCGATGTTGATGAAAGCAAGCTCGAGTTGGCCCGACAGGTCGGGGCGGATGTTTGCATCAATCCGATGAAGGAAGATGCCGAAGCCGCAATTCTTGCCGCAACGGGCGGTCGTGGCGTCGCCCTTTCGATTGAATGCGCCGGGAACGCGCCCGGGCGCGACTTGTCCATTCAGGCCGCCGCAAAGCAAGGCAAGGTTCTGCTGTATGGCACCGCGTATGGGGACGTAACTTTCCCGCACGCCGTCTTTGAAAAGATCGTACGGCAGGAGATCGAGGTTATCGGCTCGTGGAACTCTTACTCAGTTCCGTTTCCGGGAAAAGAGTGGTTTGACATCATCGAGTTGCTGCGCAACGGGCGGTTGCTTGTCGAACCGCTAATCACGCACCGGGCCAGCCTGGAGGAAGCGCCGGAAATCTTCAAAAAACTCAAGGATCGGTCTTTCGGTCCCTATCACAAGATCATGTTCAAGCCCAACGAAGCGGGCTGAAAGTAAGAAAAATGGGGGAGGAGCTAATGTCGCAAACTTATGTATTGGCGCTTGATGCTAGCACAACCAGCGTCCGTGCTATAATCTTTGACAGCTACGGTAATGATGTAGCTATGAGTCAGGAGGAATTCACTCAGTACTATCCCAAACCGGGTTGGGTCGAACATGACCCAAAAGAGATCTGGGAAAAGCAGCTGAAGGTTGCACGCGAAGCGATTGAAACATCGGGAATCAAACCCGAGAAAATCGCGGGCATTGGCATCACCAACCAGCGCGAGACCACTGTCATATGGGATCGTGAAACGGGTCGTCCGATCCACAAAGCGATTGTTTGGCAGGACCGGCGCACAGCCGGTGTATGTGACAAAATGCGCCCCCGTATCGAAGACTATGTGGCCGAGAATACCGGTCTTGTGGTCGATGCATACTTCTCGGGGACCAAGGCGCAGTGGCTTCTTGACAATGTTCCCGGTGCGCGTGCGCGCGCGATGAATGGTGAGCTTGCATTCGGCACGATCGACAGCTGGTTGATCTGGAACCTGACCGGCGGGAAAGTGCATGTCACGGATGTCACGAACGCCTCGCGAACCTTGTTGTTCAACATTCGCACGGTCGATTGGGACGAGAAGCTGCTGACCGAGATGAATGTGCCGCGCGAGGTACTGCCCGAGGTCAGAAACACGTCCGAGGTGTATGGCCATACCTCAACGGAACTGTTCGGGGTCGAAATACCTGTGGCTGCTGCTGCCGGGGACCAACAGGCCGCCTTGTTCGGGCAGGTTTGCTTTGAAAAAGGCATGGCCAAATGCAGCTATGGCACAGCCGCCGCGCTGATGATGAACACGGGCGACTACCTGGCCAAACCGGCGCAGGGTCTGATTTCGACAATTGCCTGCGGTATTGACGGCGAAATCCAATACGGCGTCGAAGGCGTTTTGTTCATCTGCGGCGCTGCGGTGCAGTGGCTGCGCGATGAAATGAAGATCATCAAACACGCTGATGAGGCAGTTTGCCGGGTTGATAGCACCAACGGTGTGTACTTTGTGCCTGCCTTTACCGGCATGTCGGCCCCGTTGTGGGACCAGTACGCTCGCGGCGCGATTGTGGGGCTGACCCGTGGCGCCAACCGGGAACACCTGATCCGTGCGACACTGGAATCCATGGCCTACCAGGTGCATGACGTTGTGCGTGCCATGCATGAGGTGTCGGGCTTCCCGCTGCTCGATGTCAAGGTGGACGGCGCTGCCTGCCAGAACGATTTCGTGATGCAGTTCCAGTCCGACCTTTCGAACATCCCGGTCCTGCGTCCGCGCGTCACCGAAAGCACAGCACGGGGCGCGGCCTTCCTTGCGGGTCTGGCCACCGGTGTCTGGAAGGATCGTCAGGATCTGGCGAACTCGTTTGAGCTTGAGCACAAATTCCTGCCCCGAATGGATCGGGCAAACGCAGAAAAGCTGTATGCCGGCTGGACCAGAGCCGTGCAGCGCGCCCTGGATTGGGCCGAAGAAGAGGATTGACCTTAATCATGGCGAACTATCAACCAGCCGCCCAGAAAACGATGTACTTTGTCGGGGTAACAACCGGCAAATCTTCGATCATGAGAGTGTTTCCCGCCTGGGCGGAACACCTGGGCCTGAACGCGGTACTGCGTGGGATCGACTTTCCTCCCAACAGTGATCCGGCGCAGTACCGCAAGGCGGTGGAGTTCATCAAAAAAGATCCCCTGTCTCTTGGCGGGCTGGTGACGACACACAAGGTCAACCTTCTGAAAGCCTCGAAGGATCTGTTCGAGCATCTGGATCCCTATGCCCAGACGCTGGACGAGATCAGCTCTATTTCGAAGCGCGATGGCCGTCTGATCGGGCACGCGAAAGACCCGATCTCTGTGGGTGTTTCCCTTGAGGCAATTGTCGAGGATGGGTATTGGGCCAAAAGCGGCGGCCAGATGCTGATTTTGGGCTCGGGCGGCTCGTCGCTCGCCCTGACGCTCTATCTGCACAACAAGGCCCGCGATGGCGGAGACGTGCCGTCGAAAGTCATCGTGACCGCCCGCCGCGATGCTAGCTTGGACGAAATGCGCAAGGTTCACAAAGAGATCGGGTTTGCGATCCCGGCTGAGTATCGCCTTGCCCCATCGCCGGAAGAGGCGGACGTCGTGGTGGCCGAACTCCCCAAAGGGTCGATGGTTGTGAACGCGACAGGTCTGGGCAAGGACGGTCCGGGCTCTCCTACCTCGGATGCTGTTGTCTACCCCGAGAACGGGATTGCCTGGGAGTTCAACTATCGCGGCGATCTGGTCTTCCTGGATCAGGCCAATGCACAGGCCGAGGCTCGAAATCTGAACGTTGTCGATGGGTGGGTATACTTCATCCACGGTTGGACCCGCGTTGTGGCTGAGGTCTTCGACATCGACATTCCAATGTCCGGTCCCGAATTCGACGAATTGGGCCGGATCGCAAAAGATGCCACTTCCTAAGAAGGATTACTGCCATGAATGACATGATGCCAACTCTTGTTGATTTTGACGTTGTCACCGGCGCGTCTGCCACGAAAGAACCGATCGCCCGCCCGCTGTCCACTCTCAAGGGCTACTTTGCCGATGCCGAGGCTTTTGACACAGCCGTGGCTCAGGACGATGAGATGGTCTACGAATATTTTGACATGGGCGTGCCGGAAACCAGCGGCAACGTCGCCTACGGCACCACCCGTATCCGCCCCGGCAAGATCGGTGACGAATACTACATGACCAAGGGGCATTTCCACACCGTTCTGGACACCGCAGAAGTCTATTACTGCTTGTCCGGTCACGGCGGCATGATGATGGAAACGCCCGAAGGCAAGGTCGAATGGCGCGAGATGAAAAAGGGCGATGCGGTCTATGTTCCCGGTCGTTGGGCGCACCGGTCGATCAACATCTCCGACAGCGAAGATTTTGTGATGTTCTTCGCGTTCCCCGGCCATGCCGGACACGACTATGGCACTATCGAAACCAAAGGTTTCCGCAAGCTGCTGGTTGAAAAAGACGGCAAGCCGACGCTCGTCGACAACCCTCGCTGGGGCGGCTGAAGTCTGGCCATGCAGGGTAAGATTGCAATCACGCCGCGCTCGCTTTCGGGCGCGGGCCACCCGGCGCTTTCGGCACTTACTGAAAGAGGCTATGAGCTGGTTTACCCCAATCCGGGGAAAACGCCGTCCGAGGCGGACCTGTTGGCAACCATTCCCGGCTGTGTCGGCTGGCTGGCTGGCGTAGAGCCGATCAGCGAAAAGGTGTTGGAGGCCGCGCCGGAACTGCGTGTGATCAGCCGCAATGGCGTTGGTGTGAACAATGTTCCGATGGCCGCCGAGACGCGGGGCATTGCCGTGAAAAAGGCCCTTGGTGCCAACTCGCGCGGTGTCGCCGAACTGACGATTTCACTGGCATTGTCTGCATTCCGGCATTTGCCGTGGTCGCATAAGCATCTCAGCAATGGCGACTGGCAAAGGCGGATTGGCCGAGAGGTGCAGGGTCGTACCCTGGGGCTCGTCGGGTGTGGCGCGATCGGTCGCACCGTGGCGGAACTGGCGATCGGTCTGGGAATGAAGGTCATCGGATATGACCCGTACCCGCCGAAGGGGTTCGCGCCCGAAGGGTTCAGAATGGGATCATTGGACGAGGTTTTTGAACAGTCAGATGTAATCTCGCTGCACTGCCCCCCGACGGACAAACCGCTGGTCGATGCCGCTGTCATATCCCGCCTGCTGCCCGACGCAATTATTGTCAACACGGCCCGCGCCGAACTTGTGGACGAGGCCGCGTTGCTGGACGGATACGCCTCTGGCCAGCTGGGTGTTTATGCAACGGATGTGTTCCTGAAAGAGCCCCCGGAGATGACCGAGCTTCTGCGCCACGAGCAGACCATTCTGTCCCCTCATGCGGGCGGTTTCACAACCGAAAGCGTCGATCGGGCAACGCGCGGTGCAGTGGAAAACATCCTAGAGATTCTGGAGGATTGATTGTGTTGCGAACTCTGGACGCTGTTGATTGGAACGGCGGGGTCCTGCCCGAAACGGGCGCATCTGTTTCGTGGCTGGGTCAGGCAGGATTTCTTCTGTGTATCGACAGTCAACGGGTCGTGATCGATCCATACCTGTCGGACTCGCTGGCCGAGAAGTACAGGGGTAAGAAATTTCCCCATACGCGCATGATGCAGGCCCCGGTCGCACCGGATGAATTGCGCGATATTGATTGGGTATTGTGTACCCACGGTCATACCGACCATATGGATCACGGCACCTTGCCTGCGCTGCTTGAGGCAAATCCGCAAGCCCGTGTTCTGGTGCCGCGCTCGGAACGGGCCAAGGCAATTGAGCGCGGAGTGCCCGAGGCGCGGATTGAGACGATAGATGCAGGCGAAACCCTGCGGTTTGGTCCATTGTCCTTCACCGCAACCGCGTCCGCCCATGAGGAACTGGCGCAAGACCAGAACGGTCAGTATCTGTTTTTGGGCTATGTGATTTCCGGCGGCAATGTCCGTGTCTGGCATTCCGGCGATACGATCCCGTATCCGGGTCTGGCGGAATATCTGGCCCCTCTGGCGGTTGATCTCGCCTTGTTGCCGATCAATGGGCGGGATACGGAACGGGCCGAGAATGGTGTCCCCGGCAATCTGACCATTGATGAAGCGCTGGATCTCACCGACAAAATCGGTGCCTCTGCGATGATCGGGCATCATTTTGGTATGTTCGAGTTCAATACTGCTGATCCGGTACAGGCGCAGTCCGCGATTGATCGCGTGGGGCTGGCGGCGGATGTGCGCCTTGCCCAGTTGGGCAGGACCTATCTTGTCGCCCCAGCAAGACAGGTGTCCATGCGCCGGATTCTGGCTGTCTGCCGCGGCAATATCTGCCGCTCGCCTACGGTAGAGGGCGTGTTGCGTCAAGCTCTGGACGGGTCGGACTTCGAAATCGACAGCGCGGCGATCATGGACTGGAATGTCGGAAAATCCCCTGACCCGCGCAGTGCAAAAGCCGCGCAAGCGCGTGGCGTGGACATTTCGGGGCAGGTCGCGCGGCAGATCGCGCCAGAGGATTTTGACACCTTCGACCTGATCCTGGGTATGGACGCCGCCAATATGGAAGCGCTGGTACAATTGCAGCCCGACAGCGCGCGGGCACGTGTTCTGCATCTTGGTGCATTTCTGGAACCTGGCCGGATCGAGGATATCCCCGATCCATATTATGAAGACGATGCGGCTTTTGACGCTGTTTTTGACAAGATCAAACAAGCGGTCGAAGGCTTGACGCGGCAACTGTCCTAGTGCCGCTTGACGGGAGGATAAAATGACAAAGTTTGGCGCACATGCCCTGATTTTCTCTGATGAATGGACGGCGGAATCCGCAAAGCGTGCCTGCGATACGGCGGCACGCGTCGGTTTTGACTTGATCGAGGTATTGCTGTTCGATCCGTGGTCACTGGATGTCGAGATGACGAAACGGGCCGTGGCCGATGCCGGGCTGGAGCCGCGACTGGGGATGGCTTTGGGGCCGCAAACGGATTTGTCCAACCTTGATGCGGATGTCTTCGAGGCCGGCAAGCGGGACGTTTTGCGCGGGCTGGAAATTGCCGGTGAGCTGGAAACCCCCGCGGTCAGTGGCATCACTTATGCGGCGTTCAACGCCTATACGGCGCGCAACACCCAAGAACAATATGACCAGGTGGTCGAGGCATTCTCTGCATTCGACCGCCGCGCCGGAGAGCTTGGTGTCAAGCTGGGGATCGAACCCGTAAACCGGTATGAAAGCTATATGATCCAGACACTGGATCAGGCCACACAGCTGATCCGTGACGCCGGGGCCAAGAACAGCTTTGCCCACATGGACACTTTTCACATGAACATCGAGGAAGGCAATGTGCCTGCAGCCATCGCGCGCAATGCATCGCATCTGGCCTATGCGCATGTCGCGGAAAATGACCGCGGTGTCCTTGGGGCAGGCAGCTTTGACTTCGCCGCGTTTTTCCGCGCGCTTGCTCAGGCTGGCTATACCGGTGATTTCACCGTTGAGAGCTTTTCGCCAGTGGTCATGAGTGCCGAAACAGCTGCCGCGATCCGCCTGTGGCGCGCGCCTTGGGAACAGGCCGAGGACGCGGCGCAGGTCGCTTTAGCATTCATGCGCGATCAATGGGAAAAGGCCTGCCGTTCAGTTGAAACCTGGTAGATCCGGGAACCTGACCATGCAACGGAAAGTGGGTTGAAGAATAATCGTGTAAGAAATGCCAAATCGACCAGCTGAAGGGGGAAGGCATGTCAGCGATCGCGGTTGTCGATATCGGGGCGACAAACAGCAAAGTCATAGTGTTCGATCAGGAGTTTCGCGAGCTCGACAGCCGCAAGACAGCTACCGGGCATATTGACGGGCCGCCCTACAAGCATCTTGATTCCGACCGGCTGATGGGTTTTTTGCTGGAAACGCTGACAGATTTTGATGCGCAGAACCCGATTGACACCATTGCGGTCAGTGCTTTTGGCGCGACTGTCGCGTGTCTGGACGATGCTGGGCAACTGGTCCTGCCTGTCATGGATTACCTGGCCGAGGCCCCGCCTGACGTCGACGCGGGCTATGCCGGGATCGCGCCACCCTTTTCCGAGGTCTACTCCAACGTCTCGCCCGGGGCATTGACGATCGGAAAGCAGCTCTACTGGCTGGAGACACAGTACCCCGACGCCTTCGCCCGGACCCAGGGGATTGTCCCGTTCAGCGCCTTCATCGGCCAGCAGCTTGGCGGACAACCGGCGATGGAACTTTCCAATCTGGGTGTATTCACCCATCTTCTGGATGTGAAGGCCAATGAATATTCAAGCCTGGTCAAAGCGCGGGGGTGGGAGTCGAAGTTTCCGCCGCTGAAGAACGCCTGGGATGTAATCGGTCGATTCAAGCCGGATGGCTTTCGTGGCAAAGGGGAGATTCTGTGCGGCATTCACGACAGCAATGCCAACTGGCTCAGGTATCTGGCGGGGCATGAAGGGGCGTTTACGCTGTTGTCGACTGGAACCTTCGTGATCGGGTTCGACAGCGAAACCGCACTGCATCAACTCGATCCCAACTCGGATGTGTTTTCGTTCACCGACATATTCGGAAAGCCGGTGGCCTGTTCGCGCTTTTACGGAGGGTACGAGTTCGATGCGCTCCTCGAAGGCGTATCGCCCGACCTTGCCTCGGCACCCGTTGTGGCAGAGCTGGTCAGCAACGGTGTTTTGCCCTTCCCGCGTTCTCGGATACGGGCGGGCCAATCGCCGGATGCGGCAACCGGGGAAAGATCTCGGGCCCCTTCGACGAGACACCCGAGCGCCGCGCCGCGCTGGCTACGCTTTATGTCGCCCTGATGATGGATGCTTTGCTGGACACGCTTCAGTCGCGTGTCGACATCATCATTGATGGTCCGTTTGCCCAGAACGAGCTGATTTGCAGCCTGTTGGGGCAATTGCGTCCCGATCAGCGAATCCTGACATCGCAACTGCGCGATGGCACGGTTATGGGTACGCTGGTACTTGGCGCGATAAAGGGGGGGCAGCCGGTGCCGCGCCTTCCGATTGCCATGACGGGTCGCGAAGCGGCGGCTATCCCCGATCTCAAAGCCTATAGCCGCCAGTGGCGGCAAGCAATCAAGGAGCGCGACGCCGCATGACCCTTCATTTGTCGCTTAGCACGAACCCGTTGATCAATCGCATTGCGGAACCGGAAGACATGGTACGCATATGCGCGGACGAGATTGGTATCCAGCGCCTTCAAATCAGTAATGAATTCATCAACCCCGGCTGGCCGGCAGAAGTCCGCAAAAGATTCGCCAGCCAGTTCACCAAAGCCGGTGCGCGGCATGGGCTGCGCGCGACCTCCGTCATGACAGGCGCGCAAGGCAGGCAGAATAACATGACTCATCCAGACGCCGAGGTTCGCGCATGGACCGTGGACTGGATGAGTAAGCTCGGTGAGATTGCTGCGGATCTTGGGGCTGTTTGCGTGGGATCACAATACGGGATTATGACCTGGCGCGACTACAACGATTCGACCCGCCGGGACGCCCTGATCGAAGAGGCACTGAATGGCTGGGAAGACGTCTGGAACAATGTCAGCAAACTGGGCCTGGAGTATGTCTATTGGGAGCCAATGTCGGTGGGCCGCGAACTGGGCCACACCATCGCTGCGACCGCTGCCCTGAATGAACGGGTCAAGGCGCGCGGGCTGCCTTTGAAAATAATCCTGGATGTGGACCACGGCGACCTGCAAAGCGGTAATCCCGACGACACCGATCCATACAAATGGATCGAAGCTCTGGCTGCCGATAGCCCGATGATCCATGTCAAGCAAAGCCATGCGATAAACAAAAGCGGGCACAACCCGTTCACCGAGCAATTCAACGCGGAAGGGCGCATCCACGCCACTGAGCTTGTCCCGGCCCTGCAGGAACACGGCCCGGACGGGATGGAGATTTGTCTGGAGCTTTCATTCCGCGAGCGGCAGCCCTGGGACAATCGAGACCATGTCGTCGATACAATTCGACGGTCAGTTGAATACTGGGCGCCTCACGTGTCGCGTGATTGATCAGCAGGTTGTTGAGCAATACTGGAACGCTCGCGATGACTCGGCTGCCACGGTGTATGGGACTTAGCGGCCCATCGACCGTTAAGTCCCACACGAAACACGCCGATTACGACAAGAACGGCTGTGTGGTAGCGTGCGCGAGTGGAATGTTTGCCTTCGTTGGGTTTGGAACTCTGCTGGGGTAGCCGGGCGTTTTCTGTTATTGCCTGAATCGTAAATTTCAGTATGGACTGCTGCAAAAAATGCATGAATTGGCGCAGACATGAGATCTTGCCGCCTTTGTGGCGGTCATCGAAGGTGGCGGGTTCTCGGACGCAGCGCGACGGTTGAACACGTCGCCTTCGACCCTCAGCCGTACAATTGCCAGGCTTGAGCAAACGATTGGGGTCCGGCTGATCCGCCGCACAACCCGGTCTATCGACTTGACGCCAAGGGGCGCCGAAGTCCTGAAGATCGCGCGAGACATGCTGTTGCACGCGGACCGCTTCGTATCAATGCCGCCGTACCGTTTATGCTGCATGTTCTCATTCCGGCCCTGCCGGATTTTCAAAAACTGTATCCGGAAATTGATGTCACACTGACGATGACCGATACGGTTGTCGATCTGATCGGCTCTCATGCGGATGTGGCGATCAGGTTGGGAAGCCTTGAAAACTCGGAGTTGCTGGTGCGCACGCTCGGCCTGTCTCAGTGGCGTCTGGTTGCTTCGCCCGAATATGTCGCGCGTCTGGGGATGCCCAAGTCAGACGAAGACCTCCAGCACATGCAACAGGTGCGTTTTCTGTCTCTGCATCACCTCAACGAGTTGCGGTTTCACGATAGATCGGTACCGCTCACCCTCGCAACAGCGGTTGTAGCCGATAATGGCGAGGCAGTGCGTCACCTTGTTCTGCGTGGCATGGGAATTGCTCGGCTGTCCGATTTTCTTGTGGATGCGGACATCGAGTCCGGGCGGTTGATCGAACTGTTACCGGGTCATCTGGATTGCACGCCTATGGAGGTTTCCGCAGTTTATATGGAACCAATATCGGGATCGCGCCGATTGGCGGTTTTTCTGGATTTCCTGCGGCAGCGGCTTAAAAGCTAGAACCTGACGGCTATACCGTTTTTCGTGGATTCTAAATCGAAACTATTGCCAAATTGGCACAGGTCTTTTGCACAAAGGCCGGTTTTCAGGTGCGCGAAACAGGTCCATTTATAACTCACCGTACAGAAATCAATGAGGCAACGTTTTGATCCCGAAAAAGCTAAAGCTCGTAAGCTACGCAATTTGCCCCTTCGTACAGCGTGCAACACTGCTGATGGAGTTAAAGGGGCTCGACTATGAGATCGAGTACATTGACCTGGCGGAAAAACCGGACTGGTTTCTGGAAATCTCTCCGATGGGCAAGGTTCCCTTGCTGATGGTAGGAGACACCGTACTGTTCGAGTCGCAGGCGATTCTGGAGTTTCTGGACGAGGCTTCAGGGGAAAGCCTCCACCACACTGATCTTGTTACGACAGCCCGTGATCGCGGGTTGGCGGAACTGGCATCCAACATGATCTTCAGCCAATGGGCGATGCTGACGGCCGAATCCCAGGAAGAGGTCGCAGGTAACAAGGAAAAACTGCTGGGGCAGTTGGCATATCTTGAACGCCAGCTCGGAGAAGGTCCGTTCTTTCACGGCGCGCAACCGCATCTGACCGATGTGGCATTCGCGCCGATGCTACAACGTCTGGTTTTTGCGGCCGAGGATTTTGTAGGCGACCTGTTTGTCGATACGCCAAGGGTGGCAGCCTGGGCGAAAACTCTGCTGGAACTCAAAGCCCTGGAACGTTCGGCCAAACCTGAACTGCGCCAACTGATCGCGGACCGGATCGTCGCAGAGCAGGGCTACTTCGCGGAGAAAGCTGCATGAAAAAGGCGGTCGTAACCGGTCATTCCAAAGGTCTTGGCCTTGCGATGACCAGACAATTGTTGGAGCGCGGCTATCAGGTTCTCGGCCTGTCGCGCACCGGTGTGGACGATATCGCCGGGCTGCACCAGATGTCGCTCAACTTTGCCGATACCGGCACGGTGATCGAATTCGCAGGACAGCGGCATTTGCCCAACTTTCTCGAAAACGCAACGTCCGCAGTGCTGATCAACAATGCTGGTGTCGTCAAACCCGTGGCACCGACAGGTCGGCAGGCTCCGGACGCGATAGCGGTTTCAGTGGCGGTGAACGTCACGGCGCCACTTGTTCTTTCGAACGCTTTCGTATCGGCGACCCACAACGCCGGGGACCGGCGGATCATGCACGTTTCCAGCGGCGCGGCGCGAAAGGGCTTTACCGGTTGGGGTATCTACTGCGCGACAAAGGCGGCGCTTGACCTACACACCGAGGCGACCGCGATGGACAACGTGCCGAACTTGTGCGTTTGCAGCCTAGCCCCGGGTATTGTCGACACGGATATGCAGGCGACGCTGCGCGATACGCCAAAAGAGGACTTCGCCCTATTAGAGAAGTTTCAGGGGTTCAAAGCGGATGGGGATCTGTTGACGCCGGATGCTGCCGCGTCCGCCATGGTCGGGAATCTTCATGACGCGCGGTTTGGCAGTGTGATTTGCACGGACATCCGCGAATTGTGATGACTGCGCCCGCGCAACTGTAACCTGGGCGCGGGCAAAGAAACTGTGAAAGGGCGCGTCAGACTGGTTCGCCCGCCACCGCCGCCAGCCCAAACAATTCTGCGATTTCGTCAAAGCTGCTGAGTTTCGTCACACCGTTTGGTGCCTTCGATGGTGAAGACGGCACCAGAAACGCTGTCATGCCAGCGGCAACGCCCGCTTTGGCGCCGGTCGGGCTGTCTTCCAGAACAATTGCGTCCTCGGGCTGCACATCCAAAAGCCAGGCCGCACGCAGATATGACTCGGGGTCAGGCTTGCCTTTCCGGACGTCGTTGCGGCTGACCGTGACCATGCGCGGTGCAGTCAGATCAAGGCTTTTGAGGTTTGTATCGACAAGCAGACGATCGGAGTTCGAGACAATTGCCTGCGGGACACCGGCTTTCGCCAACTCGTTCCACAATGCAAGGGCATCGGGAAATGCGGCGATTTCCTTTACCAGCCTCATGTAATTGCCGTACTTCAGCCGAAGCCATGTGTCGAAAGCCTCGGCAAGGCCAAAGTCTTTCTGTAGCCACGCGTATACATTCTCGGCGGACATGCCGGTCGCAAGCAGATAAAGGTCTTCGGGGACGGTCAGGTCGTGATGCGTCATTGCCTCGGCGAGGGCCTGAATGTGCATATGCTCGCTATCGACCAACGTGCCGTCCATGTCCCACAGCACAGCTTTTTTCGCCATTTTCGCCCCTTGATTCCGCGTGCAACTTTCAACTAGAAAAAATTAACTACTGGCGTTACTATCGTGAAAGCAAATTCCTTTCAAGCTGATAGCTTCACTTGGTAGTGAAGTAATCATTTGACAACTTGGGCTTTGCACGATTGATGGCAGGAGGTCCAATGGCATTAATGACGGAAACTTCACTACTGGACAATGGTGTCATCGATCGTATCCGGCGACAGATGCCCTACTTGAACCCGGCCCTCAAGCGGATTGCTGAACAAATTCTGAAGTCGCCAGAGGAAGTCAAATCGATTTCAATCAAGGAACTCGCCGAGAAGTGCCGGGTTTCGGAATCAACGGTTACGCGATTTGTACGTGAAATAGATGTTCACAACTTCCAGCAGCTCAAGATTTCTCTGGCCGAAGAACTGTCGCAGGCGATCGCAGGGGCCAAGCCGGTTGTCCCCAATCGAAATGTCTATGAGGACATTACCGCCGACGACGACACCAAGTCTATCCTCGAGAAGATTTCCGCGCGTTACGCTATCACCATTGATGACACCCTAAAAGGGGCCAACGCGGAAGAGATAGAACGCGCGGTCGAGGCTATCGACCAGGCCCAGACGCTTGCGTTTTTTGCCATGGGGTCGTCGATCATCTGCGTTGAGAACGCTCTGGTACGCTTTATGCGCGTCGGCAAGTCCTGCCAGTTTTTCCGCGATCAGGGGGTGCGCCATATCTCAACGGCGACTTTGGACGAAACCTGCCTTGCCATTGGTATCAGCAATTCGGGCCGGACGATCCCCACAGTTGACGCCTTGAAAGCGGCGCATGAACAGGGCGCCAAAACCATGTGCATCACCTCGTTCCCCAATTCTCCGATTACCTCAGTGTCAGATGTAAAGCTATTCACCAGTACCATAACTGCGGCGACGGGGTCCGGCGACTACAAGGAATCAATGGTGTCCAAGATCGCGCAGTTGCAGATCATTGATGTGCTTTACTCGATTTACGCGGTGCGCAACTTCGGTCACGCAATTGAGACGTTGAAGGAAACTGACGCGCTTACGCAATCGACGCGTTACTGAATGCGTTCAGGGATGGCAACGCGGCGAAGGGTGCGTCCCGGAAGCTGACGGAACCATCCGGTCAGTCGTTTAGCCGCTGGTTCGCACGCCCTCGACCACGTGGTCGATAAAGGCCCGGATGCGGTTTGAAAGATGCGCATGGTCTGCGTACAGCGCGTGGACAGGCTCGGTGTCGCCGGGATTGAAGTCTTCCAGCAGCGGCACAAGCGCGCCCGTGGCGATGTCGTTCTTGATGTGAAAATCGGATAACCGCGCAATGCCGACGCCTGCAATTGCCATCTGCCGCATCATTTCCCCGTCACTGGTGGTCAGGTTTCCATGTACGTTTTGATCATGGCGCTGTTGCTGCGGGCCTGAGAAAGGCCACAGATCCAAGCCTCTGCGAACATTCAGCCCAAGGCAGTTGTATTGCCGCAAATCTGAGGGATGGGTGGGCACACCAAAACGCTTCAGATAGCTTGGGGCAGCCACAACTTTGCGCGGCGTCTCCATAAGCTTGCGTGCTTTCAATGCGCTGTCCGGAAGATGGCCGGTGCGAATGGCGATATCCGTGCGATCATAGATCAGGTCGACCGGCAGGTCGGTCTGGATCAAATCCAGCGATACCTCGGGGTACTTTCTCAAAAACTCCGGGATCAGCGGCAGCAGATGGTGTTGGGTGAAAGGAATATTGGCATTCACACGAAGCGTGCCGCGCACGTCATCCGCTGCGGCGGCGACCGCGCGTTCCGACTGGGCGATCTCGGCCACGATGCGTTGCGCCCGCTCAAAGTAAGCCTCGCCCTCGACCGTCAGTTTCAGTCCTCGGGTCGAGCGGATGATCAGCGGAACCCCAAGTCTGTGCTCCAACCGGGACATCAGTTTGGAGATGGCGGACGGTGTCAGGTTCATCGCGCGGGCCGTCGCCGAGAACGAGCCATGCTCGACCACGCGCACAAACACCTCCATTTCACCGCCTCGATTGATCATGAAACCTCTGTATCATCCCTTCAGCCGTAACGTATCGCGGATGGACTGGCCTGTGAATTTTTTTCACATTTGATGTGATATTTTTGCTCTACAGGCATAGTGCCTTGCATGTCATTCTCGCGGCAACGCCGAACGGAAGTCATATGGGGAAAACCGATGTATAAGAAACGCGCGCTGATTGTCGGGGCAACCGGTATAGTCGGAGCGAACCTAGCCGAGCGGCTGCACGCCGAAGGCGACTGGGAGATTCACGCTCTTTCGCGCCGCCCGCCGAAGGGGTGTTCCTGGATGACATCGCACGCGGTTGATCTTCTGGATCGCGCAACTGCGCTTGAAAAACTCGTACCGCTTGCGCCGACCCATATCTTTTTTTGCGCCTGGACGCTTGGCGATACCGAAGCCGACAATATCAGGCTGAACGGCGGCATGTTGCGTACCGTGCTGGATGCCTTCACCGAGAGCCGATGCATCGAACGGCTAGCGATTGTGACCGGAACCAAGCACTACCTCGGGCCGTTTGAAGACTACGGCAAGGTAACACCTGTGACCCCGTTTGCAGAAACGGCACCCCGGCTGGAGAAAAGCAATTTCTACTATGAGCTTGAGGATATTGCGGCGGAATACGGCGCAGCGCATGATTTCGGCTGGACCATTCATCGCAGCCACACGATCATTGGCTATGCGGTCGGCAATCTGATGAATATTGGCGCCACCCTGGCCACCTATGCCTCAATCTGCAAGGAAACCGGTGAGCCTTTTATCTTTCCCGGATCACCCACTGCCTGGGCCGGGGTGAACGACATCACCGATGCCCGCCTGCTGGCTGAGCATATCGCCTGGGCCGCGACCGAACCCAATGCGCGCAACGAAGCCTTCAACGCCGCCAATGGTGATGTCTTCCGTTGGGAACAGCTCTGGCAGTTGATTGCCGACTACTTTGAGGTCGAGGTCGGCGTCTATCCGGGCGCTTACAACTCGCTGGAAGATCGCCTGAGGGAAAAAGAGGACATCTGGAATGCCATTGTCGAGAAACACGACCTTCAGCGCACCCCTTTCAGTGCGATGAATTCAGCCTGGCATACAGACCTCGATCTGGGGCGGCCGATGGAATGTTTCCACACCATGAGCAAAAGCCGCAAGCTCGGGTTCTCGGGCTATCAGGATACGCCGCAGGCGTTCATAGATACATTCGACCGGATGCGCAGAGAGCGGATCATTCCCTGATCAAAAAGTGGTTTCGGCTGATGGAGGAGGCCTGAGGATGCAGGATTTGAGGGGTAAAGTCGCAGTCGTGACCGGGGCCAGTTCTGGCATCGGCCTGGAAACGGCGCGGCAATTTCTTTTGGCGGATGTACGTGTTGTGGGTGTGGGGCTTGACATTGGTCCATTCGCCGAACTGGGCGGGGATGCGGAAGTCTGCGCTCTCGAAGTTGATCTGACCAAACCGGCTGCGGCTGACCATGTGGTTGAGGCAGCCCTCGGTGCCTTCGGGAAGCTCGACATCCTGTTCAACAATGCAGGCTCGGCGCCAGGGCGCGACAGTTTCGCCGATGTTACGGACGCCCAGTGGCAAGCGACTTTCGACCTGAACGTAATGGGCTATGTTCGTATGGCCCGCGCCGTAATCCCACCCATGCTGAAGAATGGCCAGGGGGCAATGGTGCATTGCGGTTCTGAAGCAGGGATCATGCCTCACCTCATTCTACCAGACTACAACGTTTCAAAGGCCGCAGTGCATATGCTGAGCAAAGCTATCTCGCGTGAGTATACTTCGCGGGGCATCCGCTCGAACGTGGTCGCCCCGGCACACATTCGAACGGAGCTCTGGGACACTCCAGGCGGTTTTCTGGATGCGCTGGCCGACAAATACAATGTTGCGCGTCAGGACAGGGATGCTGCCGTGGCAGCATTTCTTGCGGACAGCAAACTGCCAGCTGGACGCTTGGGGCAGCCGGAAGATGTCGCACGCGCAGTGCTGTTCCTGGCTTCCGAAGCTTCGGATTTCATCAGTGGCGATATCATCCGCGTCGACGGCGGCGTCGTTCCCACTGTGTAGTGTTTGGTTTCGGTGACTAACATGGCTAATTTGAATTGTGACACACAGATCAACGGCAACCCCGACTGGTCCGAAGAAATTCGCGCAGATTTGGCAAAGAACTTCCTAAACGGCAGAGTCGGGCATGAGCTTTTGTCCGAAACGGACGAAGTGCGGATTTGGCGTGTTAGCCTCAAGCCTGGAGAGCGCATTGGGTTCCATCGGCATGTGTTGAACTACTTCTGGGTGGCTGTGAATGCCGGTAGCTCCCAGTCCCGCTTCGCTGACGGTAGAACTCTGAAATCGGAATATGAAGCGGGCACAACCCGGCATTTTAGCTATGACCGGGGTGAGTTTATGTTGCACGATCTTGAAAACATCGGAGAGACCGAACTGATTTTCACCACGGTAGAGTTCAAAGACTCTCCCAACTCACCGCTGCCTGTTTGAACGATTCCTGATGGATTTGTTTCGTTTTGATGGCGCCAATGCCTTTGGCACCGCGGCTGCCAGCGGGTTGGGCCAAGGCTATTGGGGAACTAAACATGACGGATTACATGCCTGCTCAAGAACCTACGATGTACTTCATAGGAGTGACGACACAGAAATCGTCCATCCAGAACCGAACTCTGAAGCGGCTTGGATGCTCGGTCAAATAACAGACAGTCAGAATGAAGTTTTTGAACGATCTGTTCGAGCAGGAATGTTTTTCATTAAACGGCAATTCTCTAGCGCCAAGACGTTTGGCTTTCAGCTGTTTGCTGAGATCGCAGGATAGGTGTGTCCAGTAAGACGCTAGCTTTAATTCACTCCAAAAGTTTGCGATACATCCGGAACGGGCCTTGACCCTAGTTGTGCCATTGCATTCCAAACCCTGGCGGTCATTTTGCCATCCAACAACATCTAATAGCGGCCAACCCGAACCCAACAAGTATCAATGCGTCAATCACGATCAGTGTAGCCGCGACCGGGCGCTCAAGGAATATCCAAAAACCATCGCGGGAGATTAACAGCGATCGGCGCAGGTTTGCCTCAAGGATTGGGCCAAGGATCAAACCCAGTACGATTGGCGCGAGTGGGTATTTGGCCAGCCGAAACAAGATGCCGATCAGCCCAAATCCAAACATGACCCATAGGTCAAATACCGATCCCTGTAAGGCGAACGTTCCGATGCAACAAAGGATCAGGATTGTCGGGATCAGATACACCTTTGGAATCGACAAGACCCGTATGAACAACGGCGCCGCAAGAATACCCGCAAAGAGCAACATCACATTCGAGGCCATGTAGACAAGGAAGATTCCACCTACAAAGTCAGGTTGCGTCAGAAACATCTCTGGTCCCGGAATAAACCCGAGGATTAAAAGCGCGCCAAGAAGCATCGCAGACGACGCATCCCCTGGAATGCCGAGTGCCAGTGTCGGGACAAGCGTACCGCCAACCGTTGCATTATTGGCTGCCTCAGTGGCAATGACTCCGCCTTCGGCACCCTCGCCAAACTTCTCTTCTGGTTTGGAAAAGGATTTGGCCACTGCATATGAGCTAAACGAACTTATGTCACCGCCTGCACCTGGAAGCGAGCCAAAAAACACACCGACCAGGGATGACCGGATCAGATTCTTCCAATTTCGCAGGGTCTGTATAACTGCCCTAAGACTTGGTCTGGCGATTTCAAGCTTTGGTTCGTCCATCAAGCCCCCACCGGCCATCTGAAATGCCATCTCTGAGATCGCAAAAAGGCCAACGACCACTGCTACTATGTGAAATCCATTCAGCATATGGTGCGACCCGAAGGTGAAGCGGTAGCCGGTCGAAAACTCGTCTGTCCCGATTGTCGACAGAAGAAGGCCGAAGCAGCAGGCCAACAGGCCTTTGACAAATGTCCCTTCCGAGATCAGCGAGATCGTGAGCAAACCGGTTATGGCGAGCATGGCGTATTCAGGAGGAGCAAAGCGACTGGCGAAGCCGGCTAGGATTGGCGCGGCTACAATCAAGACGACGCCTCCGATGAGCCCACCAAGCGAAGAGGCCGCGAGCGCTAGACCGATGGCTTTGGACGCCTTGCCCTTTTGAGCCATAGGATAGCCGTCAAGTAGGGTAGCGGCCGCGATAGGTGTTCCCGGTATTCGGAGCAAGATGGCCGAGACCGCGCCGCCGCAGGAGCCGCCGACGAAGATCGAAATGAGAAACCCCATGCCCGCAAGAGGCGGCAAGCTGATCGCAACAGGCAAGAGCAAGATAATACCCATTAGGGGACCAAGACCGGGGAGCGCTCCGACAAGAAGGCCGATCAGGACGCCTGCAAGGCTCAGAAGCAAGGTAAACGGCGAAAAAAAGAGATCAAAGCCGTCGATGATGGTTTCAAACATGCGCGCCTACCACGGGATATTCAGGCCGAAAACTCCGCCCGGTAGAACGACATTCAGGATTTTTTCGAAAGCGAATGCCAAAGAAAAAGCGATGACAAGCGCAACGGCGAGGGTCTTCGGAACGTTTCGCAAACCGCATAGCCACATGACCACAGCGGCCATCCAAGTGGTTGCCAAATGATATCCAAGCCAATTCAGGCATGTGAGGTAGATCACAAAGATCACTAGGAACCAAAGGCTCCTCCGTACTCCGGACCAAGGTGGAGTTTCGCTCGTTGAGTCGCCACCGAAGACGAAGGCGCGGATAAGCTGCACGGTGAGAAGGGCGCCCATAAAGATCGCGATGCCGCGCGGATAGCTGGCCGCGTTGTCATAGGGACCGCCGGAGGCGATCCCCTGTTCGGCCATCGAAGTCGCAATCTGTTGGAATACAACGGCGACAAGCGCTCCTAAGAACGCCAGCGCTCCCCATTCTGCAAGTCTGGCTGGCACAACCGAACTCTACTGGAGTTTTTTCAACTCTTTTTCTTCCCAAGTAAGTGCATTGCCCATGGCAGATAGCTGATCTTGCACAGAGCCGACGACTTCTTCGTATTGGGTGTGATCCCACTCAAGCGGCACGAAACCGATTTTTGCGATCGCTTCCTTAACGTCATCGCGCGCCATTGCGGCACCCATAGCGGTGCGAAGCTTTTCGGTAACATCGTCTGGCGTGTCAGGGCTCACGATCCACCAGGTCCAACCCATAGGACCGAGTTTGGAAAGACCGACATCGACCTGGAGATCAGCAATTGTCGGCGCGCCATCGAAGGAAGCTTTCGATCCCGGAAGTTCGGACAGAACCATCATGATGTTGAATGCGGACGGATCTGATTTGTAGTTTCCAACATTGATGAACGAAAAGTCGAGAACGCCCGATTTCAGGTCTTTCACCGCATTCCCATCCTGCGTGTAGGGCACGTTTTGGGCCACACAATCGTATGACTGCAACGCCTTGGCGATGACCATATGGGGCAGGTTGTTGCGGGAACCCGAGGAATAGCGCAGTTCTCCTCTATTGGCCTGGCAATAGTCCATCATTTCCTCGAAGGTCGACCAACGAGTCTCACCCGTTCGGCCACCGATGGCAAAGGCATTGGAGACGGCCGAGTGCAACGGCTTGAACTCCGAAAAATCCCAATCGGCGTTCCCGAGGATTGGTTGCAATACTAATGGTGCAACGTAGCCATCAAACACCGTGTAGCCATCTGCCGCTTTGCCCATCGCTGTTGTTTGCGCTTTGGTTCCGGCTGCACCGGGGACGGAAAGAACTGGCATGTCGATGCCGAGTTCCTCGCCCATAGCCTTGGCGATGATCTGGCTGACCGCCATGGCGTTACCAGGTCCCCAAGGGTGGATGAGTTCGATTGTCCGCTCGGGGAACTCAGCCGTGGCTGCGGTCGCGGTCAGCCCCGCAATAGCCGTTGCAGCAATTGTTCTGAGTGCTGTTTTCATATCTTGGGTCTCCTCCCGTCAGTGTGTTTCTCATGCCTTTGGTGGATTGTTTCTTCGAATTCGGATGTCGCCAACCCAAACCGCTCATAGATTTCTGGCGGCGCGTCATGCCTCTGAAAATGAGCGGAAACAAGTGAGGTCAATCGTGCTACCACAGCGGCGTCACGTATTGGCTGTGTTTGACCTGGATCGGCGTCGAGGTCGTAAAGCGCGGTTTCACAATCTTCGAGTGTCTGTCCATCTTGTCCAACCTGGCTGTTCTTCGGGTCAAGCTTGAGCTTCAGAAGTGGGACGCCATTGGTGAAATCGAACGGCCCAGCAAGCTCGGCAGTGCGCAGTTCACTGACGTTGAAAGCCCCCGTCATGTGGGCAGGCATCAACGTATAGATGCTGAGATCGGTGTTGTTGTCGTTTTCGGGGTAGAGGAAGTAGCTATAGCGTCCGTCGGCTATGCACACCGGCCCGCCGAACATCCCAAAAGCGACCGAGGCGTGTCCCGGAACGTCGCCGGTCAGGGAGGGAACCAGTGACGTCCCAGTAACACAGGGAGGAATCTCGCAGCCGTGGATGTGAAGCATCGTCGGCATCAAGTCGGGCGTTTGCGATAGTAAAGTGCGCCGGGTGCCTGTGTCGCCGTCTGGGTGCGCGATCATCAATGGGATGTGAGAGATTTCCTCGTAGTAGGGCATGCGGTTCTTGCCCCACCAGTCGTGCTCGGAAAGCAAAAAACCGTGATCTGTTGTCAGGATAAGGCAGGTATCATTCCATAGCGCATGATCATCGAAATAATCCAGCAGCTTGCCGAAATACTCGTCACACATGGCCACTAACGCAGCGTAGTTACCGCGGATCTCGGCAATTTCTTCTGCGGAGTTTGTTGCCTTCTCGTAAATCGGCCAATCAAGAATCTTCCCGTCATATCCACTTTGATAAGCTTCCTTGAATCGTTCGGGCGTTACGAAGGGCTCGTGGGGGTCGAAACACTCAAGTTGCAATAACCAGTCGTTGGCATTGCGGTTGAGGTCAAGGAACTCAAACGCTGCCGAGAAACACTTGGCTGTAGGAAAATCCGCCTCTGTTTCGAGGAACCGGGCGTTGATGGCGGCTCGAGATTTTTTCCATGCAATCTTAGAGGTATTGCCACGGGTCGCCGTGCCTTTTGGTAGGCCATCGAGTGGATAATGCCGATTGTCATAGGTCTCGCGCAGCCGGTCGACCGGAGGAGCCACCAGCACCTTCAGCGGGTCGTATTCCTGTCCTCGGATGAAATCCCAGCTGTCGAAGGCGTTTGCATATCCCCATCCGCCATCCTCGAAGTAATGCAGATGATCAGAGATCAGGTGGGTATAAGTGCCGTTCTGGCTGAGAATGCGAGCATAGGAATCGTCGAACGGCTCAAGCGGCCCCCAGTGTCGATGCATGAAGTTGAGACGACCCGTGTGCATATCACGCCGCGCTGGCATGCAGGGAAGACTGCCGACATAATGCTTGTCAAAGGTTACAGCGCGGCGGGCGAAACGGTCGAAGTTGGGCGTTGCGATGGCCGTGCCACCGTAAGCACCAAGTGCCAGACGGTTAAGCGAGTCAAAAAGGACGAAAACCGTTCGCATTTCCCCTCCCAAAACATCGCAGCGGCTGGCCACAGATTGCACGACGGAAGCAATTCTGTAAAATCGAAGTATCGACTAAATGCATTCGGGAAAGGAATACCTTGGAAAGAAATCTCGCCGCCTTTCTCGCCGTCGCGTCGCACGGATCGCTAACAGAGGCGTGCAATACGCTCGGCGTCACGCAGCCTTCCGTCACCAAACGGATCGCAAACCTAGAAGCAAGCTACGGTACTCCGCTTTTTGAGCGCGATCGGCGGGGTATGCGGCTGACCGAAGCAGGCAGGATGCTGCTCGAGAATGCTGAGCAGATCGCACTGGAGTACCAACAGTCGCGCGAGAAGATCGGAGCCATCGCGTCTTCAGGTCTTTCGGTTCTCCGCGTTGGCGCTGGTCCGCTCTTTCATCTCAATTGTGTGGCCAACCTGTTCACCCGGCTCAAATCCCGTTTTCCCGACCTTCGGCTCGATCTAAAGACCGATTTGAAGCAATTGGCGAGCGAAGCCTTACTAAGTGGCGAGATCGACCTTTACCTCGGCGTGCTTGATGAAGCAGGCGCTGAGGCAGACATCTTGTCTACGACAGTGACCGAAGTAGAACACGGTGTCGTCATGCCACCGGACCATCCGGCGGTAAGGTACACCGCGATCGACGTTTGCGATCTCGTCGGACAGCAATGGGTTATTTTCGGCAACGATCCCGAGACCGAAGCGAGACTGCGCGAACTGCTTGGAGCTACTACAGCAACCCACGAGTTCATTGACGTCCGAACAACGTCTTTTACGACTGGCTTGCAACTGGTTCGTGACGGACCGTTCGTCATGTCTGCTCCATTGCAACTGGCCTCGCGTGTAGCGAGAGAGGGGCTTATCATTCGCCCTACCAAGCAAGGCCTGCCGCGGCGAAAAGCAGGCGTCCACTTGCGTCGGAGTGCGATAGACTATGGTGTGATGAAGGCCAGTGTCGCATTTTTTTCTGAATTTGAATTTCGATAGCGGACATTGGTTGCGCCCGCAGCATTTGATAAGTTCGGCTCTTAGGAATTGCTAGGTTCTGGACCAATTTATTTGATTGCAGTTATCTCGGCTTCGTGGTTCAAGCCCTTGAGTTTCAGGGGTATATCATGAGCATTTTAATCTAGATGACCAACCTGCAGATGAAGCGCCTTCATCCTTACTTTCCAAAGTACCAAAGCAGGCCTTGGGTTGATGATTTCCAGGTATTGAAAAGCATCATTTTCATTAACCGCAATAGGATACATTGGCCCAATGAGCTGTATCAGTATGGGCCGCAAAAGTCGTTTTGCAAACGCCGAAATCGATGGGGCGATACGACTGTGTTTGTTCGAGTATGAACGGGCTGGTAACTGATGGCAAGCATCGCAATACGATCACGAATGACGCACCATACCCCAAAGCGCATCGTACGGCCTCAAGTCTACTATAGGAAAAGGGGCCGCGGCAGGCTCTCCAGATGCACCAAATGTGGCCTGAACACGAAACCGCCTGTTGTTACTGACAGTCTCGGACGCTCTATCAGATTCCCCATTCTAGCAGGGCAAAGGATTTCCTCTCACCTGCCACTCTCGTTGCTTTGATCCCATTCTGGCTTTAATTCAACGAGGCTGGAAATCAGGCAACCTGACTCACGTGAGTACTCAAGTAAACAGGGCAAAACAGTGCTGTCCTTGCTGTCGTTCGGCCTCCATTTTACATCTCGGGCTGCAAATGCCAATTTTATTTGACATATGACACTATTAATCAATAAAAGGAACTCGGACGCCTTGGATTCCAACCGGCATCTTGGCGAAGGGGTAGTTCGACCATGGAACTCGTCCATTCGGTCTTTTGAGAAGCACTTGAGAAACGGACCGACGTATCGTCACCGCATCGGTCGAAAAGGAGGAAAACATGTCAAAAGATGATACCGCTTATGAAATGACAAATCCTAAGGGTCTTAGCCGACGCGATATCCTGCGTGGCACAACCGTCGCGCTTGGTGCAATAGTGGCGGGAGGTGGCGTTAATCTGCTGAGGCCAACCACCGCATGGGCCCAGAGCTATGATCCGAATGCTGTAAAATTTGCTTTCTCCACACCGTTTTCAGGTCAGGATTCGTTTACCGGTACGATTGGTGGCCTCAAAGTGAGCATTGAGCAGTTGGGGGGAAAGCTTTCAATCTCTGACGCCAGCTTCGATCTCAAAAAGCAGAACGACCAGATCGGCGCAATTGTGGCATCCAAACCTGACATCTTCATTGTTCTTCCGGTCGATCCAGTGGGCTGTGCCAATGCCATCCAGAAAGCAGTTGATGCAGGTATTCCGACATTCGTGCTAGACACTACGATACCGGGCGTTGCAACAACACAAAACTCGTTCCACGATAACTTTGGAATGGGTGTCGTGACGGCACGTTGGTTGGCAGAAAAGCTCGGAGGCAAAGGCAAGATCGCGGCGATGCAACTTCCGATCAACGAAACCTGGAACCAGCGTGACATGGGCATGGCGTTTGCTTTGCGCGAATTTCCAGAGATCGAGGTTGTAGACACTTGGGCCTTTGATCCGACGGGTAAAGTCACACCGCGCGCGGCTGCAGATGCATTCTTTACTGCAAACCCAGACTTGGCCGGAATATGGTCGGCATGGGACAATGCAGGTATGGAGGCCGGGCTGGCAGCGCTTGCCGCAGGCCGACCTGATGTTATCATCACAGGGATTGATGGAGGCGCGGCAGCATTTGAGAACATCCGTTCAGGCGGTCCTTTTAAAGCGACGGTTACTCAGTCGTTTTTTGCGCAAGCTGCGGAACCAGTCTATTATGCACATCAACTTTTGCAAGGCAATCTGGTACCCCGCATTCTGCTACATCCATCCTATTTGGTGACCGCAACGGATCTGGAGGGTCACGATCCGGATTTGGCGGCGAGATATGATGAGCCGGGTGTTGCTGAAGCACTTGGCTGGAAGCGCGTGCTTTAACGTACAATGACTTCTGTTCTGGAAATGAGCGGGATCGACAAACGCTTCGGTCCTGTTCACGCGTTGTCGGGCGTAGATTTCAATTTGGCCCACGGTGAGGTTCACGCTCTTCTAGGTGTCAACGGCGCGGGGAAATCCACGCTAATGAAGATTCTGTCGGGTATTTACACGTCAGATGCCGGAGAGATTCGTATTGACGGGCGGAGCGTATCGATCCGCTCGCCCTCAGCAGCGATTGACGCCGGCGTTGCCTCGGTTCAACAACACCCGGAACTGGTTGAAGATCTTTCGGGCTACGAGAACATATTCCTTGGTCAAGAAGGTCACGGCCGCGGTGTATTCCGTCCCGTCGAAAGGGGCAGCATGAAGCGACAGGCGGAAGAACTTCTAGAACGGTTACCAGTTGACATCGATCTCAGTGTCCCGGTGCGCAAACTGTCCGGAGTGGGTCGCGAGCTTGTCGCAATCTTGCATGCACTCAAGCACGAACATGTCAAAATCCTGATCTTGGATGAACCTACCTCGACACTTACGAAGGTTGAGGCCGAGCAATTGTTCAGTACGATGGGCACGCTGAAAGCCGCCGGGGTTTCGATCATTTACATCACGCATCGTCTTGACGAGGTTTTTCTCGTAGCCGACCGCTTTACGGTTTTTCGGGGTGGGCAAAAGATTGCAACCATGACTTGTGAAGAGGCACACGCCAATAACGTTTCTATCCCGGAGCTTATGTTGCAGGAGGAACTTGGAGAACTTTACCCCAACAAAGCAGTGAATGAACCCGACAGCCCTGCAGTGCTAGAGATTCGCGACTTTACCGGGCAGGGGTTTGAGGGCATCACCCTGTCCGTTCGCGTGGGTGAGATCACGGGGCTTTTTGGCTTGGTTGGGTCGGGCATCGATGAGTTGGCAAAGGCGATCTTTGGTGTGAAGGCACCGACCAAGGGGGAAATCTGCTTGAACGGCACTCCGGTACGCATTCGGTCTACTGCCGACGCGCTTAAGAACGGTATCTTTCTTGTGCCCGGGGACCGGCGTACTGAAGGTTTGGTGATGACAGATCACGCGGTGTTTAATGCAGCCATTGCAAACCCCACGCGCGCCTCTGGCTTAGGTGGCTTTCTGCTTTTTCGTCGCAATTTGGCCGATGTGCGCGAATTGGCCGAAAAAGTAGACCTGCAACCGCCAGCAGTGACCCGCCCCGCCTCAGACTATAGCGGCGGTAACCAGCAGAAAATCGTGATTTCAAAAGGGCTATACAGCCAGGCCAGCATCTATCTGTTTGTCGAGCCAACGGTTGGTGTCGATGTTGGCGCGCGCGCCAAGATCTATGCATTGATGCGAGAGTTGAGCCGGGATGCTGCAGTCATGGTGTTATCGTCGGACTATGATGAAGTGTTTGGCGTGGCCGATCGTATTGGTGCGCTTTATCGCGGCCGATTGGTGCTTGCGCCAGATACGGGCATTGGCCGGGATACACTGTTAGCTGCCGGAATTGCAGGAGTGTAACGTGTGTTGAACTCCCTTCCGCCGCTGGCGCGTAGATTGCTGACTCTGGTTGGCCTTGTCCTGGTCATCGCCTTGTCTTTTCGTAGCCAAGTCGATGTTTATCTGAGTAAAACGAACTTTCTGGCGATGCTGCGGGCCATGTCGATCAACGGGATCGTGGCAATTGGCCTGACCTTTGTCATTGTCACGCGGAAGTTTGACCTCTCTCTTGCCGGAATCGCGTCGCTGTCCGCAATGACGCTTGGGTTTACTATGGCGGCTAGTAACTCTTTGTGGATGACGATTGTTGCGTCTGTCGCTATGGGAACTGCAATCGGGCTGGTCAATGGGTTGTTGGTGGGCAAGGGCCGTTTGCCAGATGTTGTGACGACAATCGCAACCGGCTCCATCGCTTATGGCCTTGCTTTTGCCTTTAATGGCGGTGCCGACTATTCAAAGAACTTCTTTTCTTCTGGGCTTGTAACAATGAACTTCAAAACGGTTCTTGGCCTGCAAATTCCGGTTTTTACACTATTGATCGTAGCCGTTTTCAGTGCCTGCCTACTGCACGCGACCCGCTACGGAAACTCGCTGTTCGCAACAGGTGAAAACCCAGTAGCAGCGCGTTTCTCCGGCATCAGGGAATGGCGGATTCTGGCGCTGGCTTTCTCAATCTGCGGCATGATGATTGGCGTTGCAATGATCCTGCATGTCTCTGGCGTAGGTTCATCACGCGTAACGGCGGGTAGTCAGATCCTGCTCCCTGCCTACACAGCGGTTTATCTTGGTTCGGCGCTATTGGGCAGAGCCTCAATTGGTGCGACGCTGGGAGGGGTCGTAGTAATGACCATGCTGCTGAATGGCTTCACGCTGATGTCTATACCCTACTATTACTCGGATGCGGTTGTTAGCTTGATCCTGATTTTGGCAATCACTGTGTTTGATCCAACGATCTTCCGGCGACTTCAGGAAAACCTGAAACGCGTTACGTCGCGAAAGGCTGTGTAACATGAGCCAGAGCACTTTCGACACTCCGGCCAAGGCCAGCAACGGCTTCAACTCTCATGGCATCATCCGCGTGTTCGGCCTGCCATTTTTGCTAGTAGTGCTGTTTGTCTATTTCTCAGTCGCCACGGACACGTTTCTGACAACTGAAAACCTGTCCGGGATGATGCAAAGCTGGGCGATTTCCTCGATCATGTTTCTCGCGTTAACCTGGGTTTTCACAGTGGGAGAGATGGAGGTTAGTTTTGTTTCTATCGCTGCCCTTGCGAACATGATCACGGCAGGACTGGTGATCGCTGGGTTTGGCTGGGGCATGGCTGTATTCGCGGCCATAATGGCGAGTCTGGCCGTAGGGGCACTCAACGGGTTTTTGATTGCCCATTTGCGCCTGCCTTCGCTGGTTACCACGATTGCCACGGGTGGAATGGCCTCCGCCTTGGCGGCGGCAATCGGGCTGGGATCGTCCATGCCAATTGCGCAGGACACCTCGCTGCGAGTTTTTTTCGACGCGAAGCTGCTGGGCCTGCCCCTGATCGTTTACCTCGCGGTCACGCTGACACTTCTGGCCGTCTTCATCGAGAACCGCCTGCGTCTGGGCCACTACATTTTCGCCATGGCCACCAATCCCCGCGCTGTGCTTGAGGCGGGTGTGCCAACAGCAGCGATCGTGCTCATGCTTTGCGTAGTGTCGGCTTTTTTCAACGGCTTTTCAGGTGTGCTGATTGCTGTTGAACTGTCGTCTGGCCAGCCTTCTATTGCTCAGTCATTGTTTCTCGATGGCCTGACGGCCGTATTACTAGGCGGCACAATGGTCCGACTGGGTAAACCTAACGTTCTTGGGACGGTGACGGCTGTTCTTATCATTGCGGTGCTTGTACGCGGCGGTGCCCTTCTTGGTTGGAGCGACGCAGCCTTTCAGGTTATCAAAGGTCTGCTGCTAATTGTCGGTGTGTCAGTGGTAATCTGGTCCAATCGCGATAGTTGAAAACCACTTCACAGGCTTTTTATATAGGTGTTTTCCTGCCGCACCAGCAATTCGTCCCACTCGTCAGCGTTGGCGGCATCAGGGGAGATCTGCCCTTCAAAATGGACCATAGCGTCGGCGGCTTCGCGAAAGTCGCCATACCACCCGACCCCAACCGCACCAGTGATCCCCGCACCAAGCGCAGATGCTTCCAGCGTGGCGCATTGCACGATTGGCACGCCCGACGCGTCCGAGATCATTCTGGTCCAAAGCGTGTTTGAAGCACCCCCACCTACGGCAATTATTTTTTCGGGTTTCATACCTTCGCGTTCAGCAGCCCTAAGGTAACGTACAATTTGAAGCGTTGTTGCCTCCAACGCCGCACGAAAGATATGTACAAACCTGTGGTCCGGCCCCAACCCATGGATCGAGGCGCGGGCATCGCGGTTCCAGTGCGGATCCATGCAACCCATAAGGTAGGGTGACATTGTCACTCCGTCTGACCCGACAGGCAATTGAGCCGCCGCCTCTTCCAAAGACCGAAACGTGTCCGACGACGTTTCTTGCCCACCGATATTACGCGTAAGCCAGTCGATGAGGAAGGTGCCCGCGCGTTGACATCCTTCCAAAAGATAGCCTTTACCAAGAGGTGATGTGACTGTGCGCCAGTACTCGCTGATCCAAGGCGTGTCGGTGATGATCCCGGCGATGATCGCGGTGCCCAGATTCAGATAAACTGTCCCCGGCGAAATCGCGTTGACGCCAAGCGCTGCGCATTGACCATCCCCTCCCGCGACAACAATAGGCAGGCCTTCGGGAAGCCCCGTCACCCGCGAAGCGCCTTGCGTCACTTGGCCAGCCAAAACGCCAGGCGCGCGAATGCCCGCGAAGTGGTTCGGTGTCAGGTCAAGATGCGCAAGAATTGAATGTGACAAGCGCATTTTGTCGATGTTGTAGACGGTGAACGCGTCGACCGTTGTGGTGCTTGCCACAGGTGTTCCGGTCAGCTTACCCGTCAAAAACCCATGGACGTCGAGAAAGCGGTCCGTCTTGGACCATATGTCTGGCCGGTTACGTCTCATCCATGATAGTTTGTGCACGGCAACTGTCGCATCGTTGGGAGGCCGTCCGGTGATACTATGTAACTTTTCGCTGCCAAATTCTTTGGTTAGCAACGGGATCTCTTCTAACGCGCGGTCATCCAGCCAGGTAACAGCTGGATGTGTTTCCTGCCCCTCCCTATCAAAGAACCCAATTGTTTCGCGTTGGTTTGAGATCGCGAGCCCCGCCAAGCGTTCAGTATCCAACTGATAGGTCAAACTTCTAAGTGCCTTACATGTCGCTTGCCACCAGTCCGCGCTGTGTTGTTCGGCATATCCCGGCCGCGGGTGCAGAAGATCAAAGCTTGCCCGGCCTTCCGCCACGGCGTTGCCTTCGCGGGACCAGGCAATCGCCTTAGTCGACTGTGTCGAACTATCCAGCCCGATTATGAGGTCTTTCGCCATGTTCCCTCACACTAGCAGTCTATGCTTCTTCACCTGAAAGAAGCAGTTCTGCCGTTTCGGTATCTATAACCAGATGCGTGCAAAGCCCTGCCTTGAGAACAGCTCGGATTGCACGCGTCTTGTACGTCCCGGCCCCGACAAGGATACGTTGTGGAATGGCCTGCAAAGTCTTCATTGAAATTCCGATTCTGCGTTCGGACAGGGGCCCATCCACAACTT
Organism: Ruegeria sp. AB9; assembly: GCF_056542585.1. Taxonomy (NCBI): domain Bacteria; kingdom Pseudomonadati; phylum Pseudomonadota; class Alphaproteobacteria; order Rhodobacterales; family Roseobacteraceae; genus Ruegeria; species Ruegeria sp. AB9. The sequence goes on along the minus strand of NZ_JBQGAA010000008.1, from coordinate 13,498 downwards.
CGCCTTCCGCGTTAATAAACCGACCTACCAGAACGCCGACCGATTCGTTCTGCGCGTAAGCCTCCAAAACGTCTTTTTGCGCGAGATAGCGGTCACCCAGTTCCTTTGCTTCTTCAAATGCACCCACACCGAAAATCGCGATGTCACAGGTCTCCAGCCGTTGGAAGTAATCGCGCAGACTCGGTTCCAGCAGCAATAGATCACGAAGCTCCCGTGTCGAAACGATGGATGGCGCGCTGAAGTTCAACGACCTGGCATCCAACGCCTTGGCAATAATGGCGGTGCAAAATTCCGGAGAATTGTCTTCTTCATTCAACATCGACCCGGCGATTTGCATAACACTTACATCTTGTATGCGCGCCTTTCGCAAAACCCGCCCGACATCCAGCATTGTGCGCCCCCAAGCCACGCCCAGCGTGTCGCCATCCTTCAACAAAGCAAGCAGAGCTTCAGCACCGGCAATCGCGGCGCGGTCTCTCAAATCGTGACCATCGGAAGTTGTCTGTGGAATAACGAACACGTCTTGCAGGTCAAAACGCTTTCGCACCTTGGTTGAAAGGGCTCCCATGGACAACAGGTGAGGTGAGACCGAGATTTCGACAAGCCCACGCTCTTTTGCTTCGGTTAGGTAGTTGCCAACCGTGGCACGTGACACGCCGAGTTTCCTTGCTGTTCCTTCCTGCGTCTCATTTTCCACGTAGTACAGCCAAGCGGCCCAGGCCACCATGTCGCCCGTGAACTGAAGGGGGATCGTGCTTTTCTTGCTCGGCACCTTTTTTTGAATAGCTTTTTGCATAGTCGGTGACATGGCCTCCCTTGCTTACATTACATATGCCATATTGATTTGACAATTGACATCATCTCGATTTAGAAGTTCTTCAGATGATAGAGACGCGATCGTTGCTAGTCGATATATGCCTGCCACTAACTCAGGTAAAACGAAGGCTGACGGGTGCGCCAAGTAGAATTTTGCCGTTGGAGACGACTGATGGCCGGGACGATGCGCGCTGCCGTTTACTATGGAATTGACGACATTCGGATTGAAGATCGCCCAATCCCCGAAATTGCGGGCGATGAGGCGTTGCTAAAAACCCTAGCCTGTGGCCTTTGTGGCGGTGAGGCCATGCCTTGGTACAAGAAATCCGACGGCAAGGTTCTTGGCCACGAACCAATAGCTGAAGTGGTGGAGTGCGGTGAAAGTGTCAGGACTTTCAAACCAGGTGATCGGATTTTCGTACACCACCACGTCGCCAATCTAACGTCTCACTGGTCGCAACGTGGTCACTTTACCCGCGACCCGCATTTCGAAAAAACCAACATCGTTCCTGGTGGGATGTGTGAATACTTCAAGGTGACCAGGGAGCATCTGGAAAAAGACGCCTACCTGATCCCAGACCATATCAGCACGGAAGCGGCGACAACGATTGAGCCCATGGCCTGCGTAATTGGCGGACTCAAAACCTGCGGCATTCAGCCTGGCGACACTATCGCCATAGTTGGTGCGGGTTTCATGGGACAGGGTTTTATTCACCTCGCGCCCTTCTTCGGGGCTGGTAAAATCTTTGCATTGGATTTCTCTGATTGGCGGCTTAATAGGGCGCTGGAGGTTGGCGCTACCCATGTAATCAACCCCAAGAAACAGAATGCCGAAGAAGTAATCCGGCAGAACAATGACGGATTGTTAGCAGATGTTGTAATTGTCATCGCACCATCTGCCGTCGCGTGGGATTCGGCTGTTAAGCTCGTTGAGAAGGGCGGCACCCTGCATCTTGGCGCCCCCCTTGCCCCCGGCACGTCTTGGACTCGGGACGGAGCAGAAGCCTACTTTGACGAAGTCACGGTGACTTCAAAATTCTCTGCAGACCACAACGATACTTACCAGTACTTCCGATTGCTGAAATCTGGTCGAGTTCACCCTGAAAAACTGATTTCCCACCGATTTGGCATCGAAGATGCGCCTGAAGCCTTTCGCATGCTGGTGGAAGCGAAGGACTCACTGAAAATTATCATCTACCCGCACGACTGCTACAGCTGAGTTGAATCTTCCGCTGCGATTCAATGGATTGGAGAACTCTTTGAAGAACGAAAAATCTACCGAAGAAGTGGCTCTTGGGATCCGCCGCCGAGTGTTCGAACACGCCATGCGAAATAACGGTGGTTACTTAAGCCAAGCCTGTTCCGCAGCTGAGCAATTGGCGTGGCTCTACAATGAGGAGCTTAACTTCGGCGACCCGACCCTGCCAATGATCCCAAAACCCTTTGGCGGCGTGCCGTCGCCTGCCAATGCCGATTATCACACTGGTGCCGGCTATAACGGGCCGTTCGAGCCACAATATGATCGGTTGTTTATCGCGCCCGCCCATTACGCACTTGTGGCCTATGCAACCTTGATCGAAGTGGGCCGCATGGCACCCGAGGGTTTGGAAATGTTCAATCAGGACGGTTCCAGTGTGGAAATGATCGGGGCGGAGCACTCACCAGGTATGGAAGTGCACAACGGCACGTTGGGTATCGGGCTATCGACTGCCGCGGGGCTGGCCTATGGACGCGATCTGCGCGGCGATACTGGCAATACATGGGTTTTCATGTCCGACGGCGAGGTTCAGGAAGGCCAAACCTGGGAAGCTGTGCAGGCCGCTGCCTATCACGGGGTCGAGGTCAAGGCGATTATGGATGTTAACGACCAACAATGCGACGGTGCGATGTCGTCTGTCATGGAAGTCGGCGATATTCGCACCAAGTTCCTCAACTTCGGGGCCGCTTGCATCGAAGTGGACGGCCACGATTTGAGCGCGATCCGCGATGCGTCACAGGAAAGCCACGACGGCAAGCCGCTGATCATCCTTGCGCGCACCAACCCGTTCCACGCGATGTCGGTCCTTAAAGAACGTTTCCCGCGCCTGCATTACGTGCGCTTCAAATCCGAAGACGAACGCGCGCGCTTCAACATCTCGATCGCTGCCGATCTAGGTGTCGATCCCATCGACTACGCACATTAAGGAGCCCGACAATGGTAGAAATGGTTTCGCGCCCCTATGCGAGCGCCTTTGAGAAATTTGCCGCTGGCAATCCAGACATTCTGTGCCTCTCTGCGGATTTGACCTCATCGTGTGAAATCGACGGGTTCCGAGATCGCCATCCCAGTCAGTTTCTGTCTCTCGGCATGGCCGAACAGAATATGATGAGCTTCGCCGGTGGTCTTGGCCTGGCAGGCTTTCGCCCCTTTATACACACATTTGGGGTGTTCATGTATCGCCGTCCCTATGATCAGTTGATGGCCTCCATCGCTTACCCGCGCCGCAGGGTCCGCCTAATGGGTTTTCTCCCTGGTGTCACCACTCCTGGCGGTATGACCCACCAGTCTATTGAGGATATCAGTGTTATGCGGTCTATTCCAAATATGACCATCCTGGAGACTGGTGACGCCACCGAGGTAGAGAGCATTTGCGAAGCCGCCGACAGTATTGACGGGCCCGTCTGGTGCCGAGTGCTGCGAGGGTCGGTTCCTCGCCTATTCGATACGCCGATAAAGGTGGGCGAAATGCGTGAGTTGTCCGATGGCGACGATGTACTTGTCGTGACCGCAGGCATTTGTACCGAAGAGGCCATGCGGGCGCGAGCCGCATTCTCGAAGGCGGGGCTTTCGATCCGACATCTGCACCTTCACACGATCAAGCCGTTCGACTCCAATGCGCTTCTGGATCACATTGGCAGCGTAAAACATGGTGTTGTTACTCTAGAGAACCATGTCACCGAAGGTGGCATCGGCAGTCTTGTGGCCGAAACTATGGCTGACGCGGGCGTCGGCAATCGGCTTGTTCGTCTGGGCCTAAAGGACACCTATGCCCACGGCGGATCACGCCCTTATCTGATGAAATACTACGGCCTGGACGCCTCAGCCCTTGTGCGCGGTATTGAAGATTTGATGGGCCAAGAATTCGATATTACCGAGGACGACCTTGCTACGGCACGCTTCGATGATGTGCATTCGCTGGCGAAAGCAGAGGCACTATGAGCGATGCAAAGTCGCTTAGAACGAAGTCGCAGCGCGACCTGCTGACATCCGCTCATTGGGGAACCTATCGGGTTGAAGTTGAAGGTGGAAAAGTCAAAGCCCTGCATGACTTTGCGGAAGACCCTTGCCCGTCACCAATCGGCCACGGCATCGTTGATGTTTTGGATGGTCCGACGCGCATTAGGCAACCGATGATAAGGCGCGGGTGGCTTGAAGGTGGTCCCGGCGCGTCAACCGAGTTACGGGGCGCCGACGAGTTCATTCCGGTCGATTGGGACAAAGCCAACAGGATCGTTGCTAATGAACTGAAACGCGTGATTCAGGAATTTGGGAACCGCGCGATCTATGCTGGTTCCTATGGCTGGGCCAGCGCGGGGAGGTTTCATCACGCCCAAGGGCAGTTGAAACGGTTCCTGAACCTCTTAGGTGGGTCCGTGCGCTCGGTGAACACCTATAGTCACGCCGCAGCCGAAGTCATCACACCCCATGTTATGGGCGATTTCGATATGCTTGTGCGATCGGCAACCAGCTGGGCGTCAATTGCCGAACATGCAGAATTGTTCGTGGCATTTGGAGGTATCCCCGTCAAAAACGGGCAAGTGACCTCAGGTGGTGTTGGGCGACATCTTCAATTGTTGGGGATGCAGCAAGCCCAACAACATGGCGTGCAGTTCGTTAATGTTTCCCCGCTACAATCGGATACACACCACAGCCTGAACGCGGAATGGATCGCACCACGTCCGTCCAGCGATACCGCGCTCATGCTCGCGCTGAGCCATAGTTTGTTGGTGGATAACCTTCACGACAAAGCGTTTCTTGCACAATACACAACCGGCTTCGATCGCTTTTCCGCTTATCTGCGCGGGGACGGTAGCGAACCGGAAAAATCAGCCGACTGGGCCGCTCAGATTTCTGAGCTAAGTGCCGACGCTATCCGAGATCTAGCCCGCCGCATGGCAGACAAGCGCACCATGATTGGGGTCTCCTGGTCCCTGACAAGACAGGAAAACGGGGAGCATGCCTATTGGGCGGCAATTTCATTGGCAGCGATGCTGGGGCAGATAGGTCAGCCCGGCACAGGGATCGGCTTTGGATATTCAGCCGAAAACTTCGTGGGTGGATCTGCGCGCCAATTGCAAATGGCGCGGATGCCGCAGGGTAAAAACCCAATAAGCGACTTCATTCCCGTGGCCCGGGTAACCGAAATGCTCGAGAAGCCCGGCAGTCCTTACGACTTCAATGGCGAGCGACGAACTTACCCTGATATCCGTTTGATATGGTGGGCCGGCGGTAATCCCTTTCACCATCATCAGGACCTAAACCGTTTCCGGCGCGCTCTAAACAAATGTGAAACCTTGATCGTGAACGAATGGTGCTGGAACGCTACGGCCAAACACGCTGATATCTTGCTGCCGTGTAACACAACACTAGAACGCCAGGACCTTGCTCTTAATCCACGTGACCCGATCCAAGTTTTCATGGATCAAGCAATTGAACCTGTAGGTCAATCCAAAAGCGATCACGACATCTTCAAAGGCATCGCGGCAAAACTGGGTGTTGAAAAGGCATTTACCGAAGGGCGTAGCACTGAAGAATGGTTACGGCACCTGTATGATCGCACACGCGATATGACCGCCGAAGCTGGCGTTGTACTGCCAACCTGGAATGAATTTGAGGATATGGGCTGGTTTGAAATTCCGGCGCTGGAAGACGAAAATGTTCTTCTGGCTGATTTCCGCAAAGATCCTGATACCCACGCACTAAGTACGCCGTCTGGTAGGATAGAACTGTTTTCGGAAAAAGTGGCAGGTTTCGGTTACACGGATCATCCCGGCCATGCAGCTTGGATCGAACCAACCGAATGGCTTGGAGCAAAACGCGCCGGGGAGCTTCATCTGATTTCAAACCAGCCCAAGGCGAAGCTGCACAGTCAGTTGGATCATGGTAGCGTCAGTCAGGCGGCGCGCGACAGGGGCTATGAACCATTGCAAATGCACCCGGAAGATGCGTCTTCGCGAGGGTTGGAAAACGGTGCATTAATACGGGTCTTCAATGACCGTGGCGCTTTCCTTGCAAGATTGAAAACCTCGAAAAAAATACGACCTGGCGTGGTGCAGGTCTCGACTGGAGCTTGGTTTGATTGGGAGCGAAACACCTGTAGTGCGGGAAATCCAAATGTGGTGACCCGTGATGTTGGCACGTCTCGGCTTGCACAAGGCCCGTCAGCACACACTTGCTTGGTTCGGGTAGAAGGTGCGGCGGAACTGCTCTGAAGGGCCTGTTGCGTAAAACCGCTCGTTTGCCCAGCTTTTTTGGATCTAAGTGTCGTCATGCTGCGTAGATCTCCTTTCAAGTACCGTCGCAGTCATTCTTTGGGCGGTTCTGTCGCAAACTTTGTTCCCACCTGTCAGGTCAAGCTTAGTTTTGGTAGCGCATACTCCAAACTACAGGAGCGGATCGTGGCAATCTCATTCAAGGGTGCACATTTTCCGAAGGAAGTGATCTTGTATGCTGTTTTCTTCTATCTTCGATACGGCGTATCTTACCGGGATCTGGAAGAAATCATGGCGGAACGTGGCGTTGAACTGGATCACGCAACGTTGAATCGATAGGTGACCCCCAGCCGGATATCCCCTCCGGTTGCGAACCATGTGAGCGTGTAGACGGACCCGTCAATCGCCGTTGCATTGGCAATATCAACCGGTGCACCGAAACTCATGTCGTCCGAGATGAATTTCGTCACCTCATCCTGCTGAATTGTGCCATCCTCGTTCACGTCCTCGATGCGATAGATTACATCCGTCGCAACCCCGGCCAGATCGCTGAGATAGGCAATATCGCCATCGAAACTCAGGTCAAATGGCACGGCGGTATCGACAATGGACTGCACATCCAGCCAAAGCGTCGCTTCGCCCTCGTCGTTTGCGTCGCCGTCGCCATTCAGATCAACAGTACGATAAATCGCGTCCCGAGGCACCGAGCTTACACCAGCATTTGCGATATAAATCGCACCATCGTCGCTCTCGTGGATGCCGCTAGGCGTGACCGTCGAAAACCCGGCCAAATTGTCGGCAGAAAACCAGACATTCGCCTCTCCGGCGTCCTGCGCGTCACCGTCATTGTTGAGATCGCGCAGGCGATAGACTGTATCGGTGGTGCCGTCACCGGCATGGACGGATTTGTCTGACGCCTGATGGATCGTGAAGACATTGGCGGTCGGATCAGCTAGTCCCGATGCATTTTCTCCATCAAAGAAAACGGTCGTTTCACCAGCGCCGGATGCGGTGCCGTCACCGTCGGTATCCTGAAGTAGAAGGATCTGATCTTTGCGTTGATCACCAACAAGCACGCCGTTGGGCGCGCGGGAGATAACTCTTGCCATGTGTGTGGCCCCCAAATTCAAGTTGCAATGAGACCTTGCACACTCGCTGGGTTCACGGCTTGTTAACCTGCCGCCTTAACCTTGTCCAGTTGGTTGCTGGTTGTGCGATACCAGCATTCGGGTCAAAGATACTTGAACTGCGACACCAATTCATTCCGAGGGTAGGGAAACTGGTCTAATCTCATAGTTGCCATACTGTATTATGTTAAGATCCGTGATCACAAGGCATTCGACGAAACATGAGGATCACTTTCTCAAAGACGAAGTCGCGCTGACGGAGAAAGCTCGACCACCTTTAACTCGCTGTTAGATGCGACGCTTACCTGTCCGTTGTTCCAAGCATAGACAAGCACCATTGTTTTGCCGGTACGGGCATCCTGCACCTCAATGATCGGTTCGGCTCTCTTTGCACGCTCGTTTGGTTGCTGTGTCTGCATTTTCGCTCCTTGGTGTCCTACAAGTCCATTCCTCAAAATCCAACGTCAACCGGAGAGCAGGGGACTTTCGACTGTTAGACTTTTGCGATCCACCCCAAGAGATGAAGCAGGAAATCGCTCAACTTATAGATGAGTATCCGGGCCCGTTGACAATCGCACGAAACGAAACGACACAGGACGAAATGGAACGAAACGAAAGCGTGGAAGCCATTGACCAAGCGCGGAAAATATTTTGTTCCTCCGCCGAAAAACGGCAGCGACATCAAAGAACTCTTTAAGTACTTGATGTCAGTCGGTGCTGGTCTACCGACTGACCAGACCGGACTACCTGTCGGCTCTTGGACGCCAGAACTTCTTGCCAGCACAATCTCGCAATTCGAGTCTAACAAAACAGGCGTTGACCTTCGGACAGTCCAGCATTGGTTTCAGGACAATGACAAAGGGATTAGCGCCGACAACATTCATTGGTTGGCGCGCGTCTTTGGCTGTGACAATCCTGACGCCATCACCGCGTGGAGAGCGGAGCTCAATGCTGCCAACAGGCGTTTGGCAACAAAGCGGCGAGAAAGGCGAAGCATTCAAAAGCGCAACGTGAAGCATTCTGCAAGCACTACCGAAGACGGAGGCCAAAATCCGCCAGAGAGCACAACGAAACGCGACAAGAAGGTGGAGCCAAAGAAAATCCAATGGCTGGCCGGACGAACGGAGGCAATATTCAGCACCCATTCACCATTAGGCTTGCCGGCCGTTGTATTCGCTGCAGCTACCGCACTGGGGCTTATGTCCTTTTCGTTGAACATTCACAGCGTTGTTTTTTCATCCCCAACCGGCCCCACTAAGCAAGTCGGTTTTTTGTGGGCTCCAAATTGGACGGTAGTTTTCCTTGTACTTCTGCCAATCTACTTCGCAGTACTGATCAAATTGTTGCGGCTTTGGAAAGAAGAACGGCGCTCCGACTTGGTTAGAAAGTCGTGTTCCACACCATCACCAACAAGTTGGGCGAGCAGGGTTGCAGCGATGTCCTATGTGTTTTGGGCGGTATTTGTTGTGACCGTTCTGATAGCCTCAGCTTTTAACTGGGTGGAAACACATCTGATCCCGTTGCTAACTGGGGATGTTGGGAACTGGCCGGTCGACTGGGGAAGAATTGCGATCTTCCAACCTAATCTGGTTTCAGTTCCGAATGCCGTTGTGTTCTCCGGGCTCGTCTTTTTGCTGAATGCTCTTGGGTCCTATCTGTTTTTTGCTGGCCTGATCGTCCTCTATACTCTGACCGATGATTTCGTCGATTTTTCTGCAGGCCTTGTCCGAGACGGGGCTGAAGAACAGCGTCGGCTTCTTGCGAGGATCGGCGAGGAGCTGATGGCTGGCGTTTTCCGATGTTGTTCATTGGGCCTGATGATCACCATTCTGATGAAGCTACAGGCGAGCTTCCTGCTCTCGAACGGCAGGGACATCGTTGGTTGGCTGGCAGCCGATCTACTGGCTCCTTTTCAGCGTAGCGGTTCGCATTTGGACGGGTACGGCTTCCACCAGAATGTGCCGGGTTTCTACTACAGCTTCTTCTGTCTGCTAGTGATTGTCGGGATGTTTGTGATCTGCACGGCCAAAATACGTAAAGCGGTCACCAGCCTGGGCCTGCTGAACGGCGAGAAAGCGGAAAATATATCCTTGATGGCGATGTACGGGATCCTGCTCCTGTTGACGGTGACCTATATGCTAATTGGTATGTTTCCCGGCTTCACGATCATTTTGATTGCCGCCCTGGTCTTGGCTGCATGTTTCCTTACACGTCCCACCTTGGGTCGGCTGAACGCAACAAAAACGAGAGAATTAGATGCTTAAGACGATTGTTCTGGATAAAGCCCCCATTCATCCCGATGTCGCAGAAGGCCCACCCGATGTGCGCGCCTATTGGGCGCATGCCGATGACAGTATTCGTCTCAGGGTGGCTCATTGGCCAACCGAAAAATCCTCCAAGGGCACTGTCTTCCTGTTTCAGGGGAGAACGGAAAACATCGAAAAATACGGACGAACCGTCGAGTATCTTCATTGCGCCGGCTACACTGCCTTCGCTGTTGATTGGCGCGGTCAGGGACTTTCCGACAGGCTCACTGAAGATCCGATGATGGGACATGTTCTCAGGTTCTCTGACTACCAGAAGGACGTTGCTGCTGCGGCCGATGTGGCTAAGTCCCTTGATTTACCGCAGCCCTGGTACCTCATCGGGCATTCTCTGGGTGCATGCGTCGGCCTACGTGCGATAATCGAAGGTCTTCCAACTTCAGCATGCGCGTTCACGGCTCCCCTGTGGGACATTAACTTACCGACATTGCAACGGCTCGGGGCATGGCCTCTATCAGGCGCGTTTCAAGCTCTTGGAAAAGGTGCCACCTATGCTCCCGGTACCTGTGGCGAGAGCTATGTGCTGACAACGGATTTCGACGACAACCGACTGACACATGACCCTGGTATGTACCAGTATTATCAGAACGTTTCGGAATCCCTGCCTGACCAGCAGATTGGCGGGCCCAGTATGTCTTGGTTGTTTCAGGCCCTCAAAGAAACTCGAGCACTTTCTAAGCTAAAGTCTCCTGGCATTCCGTGTCTCACGTTTTGCGGCGCTGAGGACGAAATCGTCGCAATCCCCGCAATCAAGGAGAGAATGGCACGTTGGCCCAATGGGAAATTGGAGCTGATGCAAAACGCGAGACACGACGTCTTGTATGAGGTACCAAGTGTTCGCGAAAACGTATTGGCTCAAATTTGTGAGCTTTTCGGCTCAACAAACAAAGACATGCCGATAGCATCGTCCTCGTAGGTTAGCCGTGTTCTGGCCGCGCTCAGATAGCTACTGTGTGTGTTCGCTAGTACGGCACGAGCACATAGTCATAGCGGCCAAAAATGTCCGACCATTCGACACCCACGCCGCGGAAATAGCTTGGACATCGCCGACGCAAGGGTAGCCACGCAGGACGCGGACCAGGTGCGCGATCGGACCAATTGAAACTGGCGTTTTCGTCATACGATCCGACATCCATATCCAAACGGGTTTCGCACGGCCCTTCGCGTTCCCGCACTTTGTAGCTGTAGTGAAGGACGTGCCACACCCTTATGGACCTGACTACATCGAAATCAGGGGCTGATAGATTCACGTTTGCCAGAATAGGCTCAGGAAGGGTAGGGGACGCCGCGCCGATAGTTGCCAACGGTGTTTCCCTTACTCCAACCGTCGCCCATTTCAAGGCATCGGAGACATCGAGCATTGACCAAGAGTCCCGAGAGTAAGTGACATCTACAACTTGCGGGGTCTTGCCATACGTCCCGGGAAACTCAGGAAGCGGGTTGGCACTTGATGATTTGATGGCATCGAGACGCTGCATGGGTGACATGCCGGAAGAACCCGAGGTTGCGCCCATTGGGCATCGCCAGAGTTGAAGCGGCGGTTCGACCGGCAGGGGGGTTATACGCCGGATGAACTCGGCTCGAGCGGCATTGCAATCCGGTGAACTGGGCCACCCTCCAGCAAGGCATAAGAAAATCGCACAGTCGATTGGGTAGGCGTAAGCCGGAGCGGTGAGTCCAAGAGCGATAGCAGATGTGCATCCCAGTAGCTTCAGTCGAAACATGGTGTGGTCCTTTCGAGCAACGTGATTTCGTGGATCGTTTGCGCAAATTTCTGCAAAAAAGTTAGATCACTATATTTTCTGTTTTGCAAATTTAAAATTTTGCAGTATTGAAATTACCAGATCAGAACTTTCGGAGAATTCGAAAGAATGCAAGAAGTCGTCCTATAGGGGGACGACCATGCCGCACAGAAAGAACTTTCCATTGATCACCCAAGGTGAAGCACGAGACCTTGATGCATCAGGTAAGGACTATGAGTTTCGGTATGACCTAGTCGAGCTGGGGCAAAATGGACGTCCGCAATACATTTGCATTTACCGCTATGAAGGTAAGGACAACGTTCTCATTTCTGAGAGGGCGACATCTCAAGGGGTTGTTCCTCGAAGGCTGTCACTGTTTCCGGGCCTCTTCAATTTTCACAGCCGGTTCAGGCAGGGCAGCGATATTACTCTCCACAACGATCTTACCATCACGACAGATGGTGTGCGGGGGCAGATCAACCTGGATTTCGACAAGGAAGAAGACGAGGACTGAAGTCACCCCGCTTTCGAGTCGTTCCGAGAAGCGCATTGAACTGCTCCCAACGGCCGGTTTTATAAGCCAAGCTTCGCACTGGTCTGGTTTTGTTATTCCATCGGGAGGGCAAGCCAGATGAAAGAGCTTCTTTCTTTGACAGCCGTGCTACTCGGCGCGGCGATCCTGGTGGATCTGGTCGGGTATCGGAAATCGACATTGAAGGTGTCAGCCGCCGAAGTGCTCGTCATAGACGGCGACACCATTGACTATGGCGGTGACAGCTACCGGCTTGTTGGTTTCGATACCCCCGAAACTTACCGACCCCAATGTGACGCCGAAAAAGCGTTAGGTTTGCAAGCCACAAAACGGCTCACGGAACTCATCCAAACGGCCGGGTACATCGACCTTGAAATCGAAGACAACGTCGACAGACATGGCCGCTTCCTGGCGGTCGGTCAGGTGAATGGACGCAATATTGGCAAGATCCTCATTTCTGAGGGTCTCGCGCGGGAACACTGGGGCGGCAAACGCCGGTCCTGGTGCCCGTAAACTGAAAGATTGGAAACAAGAATACTGCAGGAGGAAGAAAACTAGATTGAGCAGTTAACGGCCCTGTCAGTTGCGCCAACAACTGACAGGGCCAGAGACGCCCCAAAGCCATCCGGGGCAATTCTCGCACATCAAGAGAAAACCGTAACGATGAAGAAAACAGCAAACCTTGATGCTGTCCCTAAAAAGGACAGCACAGCGGCGGAGTCAATTAAATTGACTTCCGTAAACCAAAACACGCCTCGGCCAGCTTTGAAGCCTCTAGTGGGCTCCGAAGATTGCAGGATGCCAATGTCGGCTAAAATGCTGGTCGACCGCGTCCCGTGTAATCCGTTTTATGTTAATTATATTCTGAGTTGATCTACAATCTTGATGAGTAAGCGACTAGTCGGCTTGAAAGAGATGGACTGTGCGCACGTTCAGACCATTGGCAATTTTGATAATCGTCTTCAGTCCGGGGTTTCTCTCCCCACGCTCGATTCCACCAATATATGTTCGGTCTAAATCTACCAGGTGAGCAAAGCTCTCTTGAGAAAGACCCTTTGCCTTTCTCAGTTCTCGAACGCGACGTCCGAATGCTCTTATCTCTGATTGCTCCGCCACACTTGCAAAGCACTTCAAATGACGACATATCGTCTACGGACTAATCGTATCTTTTTGAACGCAGACCGATGCAGATCATTACTCTATTCACGAGCAAAGGCGGCGCAGGCCGTTTTTTAACGACCCTGGCATTGGCTGCAGGCTATCTCTTTCTTGAGAAACGGGTACTTCTGGTCGACGCCAGCGCCAGTGTTCGGTCCGATCAATCGCGCAACTATCCGTCACTCGTCGACAGCTGGAAGGCGTGGATCGATCAAAACGAGTTGAATTCCTCTGACCTACCCAAGACAGTGAAGCATGGTAGCTTCGATGGCGTTGTCCGGCCGATGATCGAGATGGACGAGGTTCTGGCCCACGCCATGCTCCCGC
>NZ_JBQGAA010000007.1:0-204976 GCF_056542585.1 Ruegeria sp. AB9 | reverse complement strand
CCAATGGATACTGAACAGGCATCTCCCAACCAGCAAAATCAACCATCTTACCACCCAACTCAACATGCAATGAGTAAAGGGGAGTGCGTTTCGGTGAAGTCATGAGCCGGCCAACTTCTGAGTATCTAAAGGTCAAAATGCATAACCGTCAGTCTGCCCCAAGCCGCATAGAATGCAATGATTCCACCCGGTTTTTAGCGAAACACCGAACCCAGGAAGAGGCGGTATACAGACGCATGCACCGTAAATATTCCTATAGGAAACTTTTTTCCGTTAGGCAACAACCCTCATTTTGACCCGGCGAAAGCCCAGCCAACTTGCCGAAAGCCAAAAGGAAGGCTCTTATCGCTGACGTAACATCTTCTTCGGGAACATTCTTTTCAAAAAATGGCGCTCAAGTGGAGAGAGACCGCACTGCGCGATCCAGAACCTCGAGCCCTGCAATCAGATCAGTCTCTGCCGTATCTTCAGCAAAGTCATGGCTGATTCCGTTGATCGAGGGCACGAACAGCATCGCGACCGGCATCATACGAGAAACATTGGTGGCATCGTGCAATGCACCTGAGGGCATTCTGCGCCACCTGCCCGGTGCGACCCGCTCGGCTCCGGTTTCGAGTGCCCTGCGCAAGGTTTGATCCATGGCAACGGGTTCCAATCCCAACATGGGGCCGTAATCCAGTTTCATTCCCAGTTCTTTGGCGACTTCTTGCGCAGTCGTTCGAATGATCTCCTCCATCCGCACCAAACGGTCTGCATCACCATCGCGCCACTGCATCGAGAACCGAACCCGCCCCGGCACGATGGAAGATGCATTGGGGTGAAGATCGACGCGCCCGATTGTCCAAACGGTCTGAGGTGTGACCACGTTGCGGAAACGCTCGTTCAGGCGGGCGTTGAACAAGGACATAGCCTGAAACGCGTCCCGGCGCAGGTGCATCGGGGTGGTGCCGGCGTGGTTTTGCTGACCTTCAAAAGAGATCGACATATCTCGGATGCCGACGATATCGGTGACGACGCCAATCTGCTCTCCTGATGCATCCAGAGAGGGGCCTTGTTCGATATGCATTTCAACGAAACCACTGAAACGGGACGAATCTACGAAGCCCTGCGACATGTCAGCCATGGATGATCGGGCCTCGCCAAAGCTGATACCCGTTCCGTCCGTCAACACATCGGCATTTTCCAGCAGCAACCCACCCGACCAGACGGCCGAGCCCGTGGTCACGCCAAACCGGCCTTCTTCGTCCTGAAAGCTGACGACGGAAACAGGCCGGTCGCTGGAACGCGCAATTTCCAGCGCTGCGATGACGCCCAGCGCACCATCCAGCCAGCCGCCCTCGGGCTGACTGTCGGAATGTGACCCCATGAGCAGAGAGGGACCGGACGCCAATCCGAACAGGTTGCCCACCGGATCAAAGTGCGGTGTCAGACCTGCTTCGGCCATACGCCCTGCAAGCCATTGGCGCGCAGCGATGTCCGCACCGGAATAGGCGGGACGGACGACGCCTTTACCCACACCCGATGCGCCGAATTCACGCAATTTGTGCAGGTCGGTTAAAAAGCGCGTGTGATCGACGGCCATGTGCCCCTCCGGAAGTTTGTTCACGGCGACAATAGCCAGAAACGGAACAGGGGCGAGTATTTTTTCCCGCGTGCATGAAACCCCTCTGGCCCCGGCAAGGAACCTGTCCTAAGACTTCGGCGCAAGAGGGACCGACATGTCACATATCACATTGGTGCGTCACGGGCAGGCGAATACGACGGCGCGAGACGAGGTAAGCTATGACAGACTCAGCGAGTTGGGGCATCAGCAGGCCCGCTGGCTGGGGGCGCATCTGCGCGACACCCGCAGCCACCATACGCGGGTCTATTGCGGCACCCTGACCCGCCATGCTGAAACAGCGGCCAGTATGGGATTGACCGATCCGGTCCATGATGCGCGACTGAATGAGATCGAGTATTTCGCGCTCGCGCAATTGTTCGAAGAACAGCACGGCGTCGCGATCCCCACGGACCGCGAAGGGTTTGTCGAACATCTGCCCATGACCTTCGAGGCCTGGGCCAAGGGTGAAATCGAGAATACGCCGGAGACCTTCGGCGAGTTTGAAACCCGTGTCCGCGACGCATTGCGCGAGATCGGAACCGAAGGCGGACCGGCCATCGTCGTGACCTCGGGTGGTCTGATCTCGATGGTGGTGCGGCAGGCGATGGGGTTGGATATCCCGTCCATGGCACGGGTGGCCCTTGCCATCATGAACACGTCAATGCATCGTCTGCACCCGATTGGCGCGCAACTGAGCCCGGTCCTGTTCAATGCCGTGCCGCATCTGGAAGCCCCTGACCGGCACTTCGCGCAGACCCACCTGTAACCAGATCGGAGACCTCTGATGCAGCTCTATTATGCCCCCCGTACCATCTCGGTCGCTGTTGCGATTGCCTTGGAAGAGGCCGGACTGGAATACGAAGCGATCAAGCTGGACTTCGCTGGGGGTGAGCAGACAAAACCTGCCTACAAACAGATCAACCCCAAGGGTCGTGTTCCGGCGCTGGTCGTTGATGGCGGCATCCTGACCGAGACCGGGGCGCTGTTGGAATACGTTGCGGCCAAAGCCCCCGAAGCCGGGCTGGTGCCTGCCGATCCGGTAATGGCTGCACGGATGCGCGAAGTAACGTTCTACCTTGCCTCAACCATGCATGTGAACCACGCGCACAAGATTCGCGGGCATCGCTGGGCCGACAAGAAGTCCAGCTGGAAAGACATGAAAGACAAGGTCGCGCAGACGATGACCACATCCTGCGACTACATCTCTTCAAATGGGCTGCGTGGGCCGTTTGTGCTGGGCGAGGCGTTCTCGCTGGCCGATGCTTACCTGTTCGTGGTCTGCAGTTGGCTGGAAGGCGACGGAGTCGATGTCTCGGCCTTTCCAAAGATCGTCGCCTTCCGAGAGGCGATGGAAGCACGTCTTTCGGTTCAGGTGGTGCGTGCCGCCGGAATGCTCTGACAAAAGGAAATAAGATGACACATCTCTGGGTCCGGGCAGAACAGCGCCCGAATGAGGAACGGGTTGGGCTGACACCTGAAGGTGCCGCCGCGTTGATCGCCGCAGGCATCCGTGTAACGGTCGAGGAAAGCCATGTTCGTGCCATCCCACTGGACGGCTACAAGGACGCAGGCTGCGAGATCGCACCCGAAAATTCCTGGCCCGAGGCCCCGCTGGACGCGATCATCTTCGGCCTCAAGGAACTGCCCGAGGATGGTACGCCCCTGCCCCACCGGCACATCATGTTTGGCCACGCCTATAAGGGCCAGCATTCTGGCCGGGCACTGCTCGACCGTTTCAAGGCCGGTGGCGGCACGCTCTATGATTTGGAGTATCTGGTTGACGAGAATGGTCGCCGGGTTGCCGCATTTGGCTATTGGGCCGGGTATGCGGGCGCTGCGGTGACACTCAAGACATGGGTTGCGCAGCAACGGGGCGAGGTATGCCCGCCCGTCGGTGTGTACCCGGGCAAAGATGCGCTGAACGCGGAACTGTTGAGCGAACTCGACGCCACCGGAACTGCGCGCCCGCGCGCCATGGTCATCGGTGCCTTGGGTCGTGTGGGCACCGGTGCCGCAGACCTGTGCGAGGCGATGGGCGTCAGCGTCACAAAATGGGACATGGCCGAGACTGCCAGCGGTGGGCCCTTCCCCGAAATCCTCGACCACGATCTGTTCCTGAACTGCATTTTTGCACGCCCGGGCACCCCGGTCTTTGTTCCGCGTGCAGCGCTGACCGCCCAACGCAATCTGACGGCCATCGGTGACGTGGCCTGCGATCCTGACAGCGATTACAACCCTGTGCCGGTCTATGACCGTGCCACCACATGGGACGCCCCCGCCCTACGGGTGGCCACCGATCCGGTGATGGATGTGATGGCCATCGACAATCTGCCGTCGATGCTGCCGGTCGAAAGCTCGGAAGACTACGCGGCGCAACTGCTCCCGTCTCTTCTGACACTGACCGATCTGGAAAAGGGTGTCTGGGGTCGCGCGCGGGACGAGTTCCGCGAACATGTCTAGGCGAGCAAGCGCATGGAACATCTGATCGGAGGGGCCGCGGCGGTTCTGGGTACTATCTGCTGGCTGCCGCAAACCCTGAAAACCTGGCGCAGTCGCAAGACCAAGGATCTGTCTCTGCCCGCGAACCTGTTGATCCTGACCACGCTGACTTTGTGGCTGATCTATGGGTTGATGATCTCGGCATGGCCGCTGATCCTTGGCAATGTGATATCGATCCTTCTTGTCGGAGCGATTGTGACCGCGAAACTGAAATTCGGCTGAACAGCCTCAGAGGAGTTTTCAAATGACCATCCATTGGTGTGGCACCGGCCTCTCGGCCATTCCCGGCCTGCGCCGCCTGATCGAAGGCGGAAACAAGGTCACGGTCTGGAACCGGACCATCGAAAAGGCCAGGGCCGAGGTCGGAGACCTGACAAACGACATTCACGCATTCGACATCGACGAATTGGGTACGGTCTTGGAGAAGGGCGATGTGATCGTCTCCATGCTGCCGGGCGACTGGCATGTACCGCTGGCAGAACTGGCGATTTCAAAACAGGCCAGTTTCGTCTCGTCCTCCTACATTGCACCCGAGATGCGCGCGTTGGATGAAAAAGCTCGCGAAGCCGGTGTGGCGCTGGTAAACGAAGTCGGGCTGGATCCGGGCATCGATCACCTGATGGCACATGCCTTGGTCGACGACTACCGCGCCTCAGACGTGTTCGATCCACAAAACCACCTGAGCTTCATCTCGTATTGCGGCGGCATCCCAAAGCATCCGAACCCATTCCGCTATAAGTTCAGCTGGTCGCCGCTGGGTGTACTGAAAGCGCTGCGATCGCCATCGAAATCGATCCGCGACTACGCGCCGCTGGACGTTGCCCGCCCATGGGATGCGATCAGCAGCTACATCGCCCCGCTGCCTGCACCGGAAAGCTTCGAGGTTTACCCGAACCGCGACTCGATCCCCTTCATGGCGCAATACCATTTCGAGGATCACTGGCCTGTCAAGGAATTCGTCCGCGGCACCCTGCGCCTGAACGGCTGGGCCGACGCGTGGTCAGATGTATTCAGCGAGATCGAAACCCTGTCGGGCCCCGAAGGTGATGCACGTCTGAAAGAGATGTCGGACCAGTTCTGGGACGAAAACGCCTATGACGAAGGCGAGCCTGATCGCGTTGTTCTGTGCGTGGGTCTGAAGGCCGAGAAAGATGGCGTCGAAGTCTGGCACAAGACCTATGTCATGGACGCCTGGGGCGACGAACGCGGCACAGCAATGGCGCGTCTGGTGTCGATCCCGGTCTCACTTGCCGTCGAGGCCGTATTGAACCGCGCCATCCCGGCCGGCGTTCACGCGGCCCCCAGCGATCCAAAGCTGGTTCAGGGATGGATGGGCGAAATCGACAGGCTGGCCCAGCACATTCAGATTGTGGATCACACAGCCTGATCGCAACAAGAAAGCCATTCCAGATTTGCTGGAATGGCTTTTATCGTTCTTTACTAGCCATATTGAACTCGCCCTGCTTTCCCTGACCGGGCCTTCAGATATACCGCTGGATGGTGTCTTCGATATCGCAGCGGTTGATGCCAAGTTCTGACAACTGGTGATCGGTCATTGCGTTTAGATGCTGTGCCGCGCGGACTATGTCAGGGCTGATTGACCGGATTCGCATTGCGCGGTCGAACAGCAACAGGGCGCTGGCAGCCGGTGCCGGTTGATTGGTTGGCGGGATAACGTCGAACATACTGGTAACCTCACTAACAGGATCATGGGGATTGGTCTCAGTTCACGCTGATTGCGTCATCACTGCCGGTAAGGCTTGTTGTGATAAACACTCTCATACGCGCATCGTTTGATCTGATCTCGCTGGACACCGATATCGGCCAGTTGTTGGTCGTCGAGTTTTTCCAGATCCCGCACGGTTTTCGAAAAAATCCGGCGGCGGAAGTGCTCAACCTTTGCATCTGCGTACTTTGCAAACAGACCGTCAAACAATCCACTCTGGGGTGCGTACGTTTGTGTATGTGCCATGTCTTTTTCCTCCTAAACTTGATTTCGTTGTCTTCCTGACATCAAATTTGGGAAGGCTGCCTTAACGTTGCCAAAGCGGTTCATTAAGGTTTGTTAAGACTTGTATGGGGAAAGGTATCAGCGGGCCCGACCCGCTGAATACGCACTGCAATCCGGGCCGACAACAGGTGTCTTCATTCGCGGATCAAAATCGACCGTATGTCGACCCGTGGCCAAAAGCGCCCTCTCCGCGAAACATCTACATCAGATCGTTTTCGACGTCCTCGGCCGATATCCCCAGTGCATCCAGACCATTCTCAAGATGGTCAGACATATGCGGGGTGCCGATCAGGTAGTCGGCGCAGGGGGTCGAAGCCTCGGATTTGGCAGTGGCAACCGCTTCGGCCAGATCTTCGGCAAAAAAGCTTTCGCGCCCGATCCACATGATGGCAACCAGTTCGGCCTGCTCGTCTTCGCTCATACGCTCGATAAAGGCACGCATTTCACCTTCTGCCCGGTTTAGCTCACGCCCCATCATGGCAATCTGAGCGACCTTTCTTGCCGATATTTCCAACATGGATCAGTTCCTCGTGTTCGCGGTTGTCATCCCATCACAATCACCGAACACGACCCGAGTCTTTGATCTTACGCAAACAACGGCTCTAGCGCCGCACACGTGTTACCGGCTGGTCCGGCACCGGTTCCCTGCGAAACGGGCGAAAGGTCGCTTTTTTCAGCCACAGCTTGAAAGCCTGCCAAACGATCAACGCAAAAGTTCGACGGGCACCAAACGGTCGCCGCAGCAAGGACCAAAGGATCACCCGGTTGGTCAGACGCCGGCGCGATCCGGTCAGCGTCGCGATCAACCCTCCACCGGCACGGCCGTAATCGATCCAGACACCTACCCGGCCGGGTCGATAGTCAAAGCGGAAGGTATAGCTGCCTTCGATTTTCTGAAAAGGTGAGACATGCATCAGCTTGTCGGCCACCACCCGGTCAGACGGTTCGATGGCTGAGAAATCGGGTTTGTGACATAAGTAACTGTGACGGGTGCCATAAGTATTGGTGACCTCGGCCACCACGGCATAGAGGTGATCGCTGTCGTCAAAACAGAACCAAAAACTAACGGGATTGAAAACGTGCCCCAAAACGCGGGGTTGGGTCAGCAGCGTGAAGCGCGCCGGTTGTGCCACCACCATCTCGTCAAACCGCGCGCGCAGCCACTGGGCCCCTTTCCCGTGACCCGGCTCTCCCCCATGATCGCTGGTGCGCCAGTTCGTGACATTCGCGCGATCAACCGAAAACAGCAAAGGCGTGTTCAGGTCCGCTTCGGGGTCCAGCAGGATGTAATCGACCGAGTATCGGAATGCGTTTTCAATCGCACCCTTGCGCCCGTGATACGTGTGACCCGCGATATGGTCTATTTCCTGCGTCATCCGCCGCTTTCTGGCCTTCTTGTCAACACCTTGAACTGCACTGATTTCCTTCAAATGCCGTTAAACATGATACGGGAATATGCGCAAATTGGATCATAATGTCCCGATAAAGTGATCCGGCTTGGGGAACACGTCGTATTGAGGTTATGTTTACCGAGATCGATACCGTGACCTTGGACGAACCTGCGGCTGAACCGGCCGCCCTTCAGCCTTGGCGCGAAAAGAAACGCATCAAGGGTAGACGGGTGAACGGAACCAACGGCAGGTGCGGCAGGAAAACAGAATGGGTGGATCACGTCAGGCGCATCCGCGACGCACAGGATCAGGCGGCGTTTGCCGAGCTGTTCCAGCACTTCGCGCCACGCATCAAGGCGTTCCTTATGAAGTCAGGATCAGACGCCACGATGGCCGAAGAATGCGCGCAGGAGGTGATGGCGACCTTGTGGCACAAGGCCCATCTGTTCGACCCGTCGAGGGCAACGGTGGCCACCTGGGTGTTTACGATCGCTCGGAACAAGCGCATTGACGTTCTGCGCAAGCAACGCCGCCCCGAACCCGAAGAGCTGGGATGGGGTCCCGAGGCAGAGCCTGAGCAGGACGACGTCATCGCGCTGCAACAGGAAACCGCGCAGCTGCGCCGCGCGTTGTCGGCGTTGCCCGATGCGCAGCGAGAGCTGATCGAAAAGGCGTATTTCGGCGACCTGAGTCATCGGGAGATAGCGTCCCAGACCGGGTTGCCGCTGGGAACGATCAAGTCACGAATTAGGCTGGCGCTGGACCGCTTGCGCCATGCGATGAACTGAGATTGGTATGATGAGCAAGCCGATTAGACATCACCTGACAGATGACCTGCTGATGGCATATGCCGCAGGTAGCCTGCCCGAAGCATTCGACCTGATGGTCGCGACGCATCTTTCGCTGTGCGATCACTGCCGCGCACGGGCGGAAAGTTATGACGCTGTGGGTGGGCATGTCCTTGAAGAACAGTCCGATGCTGTAAGCATGAGTGACGCCTCGCTTGCGGTCACGATGGCCTTGATCGCCCAAGGCGCGCCGGATCCGGTTCCAACACGTCCGAGGTGCACTGTATTGCCGACCCCATTGCAGGACTATGTCGGAGGGACTGTCGCAGACATCCGCTGGAAGCCTATTGGGATGGGCGTCAAACAGGCCATTCTGCCAACCACGAGCGAGGCTTCAGCCCGGTTATTGTTCATTCCAGCCGGAACGGCGGTGCCAGATCATGGCCATAACGGGGTGGAATTGACGATGGTTCTTCAGGGCGCATTCTCGGATGAGGTGGATCGCTTCGCCCGCGGCGATGTGGAGATCGCGGACGAGGATTTGGAACACACGCCCGTGGCGGACATTTCTGAGGATTGCATATGTCTGGCAGTTACGGACGCACCGTTGAAGTTCACCAAGTTGATGCCACGCCTGTTCCAACCCTTCCTGCGCATCTGAATTTGCCCGCGAGGGCCGCGTACGGCGTGTTTTGAAAGGAATGATTATGTTCGCAAGACTTGCTGTGTACGCCCTTCTCGTTGCAATCGCGCCCGTCGCCTCGGCCCAAATGTCGGCCGAAGTTCAGTTTCAGCCCGGCAATTTTGGCACCATGGTCAGCGGGACCATCTCAGGAGATGAGTACTTCGATTATTCTCTGGGCGCCAAAGCCGGACAGGAGATGTTTGCCGATCTTCAGGTCAGCGACACCAATGGTAACGGCTTGATCTATTTCAACATTCTGCCGCCGGGCAGCGACGGGATCGCGATCTATAACGGATCGATCAATGGCAACACGGCCCGGATCGACCTGCCCGACGATGGCGACTATACGATCCGCGTTTATCTGATGGGCAATGACCGGGATACCGGCAAAACCGTGGGGTACAATCTGGATCTGTCAATCCAGTAGATTTCAGCCTTCGTGACGCGCCAGGGGCACAACGTCTGTTTCAGCCTCAGGCGTGATTTCTTCGAAGTCGAAATTATCCAATCGCTGCGCACGTCGGCCCGCCTTTTCAGCGCTGATCTTGATTTCCGAGATATCCTTGGCCGCCTGTCCAAAATGACGATCAAGATTTGAGACGCGATCCCCCAGACGTTCCACATCCTTGTGCAACAACCCCAACTCTTTGCGGATTGCGCCGGCCTGTTCACGCATACGCGCATCTTTGAGGATCGCCCGCATGGTATTCAGCGTAGCCATGCACGTCGTCGGTGACACGATCCAGACCCTTGCGGCGAACCCTTCGCGCACAACGTCGGGCAGGCGGGCGTGCAGTTCCGCATAAATCGCCTCGGACGGTACAAACATCAAAGCACCGTCGGCGGTTTCCCCATCGAGGATGTATTTCTCGGAAATCGCCTTGATATGCACTTTCACCGCAGCACCGAATGCGCGCAGGCATCTTTCGACATCCGCCTTGGTCTGTGCGGCGGCGAGCGCTTCGAAATCCTCCAACGGGAATTTGGCGTCGATCACGATCGGGCCGGGCGGGTTCGGCAGATGAATCAGGCAATCCGCCCGCTTGCCGTTGGACAACGTGGCCTGCAGCGAATAGCTGTCAGCGGGCAGCGCCTTGGATACGATATCGTTCAGCTGAATTTCACCAAACATCCCGCGCCGCTGCTTGTTCGACAGAATATCCTGCAGGCTGAGAACATCGCCCGACAGTTTCGTGATGTTGTCCTGCGCCTTGTCGATGGCGGCCAGACGTTCCTGCAATTGCGTAAGTGAAGTCGCCGTCTGTTTCGATGAGCCATGCAGGGTTTCCTTCATCCGTTCCTGCATCTCGGCCAGCGCGCGGGCCGATTTCATTGCGTTGTCCGCAAGGCGGTCGTTCATCTGCTGCTGAACCGAAGACAGGCGCGCCTCGACCGTCTGGATCACCTGCACCTGTGCGTTGGCCTGTGTGTCCGAGACATGCTGAAGGCCGCCCCGCAATTGTTCCTGCCCCTGCCCCAGTTGCTGTACGTGCTGACCCAGATGCGCCATCTGTCGCGCCAGCGGTTCCGCCATCCGGGCCGAACGGTTGGCCGCCCGCAACGACAAAAACAGCAGCAGCAGGATCAACGCCACCACACCGCCCACGGTCAGAATCACGGGATCATTCAACGCTATCTCAGTGTCTGCAATCTGGATCATTGAGTTCAGTTTGTTCTCGTTTTGTTTCTATCTTTTAAGCCGTGTTTGAAACCAAATCAACTGCGTCCGAACAGACGTTCGATATCGCTGAGCTTGAGTTCCACATACGTTGGTCGCCCGTGGTTGCACTGGCCGGAATGCGGCGTCGTCTCCATTTCGCGCAGCAGGGCATTCATTTCTTCAGCTCGCATTCGGCGGCCAGACCGGATCGACCCGTGACATGCGACGCGGCTGAGGATCGCCTCAATCTTGGCCTGTACCATCTGGCTTTCGCCCTGATCGGCCAGTTCATCCAGGATATCGAGGATCATCGCGCGGGCATCAACCTCGCCCAGAATGGCAGGGGTTTCGCGCACGGCAATGGCACTTCCGCCAAAGGGCTCGATGGTCAGGCCAAACTGCGTGAGATCCTCAGAAACCGCCATCAGTCGGGCGCAATCGCCTTCGGACAGTTCCACGATTTCAGGAATCAAAAGCGCCTGTGCAGCAACGCCGTTTTCGGCCATCTGCGTTTTGAGCTTTTCATAAACCAGCCTCTCATGCGCAGCGTGCTGGTCGACGATCACCATCCCATCGGCGGTCTGGGAGATGATGTAGTTTTCATGCACCTGCCCGCGAGCAGCACCCAGCGGCAAATCCTGCGCCGGAGGTTCCTGAACATCGGCGACCCGCGCAACCGGGGTCGGTTCGACAATGCTGCCGCTGTAATCATTGGCCAGTTCGGCAAAACCCGGAGCTTGTGCGCGATAAGCAGCCTGACGTGCCGCAGGGGACGGGCGCTCCATCTGGTAAACTCGCGCTGGGGCAGGCTGTGCCGGTTCCGGTCGCATCGCGCCCAGGGTCGCGTTGGCGACGGTCGAGGACGCCCGATGCCCGGCCTCGGCCAAGGCATGGCGCAGACTGGACACGATCAGGCCCCGCGCGATACCGGGATCCCGGAACCGAACCTCGGACTTGGCCGGGTGGACGTTCACGTCAACCAGCGCGGGGTCGCAGTCGATGAACAGTGCCGCCGCCGGGTGACGATCGCGGCTGAGGAAATCGAAATAGGCCGCGCGCAATGCGCCGGTCAGCATCTTGTCGCGCACCGGACGACCATTGACGAACAGATACTGCGCCACCGCAGCGCCCCGGGAATAGGTCGGCAGGGCAGCATAGCCATAGAGCCGAATGCCCTCGCGTGTGGCGTCGATCCGCAGGGCGTTTTCGGCGAACTCGCGCCCGATCACACGGGCCAGACGGGCGTGGAGCGCATCGAAGAGGTCTCCGTTCTCGCGATCCGCGCGAAAGGTCACACGGCCCTCTCCTCCGCCCGAAACATCGCGCAGGGTAAAGGTCACTGAAGGTTCAGCCATGGCCAGCCGTTTCACCGTGTCGGTGATCGCCTGTGCTTCGGCCCGATCCGTACGCATGAATTTCAGCCGGGCGGGCGTGGCGAAGAACAGGTCGCGCAGTTCGACCACGGTGCCCGCACGCAAGGCGGCGGGTTTGATCGCATCCACCTTGCCGCCTGCAACGTGGATCTGTGCCGCGTCCGCGCCGGGCACGCGGCTGGTTATGGTGAGACGCCCGACTGCGCCCAAAGAAGGCAGAGCCTCACCCCGAAAGCCGAAGGTGTGGATGTTGAGCAGATCCGACCCGTCAATCTTTGACGTGGCATGGCGGGACAAGGCCAGCGGCAAATCTTGGGCCGCGATACCGCACCCGTCATCCGTCACACGGATCAGGGTCTTGCCGCCATCGGCGATGTCGATGGCAATCCGTGTGGCCCCAGCGTCAATCGCGTTCTCGACCAGTTCCTTGACCGCCGAGGCCGGGCGTTCCACCACTTCACCTGCCGCAATCCTGTTGATTGCAGCATCATCAAGCTGCTTAATCACGGGGCGTTTTTCGCTGATATTGGGGTTTGCCTGCACCATACCCCAAGACCTAGCACAGTCGCGCGCGATTCTGCCACTGGTTTAGACAGTACACTTTTGATGGAAGGGGGCGTCCGGGCGACCGAGAATGAGGCTTCATTCAGGATCGCCCAGACGTGCCAGGTGAGTGGTGTGTTTCAGCTATTTAATGAGACAGCGTGTATCATGCGATCTTCGGAAAATCTGTTTAAGATTCACTTGTTCAGTTTCTGAGCAGAGATTGGCCGATGACGTGCGGACATGTGTGGCGGGAAAGTGCCTGATCACGCAGACGTGTGAGCACCGATCCGAGCCCGGCAGGGGCCGAACACCGCGGCCACAGCAAGAATCAGCCCCGACATTGTGGCGATCATACCCGCCGCGCTGACAGCATCCGCGCCACCCAGCCACAGGGGGCCGTATCCTGCAAGCACATAGCCCGACACAGCCGAGGCAATGGCGAACACAACGCTCCAGGCAATCTGCGCTTCCAGTCGATTCGTCAACATCCGCGCCGCAGCGGGTGGGCAGATGAACATGGCGATCACGATGATCGAGCCAACCGCGTCAAAGGCCGCCACCGCCGCGATTGCTGCCGTGATAACCAGCGCCATGCCCAGAGCGCCGGTTCGAATACCAATGGTCCGGGCAAAACCTTCGTCAAAGGTAGAGATTTTCAGCGGGCGCCAGAACAGCCATGTGAACAGAGTCACGCCTACCAATGTCAGCGCAATGCGGGGCAATTCAGGGGGCAGCCCGGCAAGCGCCTCGATGTCCAGCAAGGATGACCATCCGGTTGCATCCAGCCAGATCAGGCTTTCGAGATTGCCGTAAAGCGCATGTTCGACGTCTAGATGCACGGTCGACGTGTCCGTCTGCTCCAGCAGCAGAACACCGGCCGCAAACATGGTGGTAAAGACGACCCCCATGGCGGCCCCGGGTTCGATCTGACCCAATCGACGAATAGCTTCGATCAGAACTACGGCCACAATGGCAGCCCCGGCAGCGCCCAGCATCATCGGCCAGGTCGATATGGCT
Organism: Ruegeria sp. AB9; assembly: GCF_056542585.1. Lineage (NCBI taxonomy): Bacteria > Pseudomonadati > Pseudomonadota > Alphaproteobacteria > Rhodobacterales > Roseobacteraceae > Ruegeria > Ruegeria sp. AB9. The sequence goes on along the minus strand of NZ_JBQGAA010000007.1, from coordinate 191,403 downwards.
CCTGTGATCAGAAATGCCACAACAATACCCGGCAGCACGACGTGGCTGATCGCGTCCCCGATCAGCGCCTGTTTGCGCAGCACCAGAAAGTTGCCAGGCAGAGCACAGGCGATGGCAGCGAATGTTCCAATCAGCAACGGCGTCAGCGACAGCGGGACGAATTCTTCACCACTCATACCGGCACCCCCTGTGGTCCGCCGATCCGGCGGTCGATCTCGACGATCTGGTCGCGGGTCAGAACGGTTTCGATATCCCGCAATCCATCATAAAGCGCAGCTGTTGCCTCATGCGCCTGATCTGCGCGCACGATTTCCCAGCGTTTTTCGTCCCGCAGGGCCTTGGCAGCGCGGGCTTTGCCAGTGTCTGTCGCAACGCCGTCTGCGCGAACCAGCCCTGCGCGGCGTAACAAGCGCAGTGTCAGGGGCTCGTAAATCTTTTGCCCCTGCGCCAAGGCCAGAAGACCCTGACGAATGTGCACCCGACGCTGGAAGCGCAAATGGCGTAACACCGCAGCCAAAACGCCACGTGTTGGGGCAAAAAACAAGGACATTACAAAGAAGGCAAAACTGACCAGGACGATGATCGGACCCGTCGGAAGGTTGGGTGCCGATGCCGAAATCGCCGCGCCAATATAACCAGCCAGCCCGCCTGCAACTCCGGCGAGCAGAACAACATGCTCAGAACGTTCCGACCAGAACCGAGCAGTCACAGCGGGGATGATCAACAGTGCCACGATCAGGATCAAACCCACGATTTTCAGTCCGACCACAGTCACGGCCATGACCAACCCCATCATGGCAAGGTCAATCCTGTGCACCGGCAATCCCCGGGCTGCGGCATATTCAGGATCGAAGGCCACAAGCGTCATCGGGCGACGGATGATCATGACCAGCAGCAACGTCGCCGCGCCGCCGACTGCTATGATCATCGCATCAGCCCAAAGCATTCCGGCAGTGGACCCCAACAGGAAGCCTTCCAACCCGGCCTGACGGCCTACGCCCATGGTCTGTATGACCGTAAGTAACACGATACCAAAACCGAAGAAGACCGACAGAACCGCTCCGATGGCAGCGTCCTCGGCCAGCCGCGTGCGCTGTGTCAGCCAGTTCATGCAGAGAAGGCCGATCCAAGCAGAGATGGCAGAACCCGCCAGCAGGCCCAGCAGGTTGCGCCCGTCCCCACCAAGTGCAACCAACACCATGAAAGCCAGGCAGACGCCCGGCAGAGTTGCATGGCTGATTGCGTCGCTGACCAGAGCGCGCTTGCGCAGGAACAGAAAAGTCCCCGTCACGCCCGCCGAAACACCGAGCAGTGTCGCACCAATGGCAACAAGCGTGGCGTTATAGCCAAGCTGCAGGGTCAGAGCATCCCAGAGCATGAGTTATCCCAGTGCGCGAGAAATCTGGTCAATCTGCGCAGTTGCCAGTCGACCACCGTAAGCAGATTGCAGCGTTTCCGCCGTGAAGGCCTCCGTCACCGGCCCTTCGGCCACCTTACGGGTATTGATCAGGAACACATGGTCGAAATAGTCGGTCACGGTTGCCAGATCGTGATGCACCACCACGACTGTCTTACCCGCCTCTTTCAGGGATTTCAGCACCGAGATGATGGCTTTCTCGGTGGCGGCATCCACCCCTGCGAAAGGTTCGTCCAGAAGATAAAGATCAGCGCCTTGCGCCAACGCGCGCGCTAAAAACACACGCTGCTGCTGGCCGCCGGACAGTTGCCCGATCTGCCGATTAGCGAAGTCTCGCATTCCGACACGGTTCAGGCAGTCCATCGCGCACGCCTTGTGGCGGGCACGAACACGGCCCAGCAAGCCAAGTTCGCGCGACAGGCCCATCAGAACCACATCGATGACGCGCGTAGGAAAGTCCCAGTCCACGCTGGCGCGCTGCGGCACATAAGCAATGCGTGCGCGCTGCTTCTCCAAGGGCTGGCCAAACACGGTCACCTGACCCGACAGGGGGGAAACGATGCCTAAAGCCGCCTTGAGCAAAGTGGATTTTCCGGCTCCGTTCGGCCCAATGATCGCGGTCATCGCGCCGGGCTGAACAGTCATATCTACTGAAAACACGGCAGGCTTTTGACCGTATGAGACTGTCAGTCCGCGCACGGCAAGGGGGCTGTCGGCCAACCCCTGATCGTCAACTGTCACACCTTCGTTGCTAATCAGATCCAGCATCGATCAGAACCCCGCCGACAGTTTTCCGTCCATGCCACGACCCGGCACATCACCACCCAATGCACCGGCAATGACGGTGATGTTATGGTCCAGCATCCCGGTATAGGTGCCTTCATAGGTTCCTTCTTCACCCATGGCGTCCGAGAACAGCTCTCCTCCGACGTTTACTTCGTGTCCTTTGGCGGCTGCGCCTTCAATCAACGCCCGCATGGAACGATCCGAGACCGAGCTTTCAACAAAGACCGCCGTGATCTGACGATCAACCAGCAGATCGACCAGCTCACCAATCCGGTTCAGACCGGCTTCGGACTGGGTGGAAATGCCCTGAATCCCCAGAACTTCGAATCCGAAGCTTTCACCGAAATAGCCAAAGGCATCATGAGCGGTGACAAGCACCTTGCTGTTGTCCGGAACCGATGTCAGAGCTTCGTTCGCGTAGGCCGTCAGGCGATCGATATCTGCCAGGTGCGCTTGAGCATTTGCGGCAAATACCTCGGCCGATTCAGGACGAACCTCGGTGAGTGCTGACTGAACTTCCAGCACAACGTCCCGCCACAGTTCAGGCGTCATCCAGACATGTGGATCATACTTGTCGGCATAATCGTCATGCGCCCGCAGCTTCGATTTATCAACGCCTTCAGCAACCGCGACAACCGTCCGTTTGCGCTCCAGATCATGGAAGAAATCTTCCATCTGCGCTTCGAGGTACAAGCCATGCCACAGGATCAGATCCGCTCGCGTCATCGCCACGATGTCGCTGCGGGTCTGGCGATAGGCGTGAGGGTCTACGCCGGGACCCATCAGCCCCTTGACCTCAACCTGATCGCCACCGACCTGACGTGCCGCGTCTGCGATCATGCCGGTCGTAGCCACCACCTTGAGAGGTGCCTCGGCTAAGGCTGAGACTGGCAAGGAAAGAGCCAGCGCCATTGCTGCAAGAAAATCCCGGCGAATCATCTTCGACCTCAGTTTTGCGTCCTGTTTGAACTGAATATGAGAACCATTCGCAACTAAGTCAACGCAAATGCGAATTATTCGCAAGAAAGTGGGCATATTTTGTCCATTTGGTCAAAAATTTTCCAATCATTACCCGCCAGCATCTTCCATTCCCCGGTCTCTCGTGCGATTTTGTCGCAAACCTCCCAAAGGACGTGACTATGGATACGCAGAGCTCAGAAAGCCCCGTGCGCACCGCGCATCTGCCGCAAGTAACCGAACCCCGGAACCCTGGCATGGATCTGGACCTGGATTGGGTTCGCGCCGTTCAGGCCAACACCTCGGCCATTGAGCGCCGCGCCTCGACCCTGCCCGGCCGCCGTTCGGTCAAAAAGGAATACCAAGCCGCATGGCTGCTGAAGGCGATCACCATGATCGACCTGACAACATTGTCGGGCGATGACACAGTGGGTCGCGTGCGTCGGTTGTGCGCCAAGGCGCGTCAGCCCGTTGCGCCTTCGGTCCTTCAAGCGCTGGATATGCCACTGATCACCACCGGCGCAGTCTGCGTGTATCACGACATGATCGAAACCGCTGTGGACGCGCTGAAAGGCACAGGCATTCCGGTTGCTGCGGTGTCTACCGGATTTCCTGCGGGCCTGTCCCCCTTCCACCTGCGCGTGGCTGAGATTGAAGAGAGCGTGAAAGCTGGTGCTGAAGAAATCGACATCGTGATCTCGCGTCGCCACGTGCTCTCGGGCGACTGGCAGGCCCTTTATGACGAGATGAAAGCCTTCCGCGTGGCCTGTGGCGATGCACATGTGAAAGCCATCCTTGCCACCGGAGAGCTGGGCAGCTTGCGCAACGTCGCGCGCGCCTCGATGGTCTGCATGATGGCGGGTGCAGATTTCATCAAGACCTCGACCGGAAAGGAAAGCGTCAACGCCACATTGCCCGTGTCGCTGGTGATGATCCGTGCGATCCGCGACTATTACGACCGCACCGGGTATCGCGTTGGGTACAAGCCCGCGGGTGGCATTTCGAAAGCCAAGGACTCTCTGGTTTACCTGTCGCTGATCAAGGACGAGCTGGGTGATCGCTGGCTGGAACCCGACCTGTTCCGCTTTGGCGCGTCGTCGCTGCTGGGCGATATCGAGCGTCAGTTGGAACACTATGTCACCGGGTCCTACTCGGCTGGCTACCGTCACTCCATGGGCTGAGGATAAGAATAATGACAGTCAAAGAGATTTTCGAAACCATGGAATACGGTCCTGCCCCCGAAAGCGCTGCCGAGGCTTTGGCCTGGCTGGTCGATCAGGGCGACAAGTTCGGGCATTACATTGATGGTGCATTCACCAAGCCGGGTAGAGGCTTCGACAGCCGCAACCCGGCGACCGGAGAGGTATTGGCCAAGCTGACACAGGCGAAACAGGTCGATGTGGATGCCGCAGTTGCCGCCGCGCGCGCAGCACAGCCAAAGTGGGAGAAGCTGGGCGGTGGGGGCCGCGCACGGTACCTCTATGCAATCGCGCGCTTGTTGCAGAAGCATTCGCGTCTGTTCGCCGTGCTGGAAAGCCTGGACAACGGCAAACCGATTCGCGAGTCGCGCGACATCGACATCCCGCTGGCGCAGCGGCATTTCTATTACCATGCGGGCATGGCGCAACTAATGGAAAGCGAACTGCCTGATGCCCAGGCTCTGGGTGTGTGCGGCCAGATCATCCCGTGGAACTTCCCGCTACTGATGCTTGCATGGAAGATCGCCCCCGCGATCTCGATGGGCAATACTGTTGTCTTGAAACCGGCCGAGTATACCTCTCTGACCGCGCTGCTGTTTGCCGATATCTGTTCGCAGGCTGGCCTGCCGAAAGGCGTGGTCAACATCGTCACCGGTGACGGCGCCGTGGGTGAGATGATCGTGAACGCGGACGTGGACAAGATCGCTTTCACCGGCTCAACCGTTGTTGGACGCCGTATTCGCGAAGCAACCGCAGGTTCGGGCAAGGAACTGACGTTGGAGCTGGGCGGTAAGTCCGCCTACGTCGTCTTTGATGACGCCGATATCGACAGTGCCATCGAAGGATTGGTCGATGCGATCTGGTTCAATCAGGGTCAAGTCTGCTGTGCAGGCTCGCGCCTGTTGGTTCAGGAAGGCATCGCCGACCGTTTCCATGAGAAGCTGCGCGCGCGGATGGACACGCTGCGCATCGGCGACCCACTGGACAAATGCATCGATGTGGGCGCGGTTGTGGACCCGGTTCAGTTACAGACCATCAAGGGAATGGTCGAAAGTAACACGGTTGGTCACGTTCATCAGGCAGCGTGCGCGCTGCCCGCAAACGGCTGCTACTACCCTCCGACGCTGATTTCGGGGTTGGAAACCTCGGACCCGCTGATGCAGGAAGAGATCTTTGGCCCGGTTCTGGTTTCGTCCACCTTCCGCACCCCGGAAGAAGCTGTCGAGCTGGCCAATAACACCCGTTACGGGCTGGCCGCGACCGTGTGGACCGAGAACGTAAACCTTGCGCTGGATATCGCGCCCAAACTGGTTGCGGGCGTGGTCTGGGTGAATGCCACCAACCTGTTCGACGCCGCTGCGGGCTTTGGCGGAGTACGTGAAAGCGGCTTTGGCCGCGAAGGCGGTTGGGAAGGGCTTGCGGCCTACACCAAGCCCAAAGGCAAGGCCAAGCCGCTTGCAAAGGTTGAAGCCACTATGGGCGAAGGTGCTCCGGTCGGCCCCATCGATCGCACTGCAAAGATGTATGTCGGTGGCAAGCAAGCGCGTCCTGATGGGGGTTATTCCAAACCCGTCTGGGGCAAGTCCGGACTGCTGGGCCATGTGGGACTGGCGAACCGCAAGGACATCCGCAACGCGGTTGAGGCTGCGGCGGGTGCCAAGGGTTGGTCCAAGACTACCGGCCACCTGCGGGCACAGATCCTGTACTACATTGGTGAAAACCTCTCGGCCCGCGCCAATGAAATCGCCGAACGCATCGACACTATGACGGGCAAGAAAGACGGCGCGAAAGAGGTAGAAGCCTCGATTCAGCGCCTGTTCACCGCCGCCGCCTGGACTGACAAGTATGACGGTCAGGTGCACGGAGTGCCGATCCGGGGCGTGGCAATTGCCATGAAAGAGTCCGTGGGTGTCATCGGTGCCCTATGCGCGGATGAGGCGCCACTGCTGGGACTGGTCTCGGCCATGGCCCCGGCAATTGCGATGGGCAACCGGGTGGTTCTGGTGGCTTCGGAGCCTTATCCGCTGGCCGCAACCGATTTCTACCAGGTCCTTGAAACCTCGGACGTCCCTGCTGGTGTGGTCAACATCCTGACCGGCAGCCACGCAGAACTGGCGAAACCTCTGGCTTCGCACCTGAATGTGGATGCGGTCTGGTCCTTCTCGTCCACCGACCTTTCGAAAGAGATCGAAGCGGTGTCGGCCGGCAACCTGAAACGGACCTGGGTCAATAACGCGACGGCATTTGACTGGAGCATGGACCATTCGCGCCGCTTCCTGCAGGCTGCGACCGAAGTTAAAAACATCTGGGTGCCCTACGGCGAGTAGGGCTCCCGCCAAGGGAGACCTACATGGATTTTTCGGGTAAGACCGTCATTGTGATCGGCGGTACGAGCGGTATCAACAGAGGCATCGCCGAGGCCTTTGCGGCCTCGGGTGCCAAATTGGCCGTTGCCAGCCGGTCGCAGGAAAAAGTCGATGACACCGTCGCCGCGTTGAAAGCTGCTGGCGCACAGGATGCCATTGGGGCGGCGTTTGACGTGCGCGACCCGGAGGCCGTGGCAGCCGGCCTGAAACAGTTCCACGAGGCATTCGGTGACTTCGACGTTCTGGTGTCGGGCGCAGCGGGCAATTTCCCGGCGTTGGCATCCGAAATGTCGGTCAACGCGTTCAAGACCGTGATCGACATTGACCTGATGGGCACGATCCACGTGATGAAAGGCGCTTACCCCTACCTGAAACGTCCCGGCGCCAGCATCATCAACATCTCGGCCCCGCAATCCTACCTCCCCTACGAAGGACAGGCTCATGTATGCGCCGCCAAGGCGGGTGTTGACCAGATTACACGGACACTCTCGATGGAATGGGGTGTGGAGGGGATCAGGGTAAACTCGGTCGTGCCGGGGTTCATCGAAGGTACCGAAGGCGCCAAGCGCCTTGCCCCAACCCCCGATGCCGGGGAGGCGCTGCGCCGCGACGTACCACTTGGCCGCTGGGGTCAGCCGCAGGATGTGGCCAATGCCTGCCTGTTCCTCAGCTCGGAGATGGCCAGCTATATCAGCGGAACGGTACTGGCCGTTGACGGGGCACTTTATCAGCGCGGGTCAGGCAAGTTCGGCCAGATGATGGGAGACATGCTGCGTAGCATGAAAAAGGGGTGAGCTGCTGCCCACCCCTTTCAGTTTAGTTCGTTGTTTCGAGGCCGACTGGCTTGCCAACGACAGTAAAGTGCAAACCATCCGGGTCGAGCAGTTCGGCAGCGACCCGGTTCACGTCTTCCAATGTCACCGCATTCACCTTGTCATTCCGAGTTGCGATATAGTCGATAGGCAGGCCTTCCATCTGCATTCCAACCATGATCCCGGCAATCTGTCCATTGCCATCAAAGCGCAGCGGATAGGCGCCGGTGAGATAGGTTTTAGCGTCGTCCAGTTCCTTCTGCGTCACACCTTCGGCGGCAGCGCGCGCCCATTCGTTGCGAATTACGTCAATCGCTTCGGCGATACGATCATTGGCCGATGACACAGACCCCAGATAGACTGAGGCCAGATCTTTAGGTACCAGATACGTCCCAACGCCATAGGTCAGGCCGCGCTTCTCGCGCACCTCCTGCATCAGTCGGCTTTCAAACCCGCCACCGCCGAGTATGTGGTTCAGCACAAAGGCGGCAAAGAAATCCGGATCGTCGCGATCAATCCCTGATTGACCAAACAGCGCCACAGACTGAGGCGTGTCGAATTCAACAACGCTGACTCCGCCGGGAATGCTCACATCAGCCTTGCTGGGGATGGGTTTGCCTGCTTCCGGTAAGTCGGCGAGCAGTGTATCCAGCAAGGCACCCAATTCTTCGGCCGTGATATCACCGACGGCCCCTACATACAGACGATCCTTGGCAAAGACGCCTTTGTAAGCGGACACCACATCTTCGCGTGTCAGGGCCGAGACACTTTCGATTGTACCTTTACCCTCGGACCCGTACGGGTGATCGCCATAGGCCATCTGCGCGAAGCTGAGGCCTGCGATTTCGTTGGGGTCGGTCTGGTCCGAGCGCAGACCTGACAGGATTTGCGCGCGCACACGGTCAACCGCGTCCTGATCAAAGCGCGGTTTGTGGATTGTTGTACGCAGCAAATCGACGACCTCATCCCGGTTTTCGGTCAAAAAACGTGCGGAAATCGAAACTGTGTCGTCACCTGAGTTGTAGCGGAAAGACGCAGCCAGGGCTTCCAGTTCGCGCGCATAGGTGCGAGCATCCATCTCGCCTGCGCCTTCCTCAATCAGTCCGCTCATCAGGTACACAGCGCCGCGTTTGTCAGGGTCATCCAACGACGTGCCGCCACGGAACCGCAGTTCCAGTGCAGTGAAAGGGATTGAATGATCCTCGACCAGCCAGGCTTTGATGCCTCCGGGCGAAGTCACCTCTTCTATCTCGATCTCGGCCAGAGCCGGCAGGGCAACCAGACAGGCAATCAGCGTTGCAAGAAACCGTTTCATTGCGTCACCTCATCATCGCGCATCAACCAGCCTGTGACCGATGCCTCGGGTTGCAGAACTTCACGTGCGGCGGCGATGATCTCATCGCCGGTCACGGCTTGAAGGATATCGGGCCAGGCCTGCACGTCCTCGACCGTCAGACCACTGGTCAGTGCGCGGCCATAGCGGTTGCCGATCCCGTCCACATTGTCACGAGCATAAGTCTGCGAAGCGCGCAGTTGCATCTTGATGCGGTTCAGATCGTCTTCGTTCACACCTTCGAAGACGAAATCGGCTACGGCCTGATCCATGGCGTCTTCGGCTTCTTGCAGCGAAACGCCTTCGGCCGGAACAACGATAAGATCAAAGGTCGTGTCATCCAGCGAAACGCCGCGATAGAACGCCCCGGCATAGACGACCTTCTGCTGATCGAACTGCAGTTTTTCGTTCAAATAAGACGTGGTGCTTCCACCCAGCAACTCGGCCAGCAGGAACAAAGCAGCAGCCTTTTCCTGTTCGCCCGGATCGCGTTCCGGTGCCAGATAGCTGCGCTGCACATAAGGCTGAGCCACGCGAGCATCCTTGAAGGTCAGGCGACGCTCGGCCGTTTGCGGAGGTTCCTGAGATCGAACCCGCTCGGGCAAGTCCGGATTGGCAGGGATCACACCGTAATACTGATCGGCGAGAGTGCGGACCTCTTCGGGGTCAACATCACCCGTCACCACCAGAATGGCGTTATTGGGCGCATAATGGGTCTGGTAGAAAGACAGCGCATCTTCCATGTCCAGTTCTTCCATCTCGTGCATCCAACCGATGATCGGCACGCCGTAGCGATGGTTCAGATACTGAGCCGCACTCATCTGTTCTCCGAACAGGGCACGCGGGTTGTTTTCGGTACGCTGGTTGCGCTCCTCAAGGATCACGTCCCGTTCGTTCAGAATATCCTCTTCGTTCAGCCGAAGGTTCCGCATCCGGTCAGATTCCATCCGCATCATCAGCTCAAGCCGGTCGGCAGCGACACGTTGAAAATAGGCGGTGTAGTCATACGAGGTAAAAGCGTTGTCGTTGCCGCCATTGGCCGCAACGGTGGCTGAAAACTCACCCGGGGCCAACGTATCGGTGCCTTTGAACAGAAGGTGTTCCAGAAAATGCGCCACACCGGACGACCCGATCGGCTCATCCGCAGATCCCGCACGGTACCAGACCATGTGTTGTACGACCGGTGCGCGGTGGTCTTCGACCACGACGACATCCATGCCGTTGTCCAAAGTGAATGTGGTGACCGCTTCTTTCCCATCCTCGGCAAAAACCGGGGTGGCAGCGATCAGGGCAGCCGACAAGGCCAGGGCCCGAACCATGGGGCATCCTCCGTTTCGTTTCTGATATTCAAACTACGGTGGCGCGGCCCGGGTTCAAGCCCGATGACGGAAAGTTAAGAATTATTCACCCGGCGGCGACGATGGGGTTTCAATCCCCGCCCGTCGCGCTGCCTCGGTTTCCGAGAACGGATCGATTGATTGCCGTTCATAGACCTGACCATAACGATCGACCGGGAACAGCCGCAATCCGGTCCAGCGGCCACGGCGTTTGCGGAACGCGGCATCCTCGGCCTCGACCACCTGCCGCGCATCCGGTGACACGCCATAACGACTGGAGGCTGTGACAAGCGCCGCATCCGAGGATGGCACGGCAGTATTCGGGTTCAGAGCAGCGGCGTTACCACCCAGTGCAGCCACAGCATCGGCATTGGGGTTCGGATCAGTCAGATTCCCTCCGCCCGGCGTGGGTGCAGGCAAGAAGGCATAGTCCTGAGGTTGCGTCAGCGGCTTGACCGGCAACACCGAAAACTCATCCGGACCCGGACCCGGAGGCGCCAGATCCCGCAGACCAGGATTCGAACATGCCGCAACCGCAGCGGCAACAGTCAAAACAAATATGGCGCGCGGCATCCGCATTGGTGTCTCCAGCCTGTTTCAGGCGCTTTTATCGCATATCATCCCGCGCGTCACGAGGCCTTTTTGCCATCAAACAGCACCAGCCCGATAGCTCCCGCAAATATGAACACATCCGCCAGATTGAACACAAACGGGTTGTTGATGCCGCAGCAGGACATGTTCAGGAAATCCAGAACAAAGCCATAGAGGACCCGGTCCAAAACATTGGCGAGCGCGCCCCCGACCAACAGGCCGCCGCAGAACAGCATGAATTTGGTGGGGGTCGAGCGACTGAGCCAGACAAGAACACCAACACAAATCGCCACGGAAATACCGATCAGCACCCAGCGCGCGGCCTCCGAGTTTCCTTGGAACAGGCCGAAGTTGATGCCCCGATTCTCGCCATATTTGAAGACAAGCAGCGGCGGCAAAACATCGATGCCGTCTGACTGTTCTGCCACGCGCATGACGTGAACGACCAGATATTTGCTGATCTGGTCGATCGCAAAAGCGGCCAGCGCCGCCCAGAGAAGCAGGCGTGTTCGCATTAGTGACGGAAATGGCGCATGCCGGTAAAGACCATGGCCAGACCGGCCTCATCCGCCGCCGCGATGACTTCATCGTCACGCATCGAGCCGCCCGGCTGAATCACGCAGGTCGCGCCGGCTTCGGCGGCCTCCATCAGTCCGTCGGGGAAGGGGAAGAAAGCATCCGAGGCAACAGCCGATCCAATGGTCAACGGTTGCGGCAGGTCCAGCACATCCGCCATGCGTTCGGCTTTCTTGGCAGCGATCAGGGCCGAATCCACACGGCTCATCTGCCCGGCACCCACGCCCACGGTTGCACCATCCTTGACGTAGACGATGGCGTTGGACTTGACGTGTTTCGCCACTTTCCAGGCAAACAACAGGTCACGCATTTGCTCGTCAGTCGGGGCCTTCTTGGTCACAACTTTCAGGTCATCCATACCGACAAAGCCGTTATCCTTATCCTGTACCAGAAGGCCACCAGCCACCTGACGCACGGTTTTGCCACCGGCAGTCACATCCGGCAGCGCCTCGGTCGTCATCAGGCGCAGGTTCTTCTTGGCGGCAAAGATTGCCTTGGCCTCATCCGATGCGCCGGGAGCGATCACGACCTCGGTGAATATGCCGGTGATCTCCTGCGCGGTCTCAGCGTCCAGCGGCTGATTCAGCGCAACGATCCCGCCAAAGGCCGACGTACGGTCGCAGTCAAACGCGGCCTTGTAGGCCTCAAGCAGGGATGCACCTTTGGCGACACCGCAGGGGTTGGCATGTTTGATTATGGCACAAGCCGCACCTTGCGTCGGGTCAAACTCGGCCACCAGCTCAAACGCCGCATCTGTGTCGTTGATGTTGTTGTAGCTGAGTTCCTTGCCCTGATGCTGCACCGCAGTCGCCACACCTGGACGGTTTGTACCATCGGTATAGAATGCGGCCTGCTGATGACTGTTCTCGCCATAGCGCAGGGTCTGCTTCAACTCACCCGCAAAGGCGCGACGCTTGGGCGCTTCAAGCTCAAGCGCGTCAGCCAGCCAGTTGGACACAGCGGTGTCATAGACGGCGGTACGGGCATAGGCTTTCTGCGCCAACTTACGGCGGAATTTCGGACAGGTCGCACCATTATGCTGATCCATATCGCCAAGCAGTTTGTCGTAATCCTCAACGTCCACGACCACGTTTACGAACGCATGGTTCTTGGCCGCCGCGCGGATCATCGCCGGACCGCCGATGTCGATATTCTCGACACACTCATCGTATCCCGCACCTTTGGCCACAGTTGCCTCGAACGGATAGAGGTTCACCACCAGCAGATCGATTGCACCGATGCCGTGTTCGTTCATGGCTGCAACATGGGCGTCATTGTCGCGCAGCGCCAGCAGGCCGCCATGCACCATCGGGTGCAGGGTCTTGACCCGACCATCCATCATCTCAGGGAAGCCGGTCACATCACTAACATCCTTGACCGCAAGTCCCGCGTCGCGCAGCGCTTTGGCGGTGCCGCCGGTCGACAGCAGTTCAACCCCGCGCTCGGCCAGCGCCTTGCCCAGCTCGATCAGCCCGGTTTTGTCGGATACGGAAAGCAACGCGCGGCGCACGGGGTGAAGATCGGTCATGGGTCCAAAGGTCCTTTTGGCGTCAGTCGAATTCTGGCTCGTCCCGGTGCGTATCGCGCATGGCATAGGCTGTGTCCTGTGCCTTGCTCAGTGTCCACCGGATGCGCGTCGCATACTCCATTGCGCGCCCGGATAGAACGATCTGTTTTGTCGCGCGTGGCTTTAAACGCCCTTTTTCAAGGTAAACACTTGGCTCGACGGACAATTTTCCAACGCCATCATGACGGAAAACCCAGATCTCACCGCTTTTGAGTGCCATCGACACCGCCGCCCCGCCCAAATCCAGCGCGGCATCAACATCCGGATGCAGATGAAAACGAATGTCATACCCGATGCCTTTGAGGCCCGAAGCATCCATCGCCTTGTCGAACTGACGCTTCGCCTTGTCGGTCGCAGTAAGCAGAATATCTTCGACGGTCAGCTCGCGCCCATCAAATCGCAACTCGAATGTCCGCGCATGGGTCAGGCCAAATACCTTGGCGTACCCATTATGCCCTGCCATGAAGCGGATGCCTTCGAACGCGTCTTCGAAGTCGACCGGCACCTCTTGTGGTGCATCCACCAGCGCCTGCGCCTCTCGGCCCGGTAACGGGTTGGCCAGACGGGCGCTGGAAAACCCGTCCAGACACAAGGTCGAATGCGACGGCGTCGCCCGTCCGGCGCGCCGCCAATCCAAGCCGAAACTGGCCCCCGACCCGCAATTTACGATCAACGGCCGCCGCCCCGAGGTCAGCTCGAACGCCAGAGTAGAGGCGTGCGCATTGTACGAGGCCGCGCCGGAAGGCGGAACGCTGGCATCTACAATCACCGTGGTGCGCGCGGCGGACAGGCGGGCATAGCCCATTGGCAATTCCGTGGCTGCCTTATGTTTGACGCCACTTTGCGCAAGGGCCTGTTCCAGACGTCCCTCGACTCCGCGCCCGCCACCATGGAACCGCGCCAAGGCTCCATCCGCGTGGCGCAGGCTTCGCAGGGTCGGCGCGATCCGTTTGATCGCATTGGCCTGCGCGACAGGCGTACCGCGTCCCAGATCGTTCAGAGCCGCCGAAGTCCAGCTGAGCAGCGTGAACACCTCAAGCAATTCTTCAGGGTTGCGTGTCGGAATGCCGCCCTGTGCGTCGACCTGACGGTCACATTCCCCGGCCAGCGCACGCAAGGCCGGGTCGGCCATCTGCTCCAAACCCTCCATAGCCAAACCGGCCTGTACCAAACCGGCCAGAGCCTCAAATCGCGGCAACCCTGGAGTAGCAGCCTGCCAACGTTTGGACAGGAACCATGTCTGTTGGGCCAGCGACCGGAAGAACAGTTTGCTTTGCTTTTCATCCACGCCACGCAGCAGAAAGATCGCGTGATTGATCCAGCGCATGACCCGCCGGCCGGTCAGATCAGGCACCCAGCCGGGTCCTTGCCCGCGTCCATGCGCCTCGATCCAGCCCCAAACCCAGCGCTGTGCCTTTTCCCGTGCTCGCATATCTCCAACTGCGGCCAGATCATCCAGCCACGCAAAACCGTGACGTTCTTCATCAAAACCAGCGCTGGGAGCGGCAACGTCCCAAAGCCCGGTATCTTCGGCCTCGACCAGATACCCGGCGAACAACAGGTTTCCGGCAACCAGTTGCCGTCCACGTGCGAACGAGCCCACCGAGCGCGGGTCGGGTTGCGCGACAAACCCCGTGACCGCCTTTTGCCGCTGGCTCAGACGCGCGTAGAAACGGTTCTGAAACCGCATCCACCGACTGGTCATGGTGTCCGAGTTCGACATGTCTCGCGTTACTCTGCCCCTTGCGCTCTGCTGGCGCTTGAGACCCAACGATAGACCGCGCCGATCGTCAAGTCATCGAAAAGTGTGCGGTCAGACAGATTTGGTCAGGCACGCGATATAGAACCCATCCATACCACCCCGATCCGGCCAAAAATCCGGTCGCAATCGCAAGCCGCCCTCTTCGGTGATCCAATCTGTTTCGACACCGGGTATCTTCAGAGCATCGCGGTCCACGGCCATGTCCGGATACATGTCCAACGCGTCTTCGACCTGAACTTCGCCTTCGTCCGGTAGCAGGGAACAGGTGCAATAGACCAGACGCCCTCCGGGCTTCAGCAAGCTCCATGCATGGGCCAACATGCGCGTCTGGAGCTCGATCAATCCGCCGAACTCCGAACCGTCCTTGGCAAACGGCAAGTCAGGATGCCTGCGGATCGTACCTGTGGCGGAACAAGGCGCGTCCAGCAAGATTGCATCATACTGACCTTCGTGTTCCAGCGCATCGCCAACAACGACCTTTGCCTTCAGGCCGGTTCGCGCAAGGTTCTCGCGCACCCGTTCCATCCGCGAATCTGACACATCCAGCGCCGTTACATCAGCCCCCGCAGCGGCGAGTTGCATCGTTTTCCCACCCGGGGCCGCGCAGAGGTCCAGCACTTTCTCGCCCGCCTTCGGCGCCAAAACGCGAACCGGCAAAGCCGCGGCGGCGTCCTGCACCCACCAATCTCCAGCCTTGTATCCCTGCAAAGTCGAGACCTGACCGGCATCCTGTATACGCACAGACCCCGTAGGCAGTTGATCGCCCGAGGGGCCTTCAGCCCCGGGCTTCAAGCTAAGATCCAGTGGCGCCCCTGCGAAATGTGCTTGCTCCATTCCAGCAACGGCATCCAGGCCCCAGGCTGCGATCAGCGGCTCACGCAACCACTCCGGCAAGCGCGGAACGCGCATTTTCGGCCACGCTTCCGGCCCTTCGGCAGCAACCTTGCGCAGAACAGCATTCACCAGGCCCTTCAAACGCCCATGCTTGCGCGAACGACTGATGATCTCGACCATGGAATTGACCACGCCATGCGCCGCTTCACCGTTGCACAGCTCAACCGCGCCCAGCCTCAGCGCGTTGTGAACCGTCAGGGCGGGTGTGCGGTTCAAGTGGTTGTCCAGCAAACGGTCGGCACGTTCCAGCCCGCGCAGCGTTTCCAGTGCCAGGCGCTGAGCACGCGCGCGGTCTTCAGGCTGCAACCGATCCAGAGCGCCTGCCGCCAGACATTCGGACAGCAAGCGACCCTCACCCAGAACCTGATCCAAAAGGTAGATTGCGCTGCGCCGTGCTGCTGTTGCGCTGTTTGACATGGTACCGCCTTCATGTGACCCGTGCCCGCATTGCCAATGGCGGACGCGGGCGTATATCAAGGCTGTGCACGGAAAGGAACCCGATGTCATGAGTGACGACCGCAAAGACCTGCCCCCAGCCGCACGGCGCGCACTGGCCGAAGCGGAAGAACGCCGCCGCACAGCCGAGGCGGAGGCCAAAGAAATGCCGAAAGAGCTGGGTGGTCGAGACGGACCAGACCCGGCCCGTTATGGAGATTGGGAAAAGAAGGGCATCGCCATCGACTTCTGAACGCTCAGCCGCGCAGCGCCTGCAGGAAATCCTCGATCAACGCACGTTGTTTGTTGGATTTCGCCCGATCTTCGGGCCACGTCAGCCAGTATCCGTCCTTGGTTTGCAATTCAGGCAAATCCAGCTTGTTCAACCGCCCCTCCTGAAGGTCGGCAGAGGCGAGCGGAACCGAGCCCAGAACCACCCCCATACCGCGTCGCGCTGCCGAAATCGCGTGTTCCATCGAATCGAAGCTGATTTTTGAAGGCGGCAAGTCCTGCTGACCACCTTTCTGGCTCCACTCTCGCCAACCGGGGCGTTCTCCGCGCAGATCAATCAGAGGGGCACCCCAGTCGACACCCGGCGCCGCCATGGGCACAAGACTCTCACGAGCAATCAAAGCAGAGTCGCGCCCGGCCCACATGCCCCGGCCATAACGGATTTGCAGCCAAGTCCGCTCTTCATCCAGGGACGACCGGCGTGCGACCGAGTCGGTCATCACTAGAACCTTGGGCTGTACCTCTTGAAATTTGGTCAGGGCAGGCAAGACCAGTGCGTGAATGTTCGAAGACAACCCGGCGACGCGCAGCTCGCGTGGGGATTTGCCAAACAGGTCCTCAGTGTTGCGTTCCAACGCACGAAGGCTGTCTTGCACCAAGGGCAAATAGCTTTCGCCCTCAACCGTCAAGGACACGCCTCGCGCCTCGCGCACAAACAAAGACCGGCCCAGCCAGGTTTCCAGATTGCCGATTCGTTGGCTGACAGCGGCCTGCGTCAGCCCAAACTCCTTAGCCGCTGCCGAGAACCCACCAAGACGCCCGGCGGCCTCGAAAACGCGCAACCAATCCAGTGGCGGTAACCCGATCTTTTTCTTAGCCATTAGATTTTCCAAGCCTCAGCCGAAATAAGGATTAATTGTCGTAATGCCATGAACGACGTATCTGCTCAACCAAAGCCCGCGCTGAACAGGAGACCCCCATGCTGCGCTCTGCCACCCACGATACCTCGATCGTCACCGTCGAGTTCGAGTCCGGAACCCAAGCCCGTTTTCACGCCATTTGGCTACGCGACAACGCGCTGGACGCCGACACCCGCGCGCCCGGTAACGGCCAGCGGCTGATTACAATTGGCGATATCCCTGCCGACATCTCGGTTAGCGCTGCCGAGGTTGTCTCGGGCGGTTTGCAGGTCACGTTCCAGCCTGAGGGCAAGAACGTTATCTTCCCGTCTGAATGGCTGGCTGAACACAGCTATGACCGTGATCAAGATTTTGCACTGGGTCGTATCGCCCCCGGCATCACGACGTGGGAACGCGGCATCGACGCGCCCAGCGGCGATTGGAACAAGGTCCATGCCAGCCCTGCAGCCAAACGCAAATGGCTGGCTTCTGTAGCAGAGTTCGGTTTCGCCAAGCTGACGGGCGGCCCGGCCGAACCGGAATCGCTGCTGAAAGTGGCCGACCTGTTCGGCTACGTCCGCGAGACCAATTATGGCCCCTATTTCGAGGTCCGGACCGAGGTGAACCCGACCAACCTCGCTTATACCGGGTTGGGATTGCAGGCCCACACTGACAACCCCTATCGCGACCCGGTGCCGACACTGCAAATCCTCTACTGCCTGGAAAACAGCGCCGAAGGTGGAGACTCGATCGTTGTCGACGGCTTCCGCGCCGCCGAAAAACTGCGCGAACAGAACCCCGAAGGATTTGCCCTGCTGGCTGGCTACCCGGCGCGCTTCGAATACAAAGGTTCTGACGGAGTTTGCCTGCGCTCGCGCCGCCCGATGATCGAACTGTCACCTGATGGCGAACTGATCGGCATTCGCTTCAACAACCGCTCGTCCGCGCCTTTTGTAGACATCCCGTTCGACCAGATGGAAGCCTATTACGCCGCCTATCGTCAATTGGGCGAGGTTATCGACGACCCGGCCATGGGCGTGTCGTTCAAACTTGAACCGGGCGAAAGCTTCATCGTCGACAACACCCGTGTTCTGCACGCGCGTCTGGGATATTCCGGTGCGGGATCGCGCTGGTTGCAGGGGTGTTACGCCGACAAGGACGGGTTGCTGTCCACGCTGGCGGCGATGGAGATGGCGCATCCGGAGGCGGCGGAATGAAACCCGATTTCTCGACTCTGAACCGGGACAACATCGTCGCCTTTATCGGCGATATCTTTGAACGCCGCGGAGGTGAGGAATATCTGGGCGAACCCGTCACAATGGCCCAGCACATGCTGCAAGGTGCCACCATTGCCGAACAGAACGGCCAGGCCGAAGAAATCATCGTCGGAGCTCTGTTGCATGATATCGGCCATTTCACATCCGAATTCGGCACCTATCACCCCGACGACACAGAAGATCGTCACCATGAAGATGCGGGGGCGGAAGTGCTGGAACAGTTCTTTCCTTCGGTCGTCACCGATTGCTGCCGGTATCATGTGGCTGCCAAACGGTATCTCTGCGCCACCAAACCCGAATACTTCAACCGTCTGTCTGCCGCGTCAGTCCATACATTGGAACTGCAGGGCGGCCCGATGAGCGCCGAGGAAATCGCGGAGTTCGAGGCCAACCCGAACCTGAAAGAGATCATTCAGGTGCGGTATCTCGACGAGGCCGGTAAACGCGCCGATATGGAAACGCCGGACTTTGCACATTTCGCACCGATGGTGCAGCGCATGGTTGACAGGCATCTGGGTACGCCATGAACGCGCCGGAGTACATCTTTGAGGCCAGTTCAAAACCATCCCTGCCGTGGCATGAGGTTCCGCTGATCCGAGCCACTGAGGAATCGGTCAAAGGGTATGGCTGTCTGGTCGACGACCCCGATACACTCGAGATTGAAATCACGCGCTGGCCCCAACAGGGCTGGCGACCAATTGATGAAGGGACCGGTGACGAGGGCGGCTGGGTCGAAGGCACGTTCAAATGCGACTGGCAGGGTGATGTCCTGTATGGTGAGAACGAGGCCGTAAAAGGCCACTATGTGCTGGGTTGGTCCACTGATCCGCAGCAGGCACAAACAGACCGTCAAACCGTGCCTCGCGATCAGGTGCTGTTGTGGCACATGAACTACCACCCGGATGGCGGACAGATGTTCTGGCCGTTGGACAACAAACCCTTCATCGTGCCTGCTGCCCTGCCCGGCGACAACCTGACGCCGGAAAAAGTTGTGGCGTTCTGGTGCGATGGCTCACGCGGCCTCTATATCCATCCCGGTATATGGCATGAGGGGATTTTCCCGGTTGAGGACAATCAGCGGTTCCTAGATCGGCAAGGGCGCGTCCATGCTCGTGTCAGCGCCGATATCGGGAAAGAGTTCGGCGTCTATCTCGCTTGTTCCTTACGGGCTGACAAGATCAAGGACCTGTAATCAGGGCTTTTTGATGAGCCGCACGATTGTGGGCGATCCAGATTTGCACGACCAACAGATACGGTACATAGAACGCGAAATTCTGAATCAGATCGAACGGGCCCGAGAAATCGGGCTCTGACCCCACCCCGCCGGTCAACAAATACCAAAGGGTGTAATGCAAACGGTAAAGCCACGACCCCAACGCCAGCCAGAATAGCCTCAGCCCCCACGCCCAATGGCCTGCGCGATCCCCTTCAAGGGCCATGCGCGCCACCATCAGCGCAGCAGTGAACAGGCAGAGCCCATACAGGAAAAACGCGGCTGACATCACCGGGCCGCCGATTGTTCCGCGCAATGGTATATAGGTCATACCCGCCAGCCCGGCGATCAGAGCCAGCGTAACCAGCACTGTGCCCAACGCGCGGTGCAGGCGGTTGTATTTCAACCTCAAACCTTTGAGCAGCTGGAGCGGCACAAGTACAATCAATAACGTGCCTG
Organism: Ruegeria sp. AB9; assembly: GCF_056542585.1. NCBI lineage: Bacteria > Pseudomonadati > Pseudomonadota > Alphaproteobacteria > Rhodobacterales > Roseobacteraceae > Ruegeria > Ruegeria sp. AB9. The sequence continues at coordinate 171,292 of NZ_JBQGAA010000007.1, read as the reverse complement.
CAAGGATATGCACCAACATGGCTGCATTGCCGACAATCTGGCCATCCGCGAACAGATAGCTCTGCCGGGCCGCGTCCTTCGACAACCCAATGCCTACCATACCAACGCCATGCGCCACGAATGGCAGCAGTGTCAGGTAAAACACTGCAAGCAAAACGCCGGTTGCCAATCCAGAGCGCCGAATCCTCATAAATCAGAGCTTAGCGCCAGCAGCCGCTTCGTCTATGGCTTACAGCCCCAGTACGTCCACCATGTCATAATGGCCAGGGGCCTTACCTTGCCCCCACAGCGCGGCCTTGAGTGCACCGCGGGCAAAGATCGCCCGGTCGCTGGCCAGATGACGCAGGACGATGCGCTCGCTGGGCGCGGCGAACAGCACGTCATGTTCGCCCACAATGTCGCCGCCACGAACGGCGTGAAATCCGATGTCACCGCGTTTGCGGGCCCCTGTGATGCCGTCGCGACCCCGGTCAGACACATCTGCCAGATTGACACCACGCCCCTCGGCAGCAGCCTCGCCCAACATCAGAGCGGTGCCGGATGGTGCGTCAACCTTGTGGTGGTGATGCCCTTCGATGATTTCGATGTCAAAATCCTCATCCAGCGCAGCTGCGACCTTTTTGGTCAGTTGCACCAACAGGTTGACACCAAGGCTCATGTTACCTGCGCGTACGATCACCGCGTGGCGCGCGGCCGGTTCCAGCGCTGCGATCTGTTCGTCTGTCATGCCGGTTGTGCCGATCACATGTACACAGCGCGCCTGCGCGGCCAGAGCGGCAAATTCCAGCGTCGCCTCGGGCGCGGTGAAATCAATCACCGCCTGCGCCTGCGCAAATGCTTCCAGCGGGTCATCGGTGACCGTGACGCCCAGCGCCTGACCACCCATCGCCTCGCCCACATCCTGACCGATCCAATCGTGGGCTTCACGCTCGACAACACCCACCAGACGCGCCTGATCGCTGTCGGCTACAGTCTTGATCAGCATCTGCCCCATACGGCCCGAAGCCCCTGTGATGACGATCCCCGGAATATGGGTCATAGCGCTGGTCCTTTCTCGAATTCGGCTCAAAGCCTCCTACCCCGTTCGCGCCCGCTTGGCAAAGCCCTGCTTTGGGCTTAGATCGGGGATATGGCAAAGAACAAATTCCACGATGGCCCCGGCCCGTCCCAACGACAGCTACGCGTCGGTGAACTGATCCGCCGCACCCTGTCCGAAGTTCTGGCGCGCGGAGATGTCCACGACCCCGACCTGAACCGCATGTCGATCACTGTGGGTGAGGTGCGCACCTCGCCCGATCTGAAAATCGCCACCGCCTATGTGCTGCCGCTGGGCGGCAAGGGGCAGGAGGACGTGATCGAACTGCTCGCCCGCAACAAAAGCGAACTGCGCCGCATGGTAGGTAAGAAGGTCGGCCTGAAATTCTCGCCCGATCTGCGGTTCCGGCTGGATGACACGTTCGACCGTCTCGACGATACCCGCCGCATGTTCGAACAGGACGCGGTGCGCCGCGATCTGGACGAGTGATCCGGGCGCTAGTCACATTGGGCGCGGTTCTCTGGGCCGCGCAAGCTTCTGCGGTTACTTGCGAAAAGCTGACCCATGAAGACAAGCGCTATACCGTCTGCGAAGTCGACGCGGCAAACGAAGACCTGCGGCTGTTTCTCAACGGTGACGACGGCGAGGTACTGGGCCACTTCTCGTCCGTAAACGAGACACTGGTCCCCGACGGCAAAAGACTCGCATTTGCCATGAACGCAGGTATGTATCATGACGACCGCTCTCCGGTTGGCCATTACGTCCAAGATGGTGAAGAACAGATGCGGGTCATTCCAAACGCTGGTCCGGGCAACTTTGGCCTGTTGCCCAATGGTGTGTTCTGCATTCGCGAAGGTCGCGCGGATGTGTTCGAGACCCTGGACTATGCCGATCAGGCACCCACGTGCCGTTTTGCCACGCAATCCGGCCCGATGCTGGTGATCGACGGGGAACTGCACCCGCGTTTTCTGCCCGATTCAACTTCGCTCTATTTGCGCAACGGGGTGGGCACCAGCAATGATGGGAAACGGGCGGTGTTTGCGATTTCGGAGGACTATGTCACGTTCCACGAGTTCGGCAGCCTGTTCCGGGACGTGCTGGAAACGCCGAACGCGCTGTTCTTCGACGGCAATATTTCCCGTATGTATGAACGGGCAAGCAACCGGTCTGATATCGGGTTTTCACTTGGGCCGATCGTGGGCGTCGTCGAAGACACACCTGCAAATTGACAGCGGCAGAGTGATCCGCTAGGTCGCCGGCCTCGGCAAGATTCAAGGTGCATTATGGGACGCAAACGCAAGGGCCGCGACATTTCCGGATGGCTGGTGGTGGACAAGCCCGCGGGCATGACTTCAACCGCCGTGGTCAACAAGGTGCGCTGGGCAATGGATGCCAAGAAAGCGGGTCATGCGGGTACGCTGGACCCCGAGGCGACCGGCGTTCTGGCCGTGGCCCTGGGTGAGGCGACCAAAACCGTCCCCTACATCACGGATGCTTTGAAGGCCTACACCTTTACCGTACGTCTGGGTCAGGCCACCAACACTGACGATGCCGAGGGTGAAGTGATTGCCGAAAGCGATGCCCGCCCTTCTGATGAAGATATCAAACAGGCGTTAACGCCGTTTCTGGGCGACATCATGCAGGTCCCGCCCAAGTTCTCCGCTGTTAAGATCGACGGCCAGCGTGCGTATAAGCTGGCCCGCGATGGCGAGGATGTGGAACTGACCGCCCGGCCTCTTTGGGTCGAGGAGCTGATCCTTGTCGACCGTCCTGACGATGATCACGTTGTACTGGAAATGACCTGCGGCAAGGGTGGCTATGTCCGCTCTATCGCCCGCGATCTGGGCGAAGCGCTGGGATGCCACGGCCACGTCAGGGAACTCCGCCGGATCTGGTCCGGCCCGTTCGAGGCCGAAGACGGGCTGAGCGTCGAACAGATCGACGAAATGGCAAAGACCGCCGCCTTGGATGAATTTTTGCACCCGCTGGAAACCGGTCTGTCGGACCTGCCCGAACTGAAATGCACCCCCGAAGGCGCCACGCGTCTGCGCAATGGCAACCCGGGCATGGTGTTGGCCTCAGATGTTGAATACGGCGACGAGGCATGGGCCTCGCTGGATGGCAAGGCCGTGGCCGTGGGGGTTTATAAATCCGGCGAATTGCACCCCAGCCGGGTGTTCGTCGCCTAAATCACGTGTTAGGCGATTGGGCATGATCACCCGTTCCCATACCAAGGGCGACGCGCCCTCGACCGCCGTTTATTCCGACTGCGAAAAGTACCGCTATAGCCTCACCCGCGCCTGGGATACTGCGGGGCGGAAGGCATTGTTTGTGATGCTGAACCCATCGACCGCGACCGAGGTGCAGAACGACCCGACAGTTGAACGCTGCGAACGTCGCGCGCGGGCCTTGGGGTTTGGCGCGTTTCAGGTGACCAACATCTTTGCTTGGCGCGACACCGACCCGCGCAAGATGCGCGCTGCTGCCGATCCGGTAGGCCCGGAAAATGACGCCGCCATTCTGGACGGAGTTCAGTGGGCTGATCAGGTTATCGCCGCCTGGGGCACCCATGGTACACATCTGGGCCGGGGCCCGGCGGTGGAAACTCTGCTGCGCCGCACTGGCCAGCCGCTGTTCCATCTGGGGTTGACCAAAGGCGGTCACCCCAAGCACCCACTTTATATCGCCTACACTCAACAGCCCGAGCTTTGGTGACAAATTATTAACCATTTCAACAACTTGACTTTGATCCGATTGCCGATCGCATGGGATGTTCACCCTCGGAGCATTCTGCCATCGGAGGGGTGTCATGTTTCTAGCCGGATTAATCGGACTGGCCGCCATCAGCGGCGCTGCATACGCAATGAGCGAAATGCTGATCGAAGACGAGGACGTTTCAGAGGACGGACCCAACGAGGACGCAGAAACTGAATCTGATACCGGAGAGTTTCTTGAGATTAGCGAAAACGTCGAAGACCCGGTAAACCCCGACATCGAAAGCCCGTCCACTGGCACTGTCATCTCGGAATTTGAAGGTGACCTTGTGATTGCCGGTAGCGATGGCCCGGACGAGATCACCGGACAGGATGGTGTCGACCAGGTCAACGGGTTTGGCGGCGATGACACCATCGACGGCGGCAAGGGCGATGACGTTCTGCACGGGGGCGACGGTACGGATACGATTTCGGGCGGTCAGGGTGATGATGTTCTGCACGGAGAGGCGGATGACGACCTTCTGTTCGGCAACGAGGGGGACGACGCCTTGTTCGGCCATTTTGGGGACGACACACTGGATGGGGGCGACGGAGAAGACGAGCTCTATGGCGGTCAGGGCGACGATACTCTGACGGGCGGAGCCGATGATGACGCATTGCAGGGCGGGTTCGGAAACGATGCCCTGAACGGTGGCGCTGGTGAAGATACGATCTTCGGCGGCGACGGCGACGACTTTGTCTTCGGCATCGAAAACGGCGCAGCCGAAAAGGATTTCCTGAATGGCGGCGCTGGTGAAGATACCATTGTGGCAGGCGGCGGGGATGTGGTGACCGGTGGGCAGGGCGCCGATGACATCGTGTTGGGCCCAGGTGAGAAAGACGTCACTGTCATGGGCTTCCAACCCGGTGAGGACAAGCTGCTTGTAACCTGGAAGGATGAGGTCGACCCGGAGATTGAGGTGGAACCTGACGCTGAAAACGCCAACCTGACGCGCGTCATGATCAACGGTCAGGAAGTGGCACAAGTTTACGGGGCTGAAGGTATGACAGTGGCCGATATTCAGTTGATCACTGAAGCGCAGCTGGCGCAGTATGGGCAAATGGTCTGAGCCCGCAGATTCCCTTTGCCATTTGATGAAAATGCGCCTATACGCGCCCATCCGCATCGGAATCGGTGCGGTTTTCTCCATGGGCCTGTGCTGGACGACATCCCGGCCTGCGCCATCAACTCTAACCTTCAAAGGAGACCCCGATGTCGATCACTGCCGCTGAAAAAGCACGCGTCATGAAAGAATTCGCAACCAAAGACGGCGACACCGGTTCGCCTGAAGTACAGGTTGCTATCCTGACCTCGCGCATCACCACCCTGACCGAGCACTTCAAGACCCACAAAAAAGACAACCACGGTCGTCGCGGTCTGCTGAAAATGGTTGCCCAGCGCCGTAAGCTGCTGGACTACCTGAAAGGCAAAGAAGAAGCGCGTTACCAGGACCTGATCAAAAAGCTGGGCATCCGCCGCTAAGCGCCATTTTGAGCGTTTTGTACCGGTTCTGAAACCCGGACCGTCTGATTTGTACGCCCGCCATTTTGGCGGGCGTTTTTTTTTGACAGCTAGTGGAAAGCCAAAATTGCCGCAGGCACACCAAGAGGGCGTCGGCAATGCAGGTCAAGTTACCGCTCAAATGACCCTGACGCGATGATGCGGCTATTGCTCCAGAAGCTCGTGGCTTCTCAGCGCTTCAAACAGGATTTTGGCGCGCTCTTCATTTCCGACTTCGTCAAAATGGACATCATCCAGGAACAGCTCTGGCCTTGAGTTCAGGTCGGCCAGTTCCACAACTGGAACTCCGTATTCTTTACCCAGCGCCCGGACGACCTGATTGTTCTCCTCGACCTGTGAGGATAGGGCTTCATACAGGGTTGCGCGATCTTCGGGTGTTGGAGCGACGATACGAACCGGCAGAACCCCGCTCGCAAATTTTTCCGCCTGAAATGGCATAGTCGCCAAAACCACCCTGACACCGTTTGCCCGGGCCATTCCGATCATTGACATCGTGTTGGAGCGGTAAGTTTCAATGTTCTCAGGTTTTTCGAGATTGTCGATTAGTTCTTCCAAAGTTGGCCTGTTTTCGTACCGGTTCTGACCGTATCCCGGGTGCTCTTCATACCGGTCCCATCCAAACCATCTTGGTTGAATCGAAACCACCAGCATCGCCAATCTGGAAAAATTGAAGACACGTTTCAGCGAGTGGTTCGTGTGAAGGAAACTGTAATTCGACGTTCTGAGATGAGAATAGTCTGGCTTGAAGTTATTGAAAGCTTGCGCAAATAGCTCATTCCTGCCCTGGAATATGATAATAATATCAGGGTTGAGCGGAAGAACTCGTGTCTGAAGATTGATGAGATGTTCCGTCGAAACCCAGCCGGGAACACCGGCATTCACAACCTCAAAGTCCTGGGAGTCGACGTTCAGCAAAGCTTCGAGTTGCGCCGGGTAGGCTTGACTGTAGTTCTGAACATGAGTTCCGTAGGTCGTTGACCCTCCGATCGCCACGATCCTCGTGGTACCGGCCGGTTTCGCGATGTCGATTTCTTCGCCCCTGAACCCAAGAGAATTATGGCGGTTCGTCAAAGTCGAGTAACCGGACGCCGGGATATACGGGAGGTATGTGTGGCTGGCCAACCGCCCCCGCACTTCACCGCTGTCCAGAAAATACGATCTTTTGGTTTCGGTCCAAAATTTCGCAATATAGATGCGTGAAAGCACCTCCGACACCAATAAGCAGACGAGGGAGATGATTAGCAGATGGACAAGTCGGATCCCGAATATGCTGGGCGCTCTTTTGCTGAACTTCATACGGTATCCTCCGGGCGTATTACGTCGCACAGATTACAAATGAATACGCTGGGCTGACATAGAATAGAAAGAAAGGCATGTTGCCGCAAATTGGGACCACAGCGAACCTCGCACTACGCACGCGCAATCTGGCCTGGGTGGTGAACTATGCAGCGAGACGGTGAAGGTGCATCGACCCTTATTGATCAATGCGGTTGTTGGCTCTGGATGAACGAGCACTTGTAGATCCAGTGTCTTTTCGATCTCGGTGCGGCCATGTTCGTCTCCCCAAAGTAACGCCCGCTGAAAAGCGGGCGTTACGGCCTTCATGGACCTTCCCTACATCTTTGCTTTTTCCGATTTCAGCGCCAGCCACAGGCAATAGCACATGATCAAAACCACCAGCGTAAAAGGTATGCCAGTTGAAACAGCCGCACCTTGTAGCGCGGAGAGACCGCCTCCCAACAGCAACGCAATGGCGACCAGACCTTCCAGAGTGCACCAGAACACGCGCTGAACCACCGGCGCGTCCATCTTGCCGCCTGCAGTGATCGTGTCGATCACCAACGAGCCTGAGTCGGACGAGGTGACAAAAAAGATAACGATCAAGACAAGAGCGATCGGGGCCACGATGCTGTAAAGCGGTAGTTCCTTCAGGAAGCCGAACAACGCACCTTCCGGAGCGTAGCTGTCAATCACTGTTGCGCGAACACCTTCTGCTCCGCCTGCGTTCAACATGTCGATCGCAGCGCCGCCGAAGGTCGACATCCAAAGGGCGCAGACCGCTGTCGGTGCCAGCAGCGCGCAGATGATGAACTCACGAACGGTACGACCCTTTGAAATTCGGGCAATAAACATGCCAACAAAGGGTGACCACGCGATCCACCACGCCCAGTAGAAAGTTGTCCAGCCATGGAAATAGCTGGTGTCCTCTCGCCCGAACGGGTTGGACAACGCAGGTAGATGCATGACGTAATCCCGCATCACGTTGAAATACCGGGCAATCGCAGTGCCAATACCCGTTACTGCGATTACAAAGACGAACAGGCCGACGGCCATGATCATGTTGATCTCACTCAGCCGTTTGACACCGGCATCCATCCCCATCAGAACCGACCCCAATGCAATCATCGTGATACCGATGATCAGCAGCACTACCACGGTCGGGCTGGGCTCGATACCGAAGACCTCGTAAAGACCCGCTGCAACCTGCTGTGCGCCCAGTCCCAAAGAGGTGGTCAGCCCGAACAACGTGGCGAAAACGGCCAGAGTGTCGATGATATGACCCCACCAGCCCCAGACGCGTTCACCTAGGATCGGATAGAAGGCCGAGCGCAGGGTCAGCGGCAGGTTCAGGTTATAGGCGAAGATCGCAAGGCTCAGGCCGACCGCGGCATAAACCGCCCAAGCTTCCAGGCCCCAGTGATGGATAGTGCCGACAACGCCGACATACTCATTGCCGGGAACGGCGATATCAATACCCAGAGGCCGTGCATTTCCGCCTTCGGCAAAGTTATAATATACCGGCTCCATCACGCCAAAAAACAGCAGACCGATACCAATACCAGCGGCGAACATCATCGCGATCCATCCGGCATAGGAATAATCAGGCTTGGCGTCTTTACCACCGATCCGCACACTGCCGACCGGCAGGATGATCAGAACGAGGCAGAACAGGGTGATTGCGTTGACCGAAAGGACGAGAAACCAATCAAATGTGCTGGTCAGCCAAGGCCGGAGCCAGCCGAAAAACGCAGCTGCCGCCTCTTGGTTGGCCAATGCGATCAGGACGAACGCAAAAATCATGATACTCGAGATCAGAAAGACCGGGTTGTGGATGTCCAGGCCAAACGGCCGGACGTTATCCTGCCCCAGCTCATATTCCGTTTCGAAGTCGTAAACCCGGGGATCCGGATCCAGCATCTTCTTTGATTGTGCCATTCGATTGCCCTTCTGTTCGCTATCTGCAAACGCCAAGGTATTCGGGCGGCCGACGGGTATGAGTGTTCTACTCCCTGGCGCGTTTCCGTCCTTTCAACCGCAGGTTCAATGGTAACAACCTACACTGCAACCACTTTTTTACAAAACGCATTCACACACGAGAATGTATTTATCTCGCCCCACCTCTTGCAAGCTACTCTCCTTCAGGTAGTTTCGCACTTTGTTACTTCAGTGATTTTGACGGGCACTTCCCCCATGATGCTTATCCTCAACTCTCTTTTGCTGTCGATCCGCGTGATGTTGCGCATGATCGTCCCGGTCCTTGTGATCAGTCTTGCCTCGATTGTTGTCTGGACGGTTCTGGGGGTATTCACGCTCGGCATGGCCAGCTTTGTCAGTGAGCCGATCACAACCGCGTTTTTTACCCTGTTTGGCATACGCACAGCGCTGGAACTGAAAGGGGATAAGCGACACACGGATTACCGGGCCATGGCCCTGTATTCGGTGATGATTGGATTGTTCTACGCCGCGGCGCTGACCGTATTGGTTCTTGTGGTCAATCTACTCGCGATAGCTTTTGCCATGTGGCAGGTGGGAGAACCCTTCTCATGGACCGCAATTCAGAATGCCGCGAAATCCACACAGATTGCATTTGCGTTTGTTGCCGTGGGCAGCAAACTGATCGTGATGACCTTCGTACTGGCCGCGTTCTGCGCGGCCATGGCCGTGCCCATGGCCAGCGCCGCACATTCCTCTGGTCATCGCGCTCCAAGTCACGCCTTTTTCAACGGGTTCGGGCGCAGCTTTTTCCCCCTGTTCTGCGTGTTTTTCGTCTCGATCTTCTTGCAGTTCTATTTTGGGTTTTTCACAGCTTTGTACGCCATGATGCCGATCCTAGTGTCGCTTGTCTCGATCCTTACCACGCAAAGTTTGCCTAATTTCGATCCTGAGATCATTCTCAGAGGGGTCGCTGCAAGCGGGGCGTTGCTGTGGTTGTATTCTTGGCTCTGGTCGATCGCAGCACTGGCGTTTCTAAAGTCCGAGGGCAGTGACGCAGAACAAATGGCCCAGACACCCGAGGCAGAACCCGCGAAAGATATCCGGGCGCTGCGTAAATCGCGTGAGCGGCCCTTTTAAGGCGCGATCGCGCCATTCCAACGCTAGTCGGCGTTTTCTTCCATGCGGTTTCGCTTTCCTTTACCCGCATTCTAATGTATGCGCGCGATATCTGAGACGTTGTGCCCTGACCCCGGCACTCGAATGGAAGATAAAGTGGGGTCGGCGGCAATGGGGCCGCCATGCAAACGGGAGACCCGGAGGGCCGGGAGTGCTCCCTTTTAGGATACGCATATGTTTGATGTAACGAAGAAATCGATGCAGTGGGGCGAAGAGACGCTTACACTGGAAACCGGCAAGGTTGCCCGTCAGGCCGACGGCACCGTGATTGCAACGCTGGGCGAAACCAGCGTCATGGCCAACGTGACCTTTGCCAAGCAGCAAAAACCCGGTCAGGACTTTTTCCCGCTGACCGTTCACTATCAGGAAAAATACTATGCCGCCGGTAAGGTTCCGGGTGGCTTCTTCAAGCGCGAGGCGCGCCCGACCGAGAAAGAGACGCTGACCGCGCGTCTGATCGACCGTCCGATCCGCCCGCTGTTCGTTGACGGTTTCAAGAACGAAGTTCTGGTGATGTGCACCGTGTTGAGCCACGATCTGGTCAACGACCCCGACATCGTTGCGATGATTGCCGCTTCGGCTGCTCTGACCATTTCCGGCGCGCCGTTCCGCGGCCCGATCGCTGGCGCTCGCGTTGGTTTCGTGGATGGCGAGTACGTCCTGAACCCGACCGTGGACGACATGCAGGACCTGCGCCTGAACCCCGAACAGCGTCTGGACCTGGTTGTGGCCGGTACCAAGAACGCCGTTATGATGGTGGAATCCGAAGCATACGAACTGTCCGAAGCCGAGATGCTGGGCGCCGTGAACTTTGCGCATGAGCAGATTCAGCCGGTTCTGGACCTGATCATCGATCTGGCCGAAGAAACCGCGAAAGAGCCGTTTGAATTCGTCGCCCCCGATTACTCGGATCTCTACGCCGCTGTTTCCGCTGCCGGTGAAGAGCAGATGCGCGCCGCTTTCGCGATCACCGACAAGCAAGAGCGCACCGCCGCTGTTGCGGCTGCACGTGAAGCGATCAAAGAAGCGCTGACCGAGGAACAGTTGGAAGACGCGAACCTGGGCTCGGCGATGAAAAAGCTGGAAGCAGGCATTCTGCGCGGTGACGTCGTCAAAGGCGGCAAGCGTATCGATGGTCGCTCGACTACCGACGTGCGTGCCATCGAAGCCGAAACCTCGCTGCTGCCGCGTACACACGGTTCCGCCCTGTTCACCCGTGGTGAAACGCAGGCGCTGGCTGTGACCACGCTGGGCACCGGTGACGATGAGCAATTCATCGACGCGCTGCATGGCAACTTCAAATCGAACTTCCTGCTGCACTACAACTTCCCTCCGTATTCGGTTGGTGAAGTTGGCCGTGTGGGTGGTCCGGGCCGTCGTGAAATCGGTCACGGTAAACTGGCATGGCGCGCGTTGCAGGCGGTTCTGCCTGCGCCAACCGACTTCCCTTACACCGTTCGCGTGGTTTCAGAGATCACTGAATCGAATGGGTCGTCCTCGATGGCGTCTGTCTGCGGCGGTTCGCTGTCGATGATGGATGCAGGTGTTCCGCTGAAAGCACCGGTTGCCGGTGTTGCCATGGGTCTGATCCTGGAAGACGACGGCGAGTATGCTGTTCTGACCGACATTCTGGGTGACGAAGACCACCTGGGCGACATGGACTTCAAAGTGGCGGGTACCGAGAACGGCATCACCTCGCTGCAGATGGACATCAAGGTCGCAGGCATCACGTCGCAGATCATGGAAACTGCTCTGGCTCAGGCCAAAGACGGCCGCATGCACATTCTGGGTGAAATGGGCAAAGCCCTGTCCGAGACCAACGAATTCTCGGTCCACGCGCCGCGCATCGAGACCATGAATATCCCAACCGACAAGATCCGCGAAGTGATCGGCTCGGGCGGTAAAGTCATCCGTGAGATCGTCGAGGTTTCGGGTGCCAAGGTCGACATCAACGACGACGGTGTCATCAAGATTGCCTCGCCTGATGGTGAATCGATCCAGAAGGCCTATGACATGATCTATTCGATCGTGGCAGAGCCGGAAGAAGGTCAGATCTACACCGGTAAAGTGGTCAAGATCGTCGATTTCGGCGCCTTCGTGAACTTCTTTGGCAAGCGCGACGGTCTGGTTCATGTGTCCCAGATCGAAAACCGCCGCCTGAACCATCCGTCGGATGTTCTGAAGGAAGGTCAGGAAGTGAAGGTCAAACTGCTGGGCTTTGACGATCGCGGCAAGGTTCGCCTGTCGATGAAAGTGGTCGATCAGGAAACCGGCGAAGAGATCGTTCCCGAGAAGAAAGAAAAGAAAGAGGAAAGCGCAGAGTAATCTGCCCCTCAGACTGACTGAGAAAGGCCCCGGTTTCGACCGGGGCCTTTTTTGTTTGCAGGCAGAATGACGGGTCGTTGCGCCCAGTATTGGTAAATCAAATATTAACACTTATTGCGTGTATTAGCTCAACCTTAAGGGGGGAATTGCCGCTTTCAGGGAAGCTGTTCGACCGTGGCCTCAATTACTGTTTACGAAATCAGCGCAGACCCGTTCAGCAACCGCAGCGTTGAAGTTACTGCCGCGATCTCCGTCGAGATCACGGATAATGACGCCCTGCTGCAAGACCCTGACCCGGACGGCAGTTCGCAACTTGATCTTGGATCTCTGCCCGGATTTTCCGGATCAACCCAGGATTTCAGTACCTTTGAAAACTACACAGGCACGGTCGATGGCGCACCGGTTACATTCATCCTGATCCAGTTTTCAAACCCTCGTTACGTCATATTCACTTCGGGTCAGGCCGAATTGAATGATACGATTTCAGATACCAGCTTTGCCGGAACCGCGCCGTCATCCGCGTATCAGTCTTTGCCTTCTTTCGTGTGTTTTACCGCCGGATCGCTGATCCAGACCCCGACGGGGCTGCGCCGGGTCGAAGCATTGAGGCCCGGCGACCCGGTTGTCACTGCTGACGGCCACGCCTGCCCGGTACGCTGGATCGGCAAACGCCGTTTGTCAGCGTCCGAGTTGCAGCGAAACCCTCACCTGTGCCCGGTACGGATCAAGACGGGTTGTTTCGGGCCGAACGGTCCCAGCCGCGATCTCGTCATCTCCCCGCAGCATCGGATTGCTGTCACATCGGCAATGATGGAACTGATGCATTGCGAGGCAACGATGTTGGCCCCGGCAAAGGCGCTGATCAACGGACAAACCATCGTTCAGGAAATGCCAGCGCAAGGAGTGGAGTATATTCACATCCTGTTTGATCAGCATGAACTGGTGAATGTCGAAGGAATCTGGTCCGAGTCCTTTTACCCCGGTGACACTACCCTTGACGCAATGGCACCAGCCACCCAGCGAGAACTGCTCGAACTGTTCCCGGAACTGTCCAATGGCAGAGGCGGTTATGGTTCAACCGTATTGCCGGTCCTGAAACCCTTTGAGGTCCAGGTGCTGACGGCGGATCTGACGGTTCCATGCTGGAAAGCGCGCCTAAACGCACCTGCAAAAGCCGCCTGACAGCCCTCCGGTCAGTGGGCGACACCACCCGGGCCGTGTTTCAACACGTGCCACTGGCCGTAACTGTCATTCAAATCCAGCTTGATCGCCGCATCGGCGCGGGTCGAGGCACTGCCGATCTCGGCAATGGTGAATTCGATCCCGCCGGGAATATCAATGCGTACGCGATGTTCTCCGCCGCCATGCGGGGCCTGAATCGGACGCCCGGTCGACTTTAGAACGTCACCAACAGTAACACTGGCTGTTCGCCCTTCGATATCCATCTCAAACTCAATCGGCAGGTATAACGTGTCATGCACCGTCTCACACATGGCCCGGAACACGTACCAATGCGTTGCCATCTCTTCGGTTTCTTCCCCGTGAAAGACCTTTTCCAGCGCATCGCGCTGCGCTGGCGTAGCTGCGGGGTCGACAATCACCTGCATTTCACCGCCACCTTCGAAAATTGGCCCGGGCCATGCATAGATCAAGGCAGCCTTGGTTCCACTGAGATCCGTTTTTCCAAAATACCCGCTGCCGATTTCAAGCACTTCAAAGCCCCGGCAATTGCCATGCGTCGGCAATTCCTCGAACTGGCAGGGGCAGGCATAGCCGCAATTGCAGTTTCCGAAGCTTTCCCCCTCGACGTACCAATCTGTAAAAGCCATGGTCCTCTCCTGTTCAAGACAGTCAGAAAGCCCGACATCGTTGGTCACATGCCTGTATGTTTCCCTTAGACAAACTATCACATTTTGATTGCGACCAGAACCTGACGGGCAGGAATGGCCGCAAAGTGCATAAACCTTGGTTCAATTCGCCCCATTTCAACCAAAAGCCAATCGCAGCGCCCTGCCCATGTCCCCAGTTCAACAACATCGCCACAACGCAAAAAAGGAGATGCGATATGGAAACCTTGAAACTGCTGACACTGACAGGATTGATCGCCACCGCACCGGTACTTGCTTTGGCCAATGTCGGACTGGGCGACAAACTGGGTACAAGCGAAGCCGAAATCCGCTCGGCTCTTGAAGCTCTAGGATACCAGATCGAAGAGATCGAATTTGAAGATGGCGAAATCGAGGTTGAACTCATCAAGGATGGTGTGGAAACTGAACTGGTCCTGTCTGACACAGACGGGGTGGTGACCGCCATCGAGTCTGAAGAAGACGACGACGACTGAATTTTCAATATCCAAGGGGCTGTATGCAAGTATCTCAGACGTCTTTACTCTGGCTCCTTCTGGTGGTGCAGGCCTTTTGCGCCGCCTTTTTCATGACGGATGCAGCGCTGGATTGGACAGGCGGTGAAAGCGCGGGGTTTCGTCACTTTCATTCGTTTGAGCTGTTTCTGGCGCTGGCGCTTGTCGGAGGCCTGAGCGCCACAATCGCCCTGATCCGTTCTCAGACCAGGCGGGTGCGCAACATGCAACGGCAACTGGGTGTGGCGCAGGGGGCCTTTGCCCAGATCATCGAACGCCAGTTCAGCGAATGGAAGCTGAGTGACGCCGAGCGTGACGTTGCCATGTTGTCGATCAAAGGTCTGTCAATCGCTGAAATCGCCGAAATGCGACAGACCAAAGAGGGGACGATCAAGGCGCAGAGCGCAGCGGTGTATCGAAAGGCAGGCGTCTCCAGCCGGTTGCAATTGCTAAGCTTTTTTGTCGATGAGCTTTTGTGCGAGCCGTTGGTAAAGGGCGTTTCAGACCCCTCGGGTCAAAGCTCCTGAAACAGCGGCGGGATGTGCCCGTAATAACTCGGGTCTATTCACTCACGCATTCCTAAAAACCTGTGAAACGAAGTGAAGGTCCGGCGGCTTTCTTTTTTGTCCGCCTTGCCCACATCCGTGCCATGCGGACTTTGGAATAATGGAGAAGGTTATGTTCACGCGCCTCATTCTCGCCTCTACAGCTCTGGCGGTCAGCTCAACGGCGCTTGCCGCGCAGAGTCTGGGCGACGGCACTTACATTCAGGGCTTCATCGGTTACAGCCAGCTACAGGGCAGCGATTTCGCTGGCACGATCGGTGGTGCGACGCAGTCGGTCGATACTGATTTCGACGCAGGTTTCGGTCTGGGTGTCGCGATCGGTAAAGAGATTCCGCAATGGTCCAATGACACCATCGGAACGCGGATCGAGCTGGAGCTGTCATATCGCGACAGTGACGTGGACGGCGTGAACTTTACCGGCAACGGGCCGGGGGTCGAGGGTAATATCTCGGGTGATATCACGCAGACCTCATTGTTTGCCAATGTGCTGTTCGATTTCAAACAGGCTGGCGCGCTGACCCCGTTTGCCGGGTTTGGTCTGGGTGCCACCTATTCGGATTTGGATTTTTCCTACGGCCCGGGTGTGGCGCTGGATGACAGCGACACCACCTTTGCCGCCCAGGTGATCACCGGTGTGGCGTATGACATCAACACGTCAACCGCCCTTACCGTTGACGCCCGTTATGCCCGTGCCTTTGATGTCTCGTCACAGCGTCTGGCGCCGAACGGAGCCCTGACCGGCGATGTAGAAGATGATTTGGATACGTTCAGTGTCAACCTCGGACTCCGCTACAATTTCTGATCGCTTAGGGGGTCGGGTTTCTCTCCGGTTACCCTTCCCCCCCATGCCCTCGTGCTCTATGCACGGGGGCATGCGATCCTTTGTTATCCATATGTCATCCAGCACGGCCCGACGAGCGAATGCCGAGCAGCTGTGCAAAGACCTTCCCAACGCCGAACTGTTCGAGGCCGTAAATGGGCGCGACCCGGATCAGATCGCGGATGTGCAGGTGCATATGGGAACGCTGCATCGTCCACATTACCCGTTTGTTCTTCGCCCTGCCGAAATCGGTGTGTTTCAAAGCCATCGGCGGATCTGGCAGAAGATGGTTGACGAAAAAATTGATCTGGCGATCATTACTGAAGATGATCTTCGGATTGACCCCGGCCGGATGCAACGCGCTCTGGATTTGCTGCAGCAGTTTGCGACGGCAGATCACTATATCCGAATCCCTGTGAAGCAACGCGAATTGCCATCGCAGACCCTGATCAAGAAAGATGATCAGCGCCTGATCCTGCCCTGGATTATAGGTCTGCAATGCGTCTGTCAGATGGTCGGACGCCGCGCAGCTGAACGCTTGCTGAAAGTCACCGAACAGATCGACCGCCCAGTCGATACCTTCCTGCAAATGCATTGGTTGACAGGTCAGCCGGTTCACGCGCTGCTTGGCAGCGGCAATCAGGAAATCGCAAGCGAGATTGGCGGATCTACAATTCAGACACGACCACCGCTGAGTGACAAGGTGACCCGTGAATTCAAACGCGCATCCTACCGGACCAAACTGTATTGGCACCCGCAACGCGTCACTGATGTCCCGACCACCACTGATTGCACCAAAACAGTGTCCGGGTCATAAGCCAAGGGGGCTAACCGCCCCCTTGACCCGACATCCGATTTACGATGGTGCTTTGGTCTTGCGCAGATAGGGGAAGATCGTTTCGAACTCGCCAAACTTGGCCTTGGCATCTTCGTTCGACACGGTCGGTGGGATGATCACATCTTCGCCCGGCACCCAGTTGGCCGGTGTCGCCACGCCTTTGGCCGACATCTGCAACCCGTCCAGCGCGCGCAGGATTTCGGCAAAATTCCGGCCCACGGTCATCGGGTAAGTCATCGACAGCTTCAGTTGCTTGTCCGGGCCGATAATAAAGACCGAGCGTACTGTGGCGCTGTCAGCTGGTGTGCGGCCATCAGGCAGATAAGCTTCGGCGGGCAGCATGTCGAAAGCCTTGGACACAGCCAGACCATCATCAGCGATAATCGGGAAACCGGGATTGGCCTTGCCGTATTCCTCGATGTCCTTCTTCCACTTCTTGTGGTCCTCTACGCCATCGACCGATACGCCGATCACTTTAGTGTTGCGCGCGGCCCATTCGTCATTCAACTGCGCAACGGCCGAAAACTCGGTTGTGCAAACAGGGGTGAAATCCTTCGGGTGCGAGAACAGAATGGCCCAGCTGTCACCGATCCAGTCGTGAAACTGAACGGTACCCTGATCTGTTTCTGCTGTGAAGTTCGGGACGGTATCGTTGATGCGCAAACCCATGGGGCATCTCCTTTCCTGTGAAAAACCTGAGTCGGTTGCCTGAAACCTAATCACTTTGCGCGGAGGTTAAACCATCCAGCGCGTCCAGGGGTACGGAATTTGTGAGCATTAGGAGAAAATAATTTGATCAAATTCACTATTGCTCCGTCTGTGCATGGGTGACAGAGTGGCCCCGATCAGCCGACTTCAGGCGAACCTTCAGGAGGGCTCACGATGATCGAAAAGCGAGATTTCTATATTAACGGTCAGTGGGTCGCACCTTCGCAGCCCAATGATTTTGAAGTCATCAACCCCTCGACCGAGGAGCCCTGCGCGGTAATTTCGCTTGGCGCTGAGGCCGACACAAATGCGGCCGTTGCAGCCGCCAAGGCCGCCTTGCCCGGCTGGATGGCGACTCCGGTAGAAACCCGAATCGCGCTGGTGGAAAAACTGGTCGAACTATACGCGACCCGGGCCGAAGATCTGGCGCAGGCAATGTCGCTTGAGATGGGCGCCCCGATCGATCTGGCCCGCTCGGCGCAGGCGGGCGCCGGCATCTACCACCTGAAGAACTTCATCCGCGCTGCCAAGGCGTTTGAATTCGAGCGCCCATTGGGGGATCACGCACCGAATGACCGGATCATCCATGAAGCGGTTGGCGTTGCTGCTTTGATCACGCCGTGGAACTGGCCGATGAACCAGATCACGCTCAAAGTTGGTGCTGCTGCAATTGCGGGGTGCACGATGGTGTTGAAACCCTCAGAACAAAGCCCGCTGAACGCGATGATCTTTGCCGAGATGATGGACGAAGCAGGCTTCCCGCCCGGTGTGTTCAATTTGGTCAACGGTGACGGAGTGGGTGTCGGCTCTCAGCTTTCGGGCCATAGGGACGTGGATATGGTCAGCTTTACCGGTTCGACCCGCGCGGGCACCGCAATATCGAAGAACGCGGCCGAGACACTGAAGAAAGTTCATCTGGAACTGGGCGGCAAAGGTGCGAACGTAATCTTTGAGGACGCGGATGAGAAGGCAGTCAAGCGCGGCGTTCTGCACATGATGCAAAACACCGGCCAAAGCTGTAACGCCCCCAGCCGGATGCTGGTACAACGCCCGATCTACGACAAGGCCGTGGAAACGGCAACAGAAGTTGCCAACATGGTCAAGGTCGGTCCTGCCGCTGAAAACGGACGTCATATCGGCCCGGTTGTGAACGAGCTCCAGTGGAGCAAGATTCAGGACCTGATCCAGAAAGGCATCGACGAAGGTGCGCGCCTGGTTGCTGGTGGCACTGGACGTCCCGAAGGGTTGAACAAGGGCTACTATGTCCGCCCCACGGTCTTCGCCGACGCCAACAACCGGATGACCATCGCACGCGAAGAAATCTTCGGCCCCGTTCTGACCATGATCCCCTTCGACACCGAAGAAGAGGCCATCGAAATCGCCAATGACACGCCTTACGGCCTGACCAACTATGTTCAGACCCAAGACGGTGCGCGCGCCAATCGCATGGCGCGGGTTCTGCGGTCGGGCATGGTTGAGATGAACGGCCAATCACGCAGCGCGGGCTCTCCGTTCGGAGGCATGAAGCAATCTGGCAACGGGCGCGAAGGCGGTGTCTTCGGTCTTGAAGACTTTCTTGAAGTCAAAGCGGTTGGCGGTTGGGCCGCAGAATAAGCTTCCCGGTGAGCCAGACAGATTGGGCGGGGCAACGCGGTTGCCTCGCCCTTAGTGTTTCAAACAGGCCGCACCACAAGCTGGGGCTCACCATCGGAAGTGTGACGTAGGGATCGACCATCCCAACCAATCTCTCCGGTAACGCGCTGTCGATAGGCGGAAAAGCTATCGAACCGTACCACATCAACCGGCGTATCAAAGTGCAGGGTCACACAGCGGCGCGCGCCATCGCCCAGCATGGTTATGCCGCGAATTTCCGCAGTGAACGCCTGACCCAGATATCGTCCTTCAACCCGGTCACCTATGCGTAAGTGCATCCGATTTCCGGCCATTGCATGCAATGTGTTCCAGTCTCGTACGCCATGCTGATGGGCCAGCAGTTCCAATGCGGCGCTATGCGACAGCGATACGCCTGTCGTTTTCAGTTTTTCACGCAGGCGTTTCGCCTGCACTTTCAGCTCTTCAACCGGAGCGACGGCTTGGATTCGTGTCATCATGTGCCTCGTTTCCTTGAACGGGCGCGAAATCAGGACGGGGTTCGCATTGCCATCCGTGCGCCAGAAAAGGGCAACAGATGTTCTTCAAACCGGGTTTCACCTAAGCCAAATAGCCGCGAACGGCAGGAGACCCGAACCTGCGGCGCCTTTTGGCAGTGGCTGGGTCCTCTGTCAATCAGGCGTCGGCTTGCGCCGCTTCATAGGCCAGCATCGCGCGCTTCACAGGCAGGCCCCAATGGTACCCGCCCAGACCACCTGATTTGCGCAATGCGCGGTGGCAGGGGATCAGCCAACTGACCGGGTTACGGCCAACTGCCGTGCCCACAGCACGCACGGCTTGCGGTGAACCCACGCGCTGCGCGATCTCGGAATAGGTCGTGACCTGCCCCGACGGGATATGCATCAGTGCTTCCCACACCTTGATTTGAAGGGGTGAGCCGATCAGATAGAGCGGTGTAGGCTCCAGCCGGTCGCTGGCTGAACCAAAGGCGCTCAGCACCCAGGGGCGCAAACGCATCGGATCCTCGACAAACTCTGCTTTGGGCCAGCGCGAAATCATGTCTTCCATCGCGGCCTCTTCACCGGTCTCTGCCCCGAAGGCCATGCCGCAGATACCCTTGCCGGTGCCCATAACCAGCGCAGGTCCAAAGGGGCATTCGAACCAACCCCAATAGATCGTCAGGCCTTCACCTTTGCGGGCATATTCGCCGGGGCTCATGGATTCCCATTTCAGGAACAGATCGTGCAGGCGGCCGCTGCCGGAAAGACCAACGTTATGCGCGGTTTCCAAGGTCGTGAACCGTTCGCGCAGCAATGCCTTTGCGTGGCCCAGTGTCAGGTACTGTTGGTATCTTTTCGGCGACACTCCGGTCCAACGCGAGAACAGGCGCTGGAAATGGGCCGGGCTCATATCCATCTGGCGCGCCAGATCTTCAAGGCTCAGGTTCTCACCATCCTGATCGATCAGGTCGATAGCCCGGCGCATGACGTTGTAGTGATATCCGCTTTCTGGGGTTTGCACGTTCATGGTTCCACCTCATCTCCTGACAAAACCATAGCGCGCAGGCAACGCTGCCGCGACCCGGAACTTGCGCAATGGCTTTAGGCTTGTGTCACGGCACGGCGGACGGCATTAAGGCCCGGATGGCAAAACAACTCGACTATCATACGATCCGCGAGATTTTCACGCGCTTTCAGGAGGCCGACCCGGAACCCAAGGGCGAGCTTGAGCATGTGAACGTCTATACTCTGGTTGTCGCCGTCGCGCTGTCGGCGCAAGCGACCGACGCTGGGGTTAACAAGGCCACGCGCGAGCTGTTCAAGATCGCCGACACGCCGCAAAAGATGCTGGATCTGGGCGAAGAGGGGTTGATCGAGCATATCAAGACCATTGGCCTGTTCCGTCAGAAGGCGAAGAACGTCGTAAAGCTCAGCCGGATTCTGGTCGAAGACTACGGTGGAGAAGTGCCCAACTCCCGCGCTGCGCTGCAATCGCTGCCCGGTGTCGGGCGCAAGACGGCCAATGTGGTTCTGAACATGTGGTGGCGGCAACCCGCTCAGGCCGTGGATACGCATATCTTCCGGGTTGGCAACCGCACCGGCATCTGTCCCGGCAAAGACGTTGACGCGGTCGAGCGCGCCATCGAAGACAACATACCTGCTGACTTTCAACTCCATGCGCATCATTGGTTGATCCTGCATGGCCGGTACCATTGCAAGGCGCGCAAGCCGCAATGTCCGACCTGTATCATCCGTGATCTCTGTCAATTCGAGGACAAAACCGAATGAAGACCTACCAACTGACCGGCATCGGAAATGCCGTTGTGGACGTGATTTCCCAGGCCGATGACAGTTTCCTGGAGCTGATGGGCATCGAGAAAGGCATCATGCAGCTGATCGAGCAGGAGCGTGGTGAGGTGCTTTATGCTTCGATGGAAGGCCGGGTGCAAACGCCAGGTGGCTCGGTCGCAAACACCATCGCGGGGGCTGGTACGTTGGGGCTGGATGCCGCGTTCATCGGCCGCGTTCACGATGACGCTCTGGGCCGTTTCTACGCGGATGCGATGAACGAAGATGGCGTTGATTTCGTGAACCCGCCGGTTCCGGGCGGTGAATTGCCGACCTCGCGTTCGATGATCTTCGTTTCGCCCGATGGCGAACGGTCAATGAACACCTATCTGGGGATTTCCTCGGAACTGTCGTCCGAGGACGTATCCGATGATGTCGCCGGCAACAGCCAGATCATGTTCCTCGAGGGTTACTTGTTCGATAAGGAAAAAGGCAAAGCCGCGTTTCTTGAGGCTGCACGTGCGTGTCACAAAGGTGGCGGCAAGGCGGGTATCGCCATTTCCGATCCGTTCTGCGTGGAACGCCACCGGGTCGATTTCCTGCTGCTGATCGAAAACGAGCTGGACTTCGTGATCGGCAACGAGGCTGAGATCAAATCCCTGTTCGAAACCGACGATCTTGAGGGAGCTCTAACCAAAACCGCCGCGATCTGTCCGCTAGTGGTCTGCACCCGTTCCGGTGACGGTGTTACTGTTCTGAATGGTGACAGCCGCATTGACGTTCCGGTCGAAAAGGTTGTCCCCGTCGATGCAACAGGCGCGGGCGATCAGTTTGCGGCGGGTTTCCTGTTTGGCATGGCCACAGGCCGCGATTACGAGACCTGTGCCAAAATCGGCAATGTCTGCGCCCGCGAAGTGATCAGCCATATCGGCCCACGCCCCGAAGCCAATATGCAGGAATTGCTGCGCGCCGAAGGCTTGCTGTAGGTCGCTAAGTCACACTACTATGAGCCCCCCACAACGTTCAGTGCCCAATCGTATTTGTAGGCACTGACACGGGGCGCTTGCGTTAACCGGGCATTCAATTCCGGCTCTGCCACTTGCGCGATAGACGCAACCACATCCTTTTCGCTTTCACCGAAATCCTCGCGGAACCAGATGTAGACCTTCGACAGGATCAACCGCCCACGATCATCGAACCGCACCCCGCGCGGGTCGTTGACGTAGGCGCGTTCAGCGGCAGCGAAGTCTTCCTCAAGCGTGCTGGCCTGCCAAGCCCGGTCCTTCAGGTTCGGGCAGCCCACGGCGGCGCAGTTCAGAGCATAATGGATACGAGGCTCGTCAAATGTGGGGCGGATGATGCGATGTTCGATGTCGTTCAGAGTCAGGCTTTGCCCGGCCACCTGCGCCAGAGAACGATTCCAGGGGCCAATTGACAGCGGGCCGTCTTTGATGTCGCGGATCGAGGTAACAGGGTAATTGTCCAGAACCACGTCAACCGTCAACGCATTATAGAGGTTGATCCAATAGGCCAGTTGCTGATCTCGGGTCAGCTGGGCGGGGTCAACCGATTGCAGATCAGTTAGATACGCCGCCAGCCGGACACGGTCAGCTTGCGTCACCTGCGCATAGGCCACCCGATTTACCCCCTTCGCGTCAGGCGAGACATAGCGCGAGAGAAACGCACTCCAATCGCTGTGATCCACCTTTGCGCCGGGCGGCAATGCCGCCTGCGTCAGTGCCGGGTTTTGCAACGGGTCCGGTGCGGGCAAAGCCAGTCGCTCGACGCTGGCGCAGGCGGCCAGCAACGGCAGCAGCAATGCCGCAATCATAAATCTCATGACGTGTCCTTCTGGTTCCGGCGTCGGGCTCTCAGTTGGCCCTTCAACCGTTTGATCGGTGCCAGATCGGGGTCGCCCAGCCCCGGCAGGTCAGGTTGGCTGGACAAGCTTCGGCTTGCTGCATTCCACCATTGCGAACCTTTTGGACCCTCCAGCCTGTCCGGCACCTGCAAATGGAAATCCCGCTCTGCGTTGTGAACACACATCGACAAAGGCCCGTTTGCCGTGACGACCATGAACACACACGCGGCGCAGCGATCTTCCTCTAACGCGTCGGCCGCCATGAAGTTGTGGATGAAAATAGCCTGCCGCCGGACCCGCCCCCGCAACAGACCCGGACCCAATTTTAGCGTACACGCAACCAGATGCGTTGCGACACGCAAGGCCAGAAAAGGTTGTCGAACAGCCAGTCGCAGGACGGTTGCCCGAATGTCGAGATGCACCGCGCGTCCTTCCTCAACCTGTTCCAGTGCACCAATCACACGCCGCACAAGACCGTGGTTCGACAGAACCGAAACGGTCCGCCCCCCGGCCGTCAGGACGCTGGCATAGCGGTTGCATTGGGAATGACCAACCGAGACAGCATCGAAATTCAACGGCGCCGCATATCCAGCTTCAACCGCCCGGATCACGCTATCCTGCGTGATCGTATCAGGCCGCGCCCGAAGAATACCGCGCCCCGTATCGGCTTGCATCTGGAACGAGACAAAGGCGACTTCGGGCTGGTCGCGCAGGAACCGGGCCAGATCGGGAAGTTCCGAGAAGTTGCCTTCGAAAACGGTTGTGTTGAACAAGACGCGCAGCCCGAGGCCACGTGTTCGGTCGATGTATTTTCGACGCACCCGATTCAGTTCAACCTCGGAGTGAAACCCGGAGCGCTCCTGCGTCATGTCCACGTGAAAGGCCACGTCGTCCAGCCCCGCCGCCGCCAGGCGGGTCAGGAACGCGCGGCTGGCGCGAATACCGTTGGTCATCAGACAGGATCGCATACCCAGCCTGCGGATTTCGCGGCACAGAACCTCAAGATCCTTGACCTTGCGCAGGGTCGGATCGCCCCCGGTCAGCTGCACCGAGACACCTTCGCCATAATGGTCGTGGATTGTGGCCAGTCGGGCCAGCAGAACTGAAAGAGGCGGGTCATAGGTCATCTCGGCGCGATCCGAGAGGTAACAGAGCGTGCAATCCAGGTTGCAGCGCTGGGTCACCTCCAGCGCCACACACGCGACCGGGTAAAACCGTCCGGCTGTCTGACCGGCACCATATTCCCCGCAGCGTTGCAGCCCACCGCGCAACGGAGCGCGACGATCAGTGCCGGTGAACCTGCGACCGGCGGGTGCTTGCATCGGAATATCGCGCGTGGTGTCCTTCATGGGCACCAAGCTATAGACGCCCCAAGTTCCGGGCCACGCCCCCTCACGCCAACGTGCGGATCAGCGAGGCAAACGTGAGATTTAGAGGGACTTACCGGCCAAGATGCCCGGCAAATACCGCGACTACTTTTTCATACACCTCACGTTTGAAGGGCACGATCTCTTCGATCAGGCGCGCAGGGTCCTGCCATTTCCAGCGGGTGAATTCGGGATGTTGGGTTTCGATGTCGATCTGATCGTCCCGGCCCGTGAAGCGCAGCAGGTACCATTTCTGCTCTTGCCCGCGATAACGGCCCTTCCAGATTTTTGGCACGATGTCATGGGGCAAATCATAAGGCAGCCAGCCATCAGTTTCGGCCACGACCTCGACCAGATCAGCAGTTACACCGGTTTCTTCCCACAGCTCACGCAGGGCTGCATCGCGCGGGTCTTCGCCCTTGTCCACGCCACCCTGAGGCATTTGCCAGGCGTCCTTATGACGATCGTTTCGTTGGCCGACGAAAATTTTACCCTCGGCATTCATCAGCATCAGCCCGACGCAGGGGCGATAGGGCAGTTTGGCGATTTCTTCAGGGGTCATACGCGGCCTCATCGGGTTGTTCCGCCCACCTCTAGCAATCGCTGGCGTGACAGCAAAGAGGGTGACGTGGGGTTTCGCGTGACAAAGTTGACGCGAACGTCAATCTAGCAGGCAAATTCGGGAGGGAGAGTTCCACCATGACTGCGTACCCAAACATGCTGGCACCGCTGGATCTAGGTTTCACCACTTTGAAAAACCGCGTGCTGATGGGTTCGATGCATACCGGACTTGAGGAAACCGGTGACTGGAACCGGGTGGCAGAATTCTATGCTGACCGGGCGCGCGGTGGTGTGGCGCTTATGGTGACAGGCGGGATTGGTCCAAACCTTGAAGGCTCAGTTCTGCCCGGCGCGTCGATGATGACCAATGACAAAGAGGTGGCGAACCATTCCATCGTCACGCAGCGGGTGCATGAGGCGGGCGGTAAAATCGCCATGCAGATCCTGCATGCAGGCCGCTATGCCTACGGACCGAAATGCGTGGCGCCCAGCCCGGTGAAATCCCCTATCTCTCCATTCCCGCCGAACGAGTTGGATGAAGAGGGTATCGAAAAGCAGATCAGCGACATCGTGAACGCCGCCCTTCTGGCCCAAAAGGCGGGCTACGACGGGGTCGAGATCATGGGATCCGAGGGATATTTCCTCAACCAGTTCCTTGTGACCCATACCAATAAACGTACTGACCGATGGGGCGGGTCTTATGAAAACCGGATGCGCCTGCCGATCGAAGTTGTACGCCGAACGCGCGAGGCTGTTGGCACCGATTTCATCATTATCTACCGGCTGTCGATGATCGATCTGGTGCCCAATGGCTCGACCCATGACGAGGTCGTGCAACTTGCGCAGGAGATTGAAAAGGCCGGAGCCACGATTATCAACACCGGCATCGGCTGGCACGAGGCACGGATCCCGACCATTGCCACCAGCGTTCCGCGTGCGGCATTTGCCTGGGTGACAAAAAAACTGATGGGTAAAGTGTCAATTCCCGTCATCACCTCGAACCGGATCAACACACCAGAGGTCGCTGAAGAGGTTCTGTCAACGGGCTGTGCGGACATGGTTTCGCTGGCTCGCCCGATGCTGGCGGATGCTGATTTCGTGAAAAAGGCGATCGAAGGCGAGGCGGCTAAGATCGCCCCCTGTATTGCCTGCAATCAGGCCTGCCTGGATCACACGTTCAGCGGCAAGCTGACATCCTGTCTGGTCAACCCGCGCGCCTGCCACGAGACGGAACTGGTCATTGAACCGGCCAAAACGCGTAAATGCGTTGCGATAGTTGGCGCAGGCCCCGCAGGCCTGTCGACGGCATTAACCGCTGCTCAGCGCGGCCATGACGTCACCCTGTTCGACCGTGCCAGCGAAGTCGGCGGTCAGTTGAACATGGCAAAGCAGGTGCCGGGAAAAGAAGAGTTCTGGGGGCTGGTCGACTGGTACCGCACAATGATCGATGATCTGGGCGTGAAGGTGGAATTGAACCGAGAGATCACCGCTGACGCCCTGACCGGCTTTGACGAAGTGGTCATCGCCACCGGTGTCACGCCGCGTGATCCGCAGATTCCGGGACAGGATCGCGACAATGTCCTGAGTTACATCGACGTGCTGCGCGACAAGGCCGATGTGGGCGAATCCGCCGCCGTGATCGGCGCGGGTGGAATCGGCTTTGACGTCTCCGAGTTCCTGCTGGAGGACAGCCACAGCGCCGCGACTGACTTGCCGCTTTGGATGAGGGAATGGGGGGTGACGGATCCGTCCGAGCACCGTTCAGGGCTGGCGCCTGAAGGGCCGCAACCAGCCGCCCCTGCACGTCAGGTCACATTGCTGCAGCGTAAGAAACAGGCGCATGGCAAGGGGCTGGGCAAGACCACCGGTTGGATTCACCGCGCAACGCTGAAGATGAAAGACGTCAACTTCGTGGGCGGCGTGAACTACGAGCGTATCGACGATGATGGTCTGCATGTCAGCTTTGGCGAAGAGCGCGCAGACCCGACCGTGATCCCTGCAGACACTGTCGTACTGTGTTCCGGTCAGGTTTCAGAACGGTCGTTGGCGGACGCGCTGATCGAGCGGGGTATCACCCCACATGTGATCGGTGGTGCGGATGTGGCGGCAGAACTTGACGCCAAACGCGCGATCAACCAGGGGACACGGCTGGCGGCGGGGTTGTAGTAACTGTCAGTTCCGACATCGGCACGTCGGATATCACCTTGCCAGCGACTGACGCCCGATTAGAGTGGCAGCGTTAAATGTAGGGACGGCCTGCCATGGTCTTTGCCACCATATTGTCGGGGCTGGCCCCGAGTTTCCTGATGGTCGCGTTGGGCGGCGTCATCCGGGCGCGGTTGTCCGTGAATGCGTGGCAGGGCCTCGACAAGCTGAACTTTGAAATCCTGTTTCCCGCGCTGCTGTTTGTCGCGGCCTGCAAACGCCCCATTGCTGTCGCAGATGTGTTGCAGATCGGACCGGCTGTCTGGGCCATTCTGATCTTTGCTATGCTATTGGGTTGGGCAGCCCGGCCCATCGGTCCGGAGCGGTTTTTGGATTTTGCAGGCGGCTGGCAAACCGTATGGCGATTTAATTCGGCAATCGCTCTGGTCGCAACACAAACCCTGGGGCAAAGCACAATCGGTCAGATGGCGGTAGCGATCGGAATGGCAGTGCCCGTCGCTAACACGCTGGCGGTGTTGGTGCTGTCCAAAGGCGGCAGTCTGAGCATCTTGCAAACCCTGTCCAAAGTGGCGCTGAACCCCTTTTTGCTGGCCAGTGTACTGGGCGTGGCAGTCGGCCTTTCCGGCATAACCGTTCCCGCGCCCATTCTGGCTCCGCTAGAGATGGTCGCGGCAGCTGCAATTCCGATTGCGCTGATCTCGATCGGGGCAACCATGAACTGGACCGCTCTGGCAAAGATGGACCGGTTCAGCGGATATGTTTGCCTGACCCAGCTGGTTTTGGTGCCGAGCGCAACCTTTCTTGTCTGCCTGCTGACTGACGGGGCCAATGGGCTGGCGCCTGTGTTGATCCTGTTTGCGGCCTTGCCCACCGCGTCCGCCGCCCATGTTCTGGCGTCCGGGTTTGGGGCTGACAGAAAGCTTGTGGCCACGCTAATCGCGCAATCAACCCTTCTGAGCGCAGTGACCCTGCCCCTGTGGATTCTGGCGGCGAGGGCTGTGTTCTAGAAATCGTCCCGTCATCTGGAAAGGCTTACTCCACCGTAATCGTAATCACATCGGAGACAATCGGCGCGGCGTGCGGCACATGGCCTGCATCGCCCAGAACCAGTTGCAGCGTGTGCTGACCGGCGGGCAGGTCCAGCGTCACTTCAGTCTGGCCACCGCCGAAATGCAGATGATTGTCGTCTGATGGCAAGCCATAGGCCAGCTCATCCGCGCCATCCTCACCCTCACCCAGCGGGGGGCGATCGATCAGCAAGTGATGATGGCCCGTGTTTTCCTTTTCTGTCCCGGCAGGAGCGACTCCCATACCGCTGAGGCCAAAGACAATGGTGACCGGCGATTGCACGGTGTCGCCGTCCGACAGGTTGACGAAATAGACCTTTGCATCTGGGTTCGATGGCGTCTCTCCTCCAGCGTATGCAACACTGGCCGATAGACAAAGGGCAGCGATGGCGAAAAAGGTCTTCATGATCTCCTCCCTGGTCACAAAAATGCCATTCTCAAGTTAACAGCCTAGCGCGATTGCCCAAAAAACACAGCATCACAGTGTCTGAGGCGAGTTTGGAAACCACTGTTTCGGCGTTTCCCATACGCAAACGATCCGATTCAAATCCCTGATATTATCCCATGTCTGCCCCGTTTCCGCCCAGATTCAACGCCATAGTCAGGACGGAAATCAAGATCTGGGGAACGAGTATGGACCGACTGACCGAAATGGAAGCCTTCGCCAACGTGGTGGACCAGGGTGGCTTCACCGATGCGGCCAAGAAGATGGGCATCTCCAAATCGGCTGTGTCCAAACACGTATCGAGCCTTGAAGCGCGGCTGGGAGCCCGTCTGTTGAACCGCACCACGCGCCGGGTATCACCAACAGAAATTGGACTGGCCTATTATGACCGCGCGCGGCGCGTTCTGAATGATGCAGGTGAAGCGGATTCGCTGGTCACGTCGATGCAATCAGCCCCCTCCGGCCTTTTGCGCATCAGCGTTGCCACGGATTTCGGCGTCAATCATCTGTCTCCCGTCCTGTCCGAGTTCCTTGCGGCCTACCCAGATATCACGGTGAACATGGTATTGAACAACCGCTATGTCGAGCTGATTTCCGAGGGATTTGACGTGGCTGTGCGCATTGGTGAGTTGGAAGACAGTACGCTGCGCGCCCGCAAACTGACCGAAACAGTCAAACGCATGGTCGCCGCGCCCAGCTATGTCGAAAGATTTGGCCGGCCGCAGAAGATCGACGATCTGAACGAACACAAGCTGCTGCATTATTCCAGCCAATCCTCGGGCAATGTCTGGAAACTGACAGCGCCGTCTGGCGAAAAACGCCAGGTTCGAACGGCAGGATGGTTGAGTGTGAATGACGGCCAATCTCTGTTGAACGCGGCAGTTTCCGGTCTTGGTATCGCCTATCTGCCCAGCTATCTTTACGCTGAAGCCTTGAAAGCAGGGCTGGTTGTCGATGCCATGCCGTCCCTGCCCGACGAGGTTCAGGGCGTTTACGCCGTCTACCCGCCGGGCCGTTTCACGCAACCTAAAGTGCGGGCTTTCATCGATTTCCTCGTAGACTCATTCCACGACAAAGGTCCGATGGACTGGTAATTTCTCCCTGAAGACCACCCTATGGCCTGCATGTGATAGTGCGGGTCATTTTTTTGGGGTCGATTACCGAAAGACCCATGGACCGGGCTGAAGAGCGCAAGCTGTCCATCAGTACGTTCTGGCCCGGTGGCGGGGTCTCGGAATTGCGTGCCAACAGAGCAATGTCGCGATTTGCATTGGGAATGGAGAGTGGGCGCAGCTTCACCTCATCGCGGTAAATCCCCTGCCTGCGAGCATAAAGATCCGGCAACACAGCAACACCAACACCCGAGGCCGCCATCAGGACAATGGAATCAAGCGTCGTGCCTTCATATTCATCCGAGACAACACCACCGCATTCCGCCGCCAACGCATAGACGATGCGCGACAGACGGTGGCTTTGATCGAGGGTCAGGAACAACCGATTTTGCAGGTCTGCGGCACTGACACCCTGCAGGTCCTGCGCCAGTACATCATCAACAGCCACAGCAATCCACAGAGTTTCGTTGAACAACCGATGTTGCACGGTATTGGGGTGGTCCTCGGGCGTCGACAGGATCAGATCAAATCGACCGGATTTCAGGCCCTGCTCCAGATCCAATGTGTTTTCCTCACGCACGACAATGCGCAATCCGGGGCGGAGGCGGTGCACCTCTTTAATCGCTTGCGGCAACAGATAAGGCCCGATCGAAGGCAAAACACCCAGTCGCAACCTTCCTCCGACAGGCATATCGTTCGACATGGCGTGGCGCAGGTCCTTGACCTCTGCGAGTATCTTTTGCGCACGTGAGATGAACTCTTCGCCCTTCGTCGTCACCTGAATTCCGCCACGGTTGCGATCAAAAATACGAATGCCAAGCTCCTGTTCTACCGTTGCAATTTGCGCTGACAGGCTGGGCTGACTGACATTCAGAACCTCGGCAGCCAAACTGAACCGCCCTAGGCGGCCGACTGTGACGACGTATTCCAACTGGCGCAAGGTTGGGCGCATTTCATAGCCTGAAACTAATTTAAATTAAGAAAGATAGTATTGGGCGAAGCTATTTTTTTAAGGCACCTACCCCCGAAGCGAGGGATCAGGAGTAAAATATGCCCGGAGTAATCGAGACGCTGTCCAGCAACCTGCTTGTGCCAACCATATTGTTTTTTGCTCTCGGGCTTCTGGCGGCCTTTGTGCGCAGCGATCTGTCGATCCCGGCGGGCGCGGCCAAGTTCATGTCGCTCTATTTGCTGCTGGCCATCGGGTTCAAAGGCGGTGCCAGTCTGGCCGCGCATGGCATTCACCTGCAATTGTTCCTGACTCTGCTGAGCGGTGTGGCCCTGTCCTTTGCGATTCCCTTCGTGGCCTTTGGCCTGCTGAGGGTTATGACACGGCTGGATGCGCTGAACGCGGCAGCGGTGGCGGGGCATTACGGATCAATCTCGATCGTTACCTTCGTCACTGCCACCAGCCTTCTGGACCTTGTAGGAATGACCCATGACGGGTTCATGGTGGCCGTAGCAGCAGCAATGGAAGTGCCCGCAATTCTGTCGGCGCTGTGGCTTGCACACAAGACCGGCGGCAACGGCGTAAAGGATGACAAGCTGTGGAGAGACCTACTGGCCAACGGCTCGATTGTGCTGCTCAGCGGTGCATTCCTGATCGGAGCCATCACAGGTGGCAAAGGCATGCAGATGATCGCATCCTTCATCGTCGCGCCCTTCACCGGCATCCTCTGCCTGTTCCTGCTGGATATGGGCCTGTCGGCGGGCCGCAGCCTGATCAGCAACCGAGACAAGCTGTCGGTTGGCCTGTTCGCCTTTGGCGTCTTGATGCCCCTGATCGGTGCGATGATGGCTTGGACCGTGGGTGTCATGATCGGCTTGTCAAAGGGTAGCCTGTTCCTGTTCATGGTGCTGTCGGCTTCGGCCTCATACATAGCGGTGCCCGCAGCCATGAAAATCGCACTGCCGAAGGCCGAGGCCGGAATCTATCTGACTCTGTCGCTGGGCGTTTCGTTTCCGTTCAACATCACGATCGGACTGCCGATGTACCTGTGGTGGGTCAGTTGACGAGCAAAACTGCTTCGACCCGACGGTTCAGATCGCGCCCTTGCGGTGTTGCGTTCGACGTAAGAGGAGACAGGTAGCCAACACCCTGAGCTTCAATCCGGTCGGGTGCCACGCCATGTGCATCAATCAGGCGGGTTCGTACTGCGGCAGCCCGGTTTTTACTGACCGCAATATTTGCCTGCAAAGCACCGGTATCGTCGGTGTGCCCCACCAGGGCCAACCGCGCACTCGGGTTGTCGGACAGGTATCCGGCCAGCAGGTTCAGCGAGTCAAACGGACCCTCGCCCAGCGCAACCTCGCCCGTCGGAAAATGCAGATCATCCAGAATCACATGGCCCGTTGCCGCCAAAGTCTCCAGCAACCCGACCGTACCTTCCACGGCTTGCTCGACCACAACCGGATCCGGGTCCGGCGCATCTTGGGGTGTCACCCGGATCATCTGTACATAGCCGTCCGGGGGGTTGCGGCTGACCAGCAGACTAAGGGCAACAGGCCCCTTGGTCGCCGACAAAAATCGGTAATCCTGAATGGCGACATACATGTCCGGGGTTGGCACCACTTCGGTGCCAAAGCGGAAGTCGAAACCGCCACAAGCCCGCGCGTCGCATTCGAACAGGATCTGGTAACCCTGTGCCTCGATCTGATCCCGCAGCGGGGCGAGAAGCTGCAAAGTCGTGCTCGACCCTGCCTGAAGCCGCCACGTATAGCGTTCTACCCGCCCTTCGAGAGTGTCAGAGGGCACGGAGCCATTCGAATAAGGCCCTGTTGGCAGGTCATAGCTGTCGAGTGGCGAGGTCCGGTCGCTGATTTGGCGGGCGCTGGCCGGTAGGGTCAGGTCCTGCGCCACAACCGGTCCTGTCATCAGCAGGGATATAAGGGCAGCAGCGCGGATCATCGAAACTGCGCGTGGTATTCTTCGTTGGGCACCATCGCTGTTGCGCTGGCCACCCGGTTTGACATGTTGAAAAACCCGGCGACATTGGCAATGTCCCAGATGTCGCGGTCGGAAAAGCCTACATCGCGCAGGCGCTGGCGGTCGGGCTCCTCGATCTCGGCGCTGGCGGTGGTCATCTTCGCAGCAAAGTCCAGCATCGCCCGCTGGCGGGGCTCCAGAGGGGCCACGCGATAGTTCATCACCAGCATCTCACCTAGTTGCGGGTTGTCCGAAAGCTGACGAACCGCCGCCCCATGCGCGACCAGGCAGTAGAAGCACTTGTTGATCGCCGAGACGACCACAGCGATCATTTCACGTTCCAGCTTGGTCAGCCCGCTGTCAGCCAGCATCAGATCGTTGTACATCGCCGTGAAGGTGTTCAGCTTGTCTATGTCGAATGCGTTGGCTTTCAGCACGTTCGGCACCATACCCAGTTTTTCGACACAGATATCAAAGTATTTCTGCGTTTCCGGTGGCAACGGATCGACCATAGGCAGGTTCAGCGCGGTAGGCATGTCTTTTTGTGTCACGGCGACCTCTTCAGTTCAGACAAGGTGACGGTAATGGTATTCGCCTGCGATCTCCATCCCGAGGGCGCGATAAAGACCATTGGCGCCTTCATTGGCCTTGGTGCAGATCACGCTGAGATTTTGCGCACCGTGATCCCGCGCCCAGAGCGCCGCCGCGCGCATGGTCCAGTGGCCTAACCCCTGACGACGGTTCTCGGGCAATACTTCGAGCGCATGGACCATTGCGACATCCCCATGCATCGCCACAAAAGCCACGCCGCTGGGTTTATCATTGTGACGCAACAAAAAGCCTGTCTTAGGACCTTTGGCACGTTCCATCACCGCCAGCCGCTCTGGCCCGATACCGCCTGTGACCCAGATTTCGCGCATGATCTCAAGCGGTTCCCAGATCGAAAACACCATGACCGGCGGAATCGGCTGATCGGTCAGCCGCGAGACAGGGCAGACGTAAATGTTGACCGGGTCAAGAATGTCGTATCCCCGTTGGGCCAGCTTGGCATCCAGAGCTTCGTCCCCGGGTCGAAGGCAGAAGATGCGTTTTTGCCCCATGGCCAGCATTGCAGCCTCAGCTTCGTCAATATCCGCTTCACCGGCCGGTCCCAACGCACTGGCCGCAGACACACGCGACCCTCCGCCCTGGCCTTCGCGCAGTTGAAACGGGCCAAGCGTCTGATAGCGTGCGGCGGGCCACGTGCCATCAACAATATCCGCCCAGTTGAGGCTCAAAGCTCAAGCTCTTTCGCCAGGCGGGTTGTGGCGGCGTCAATGCGCACACCATCGGTCCCGCGTACAACCACGTTGGCCCCGAACGCACCATTGATCTGAAAAGGGTAACAACCGATGGACAAGTCACTAAAATCCTCAGCCAGTGCAGACAGGATTGCGGCAATGTCGCCCTCACCACGATCCACGCGCAAGGTTTGCGACAGAAGCGGGCTGCCTCCGGTCAGCTTTGGCAGGATGCTGGCCACCATCGCCTGAAAAACCGAAGGAACTCCAGCCATTACATGCACGTTCGCAAGGGTGAACCCTGGTGCCGTTGAGACCGGGTTGTCGATCAGCGCTGCACCATCTGGAATGCGCGCCATACGCAGGCGGGCGGCGTTCAGTTCCAGTCCGGACTTGTCATAATGCGCCTGCAACAACGCGCGCGCGTCGTCGCGGACGTTAATCGGAGTGTCGAAGGCGCGGGCAATGCAATCGGCGGTGATATCGTCATGGGTGGGGCCGATGCCACCGCTGGTAAAGACGTTATCATAGGTGTCAGACAGCGCTTTGACGGCCGCTTCGATGGCCGAGGCGTCATCGCTGACGATGCGGACCTCTTTCAGGTCGATGCCATGCTTGGTCAGCTCCTGCGCCAGAAAGTGCATATTCGCATCACGGGTGCGACCCGACAGGATTTCATCCCCGATCACCAGCATCGCTGCGGTTGGATTGGCCATGGCGCTCTCCCCTCTTGATCGTCCGTAGGGGCAGGTATAGGCCCTGAACCATGCGATTTGAAACCCCTCTTGTCCCCGCCCGCCTGATCCGCCGCTACAAACGCTTTCTGGCCGATTGCACGCTGGAAGACGGACGCGAGGTGACGGCCCATTGCGCCAATCCGGGATCGATGATGGGGCTGGCAGAACCGGGCGAGAAGATCTGGCTGGAGCCCAATGACGATCCCAAGAAAAAGCTGAAATACGGGTGGCGGCTGGTGGATCACGAGAACGGGCATTTTACCGGCGTCGATACATCGGTGCCGAACAAGGCCCTGCGAGCGGCGTTGGAAGCGCGCGCGGTACCCGAACTGGCCGAGTATGAAACGGTTCGGGCCGAAGTCATATATGGCGAAAACAGCCGCATCGACTTCCTGCTGACACAACCCGGCCTGCCGGATGCTTATGTCGAGGTCAAAAGCGCGACACTCTCACGCCAACCCGGACTGGCCGAGTTTCCCGACAGCGTCACGGCTCGCGGGACAAAGCATCTGGGCGAGCTGGCGGCCATGGCGGAACAGGGACACCAGGCGATCATGCTGTATCTGGTTCAGCGGACCGATTGTGATCGGTTCGCGTTGGCGGAAGATATTGATCCCACCTATGCGGCGGCATTCGAGGCCGCTCAGGCAAAGGGCGTCGAGCGTTTGGTATATGGGACACGGATTTCGCCGGAAGGGGTTACTTTGAACAACGCATTTCACCAACAAGCTTAAGCTGCGCACATTTCTCGCAGCAACTGCGCAACCCTGACAACCGTTAGTGTCTGAGCTTCTTCGACTACGGGCACGCACCAATCCAAGTGCAAATAGCATTTGCAACTGCCAGAATTCCGCCTCCGATGGTCGCAACGAGTGATTGTATGAACGTTAACGCAGCTAAGGTGGAAGTCCCAACAAAACTTGCCAGAGCTAAGACAGGCCCCGACGTCAATGTGAGGTTTACAAGGCCTGCTGCGCCAACGGCCACGATTATGGCGGCGACCGCCCAGGCAGCTACCGTACAGGCCGCGCAGGAAAAACTTGGTAGGTTTTTGGCGGACAGCGGCATATTGGCCTGCAGAATTTCTTGTGCCTCCGTCAAAAGGGGATCAACACGATTCCGGAAAACTTCATTGAATTCTCCAATTGTATAATCAGGGATACACATTCCAACGCTATTCATTGTTGAACTTGGGTTATCCAATAATCTGGCTCTGAATTCTTCGTCCAGCACGGCGGCTTCGACAACATTCGCGAATAATTCGCGATTCACGTGATAGGCCATTGCATTCTCCAAATTTGCTTTGATCTATACTGATACCCTAGCAAAAACGAGGGCCTTTGAGAACGGCTATGGAACCTCCGGCTGCGGGCATGGAGAACCTGCCGCCTTGATCTGTTGAAAAAAAGTTGTACTTGACCCGGCAAGCGACCTGCGATCCTGCACCCTCTGGTACTTTCTGCACAAGCAGCGTAAAAGGAATGCTGCGCGCAACATTTGGAGCTTAGCGTCGATGAAAGAGCATCGTGGCCGCCTGACAAAGGACGGCATTCGCATCTATGAACAAAGCGACTTCGCCGGGATGCACGCGGCGGGGGCTTTGGCGGCGCGGATTCTGGATGATATTGCCGAGCACGTGTTTCCCGGTCAGACCACGGGTGCACTTGACGGGCTGATCACGCAGATGGTCGAAGACGCCGGTGCGACCTCGGCCACCATTGGTTACAAGGGTTATCAGCATGCCAGCTGCATTAGCGTGAATCACGTTGTCTGCCATGGTATTCCCGGTGAGAAAAAGCTGAAGGATGGCGACATCCTGAATATCGACGTCACCGTCATCGTGGATGGCTGGTTCGGCGATACGTCGCGCATGTACGTGGCGGGCAAACTGCCGCGTAAAGCCGAACGTTTGATTCAGGTGACCCATGACGCGCTGTTCAAGGGCATCGAGATGGTCAAGCCCGGTAACACCTTCGGCGACATCGGTCACGCCATTCAGGCCTATGTCGAAGCGCATCGCATGAGCGTTGTGCGTGATTTCTGCGGTCATGGTCTGGGCCGCGTGTTTCACGCGCCACCCAATGTGCTGCATTATGGCCGTCCGGGTACAGGTGCCGTTCTGGAAGAGGGTATGTTCTTTACCATCGAGCCTATGGTCAATCTGGGCCGCCCAGAAACCAAGACTCTGGCTGATGACTGGACTGCCGTGACCCGCGACAAATCGCTGTCGGCTCAGTTCGAGCATTCGGTGGGCGTAACGACAGATGGGGTCGAAATCTTTACCCTGTCACCCGG
Source organism: Ruegeria sp. AB9 (assembly GCF_056542585.1). NCBI lineage: Bacteria > Pseudomonadati > Pseudomonadota > Alphaproteobacteria > Rhodobacterales > Roseobacteraceae > Ruegeria > Ruegeria sp. AB9. Next base: position 134,257 of record NZ_JBQGAA010000007.1, on the reverse strand, counting down.
TGGCAAATATCACCCGACTTATTCGTCCTGATCAGCGGCCTGTTCGCGCAGGAGTTTCAGCAGCATCGTTTCAGCCCCCCACGGCGTAACCGCGTCGTGGATGAAGACCGGCGCGCGCATGGGTTTGCGCTCTGGGCCGGTTGAGGCTTCGGTATCGCTGGAAAACGTCCAGACAAGGGGTGTCAGCGTGCGGTCCATGCCTGCACCCTAACACAGCTGTGGGTCAAAGTCCCAACAACCCCTGCGCCTGTGACATGTCCGTGATCACTTCGGCCCCCAGATCAGCCAGCTTTTCTCCGCCGCCGTGTGGCGCATAAGCCAAACACCGCATGCCCGCCCGGATCGCAGCCGTGACACCGTTATGACTGTCTTCGATCACCACCGGTGTCGTTGCGCCAAAACGCTCGGCTGCCAGTTGGAACATCTTTGGATCCGGCTTGCCTGTCCCCAGCACATGGGCCGAGAACATCACGTCTTTAAACCGGTCCCAAAGCCCGTTCTGACCCAGTGTGATCTTCATCTTGTCCGGGCTACCGTTCGACGCGACGCAAAAAGGGATGTCCTTTTGTTCCAGTCTTTCCAGAAGGTCTGCGATACCGGACACCAATGGCACCCCTGCGCGCAGGCGGTCGTAGGTTTCAGTATAGACCTGATCTATCCAGCCTTCGGGCAGTTCAGCGCCCATCGCGCGGGCCTTGTCGCGCACGTCAACCATGGTTCCGCCCACAAACAGGGACATGCATTCAGGTAGAGTCAGATGCAGGTCGTAACCTTCCAGATTGTCCACCAGCACCTGGTTCGAAATCACCTCGCTGTCCACCAGAACACCGTCGCAATCAAAGATCACCAGGTCGTGCATTGTGAGCCTCCGCTTAGCCTGAGGCACGAAGTATCCAAGGCTTGTTTCAAACGCAAATCAGGGCACAGCGGCAAACCGCGCAGAGTGCTTCAGTTTGAAACACCTTTCCACATCAATGCGATGTGGGTGTCGCCATATTTGCGGCTGTCTTGCAGCACGAAGCCTGCGGGAGCCTGCATTGGGGCGTTTTCTTCCCAAACCAACAGTGCATCATCCACGATCCAGCCATTGACCAACCCGGCGACGGCTTTTTGACCCATGGATTTCCCGTAAGGCGGGTCCAAAAAGACCAGATCATAAGGCGCGCCCGGATTGCCACCCAACCGGGTTGCGTCGCGGCGGATCAGATCGGTGCGACCAGCGCTGCGGGTCAGGTCGATATTCTTGCGGATCAATCCCTGAGCCACACGCCCGTCGTCAACGAACGTCACATGTGCCGCACCCCGCGACAGCGCCTCAAGCCCGAGCGCCCCGGTTCCCGCGAACAGGTCCAACACACGCAAACCGTCAAAGTCGATCTGGTGGGTCAGCACATTGAACAGACTTTCACGCACGCGGTCAGTGGTGGGACGCAGATATGCGCCTGCATCACCCTTACCCACCGAGGCCAGGGCGCGACCCCGGAATTCTCCGGCAATGATCCTCACGCCTTGAGCAGCGGTTTCAGGTCCGCGTTCGGGTCTGCCACAACCTCGGGGTCAGCTGTCTTGCCCATTTCGATCAAGCGCTTGCCGACCATGTATGCACGCGGATCATTCATCGCATCCACTGCAATCAGCGTGTCGCCCTTGTAGTACCAGAAAGACACGGTCTGACCCTCGCCCTTTCGGGTCACCACGCGGTCGTGTCCGGTGTTCAGACCCGCGATCTGAAGCTTGACGTCGTACTGGTCCGACCAGAACCAAGGGGTTGCCACATAATCCTTGGCTGCACCCAGCATGTTCTGGGCCACGATCTCAGCCTGATCGATCGCGTTCGGGACGCTTTCCAGACGGATGCGACCTTCGCCATGCGGGAAAGAGGCGCAATCGCCGGCCGCCCAGATAGCCGGGTCAGATGTGCGGCCATGGGCGTCGGTTTTGATGCCGTTATCCAGTTCAAGCCCCGCCATCTCGGCCAGTTGGGTCGCGGGTGCGATACCAACACCAACCACGACGAAATCAACGTCCAGCTCGGTGCCGTCCGTAAGCACAGCCCCCGTAACCGTGCCGCTTTCGCCGATCAGACGCTCCAACCCAACGCCTTCGCGAATGTCAGCGCCGTAGTCGCTGTGTAACGCGCGGAAATAATCACTCGTCTCGGGGGCCGCGACCCGTTGCAGGATGCGGTCTGCCATCTCGACCAGTGTCACCCTGACACCGCGCTTGGCGCAGACGGCTGCGGCTTCGAGCCCGATATAGCCGCCGCCCACGATCAGCGCGCGGGCACCTTCGGTTACTTTGGGCTCCATATCGTCGATATGGGCCAGATCGCGCACCACGTGCACGCCGTCCAGATCACCTCCGATGGCAGCGGGTAACCGGCGCGGGTCCGATCCGGTGGTCAACGCCAGTTCGTCATACGAGATGACCTCATCACCCAGAGTGACCGTTTTGGCCTTGGGGTCGATACCGGTCACGCGCTGCCCCAGGCGCACGTTGATGTTGTTGTCGGCATAGAAGCTTTCGGGCCGCAGGAACAGGCGCTCCAGCTCCATCTCACCCAACAGATAGGCCTTGGACAAGGGCGGCCGCTGGTAGGGCAAATGCGGTTCGGCCCCGATCAGTGTAATCTCTCCTTCGAACCCGTCTTTGCGCAAACGCGCCACCAAAGACGCGCCCGCCTGCCCTGCGCCAATCACGACAATATGGCTCATGTTTTGCCCACCCTGCAGTTTTCCCGTGGTCACTCTGTTTCGACCACCTATATTGCGGCTAAGCCCAATTCTGCAAATCCAAATGACAGGAGCTAAAAAATGATTTCAACAGGAGACACCCTACCCGAAGCCACACTGATCCAGATGGGGGCGGAAGGGCCGGAAGAAGTTCGGATTTCAGACAAGACCAAAGGGCGCAAAGTTGTTATTTTCGCAGTGCCCGGGGCCTATACCGGCACGTGTACCACGGCACATGTGCCAAGCTTCATGCGTACGAAAAAACAATTCGACGACAAGGGCGTGGAAGAGATCATGTGTTTGTCGGTCAACGACCCGTTCGTAATGCAGGCCTGGGGTGAATCCACCGGCGCGACCGCAGCAGGATTGACCATGGTGTCAGACGCGGCGTCAGAGTTCACCAAGGCCATCGGCATGGATTTCGACGCTCCTCCTGTGGGCCTGATCGCACGTTCCAAACGGTATGCGATGCTGGTCGAGGACGGTAAGGTCACCGCGCTGAACCTGGAAGAAAACCCCGGCACCTGTGAAATTTCGGCAGGTGAAGGTCTGCTGGAGGTGATCTGAATTTTGCTGGCCCCGGTCTGCCCGGGGCCACAAGGTCTCAATTTAACTTGATGCACCGCCCCAATACGCGAATACTCCACGTATAACTTGGGGAGGTTTTCATGAAACTTAAGGTATTTTCACTCATCCTGGTCGGCGGGGGTCTTGTTGCGGCCTGCGGACCGGCACCGACCCCTCAGCAACAAGCCGCACGGCAGCACGAGATTGCGTGCCTTGGCGGAACACTGGGCGGTGCGTTGATCGGCGGTGCAATCGGCAACCAGTTTGGTGGCGGGTCGGGCAAGACCATTCTGACCGCGGCTGGCGCTGCCGCTGGTGGTTTTGAAGGTCAAAGATACGCGTGCTGAGGAGATTGGGTATGAAACGGGCAATTCTCGTAATCGCAGCTGCATTTCTCGCGACGGCATCAAACGCAGAAAGCGTGGCCGAACTGCATGAAAAAGAGCTGAACACAATCGACGCGAATAACGACGGATTCCTGTCCAGGGACGAGTTCGACGCTTTTTCAGACTATGCGTTTCAGACCATGGACGAAGACAAGAACGGCACACTGGGTCAGGACGAAGCCAAGCCGTTTCTGGACATAAAGCAGTTCCAGAACGTTGATCGGAACAAGGACGGTTTTGTTTCAAGAGCGGAATATGATGCGCAGATGGGCGAAGATTTTGATTCGGCAGATCGGAATGAAAACGGCCAGCTGGACTAGGCCTGCCATAGACAGGAGCCTGGCATGAACAAATGGATCGGTTTAGGCGCTTTGGCACTGGCTGCGGGCTGCGATGTTCCGCAAGCTCCCGTTGTGACGGGATCGGACGGGCAGGCCCGCATTCAGATCAACCTGTCCGGCCTGACCTGTTATGACAACAAATGTCTGGACATCAACCCGGCTGCACGCAGTGTCCGCCAGATCGGGAACAAAACCACGGGTATACCAAGATCCATTGACGTCGGTGACGGAACCGTAACACCCACAGAGTTCAGGCAGATGGGCACTGCCGCATCCCTTGCCGGTGGCGAAGGTTCAGGTAACGATCGCTAGCAAAGACTGTCCATCTTTCGGGCCAGCTTGGCGTCTAGCGCTGACAGGCCGCCCACGTCATGAGTGGACAGAACAACCTCGACCGTGCGGTAGACATTGGACCATTCGGGATGGTGGTTCCATTTCTCGGCCCAGATCGCCACTTGCGTCATCCAGCCAAAAGCATGCACGAAGTTGTCGAAAATGAAAGTCTTGGTGATCGCGTCGCGACCTTCGACCATGGTCCAGCCGTTTTTGAACAGCGGATCCAGCAGCGGGCCACGGGTCTCGGTCGACAAAAGTTCAGTCATTGCTGTTCCTCCGGGTTCGATTTCCTGAACGGACCGTAATCCGTCAGAATCTCGATCTCTTCTCCCACTGCGCGGCCTTCGGCGTCCAGATATTTTTTGACCGCATCGGCAAAACCCGGATCGCCAACCCAGTGCAAGCTATACGTGCGCGTCGGCAAATAGCCTCGCGCCAGCTTGTGTTCGCCCTGAGCGCCGGCCTCGACACGGGCCAGACCGTGGGCAATGGCAAAGTCTATCGCCCTATAATAGCACAGTTCGAAATGCAGGCAGGCATGATGTTCTATGCAACCCCAATACCGACCAAATAGAGTTTCTCGGCCAATAAAGTTCAACGCGCCCGCGATGGCACAGCCGTCCCGTTCAGCCAAAACCAAGGCCATGTCATCTGCCATAGTCTCTTGCGCGATGTCAAAAAACTGGCGCGTCAGATAGGGTGAACCCCACTTTCGCGCCCCGGTATCCTGATAGAACCGCCAGAACGTGTCCCAGTGTTCCGGGCGCAGGTCATCGCCTGTAAGTGTGTGGATTTCGCCCCCGAAGCCGCAGGCCTGCGCCCGTTCCTTGCGGATGTTTTTACGCTTGCGCGACGACAGGGACATGAGGAACCCATCGAAATCAGCATAGCCGCCATTCAACCAGTGAAACTGTTGCGAGCTGCGCAGCATCAGACCCATCTGTTCACCGGTCAATGCTTCCTCTTCGGTACAAAAGGTCGCGTGAACCGACGAGACCTGATTGTCAGCCGCCAGTTGCACTGCACCCTGTACCAGAGCGGACATTCCGATCCTTTCATACCCTGGGCGCACCAGAAAACGCCGCCCGGTAGCGGGTGTGAACGGCACCGCAATTTGCAGTTTGGGATAATACCGCCCGCCCGCGCTTTCGTAGGCATGGGCCCAGCTGTGGTCGAAGATATACTCACCCTGACTGTGCGATTTGGCATACATCGGGGCTGCCGCTATCAGGATTCCGTCAAGAAAGGCCGTCAGGTATTGCGGCTGCCAACCCGTGCCGCGCCCAACCGAACCGCTTTCCTCGAGTGCCAGCAAAAAGCGATGTGTGGTAAAGGGATCAAGAGGTCGTCCGCCATCATCAGTTTCGGGGCAGGCGCAGGCATCCCACTCGGCCGCAGAAATTTGCGACAGGGCACCCAGTACCTGAATTTCGATTTGTGCCTGATCCATATGTCCTCCACGCCAGCCCTTTATCTGTGACGGCGGCGTCAAGGTTCAAGCTGAATGCGCTGCCAGATATCCTTCGAAGGTCACATTGTCGGCAACCTTGCGAGCCTCCGCCTCCTGTTCAGGCGTTCGAACCGTCCAGCACAGGATCGGCACGCCTTGCGCTTTCAACTCGGCCACGCGTGCGCGGGACAGGTCAGCGGCTTCATGGCTGATGAAACCGGCCTCGACACGATCGAAATCGGGAATATCACGCAAGTGATCACAGATATCTTGCGGTAAAAGCTCGACGCTGGGCTCATAGGCGCAGGTTGTGAGACCGCGCGGCAGATGCGGCGCTAGCCGTGCTAGTTCAGCGACTGAGTTGGGGTTGAAGGACATCAAGGCCACCGGCCCTTCGTAGTCCTGCAATGCGCGCACGGTGTCGCGCTCCAGGGCGCCGATATTTGTGCCCATCACCCCGTCCTGATCTTTCAGCTCAATCAGCAACGGCACTTGGCCCGCGACTATTTCCAACACATCATCCAGCGTTGGAATGCCATCCTCGCCATACAGAAGGGTCGCACCGGATGCTGCGACCGCCGACACCTGCCGGATCGGCCCGGGCTGACCAGTCAAGCGCGCCATGTCATAATCATGGAACACCATGGCCCGGTCGTCCGAAGTCAGCTGAAGATCAATCTCGATCCCGTATCCGGCATCAATGGCAGCGCGAATGGCCGCCCGGCTGTTTTCCGGGCGGTTATCCGATATGTCATGCAGAGCCCGATGAGCAATCGGGGCCTGCAGAAACGCGGCTGGCAACGCTGGTATCATTCGACCTCGAATATGCCTTCGATTTCAACTGCCACGCCCAATGGCAGTGACGCCGCACTGACAGCGGAACGCGAATGACGACCAGCGTCGCCCAGCGCTTCGACCAGGAAGTCGGACGCGCCGTTGATCACCTGCGGCTGTGCCGTGAAATCTGCGGTCGAGTTCACAAAGCCAGTCAGCTTGATCACACGCACCAGTTTATCAATATCACCACCACATGCTGCTTTGACTTGTGCCAGCAGATTGATGGCGCAGACGCGCGCCGCAGCAGCTCCGGCTTCGACATCCATATCATCACCCAACTTACCGGTGATCAGTTCATCTGTTTTCGATATCTGACCGGACACATACACGATATTACCCACACGCACGAAAGGCACATAGTTGGCCGCTGGTGCAGGTGCGTCGCCTAGCGTGACACCGAGGCTTTCCAGTTTTGCAGCGATGCTCATTGAGAGGGTCCTTCCCTAATTGACTCTGCCGGACGCTATCCGGGAAGTACGGTCGGGGAAAGACGGAATACGGCAATTTCCGGCTTGCGCGCGGCCTGAGCATATCTTTACTTATTATGACTTGTAGATACTCAATCACTTTACCCGGACCTAACGGACAGGTTACACGCAAGGTGTTTCATTTGAGACCAGAAAAGACTATGTGACAAAAACTTGTGCCACACCAGCGTGTAAGTATTGGTGATTTGTGATTGTGAGCCCGACAGAACAGGTGCCGGGCCTTTGGGAGAAGCAAAGATCGTGTCGAGCAGATTTCGCCTGAAACACATTGTTGTACTATCACTCATGGCCGTTCTGTCCGCTTGCGCAACCACGCCTCCGGAGGAAACCTCGCGCAGCGAAGTGTTTGACCCTTACGAAAACACGAACCGGGGAATTCATAAGTTTAATCTGGGCGTTGACCGGTTCCTGTTCCGACCTGCCTCTAAAGGTTACGTGCAAATCGTTCCTGATCCTATGGTCACCAGTTTCAGCACTTTCGCTGAAAACATCTCGCTGCCCGGACAAGCGGTCGACTACCTGCTTCAGGGCAACCCGAAACAGATGGGCAATGCGCTGCTACGCTTCGTGATCAACATGACCGTAGGCGGCTTTGGCCTGTCCGCGCCTGCGGATGAGCTTAACCTGCCGCCCGTTGACACTGATTTCGGCGAGACTTTGCACGTCTGGGGGGTTGGTGAAGGCGCATATATTGAATTGCCTTTCTACGGCCCATCGACACAAAGGGATGCTATCGGAGTCGTGATCAACCTGTTCTCGAACCCGATCAACTTCAGCCCGACCCGCCCCGTCGACAACCTTGGCGTCTACGCCGAAGTCGTGCGTCGCATGGGTGATCGGGGTCGGTTCTCGGACACCGTGGACTCGATACTCTACGAAAGTGCCGACAGTTATGCACAGGCACGCCTGATCTATCTGCAGAACCGTCGCTTTGAACTGGCAAGAGATGACGAAGACGCCTATCTGGATTTGTATTCTGACCCCTACGCCGAAACCGGGACAGACCCGGTCAGGGACCCCTATCTAGACCCCTACGAGGACCCCTATGCTGAATAACGAGTTGAACCGCCGTCACTTTATCGCAGCTGGTCTGGCTTTGGCCGTGGTGCCGAAAACCGCGTTTGCCCAGACCGAGGCAGCCGCCAAGGCACTGGTCAATAGCGTGGTCACCGAAATCAACCGGGTTATCGCGTCGGGTAAGTCGGAAAACGCGATGTTGCGCGACTTTGAGAAGATCTTTGTGCAATATGCAGACGTTCCGATCATGGCGCGCTATGCCCTCGGCGCAGATGCCCGAACGGCCTCGCCTTCCCAGCTTAAGCAATTCACCAAGGCGTTTCAGAGCTATATCTCGCGCAAATATGGTCGTCGTTTCCGTGAATTCATCGGCGGTGAAGTAAATGTGCGCAATGCCCGCAAGATCAAGGCCGGATATGAAGTACGCACATTGGTCAAACTGCGCGGCTCAGCCCCGTTTGACGTGACTTTCCTTGTGTCGGACAAGTCGGGACGCGATAAGTTCTACAACATGTTCATCGAAGGTGTGAATCTGTTGCTGACCGAACGTACCGAAATCGGCGCGATGCTGGATGCCCGCAAAGGCAACCTGAACCAGTTGATCAAAGACCTGAAAAAGACAGGCTAATCCGGTCCATGCGTACCTGAGCGTTGAAAAACGTCTTGGACAATAGTGGGGCAGAGTCGTCTGCCCTCTTTTGTAGGGTTCACCGGGTTTTAAGGTCAAGATCACGGTGTGTAGCTGCGCACCAATGCCCCCGCGATCAAAGCCCATCCGTCTGCGATCACAAAAAACGCCAGCTTGAATGGCAAAGACACAATGGCCGGTGGCACCATCATCATGCCCATCGACATCAATACAGCAGCCACGACAAGATCGATGATCAAAAACGGCAGGAAAATCAGAAACCCGATCTGAAACGCGCGCGTGATTTCCGACAGCATGAAAGATGGCATCAAAACTGACAACGGTGCCTGTGCCGACAGCTCCATTGCCTCGCCGCCAGGCCGCAAAGCTGCCATGGAGTAGAACGTGTTTGCATCCAACCGGGCCGCCATGAAGGCACGAAACGGCTCTAACGCGCGCTCCATCGCCGGTTCCACCTCCATCGTTTCGTCCATCATCGGACGTATCCCTGTGGCCCATGCTTCGGAAAACACCGGGTCCATGATGAAATAGGTCAGGAACAGCGCCAGACTGACCAGCAACATATTAGGCGGAGATTGTTGCAGGCCAATCCCTTGCCGCAGGATTGAAAGAACAGTGATCAGGAACGGAAAGCAGGTGATCATGATCGCCAGCCCCGGAGCAATGCTCAGCACTGTGATCAGCAAAATCAGCTGGATTGTCCGGGCGGAAATCGACCCGCCCTCGCCCAAAGACAAGGTCAAGTCCTGGGCTGCGGCCAGTGAGGGCATCAACACGACCACCAAAGCCAGCCAGATCACATAGCGCATCAACCGATTCCATTTTGCAAATCCGCAATCTCGGTCAGGCGCACTGAAAGTTGCCCCGCCTGATCGCCTTCCATTTCCTCCAGCAACCCGCGTGCGACCAACTGATCCCCAACATAAAGATCAACTGGGTCTTCGATGCGCTTATCCAAGGTCAGCACTGCATTTTCCCCCATGTTCAACAAATCGCGGATCAGTGGGCGCGCGCGACCAACTGAAACGGTCACTTCAATCGGGACCGAATCGAACGGGTTGGGTTTTTCCGATTTCGGAATCTGGGTGTCATTCATTGGACAAAGCCTCTCTTGCCTCAAAGACATAAGCGTCAAAGATCTGTGCGATTGCGATCAGCAAAGCGTTGCAATCCACTTCGCGGCGACTTGTGCCAACCTGAAGGCGGGCCTGACCGGGCTCCAACTCAGTGAATTCGACAACCTGAGGGGTGGAGTGCAAGTCTTGCGGCAACAGCGCCGATACATCCTCGGCGCATCCCGGCGGCACCATAATCTGCATCGGCTGCCCCGCCTGAGAACGCGCCATCTCGCAGAGTTGTTCGACAAGACGGGCAGCCAAGCCGCGTTCGACCATCTCAGGCAGAACGGTCTGAACAAGGCTGGAAAACATGGGCTCCAGAGACAGCGTCATCCGGGCGATCGCTTCGTGATAGGTGAAAGACATATCCTCAAGCGACCTGGCCAGTTCGGTCGATACCTGGCCGCGGCTTTGTTCCTGCGCCTGAGAAGCATCTTCCCAACCCGCCCCATAACCGTCTTCAAAAGCAGCGAGGCGTTGTTCTTCCAGCGCGTCCTCATCCAGAAGCAGGACAGGTCCCGTACCGGTCTGAGTGGTGAAATCCTCAAGCAGATGGGCAATCGACATCACACCCGCTCCTCGCCTTCTTCAAGCCAGCTGCGCAGGATCTCGACAGTCTCTTCCTGCTTGTCACCGATCATTGCTCGCAATCGATCGACAGGATCTTCCGTGACATTTGAGCCGAGTACCGGAACACTGCCCTCCACGGGCAGCGTCGCGAACTCTTCCGGTTCATCCGGCGCTACTTCACCAGTCAGAGCCAATGGGCCTGAATTCGCCCCATCCCCGGCAGCCAGCAACGCAGATGTCGATGTTGGCTTCGTCAGAATTGGACGGATCACGAACAGTGCCAACACCAGCGAAACCAAGGCCAGCACAACCATCTGTATCAAGGACATGGCGTCCAGATGGGTGTTTTGCCAGAGTGATGACGACACCAGCGTACCCTGAGGTTCAACCGAGGGTAAATCCAGAGATTTCAGCGTGATAACATCCCCGCGCGTCGCATCGTACCCGACTGCCGAAGCCACAAGTTCTTCAAGCGCAGTCAGTTCCTCCCGGGGCAAAGGTGTAAATGTCTCGGAACCGGACGCATCCACCGATCTTGTCCCGTTGACCAGAACTGCAACCGTCAGGCGTTTGATCGCGCCAGGTGCCGTATGCACTTCCAGTTCAGTCTCGGAGACTTCGTAGTTCACCCGCTCACGTGTCTGGGTGGCGGTCGAGTTGGATTCGTCCCCGCTGGCCCCGTCACCATCCGGCAAATTCGACGCCACCGTGACATCCGATGACTGATTTCGGGCGCTGTCCGAACGTTCTTCGACATCCGTGCTGATCGCCACACGACCCTTGGGATCAAAGCGCCGCTCGCGAATGGATTCCGTCTTGGTTTCGGTATCCACACTGACCTCGACCACCGCATTACCAGTACCGACACGTGCCTCGACCAGACGCAAAACACGTTCTCGCAACTGACGCGATTTGTCGTCGGCAGTGTCGGCGGCCACAGCGGTATCCTGCCCACCAATCACGGTTCCGTTCGAATCAATCACCGTTACATGTTCGGGCGTCAGTCCGCTGACAGCCGAGGCAACAAGGAAGCGGATGGCCTTGGCCTGATCGCCGGTAACTTCGGCCCCGGACGGCACGAGATAAACCGAAGCCGTTGGTGCCACGCTGCGCTGAAACGGGTTGGCGGATCCGTTCGCAATATGGACACGCGCCTGACTCACATGCGGACTACCGACAATAGTCCGTGCCAGTTCACCCTCTTTTGCACGCCAATAAGCAGCATCGAACATCTGAGATGTGGTACCAAACCCGCTTAAAGAATCGAGCAGTTCGTACCCCTTGTTACCGTTTGCAGGCAGGCCCTCGCTGGCCAGGGTCATTCGCAATTCGTCGCGCTGCGCGCTGGATACGTAGATCGATCCGCCCCGGATTTCATATTTGACGCCACGCTGGTCTAACGCACGTACGATATCTCCGGCGGCCCCATTTTCCAGACCCGCATAAAGCAGGGTCATAGACGGTGCAGTCACAAGGCGCGACATCCCGAGAATTCCCAGAAAGACCAGCACAACCGCACCAGCGACGATGAATTGTTTACGCTTGTCCAAACTAGCCCAGACAGTTCCAATCTGCTGCACGCTCACCTCCGACTCACCGGCATTCTGCCCGACGCACACCCTGTTTGGACGATTGCCCTTAACAATCGGTTAGCCCCTGCAAGGTTATGACAGGGTCAGAACGAATGAATGAGGACGTCATGACCGACGCAACCGAAGAGCAGGTGGAAGCCACCGAAAAAAAAGGAAAAAAAGGAATAGTCATTGGATTTCTTCTCGCGATTGGCGGGGCTGCGGGTGGGTATTTCCTGACCTCTTTCGGAGTGATTCCGTTAGGTGGAAAAGCTGCAATCGAGGCCGATAAAGACGTGACGAAAGAAGGACCAGCCAAAGGGCTGGCCGATGTCGGATTCATTGATCTACCGCCGGTCGTCGTATCAGTGAATTCCGGCGGGCCGCGGCATTTGAAGTTTCACGCACAGCTCGAAGTTAACGCGCCGTACATAGCTGATGTGGAAAAAATGCAGCCACGAATCATGGATGTCCTGAACGGATATCTGCGGGCCGTAGAGTTGAAGGACCTCGAGGATTCCCTGGCATTGATGCGCATCCGGGGGCACCTGCTGCGACGAATTGGAATTGTCGTTGGTGAAGGGCGCGTTCGCGATGTTCTGGTGATGGAATTTGTACTGAGTTAGGAGGCGGAATTGGAGTTGATTGCAGATATATTGCTGGTCGCCGGTGCGTTGGGCGCGGGTCTCTATTGCTTTGTGCTGTCGCGTCGTCTCAGGCGGTTTACCGATCTTGAAAGGGGCGTCGGTGGCGCAGTAGCCGTGCTGTCAACCCAAGCAGAAGAGCTGAAGAAGTCGTTGGAAAGCGCGCGGAGTGCTTCTGATCAATCAGGGGATCAGCTTAAGGCACTGACGCAGAAGGCTGAAACCGTGGCACAGCGCTTGGAACTCATGATGGCGTCGATGCACGATGTTGTGCCCAACAAAGAATCGGCAGCTCCGGATATTGCAGATTCATCCTCAGACGAATCTCAGCCTGCAGAGGAGAAGGCGGTCGAGCAGGCGGAAAAAGCGGAACCGACCGAAGCTGTTGAGAGTGCGGCGCGTTCCAATGCACCGGAGGGCCTGATGTTCTTCCGGCACGACCGCAAACAGGGCGAGGCTCAGGGATGAGTCCTGCTCGGAATGAAAAACGCCTCTCACGTCCGCGCGACGGTGTCCTTGCGGTTATCTCATTGCTATTGATTGGCTCGGCCGTCATCCGCGTCGGTTTGGAGGCGGGACCTGCCCTCGCCAAACCGGCGCCTCCCGAAGCCTTGCAAAGCAAGTCTGATGAGGCCGACGCACGCGACGTTCAGGTTGTGCTTACAGAGCTTCTGCGTCGGGAAAAACGCGTCAGACAGCAAGAAGACGCATTGCGCGAACAGGAAAAAGCACTGGAGATCGCAGCTCAGGCCATAGAAACGCGTCTGACGGCCCTACAGGGCGCAGAAGACTCCCTACGCGCCACACTGGCGGTAGCGGACAAGGCGGCAGAAAACGATCTGACGCGTCTGACTGATGTCTACCAGAACATGAAACCAAAGGACGCGGCCGCATTGTTTGAAACCATGGACCCGACCTTTGCCGCAGGGTTCTTGTCCCGCATGCCGGTGGATGCAGCGGCTGGGGTATTGGCGGGCCTCAGTCCCGAGGCGGCCTATACGATCAGCGTCGTTATAGCGGGCCGCAATGCTGCGGCCCCTCAGGAATAGTCGCTCGTGTTTCCCAGTATTGCACAGAACTTACCTGGAGATCTCAAATGATTGGAATTGTTGGAATTGTTGTCATTTTTGCAATGGTCTTCGGCGGCTACCTCGCGGCTGGTGGCAAGATGACCATCATAATGAAATCCCTTCCATTCGAAATGATGATGATCGGCGGTGCCGCCGTGGGAGCCTTTCTGATCAGCAACGACATGGGCGGCGTGAAACACACGATCAAAGACATGGGAAAAGTGTTCAAAGGTCCGAAATGGAAACCCGAAGATTATCGCGACCTTCTATGTCTTCTGTTTTCGTTGATCCGTATTGCCCGCTCCAACCCTGTAGAGGTCGAACAGCATATTGAAGACCCCGGAAATTCCAGCCTGTTTTCGGTATACCCCAAGATTCAATCAGACAAAGAGGCCGTCGACCTGATTTGTGACACGATGCGGTCCGCGGCCATGAATTATGACGACCCGCATCAGGTTGAAGAGGTTCTGGAGAAGCGCATGGAGGCGAATTTTCATCATGCTATGCACTCGAGTCATGCGCTTCAAACAGTAGCTGACGGCCTGCCTGCATTGGGGATTGTTGCTGCGGTTCTGGGTGTGATCAAGACAATGGGATCGATCGATCAGCCTCCCGAAGTACTAGGGAAGCTGATTGGGGGTGCCCTGGTGGGTACGTTCCTGGGTGTTTTTCTCGCCTATGGCCTGGTTGGCCCGTTCGCAGGAAAGCTGAAAACCGTTGTTGAAGAAGACAACCACTTCTATCAACTGATCAAGGAAGTACTGGTCGCCAATCTGCATAATCATAATGCCGCCATGTGTATTGAGGTCGGACGCCAGAATACCCCAACGCATAACCGCCCCGGCTTTTCCGAGTTGGAGGACGCATTAAAAGAGCTCAAGCAGGCTGCGGCATGAACCGTATCGGATTTCTGATCGCGGCTTGGGGCATGGCAGCAACGGTCGCGACCGCTCAGGAAGTGGCGGTGCGATCCGGAGAACATGACGGATACACACGTCTGGTTTTCAACGTGCCACCGGAAACTGGCTGGGTGCTGGCGCAACGTAAAAACGGCGCAAGCCTTACAATTGCCTTGGACGACATAACGTTCCAGACCAACTCGGTTTTTGGGCGTTTGAACACAAACCGCCTGGCTTCTTTGTCACAGACAAAGCCCGGCAGCGCATTGGAGATGGAGTTTGGATGCAATTGCGTAGCGTCGGCATTTCTATACAGGGATTCGATGATCGTACTGGACATCGCGCCGGGAGTTTTATTGCCGTCGCTTCTTGAAGATATACCTCCACCCACAAACGGAAGAACGGCCGAGGTCACACCGTCCGGTGGCACAGGGCTGAAACTGCCGCTGCTCACAATGACAGAGCAGGGGATAACGGACCAGCTGTTTACCCGTCTTCTGCAAGGAACCGATCGTAAGTTGCTTGACTTGCAGCTGGCGCCCGTAGGGCCACGCAACACCGCCTCACCCGATACAAGAGCGGTCTCACCCCGGTTGAATTCGAACTTACGTCTGACCACGGTTTTGGACGAATTGCAGAGCGTTCTGAACGCTGAGCTGCAACCAATCGATCCTACACCTGCGTGCATCTCGACCGGTGGGCTGAATTTTGCGTCATGGTCCGGGGAATCTCCCCTTCCTGACCAAATGTCAGCTCTCCGCGCAGAGCTGTACAAGGAATTTGACATTCTTGACGGTGAAAAGGCTCTAAAACTGGCTAAGCTCTACGCCTCACACGGCTTTGGCACCGAAGCACTGGGTGTTTTGAAGTTGTTGGAGACACCGCCAGAGAGCGCTAAATCGATTGCAGCAATTGCGCGGGTCGTTGATGACCGGTCAGCGCTTCCGTCGAACCCATTCAACGGACTGCAGCGGTGTGACAGCGACGCTGCGCTTTGGGCAGTGTTGTCCGAAGAGGAACTGTCACCCGACGCGAACATCAAGGCCATCGAACAAGCCTATGCAAGACTGCCGGATCATCTGCGCCGCCAGCTTGGGCCGCGGTTGTCAAAAACACTGGTGAATGCGCGGCAGCTGGAGGCTGCACGCAGAATCATTCGGTCGGTCGACCGGATTGAACCGGTAGCAACACCAAGTGTCGCGCAAGCCAAGGCCCGCGTTGCCGAAGCGGAAGGTGACAGTGAACGTGAAGAAGTACTGCTAACCGAAGTTATTGCCTCAACCGAGGCCGCGACAGAGGCTCCCCTAGCTTTGGCACGTCTGGTCGAAAACCGCTGGTCAGACCGCAAAACAGTTTCTTCCCAGGAACTTGATTTGGCTGCATCTTATGCGGTCGAATTCAGGCGGTCGGAACTGGGCCCGATGATGAAACGCACTCATGCGATCGCTTTGAGCCTGAGCCAGGAATTTGACCGCGCGTTCGACGTGATCGAAACACTGCCGACTGGGCCCGATAGCGACACCGCCCTCAATCGGCATTTGCAGTTGCTTTCCGAAAGATCGGACGATGTGACCTTTCTACGCCAGACAATGGAGGTAATGCGGACGGACATGGCTACTGTATTGTCAACCGATACTGCAATTGCGTTGGCGGAACGCCTTGCTGCTCTTGGCTTTGCTACGCAGACCTTTGCGCTGGCTAACAGAACGGAAGATCTGACGCGGCGTTCGGATCGGGCCCGATTGCGCGCTCGGGCAGCTCTGTTGTCGGAGCGTCCTCATCAAGCCCTATTGGAGCTGGCCGAGGACGACTCAGCGGATGCAATTGCATTACGGGCGCAAGCTTTAAGCACAACAGAGGATTTTGCGGCCGCAGGCGATTTGCTCCGCAGCCTCGAACAAAACGAAGCGGCAAACCGCTATTTCTGGCTGGCCGGGTTTTCTGATGGCAGGCTCGAATCTTCGGACGGGAAGTACGCGTCATTGAGTCGAACGGCCAAAGCACTGTTGGACCCGCCGATGCGGTTGCCAGAGACACCGCTGGCGGACGCGGAAAACCTGTTGAAGGACAGCCAGACAACTCGTGAGCAGATCGATGAGATGCTGAGCGTCGTTGGGATAGAGTAACAGGCGCAGCGATTGTCCAGGCTATACCCGTAAACTCACTTCACAGCTTCGGCGCGCCCACATCATGTGCCAAACTCTACTGCTACGCGGGCAGTCATTGATGCCGCCAGTGCGGGAAAGC
Source organism: Ruegeria sp. AB9 (assembly GCF_056542585.1). NCBI lineage: Bacteria > Pseudomonadati > Pseudomonadota > Alphaproteobacteria > Rhodobacterales > Roseobacteraceae > Ruegeria > Ruegeria sp. AB9. The sequence goes on along the minus strand of NZ_JBQGAA010000007.1, from coordinate 117,335 downwards.
CCGCCATCAATTGGTCGGGCTTTTTCTCTACTCCCGACGTCAGACACCGGGAGCAGACGTATCAATAACAGCTGATCAAAGGCTTTGCGTCAGTACGGAGCCTCAACGTCGTTCATCGAGACATAGACGGTTTTCATTTCCGAGAAATGGTTGATTGCCAGTTTCGAATTCTCGCGTCCAACGCCGGACATTTTCGATCCACCAAACGGTGCCTCGACCGGGGCAAGGTTGTAGGTGTTGATATAACAGGTGCCTGCCTCGAACCCGGCCACGATACGATGTCCGCGGGTCAGATCATTGGTGAATACGCCTGCAGCCAAGCCGAACTCGGTGTCGTTGGCGCGAGCCATCACCTCTTCCTCGGTCTCGAAATCCAGTACCGACATGACGGGCCCAAAGATTTCCTCGCGTGCGATGGTCATGTTGTCGGTCACGTCAGCGAATACAGTAGGCTGCATGTAAAAACCGTCTCCGTCTATTCGTTCGCCTCCGTAAACCAGTCGCGCGCCCTCGGCTTTGCCTTTTTCGATGTAACTTAGCGCGATGTTCATCTGGTTTTCGCTGACCATCGGGCCAAAGCTGACATCCCCGTCCATCGGGTCGCCGATTTTTGCGTTGGCCAGACGTTCGGACAGGCGCTTCAGAAAGGCCTCTTTGATGCCTTTCTGTACAAAGACCCGGGTACCATTGGAACAGACCTGACCCGATGAGTAGAAGTTACCCAAAATCGCACCTGAAACCGCGTTTTCGATGTCGGCATCGTCAAAGACGATCATCGGGGACTTACCGCCAAGCTCCATTGTAACATGCTTCATGCCTTCCGCCGCAGCAGCATAGACTTTGCGGCCCGTCGGAACAGAACCCGTCAGCGAAACCTTTGCCACACGCGAGTCAGTGACCAGCGAAGCGCCTACATCCCCATAGCCCTGAATTACGTTGTAGACGCCATTGGGCGCACCTGCCTCGACCAGAATCTCGGCTACTTTCAGCGCCGAGAGGGGCGTCGTTTCCGAAGGCTTGAACACCATCGTATTGCCGCAGGCCAGTGCCGGTGCACCTTTCCAGCAGGCAATCTGAGTGGGATAATTCCATGCGCCGATCCCGACGCAAACGCCCAGCGCCTCGCGGATGGTATAAACGAAATCACCGCCGCCCAGCGGGATATGTTCACCGGTCAACGAGGCCGTCAGGCCCCCAAAATACTCCAGTGCATCAGCGCCCGAGGTGGCATCGGCCACAGTGGTTTCTTGAATCGGTTTACCGGTATCATGGGTTTCCAGAACGGACAGGTCGTAGTTGCGTTCGCGCATGATATCAGCCGCGCGTCGCAGAATGCGGCCACGTTCGGTGCCGGACAGGGCCGCCCAGGCCGCCTGAGCGTTTTTCGCGCTGTTTAGAGCCTTATCGACGATCGCCGGCGTTGCTGAATGCAGACGTGCGATCACCTCTCCCGTCGCGGGGTAGATCACATCAATGGCTGCGCCGTTCGTATCTTCAACATACTCGCCGTCAATAAAATGGCTGGCTTTGGGCTGAAACTTCATACCGTGTCCTTTTCTTTCTCACCCGTTTTGGCGGGACAAGTGGTCATTTGAAAATCGGCCTATCGGTTATTGATTGACCAGTCAATAAAATCGTCGAAAGGGCGGTTTTTTGCCTGAAACGCCCCCAAACCTTGAAATTTTCGGCCAATGTTCTATTTATGTTCTACACAGTCAGAGGATAAACCGATGGCCCCGCAAACACGTCTCGCAGCCCTGAATGGGCCGAATAACGACTACCACCTGCTGCCAGTGACCGACCGGCAAATGCGGTATGCGCGCGCGATAGCCGAGAAATCAGCCCTTGAAATTCCGGTCGAGGCGCAACGCGACCGGCGGTTGTTGTCCGACTGGATTTCGGCCCACAAACCGCGTGGAACCTCGCAATTCGACAATTACCCGACAGGTAAGCAGGTCGCCTTTGCCGAGCGGATATCACGCAGCAAACGCCGCCCGATCCCGTCCGAGTGTTTCCGTGACAAGAAAATGATGTCTCGCTGGATCGATCACAACAAATAACCCCTAATTAGGGTCTTTCCTGATTGTGGTTGCGGGCGTAAAGCGCAACTGCTGCCGCAACAAACATTCCTAGCAGGATGTATCCCGTCACGGCTTCGGACACAGCCAACCCGCGACACAAGCCGGTCGGCGACATGTCTCCATATCCGACTGTGGTGAAGGTGACATAGGAAAAATACAGAATATCTCCCGGACCGTGCGCACCGATGACACAGTGGTCGTTATATCCGAAGGCCCCGTAGACAGCGGCGAACAGGAACGGGACGACTTGAATGAACGACACGCCCATCAAAAACAAAAGCCTGCGGGGCGACTTCACCTGTGTCATGTAGTACCAGGACTGCGACACCAGCCAGATCAACAGGCCAACCGATGCGATTGTGCCGATCGTGTCGCCCGCGGTCGCTTCGTTCAGGCGCGAAAGGCCGTACCAGGCGAGAAAGCTTGCAAGAACCAGTCCCAACGCTGCAAGCAGGGTCGATTTCCATTCGTCCAAAGTGGTGGGTTTGCGGTGCACGAACGCCCTCTCAAGCTGGTTAATGAGTGATAATCCAACCTAACGCTAAAGCCTGCAACCCGAATTCAGTCCTGCCGCAGATGCGCCTCACCCCGATCCCGCGCGAGCAGAATCTGCTTTTGCCGCTCGCGAAAGCGCAATTTGTCAGCCTCGGACGTCTCGTCGATGCATTGATGGCATGAGACGCCATGCTCATATTCGGGGCGTTTCATATCCTCGGGCAGGATCGGGCGACGGCAACCGTGGCAGAGCTTATGTGGCCCTTCAACGAGACCGTGGCCAACAGAAACGCGATTGTCGAATACAAAGCACTCGCCCTGCCAAGAACTGTCTTCCGCAGGCATTTCTTCCAGATACCTCAAGATGCCACCTTTGAGGTGATAAACATCCTCGACCCCCTGCCCCAACAAATAGTTGGTTGATTTTTCGCAACGAATACCGCCCGTGCAGAACATGGCGACCCGCTTGTTGTGAAACCGGTCCTTGTTGTCTTCCCACCAGGCCGGAAAGTCGCGGAAACTGGCTGTTTCAGGGTCTATTGCGCCCTCAAACGTGCCGATAGCCACTTCGTAATCGTTGCGCGTGTCGATCAGCACCACATCGTCAGAACGGATCAGATCATTCCAGTCCTGCGGATCGACATAGTTGCCGACACGGGCACGTGGATCGATATCCGGTTGGCCCATTGTCACGATCTCTTTCTTCAGCCGCACTTTCATTTTGCCGAAAGGCGGATGGTCCGAGGTCGCTTCTTTCCACTCCAGACCGGCACAACCCGGCAAGGATCGGATATGTGCCAGAACGGCATCGATCCCGGAACGCGGGCCAGCGATGGTGCCGTTGATCCCTTCGTGAGCGAGCAGCAGAGTGCCCGTGACAGACTGCGCGCGGCACAGATCCAGCAACGGGTCGCGCAGCGCGGTGGGGTCCGGAAAACGGGTAAAGTGATACAGAGCAGCGATTGTATACATATGCGCGATCTACCCCTGCAGACCCAGAGTCGCAAGGGATTGCATTGACGCCCCGCGCCCCGCCGCCTACCGATAGAGCAGTCAAAGGAGGCAGACATGACCCACGCCCTGCTCGTAATCGACGTTCAGAACGATTTCTGCCCCGGCGGCGCATTGGCAGTGGCCGGAGGGGACGAAATCGTCGCCCCGATAAACGCCATGATGGATGAATTCGAGACCGTGATCCTGACGCAGGACTGGCATCCGGCAGGGCATTCTTCGTTCGCAAGCTCCCACGATGGCAAAACCCCGTTCGAATTGATCGAAATGCCTTATGGCCCGCAAGTTCTGTGGCCTGATCACTGCATTCAAGACACGCGGGGGGCTGCCTTTCATCCCGAATTGCGCACCGATGGCGACCTTATCCTTCGCAAGGGGTTCCGCAGTGCTATCGACAGCTATTCCGCGTTCTTCGAGAATGACCACCAGACACCGACAGGTCTGAAAGGCTATTTGGATACCCGAGGCATCGGTCGATTGACCCTTGTGGGATTGGCCACCGATTACTGCGTTCATTATTCCGCAGTAGATGCCGCCGGTTTGGGTTTCGACGTCACGGTCCACATGGCCGCTTGTCGCGAGATTGATATGGACGGCTCGCTTGCCGCAGCTGAACGTGCAATGCGGGACGCTGGCGTTGTTCTGACCTAAGGCGTTGCGCCAGCAGCGGCCAAAAGCTTGATCATCACGAACAAAACAACCGCCAATCCGAGCGCAAACCCAATGCGCCCCGGAACTGTGCGGCGTTCTGGGTTGGGCCGGCTTGACTGAGGTGCCTGAATGCGCATCGGCTGACTGCGTACGATCCCGGCCATGGGTTGCGCTGTCCGGACATAGCGCAGAAACTCCCAAAGGTTGAAATCACCGCAATACTCACCCTGAACCCCACGGGTTCTGATGTTTTCAAACAGCGACCGCAGAACTCGCGCCCGATCTGCCTGATCTTCGGCTGGAAACACGCCTGGCACGATGCCGCTGTCGCGCGACTCGAGGCTGAATCCGGCATCCAGGAAAATCTTGCGAATTTTCGGTGATGTTCCACGCAACGCATCCGCGGCTCTGATATCTCGGAACACAGCACGCACCTGTCGTTCCCTATTGGAGTCGGACCCCAGCTTTTCAGGATCTAAGTCGTCCTGTGCGACGTTAACAATATCAAAATCGTACTCGAGACTCATTCACAAACTCAGTTTCGTCTTTCCATCCCCACTTCTCACTAACCGGAGAAAACAATGCACAATATGCCGGTATTGTGACGTCAAACTGGCATTGTCACCAAATCAGCGACTCTTGCCATTTCCGGAGTCGATTGATCTAACTACGGAAATCGCAGGAGTTCCCCATGGTCGACATCGCGACCCGTGTCTACAATCACAAATGGAAGATCGACCCGATTGTTCGGTCTTTGATCGATACTGACTTCTACAAACTGCTGATGTGCCAGTCAGTGTTTCGAAACAAGCCTCAAACGGACGTTGTTTTTTCACTGATCAACAGGTCGAATCACGTGCCACTGGCCCGTTTGATCGATGAAGGCGAGTTGCGGGAACAGCTGGATCATATCCGTTCTCTCAGCCTCAGCCGGGGCGAAAGCACGTGGCTGCGCGGCAACATGTTCTACGGGAAACGTCAGATGTTCCGCTCGGACTTCATGGAGTGGTTCGAGAATATGCGCCTGCCGCCCTATCATCTTGAGCGCAAAGGCGATCAGTATGAGCTGACCTTTGAAGGCAAGTGGCACGAGGTCATGCTGTGGGAGATCCCAGCTCTGGCAGTTTTAATGGAGTTGCGGTCGCGCGCGGTACTGAATCAAATGCGCCGGTTTGAACTGCAAGTGCTTTATGCCCAGGCAATGACCCGCGTTTGGGAGAAAATCAAAAAGCTGGGCGCCATCGACGGGCTTGGTATCGCGGATTTTGGCACAAGGCGGCGGCATTCGTTCCTTTGGCAAGACTGGTGCGTACAAGCCATGATCGAAGGACTTGGATCCGCGTTTACCGGGACCTCGAACTGCCTGATCGCCATGCGGCGCGAGGTTGAGGCCATCGGCACCAACGCGCACGAATTACCCATGGTCTATTCCGCGCTGGCCGATTCTGATGACGAACTGGCGCAGGCCCCCTATGACGTGCTCAGCGATTGGCATGACGAGCATGACGGCAACCTGCGTATCATCCTGCCCGACACCTATGGCACCAAGGGGTTCCTGGACAACGCACCTGATTGGCTGGCGGGGTGGACCGGTATTCGCATCGACAGCGGAGATCCGGCAGCAGCGGCCGAGGTGGCAATCGATTGGTGGAATGCACGAGGCGAGGACCCGAAACGGAAACGGATCATCTTCTCAGACGGGCTGGATGTCGAAAAAATTCAGGAATTGCACGCCCAGTTCACAGATCGCGCCAATATTTCCTTCGGCTGGGGAACTTTGCTGACCAACGATTTTCGCGGGCTTGTTCCCAATGACGCGCTGGCACCGTTTTCATTGGTCTGCAAGGCAGTATCCGCCAATGGGCGCCCAACGGTGAAGCTGTCGGACAACCCGGAAAAGGCGATGGGCCCGAAAAACCAGATCGAGCGCTATAAGCGAGTGTTTGGGGTCGGTGCGCAAGAAGCGATCAAAGTGATCGTTTAACCGTGAAAAGCGGCAACTGTCTTAAGTTGTGAAAAGCCGTACAGAGCCTCAAACCCCTTTTCGCGGCCATGGCCGGATTTACCCACACCACCAAACGGCAGTTCTACACCGCCTCCGGCACCATAGTTGTTGACGAAGACCTGACCTGAGTGCAGCGCTTTCGCCAAACGCATTTGCCGCGCTCCGTCCCGTGTCCAGACACTGGCGACAAGGCCATAGTCGGTGCTATTTGCTATGGTTAGAGCCTGTTCTTCAGTGTCGAAGGGGATCAGAACCTGGACCGGGCCAAAAATCTCGTCCCTGGCCAGCGGGTGATCTGCAGGCACATCTGCGAACAAGGTGGGCTGGACATAGGCTCCGGTCTTTGGCGCGCCTTTGACAATCTGTCCCTGCGCGGCGATGGTCAGATCCATGCCTTTTTCCAGAAAGCCACTGACAATCTCCCTCTGCCGGTCCGAGATCAGTGGTCCGACACGCAGATCCTGCATCGCGGGCCCTACGGTGAGGTGCTTGTATGCCTCAGACATGCGGGATCTGACCTGCTCATAGACGCCCCGTTGCACCAGGATGCGGGACGAAGCTGAACAGGTCTGCCCAGCGTTTTGAATGCCCGCATTCACCAGAAATGGCATGGCTGCATCAAGATCAGCGTCATCAAAGACCAGTTGCGGGGACTTCCCGCCCAGTTCCAGCGTCACGGGAACGACATTGCGTCCTGCAGCCTGCTGAACCAAGGCACCCGTCGCAACCGAACCGGTGAACGAGATATGGTTGACCTCCGGATGCCCGGACAGCGCAGCGCCCGCCTCGACCCCCAGACCGGGTACAACGTTCAAAGCACCAGCTGGCAACCCGGCCTGTTGCGCGAGATGGGCAAAGGCCAGCGCGGTCAGGCAAGCCTCTTCTGCAGGTTTCAAAACGCAGGCATTGCCCATAGCCAAGGCCGCTCCGACCGAACGCCCGATGATCTGCATCGGATAGTTCCAGGGCACGATATGGCCCGTCACCCCATGTGGTTCGCGCAGAGTATAAACGGTGTAGCCATCGAGATAGGGAATGGTCTCTCCCATCACCTTGTCCGCCGCGCCGCCATAGAACTCGCAGTACCGCGCCAGAGCGACCGCGTCCGCCCGCGCCTGCGTCAGCGGTTTTCCGACATCCATTGCCTCAAGCTGCGCCAGATCGTCCACGCGTTCCAGCACCAGTTGGCCCAGCCGCGTCAGGATACGGCCACGCTCCAACGCTGTCTTGCGTCCCCAGTCGCAATTCAACGCCGACCCGGCGGCCTCGACCGCCGCGTTGATATCCCGCTCGGAGCCCCGGGCAATCCGGCAAATCTCGGTTCCGTCCGAAGGGTCCATCAAAGGCAGGTTGTCTCCCGTTGCCGATTGGGTCCAACGTCCGCCGATCAGACACAAAGTGGGATCAAACCAAATCTTCTGAGTCATTTGGGCCTCCCTTCAGGCTCTAAAAAGGTACTTACGCCGATGTCTGGCAATCGGGGCGCGGCGGCAATCAGAGTTTGCGTGTATGGGTGCTGCGGGTCTTGGAACACCTGTTCGGTCTGACCCTGCTCGACAATCCGCCCGGACTGCATCACCAGCACGCGGTCGGTGATCGTGCGGACAACGCTCAGGTCATGGCTGATGAACAGATACGTCAGATCATAGACTTCGCACAGTTCGGCGAGCAAATCGAGGATCTGAGCCCGGACTGACACGTCGAGAGCCGACACTGCCTCGTCGAACAGTATCAGTTCGGGTCGAATGATCAGGGCGCGTGCAATAGCGATCCGCTGCCGTTGCCCGCCTGAAAACTCATGGATGTACTTGCCCGCGTCGTCTGGACCAAGGCCGACAGCCGTCAGCATCTCAGCAATCTGATCCAGCCGTTCCGACCCGGTTGGCGGGGTGTCCAGCAAATGAAAAGGCTCCGTGATCAGGCGTGCGACACGATGGCGGGGGTTGAAGCTGCCATACGGGTCCTGAAACACCACCTGCATCTTCCGGCGCACCGCAAGGTTCGGTTTGTGGCCGGTAAACACCGGTTGGCCATCCAGATGGATTTGACCGGACTGCACTTCTTCCAAGCCCAAAATTGCTCGTGTTAGGGTCGATTTTCCGCATCCGGATTCACCTACCAACCCCAGCCGCTCCCCTCTGTTGACGGTGAAACTGACACCATCCACTGCCCGGTGATGACGTGGCGCATCCAACAAGCCTTTACGGGGCAGTCGGTAATCCCGGACAACCTGACTTACCTCCAGCAAGGGATGAGGGCGCGCGGGTTCCGGCAGCGTGACCTGATGATCGGAAGCCTCAAACAACATGCGGGTATAGGGGTGCTGCATGTTGTGCAGCAGATGATTGGTCGCCCCGCTCTCGACTACTTCTCCTTCGCGCATGACGGTGATCTGGTCCGCCATGTCGGCCACTACGGCCAGATCATGGGTGATCATCAGCAGGCCCATGTCATATTCTCGCACCAACCCCTTGAGCAGATCAAGAATTTGCGCCTGTGTAGTGACATCCAGCGCCGTGGTGGGCTCGTCCGCGATCAACAACCTGGGACGCAGGGCGATGGCCATGGCAATAACCACGCGCTGACGTTGCCCGCCGGACAGTTCGTGTGGATAGCGGGTCAGAGGGAATTGATCCGGCGGCAGGCCAACGCGAGTCAGTACGTCCTCGGCGCGGGCACGGGCTTGGACCGGGGGCATCGCCTTGTGGATCAGGATTGTCTCCATCACCTGATCACCAATGGTTTTCACGGGATTCAGCGCCGTCATCGGTTCCTGAAACACCATCCCAATGGACGCGCCGCGCAGGGCGCACATCTCGACCTCTGACCGGGTAAGCAGGTCGTCACCGTCCAGTCGGATCGCACCGTCCACCTCTGCTCCGTTCGGCAAAAGCTGCATCACTGCCAGGGCAGTCATCGACTTGCCCGAGCCACTTTCGCCCGTAACGGCTACGATCTGGCCGGGATCGATCGACAGGTTGATCTTTTTCAGGATCGGTGCCCCGTGGATCTCCAGCGCCAGTTTTTCGATCTGCAACAAACTCATTCTCGCGCCACCCTGATCCGAGGGTCCAGCCAGTCGCGCAAACCATCGCCCAACAGGTTCAGACCCAACACCGTGACGATGATCGCCAAGCCCGGAATCAGAGCCAAATGCGGGGCAAAACTGACCATCGTCTGCGCATCCGCGAGCATCCGACCCCAGCTGGGTGTCGGGGGCTGCGCGCCCAAACCGACATAAGAAAGGCCAGCTTCGGCCAGAATACCAAGGCTGAACTGGATGGTGCCCTGCACGATCAGCAGGTTGGCGACATTGGGCAGGATGTGTTCCGCTGATATCCGCACCGCCCCTTTGCCCGAGACACGGGCAGCAAGGATGAACTCCCTCTCCCACAGTGACAAAGCGGCCCCACGAGTGATGCGAGCGAAAACGGGAATGTTGAAAATGCCGATGGCAATGATGGCGTTGATCGCACCGGCACCGAACACGGCGGTTATCAGGATAGCGATGACCAGCGAAGGAAACGCGAAGACCAGATCGTTGCCGCGCATAATCACCTCATCCAGCAAGGACCCATTGCGCGCGGCCGCAGTCAAACCAAGTGGAACGCCCAGCGCCATACCAATTCCCACCGCCACCAGCGCCACTGCAATCGAAGTGCGTGCGCCGACCATGATCATCGAGAACATGTCGCGCCCGAAATGATCGGTTCCGAACCAGTGCTGTAAATTCGGAGACTGCAATTTGTTGGGAATGTCCAGCGCAGCATAGTCGTAAGGCGTCCAGACATACGAAACCAGCGCAGCCAGCAGCACCAATGAAGACAGCATGGCGCCGAGGGTCAGATTACGGCTCATGACCTGCTCCTCAGTCTGGGATCAACTGCGGCATATGCGAGGTCGACAAGGAAGTTCACGGTGATCACAGCAAAGACCAAGAGCATCACAACAGATTCCACGACAATGAGGTCACGGGCAGAAATCGCCTGAAACACCAGCCGCCCAAGGCCCGGCAGATAAAAGACCTGTTCGATGATGATCGAACCTGCCAGCAGGAAGGAAAACTGCAAGCCTATGATGGTCAGCACCGGGATCAGCGCGTTTCGCACCCCATGCCGCCAAAGGGCCTGACGGCGGGACAAGCCCTTGGCCCGGGCCGTGCGCATGAAATCCTCGCCCAGAATGTCCAGCAACGCCGACCGCATCACACGCGCTAGAATCGCAGCCTGCGGCAAGGCAAGGGCCACAGCGGGAAGGGTCAGCGAATGCAGCCCGGCCCAAACCCCGTCGCCCCAACCGACAAACCCACCCGCATTGAACCAGCGCAGGTTGATGGCGAAGATCAGCACAAGCATCATCGCGAACCAGAAGTTGGGGACCGCGATGCCAAGCTGTGTTGCTCCCATCACTGCCAGGTCTCCCGGCTTACCCCGGCGGGCCGCAGCGTAAATCCCGGCGGGAAAGGCAATCAACGTAGAAAGGGTCAACGCGTAAAGAGCCAAGGGCAGAGACACCCACAGCCGGTCTGCGATCATCTGCGAAACTGGCGTACGGTAGGTGTATGAGGTGCCGAAATCCCCCACCAGCATTCCGCCGACCCAGTTGAAATAGCGCTGTATTTTAGACCCATCCAATCCCAGCTCGGACCGCAGCGCAGCCAGCGTGTCCTCCTGCGCGTTGACGCCCAGCATGAACGACGCCGGATCGCCCGGCGCCACCTCAATCACCGCGAAGATGACTACTGAGGCGACGGCTAGGCTGACAAGCAGTGAAATCAGTCGTTTGAAGGCATAGCGGAGCATTGGCACCACGTTAGGGTCACATCAGGCGCTGGTCCAGCATCTAAGGCACCAGAAGATAGGCGAAAACCGCGTAAGCTACGATCGCTGCATATCCCAGTGGATAAATCCACTTGATCGCATAGTTGTCCAGGGTTCGCGCTGCTCCCTCCTTGCCAGAAACTTTCAGTCTTCGCAGTGCAACATTGAAAACGATCAGCGCTCCGGTCATCAGGAACATGCACTGAAGGACAAAATCCAGAAAGGTCAGATACCCCAGCTTTGGCAAATCGGCAGAGATGGCCCAGTTGAACGCGACAAAGACCAACAGATTGCCGCCCGCAATCTCGATCCTCCGGCGATATTCATCCAGAAAAAACAGCGCCCAGCCAACCGAGATCAGGACAAGCATCGGCAGGAACACCCGGATGACATAGTAGGTCAGATGGCGATTTCCTTCAAAAACAAGCGCGACTTGGTCGCTTTCCTTGCCAGACAACCCCATGACCTCGGACTTTTCCAACCGTGCATTGTCCAAAACCCACTCTTCTTCCCCCAGCAGGTCGCCAAGGCCCGAGTATTCCTCCAACGGGTAATAAGAGACGTATTCCGTTGGAAAGATGGACACGACCTCGAAGTGAAACTCCTGCGTGTCGAACGGGTACTTTCGGAAATCAAAATGCGGTGCCTGTAACGTCAGCGAGGATTTCTCGACATAGACGACACGACCGTCATACCGCAAAGAGGCCGCGTTTTCGTGTATCCACTTGTTGGATTGCTGGTTGTGAATGACGAACGCAGGCAGGACTGCACCGATTTCCGCCGCGTGATTGGCCAGGTTGGGTGGGTTGAAAACACGGATGTCGCGCCCAAGTTCTTCCCGGTCGAAAGACAGTGCAGAATCTGTCCATTCCACCCGCAGAATAACAACCGCGCCATAGTTTTCGGCCTTTTGATCGACGCTTGTGATCTGGTCGATGCGGATGCCAATACCGACCTCCAACGGGTTTTCCGGCGTACCGGCCAGAGCATCCAATCGCCCTCCCAATACGTTCTGAGACGCAGCCTGCCCCGGGGAAAAAGATGTAAGGCAAGCGGTTAAGACGATAAGGCAAATGGCACGAAACAACGTCATAACAATACCCAACCAAACCTTGTGAAGTGCCGGGACCGCACCGGACAGCCCCGGTTTATTCCTTACTCAGACCAACTGATCTGGGTCAGATCAATTGCCGCCGTGGGCGCGTTTTCCCACAGGCCCTGAACACCTGCTTTGGCAACCCCCAGCTTGGCGAGTTGGAAAAGGTAGCCGTTGACATAATCGTCAGAGATGAGACGCTGGGCCTCCCCCATCAGGCGAGTACGTTCTTCGGGATCAGTGGTGGTATTCAACGCATCCATCAGCGCCTGAAAATCCGTGCTGTCATACTGGAAGTAATAATCAGGGCGCGCATAAATACCGATATCCATCGGTTCGGTATGGCTGACGATGGTCAGGCCGAAATCCTTGCCCTTGAACACCGATTCCAGCCATTGCGCCCATTCCACGTTGATAATATCGGCGGTGATGCCGACTTCGGCCAATTGTGCAGCGATGATTTCCCCGCCGCGACGGGCATAAGATGGCGGCGGCAGGTGCAAGGTGGTCTCGAATCCGTCTTCGAACCCGGCCTCGGCCAGCATTGCCTTGGCTTTTTCTGGGTCGTAAGCCGAATTGCCCGTCAAATCGACATAGGCCGGATGATGCGGTGCGAAATGCGTGCCGATCGGGGTGCCATAACCGAACATCGCGCCGTCGATGATGGCCTGCCGATCGATGGCATGGGCCAGTGCCTGCCGGACAAGGATGTCGTCAAACGGCGGCTGCTTGTTGTTGGTGGACAGGATCGTCTCGCCTTCGGTCGAACCGACCAGAACCTGAAAGCGTGGATCGGCCTCGAATTGTGGCAGGTTTTCTGGCGCTGGGAAGTTGTCAAATACGTCGACGTCCTCGGCCATCATGGCGGCAAAAGCGGCAGTTGGGTCCGAGATAAACTTGAACGTAGCAGTCTCTAACGCAGGCTGATCGCCCCAATAGTCGGGATTGCGATTCAACGTGATGCTGTCGCCCTGAACCCAGTTGCCAAAGGTATAGGCCCCAGTGCCAACCGGATTGGTCTTGATGTCTTCGATGCTGTCAGGCGCGACAATAACCGCATCCCCCCAGGCCAGGTTAAACAGGAAATTGCCGTTTGGCTCGGACAGAGTGACTTTGACAGACAGCGGGTCAACGACTTCGACGCTTTCAATTCCGGCAAACAGCGCCTTTTGTGCATTTGCGCTGTCGTCTGCAGTGGCGCGGTCCAGGGTGAACTTGACATCCTCTGCATCCATGGTCGTGCCGTCATGGAACGTCACGCCATCGCGCAGTTTGAAAGTGTAAACCGTGCCGTCTTCGGAAATCTCCCAGCTTTCTGCCAAACCGGGCACGACCGAGCCGTCGCCCATGAAACGTGTCAGGCCTTCGAAGATATTGGTGTAAACCACCGAGTCGATGGCCTGCGCCGCGGCGCTGGTGGGATCCAGATGCGGGGGTTCAAGCTGCATGGCGATGGTGATGTCGGACTTGGCCAAAGCCTGTGTCGCAATCAGGCTGGCGCCAACGGCCAGGGTCGATGCGAATGTCCGGATCAGAATTTTTGTCATATAAACTCTCCCTACTGAAACTGGCTGTACCCTTGTTTTCGGGGCCGTTTTACTGACAGTCTTCCTGTAAACCTGAGGTCAATCAAGGGAATGTTCGCGCAACCGGGGTTTCTTCGGCCCCGTCCGATCTGCTATGCCGCACTGCAACATAATACCTGCAGGAGCGACCCATGAGCGCCACCGCCCGCAAGAAAGCCCCGAACGCCGAGGATATTCGCGCCCGAAAAGGTGGCGAACCGCTGGTTTCACTGACCGCCTATACAACACCAATGGCGCGCCTGATGGACGCGCATTGCGACTTTGTTCTGGTCGGTGACAGCGTTGGCATGGTGCTGCACGGGCTGGAATCCACGCTGGGCGTCACGATGGAGATGATGATCCTGCATGGTCAGGCCGTGTCCCGCGGGCTGGAAGGGGCGATGATGGTCATCGACATGCCCTTTGGTAGCTATGAGCATTCACCTGCCGATGCCTTCCGCAACGCAGCGCGGCTTATGGCGGAAACCAGCGCCGGGGCCGTAAAGCTGGAAGGTGGTGTCGAGATGGCCGAAACCATCCGCTTTTTGGTCAAGCGCGGCATCCCGGTGATGGCTCATATCGGTCTGACCCCGCAATCCATCAACACGCTGGGTGGCTACAAGGTGCAGGGCCGTGACGAGCAGGCTGAAGCCGTCATGGCAGACGCTCGCGCCGTGGCTGAGGCTGGCGCCTTTTCTGTCGTTCTGGAAAAAGTTCCTCAAGGTCTGGCAGACCAGATCACCAATGAGATCGCGATCCCGACCATTGGAATTGGAGCATCCGCAGGCTGCGACGGGCAGATTCTGGTGGTGGACGACATGGTTGGCTTTTTCACCGCCTTCAAACCCAAATTCGTCAAACGTTATGCCGAGCTGGGTCCGTTGGCCGAGGCTGCTATCGCGGAATACGCCGCCGAAGTGCGCGCGCGGACATTCCCGGCTGACGAACATGTCTTTGCCGATCAGGCTCCGATTAAAGGACCCAAGACATGACCGCTCCGATTTTGCGCTCTTTGGCCGAGCTGCGAGCCAAAACCACCGAATGGCACCGAAAAGGTGAGATGATCGGCGTAGTTCCGACCATGGGTGCGCTGCACGAAGGGCATTTGTCACTGGCACAAGCCGCGAAAGAGGGCTGCGACCGGGTGATCGTGACGATCTTTGTGAACCCCAAGCAGTTCAACAACCCCGACGATCTGGAAAACTACCCCCGCACCGAACATGAGGACGCTGAGAAACTGGCCCCCTATGGGGTGGATGCGATCTATGTGCCGGACCCGCAGGAAGTCTATCCGAAAGGTTTTTCGACAACGGTATCGGTCGGCGGCCTGACCGACGTGATGGAAGGCCCTTTCCGCCCCGGACATTTCGAAGGCGTGGCCACTGTAGTCGCCAAGCTGTTCCTGCAAACACAGGCGAATCGAGCCTATTTCGGGGAAAAAGACTATCAACAGCTGCTGGTTGTCCGCCGTATGGCGCGCGATCTGGACATCCCGATTGAGGTTGTTGGCTGCCCGACTGTGCGTGAACCTTCGGGACTGGCGATGTCGTCCCGCAATCTTCTTCTTTCACCCGAAGGGTTGAAGATCGCAGAACGTATGAACGATGTCATGCGGCAGGTGGCTGATGGCCTGGCTGCGGGAAAAGAGTTTGCTGCGCTGGCGCAGGATGCAAAGGAAACCTTGCTGAAGGCTGGGTTCTCCAAGATCGAATATATCGACCTTCGCTGTGCTGCAACGTTGGAAAGCCTGTCCAGCGCCAGCAAACCCGCCCGTCTTTTCGTTACGGCCTGGGCTGACGGCGTCCGCCTGATCGACAATATCCCGGTAAATCCGGTCTGATTTCTGCACTGGCCCCTTCGGTATTGTTTGCGCTAAAGTCCCGCAAAACGATACCGGGGGAGAGCGGACATGACCTATATTCTGGCAATTGATCAGGGCACCACGTCCTCGCGCGCCATTTTGTTTGACGCGCAGATGCAGCCTGTTGGCACCGCACAGCAGGAGTTTCCCCAGCATTTCCCGCGGGAGGGCTGGGTTGAACATGACCCCGAAGATATCTGGTCCAGCGTTCTGCACGTGTGCCGCGAGGTCATGAAAACCACCGGCGTTTCCGTCAATCAGATCGCCGGGATCGGGATCACCAACCAGCGTGAAACGACCGTTATCTGGGACAAGCAATCTGGAAAGGCCATCCACAACGCTATCGTCTGGCAGGACCGACGCACTGCCGATATCTGTGCCCGCTACAAGCAAGCCGGGTGCGAGGATGACGTCACCGCCCAGACCGGTCTGCTGCTGGACCCGTATTTCTCGGGCACCAAGGTCAAATGGCTGCTGGATACCGTTTCAGGTGCCCGCGAGCGGGCGGAAGCCGGGGAACTGCTGTTTGGCACGATCGACAGTTTCCTGATCTGGCGGCTGACTGAAGGCCTTGTGCACGCAACCGACGCCACCAATGCCGCCCGCACCCTGTTGTTTGACATCCACAAAGGTGAGTGGAGCGCCGAGATTTGCGATCTGCTGGATGTACCCTTGAACCTCTTGCCGGAGGTGCGCGATTGCGCCTCGGACTTCGGCAGCACCACGTTGTTTGGCGGTGATGTTGCTATTCTGGGCGTTGCTGGTGACCAGCAGGCGGCCACCATCGGGCAGGCCTGTTTCCAGCCGGGGATGATGAAATCCACCTATGGCACGGGCTGTTTCGCCTTGCTGAATACAGGCGCACAGCCGGTCGAGTCGAAAAACCGCCTGCTGACGACGATTGCCTATCAGCTGGGCGGTCAGCGGACCTATGCGCTGGAAGGGTCCATCTTTATTGCGGGGGCTGCCGTGCAATGGCTGCGGGATGCGCTACAGATCATCGACGCGGCCCCGCAAAGTGGCGAACTGGCGGCGCAGGCTGATCCGAACCAGCATGTGGTGCTTGTGCCCGCCTTCACCGGCCTTGGCGCACCTTATTGGAAACCTGATTGCCGCGGCGCGATGTTCGGACTGACACGCAATTCAGGCCGGGCAGAGATCGCCCGCGCCACGCTGGAAAGCATTGCCTTTCAGACCCGCGATCTGTGGCACGCCATGCAGGGCGACTGGGGGGCTGATGCAGACGTCATCCTGCGCGTCGACGGCGGGATGAGCGCGTCTGACTGGACCATGCAGGGCCTGTCGAACTGTTTGGGCGCCCCTGTGGACCGGCCGGTCATGCAAGAGACAACGGCCCTTGGTGCGGCATGGCTGGCAGGTATGAAAGCCGGGATTTACCCGGATCCGGCCGGGTTTGCAGAGACATGGGCGCTGGATCGCCGCTTCGAACCAACGCAAGAGCAAGCCGAACGCGACGCGGCCTATGATCGCTGGCAGCGGGCCGTACAGGCGACGATGGCCTTTTGAACCGCCGCGCTTGTTGAGCCAAACTTTGTGTTGGCCTGAGTTTTCAGCGGTCAACCGGAGTGTTTAGGCAGAAAGGCGAAACATGATTTCCTACATCACAGTTGGCGCCGATGACGTAACACGTGCGAAGCGGTTTTATTCGGCGTTTATGTTCGCGCTGGGTTACGAGCTTGAGGAGGGACCCGAGGGGCTGAGCTTTGCGTTGCCCGTCGAACCCGGCCAATCTTCCGTTCTGCCTGAATTCTACGTCAAACCTACCTTCGACGGACGTCCGGCTTCGGCCGGAAACGGGTCCATGACCGCATTCGAAGCGCGCAATCAAAAGCAGGTTCGGGATCTTCACGCGGCAGCTGTTGCCGCAGGTGGGTCCGACGAGGGCCAACCGGGATTTCGCGCCAATTATGGCCCCAATTTCTATGTTGGTTACCTGCGCGACCCTCAGGGCAACAAGATCGCATTGTTCTCAAGCAATCCGAATGAACCCGGACGAGACGATTAACCCGAAGCACTGACCCTAGCTGTGATCTTTCAAAAGCCGCTGCTTTTGCCGTGACCAGTCGCGCTTGGCTTGGGTTTCGCGCTTGTCATGGGTTTTCTTACCCTTGGCAACGCCGATCTTTATCTTGGCCAGTCCCTTATGGTTGAAATACAGAACCAACGGCACCAACGTCATGCCCTTGCGCTGGGTCGCATTCCAGAGGTCAGACATCTGTTTGCGTGACACCAACAGTTTTCTACGGCGGCGCTCTTCGTGCTTGAACATCTTGGCCTGCTCGTAAGGCGCGATGTAGCTGTTGACCAGCCACAGCTCTCCGTCATCAACGGTGGCATAGCTTTCAGCGATGTTCGAACCACCTGCGCGCAGGGATTTGACCTCGGACCCTTGCAGAATGATGCCGCATTCGATGTCCTCTTCGATTGCGTAATCGAAGCGGGCGCGCCGGTTTTCGGCGATTACCTTGTAATTCGGGTCTGTCTTCTGCTTGGCCATGACGCGTTGATTTAGGCGGCTTGAGCCGCCCTTGCAAGGCAGGGATTTGCCGCTGTGGTCAGGATTTGGCCGAAATGATCAGATCAGGGCCAAAAATCGTGTCGGCGTGGTTGTGAAGATATATCTTCAACCATGGCGTAAACCGGTTGGGATGACGTGTCACTTCGGCCAACAGATCGTGGTAATCGATCCATCGGATATCCATGACTTCATCCGGGTTAGGCTCGATCTTCAATGGCCCGCGGACATGGGCCAGAAAAACATCGACCACTTCATTTTCCACCATGCCGTTGCCGACATCGGCGTGATATTCCAGACGATGACGGTATTCGGGGTAAAGGCCGGTGATCCCAAGCTCTTCGCTCAGACGGCGCACGGCACAGGTGGAAGAGCTTTCGTCCCAGTCCGGGTGGGTGCAGCAGGTATTCGCCCAAAGGCCCGGTGTATGGTATTTGCCCAATGCGCGGCGCTGCAACAGAATCTCGGTACCCCGCACGACAAACACCGACACAGCCTTGTGCTTGAGCCCTTTTTCATGGGCTTCGAGCTTGTCTACCGGGGTCAATTCACCATTGACCCAAGCCGGGATCATGATTCCCATCTGTCCTCTCCTGCTGCCAATCCGCCTGGCGGGCGCTGATGTTGAGTTTAGCTGTTGCCGGGTCGGCTTGGCGTTGCGGCGTTTTCCGCGATACGCCGTCTGATATCAAAGTGTCGCTGTTCCACAATGTTATCAATCGCACCAAAGGCCGCAGGGGCTGCGGCCTTTGGTCCTTGTGCACAGGTGCACAGTATCAGGTGTTATTCACCCGATACGCTTGCGATATAGGCAAAGACGTCTTCACCGCCTTTTTTCAGTTTGAAAGTCATTTTCGACTTGGCAGCCGTGTCATCCAGATAGGATTTAAGGAATGCCTTGGGGTCCTGCGAATACTCGACAAAGGTCGCTTCGTCCCAGACCAGACCGTTCTCACCTGCAGCAACGATGCTGTCACCGTATTTGAAGCCCTCATAGGTTCCGGCGGTGCGGCCAGCGATTCCAAAGAGGTTGGGGCCGGTTTTGCCGCCCTTGACGATCACTTCGCCTTCCGGGTCGGCGATCATGTGACAGGACTTGCATTTGTTGAAGGTTTTCTTGCCCGCCTCAGCGTCGCCTTCAGCGTAGGCGGGAAGGGCCAGAAGGCCGACGATTGCGGTAGCGAGGATGCGATTCATAGCTTTTGCTCCGATACATATTTGGCTGCACCGAATGGATCGTCGGCGCAAAAAAGAGTCAACGCGCAGATTGCCGCGCGCACATATTGTGCCACTGCGACAAATAGGGTGTCCTTAACTTTTGTCATGTACCCCGGACCAGCAGCGCAATAGGTCGCCCGCTGCAGGAGTCGCCAGATAAACGGCCCGAGCAATGGCCCGCGCCAGACAAATCGAAGCCGCGTGCCCGATGACACCCGGTTCTGCATCAGAGGTGATCACTCGCGCGCCCGTGCTGACCCCGAACACCAGATCGCCATCCCCCGGCGTGTGAGCGGGTACAATGGCGCGGGCAATACCGTCATGGGCGGCAACGGCCAGCCTCTGGCATTGAGGTTTGGTCAGGACCGCATCCGTCGCAACGATGGCAATCGTGGTATTGGCCTTGTCCGGGCTCGCCGACCGCATCGCCTGCGCCTTAAGACTGGCAGTCGGATAGCCGAGCCCCGCGCTGGAATCAGGCCCTAATCCGCCGAATTCGCCGTCCACTTCAAACGGGGCTGCCCAGAAATGGCGGTCACCCGGCGTGGTCACGCTTCCCAACGGGTTGACCGCAACAAGTGCGCCCACGGTAACACCACTGTCCAAGACCAGCGAGGCAGAGCCCAACCCGCCTTTGTGCATGGCCGCCAACGCCCCGGTTCCCGCGCCGGCGGTACCAAGGTCAAACTGGTCCGACGCGGCTTCGAACGCGGCACGCCCCAAGGCGCGATAGGGATTCTCATCCCAGGTCTTGTCCCCACCATTGAGTAGGTCAAACAAGATCGCACCTGGTACGATTGGCACCACAACATCACCAACCGGATAACCCCGACCCTGCTGGCGCAATGCATCCGAGACACCGGAACAGGCATCCAGCCCGAACGCAGATCCGCCGGACAGCGATATCGCGTCCACGTGAGTCACTGTCTTATCCGCAGCGAGAAGATCCGTATCGCGCGTACCCGGCGCGCCGCCCATAACATGGACCGATGCTACGAACGGGTCTTCGGAGGTCAGGACAGTCGTACCGGATTTCAAGGCGGCATCCTGAGCGTTGCCGACCATCAGGCCGGGGACATCGGTGATCAGGTTTTTGGGTCCGGGGGTCATTTCAGTCTCTGTGGTTGAGCGGGAAAGCGCGCTGATGTGCGCCGCCTCCGGCGGAGATATTTTGGCCAGATGAAAAGCGGATCAGATGCATCTTCCGCCATCGACCTCGAGCGCCGTGCCCGTGATCATGCCGGCCTCATCCGAACATAGAAAACAGGCGGCATTGGCCATGTCTTCAGGGGTTGAAAAACGGCCCAATGGGATGGTCGACAGGAACTTGGCACGGATCTCAGGAGTGTCTTCGCCCATGAAGGATTTCAATAGCGGCGTTTCGCCCGCCACCGGGCAAATCGCATTCACACGCACTCCGGTGGGGGCCAGCTCGACCGCCATCGTTTTGGTTGCTGTAATCATCCATCCCTTGGAGGCGTTGTACCAATTCAGGTTGGGGCGAGGCGACAGGCCAGCGGTGGAAGCCACATTCAGAATTGCGCCTGATCCGCGTGCCTTCATATGCGGAACCAGCGCACGGGCGGTCAGATAGACAGACTTCATGTTTACATTGAAGACGCGGTCAAAGTCCTCCTCGCTGACATCTTCCAGCGGTGTTGGCAGATGGGTGACGCCTGCATTGTTCACCAGGATGTCCAGCTGCCCGAACGAGGCGAGTGCAGAATCCGCCATCTTTTCAACAGAGGCACCGTCGCTGACATCGACCTGCTGCGCCACAGCGTTGGGACCAAGCTGTGCCGCCAGGTCTTCTGCCGCCCCGCCATTGATATCCGCAATCATGACCCTTGCGCCTTCAGCCAGGAATTTGCTTACGATCCCCGCACCAAACCCGGATGCTCCGCCAGTGACGATTGCGGTTTTTCCCTCCAGCCTCATGGCGTTATCCTCCTACCTCATTTGGCGGTCAGACTATCAACGCCCGGACAAGATGCCAGATCAATCTTCGGACACTTTGCCCCGCAATGCCTTGACGTCGCCGCGCGCTTTCTTCGCGGCAAGCCGACGCTTGACCGAGCCAAAGGTGGGTTTCGTTGCAATGCGCCGCTTGGGTTTGACAAGCGCGCGGGTGATCAACTCAGCCAGTCTGGTACGCGCAATTTCCCGGTTGCGGGCCTGGGAACGTGTTTCTTCACACTGAATGATGATCGCGCCATCCTTGGTCCAGCGCCGCCCGGCCAGCCGTTTCAGCCTGTTTTTGACCGGATCAGGCAAAGAAGGTGAGCGCGCGGCTTCGAACCGCAACTCAACAGCGGTCGAGACCTTATTCACATTTTGCCCACCGGGACCCGACGAGCGGACAAAACTCTCGGTCATTTCCCAGTCTTGCAGAGCAATATCGTCGGTGATGCGCAACATGGGTGCGACCTTACAAGGGCCTTAGGGAAACAGAAAGGGCCGCCCCGGTGGGACAGCCCTTCGAAAGTTCAGGAGGTCGGGTCGGTTAGATCAATCGACCAGCCGGAGCGAGCGCTCCGCCAAGGGCTGCCCTAACAGGCGATCCCCCCGGTTGTTCCGACACCTCTCTCCAATCTCTTTCTCGACACTGGATCACCTCCTTATCTATCTGTTGCGGTTAACAAGGATGGTGACACAACTTGTGCCATTCTCAAAGCACTTTTTTAGGCGGGCTGCGCAGTCAGGCGGGCAACGATCACCTTGAACGGGACCAGGGCGATCAGTGCCAGCGACAGTTTCACCAACCAGTCGGCGAATGCCAGCGTCACCCAGAGCGGTGCCATCGGGCCGGACAGCATGAATGGCACAGGTTCCCACGCCCAATTGATCGCGGCATCTGCGTTGGCACCGAAGAAGGTGACCGAGGCTGAGAAGGCTATGGTAAAGAACAGTGCGGTATCAAGTGCCGACCCCACCAGCGTCGAGACCAGCGGCGCGCGCCACCAGCGTCCACCGCGCAGTGAATTGAAGATTGTAACATCGGTCAGTTGCGCGATCAGGAAGGCGGTACCGGATGCTACGGCAATACGCAGCGGCACGGCTGCATAGGTGAAACCGTCTCCCTGCAGCATGATCTGGCTACCGATCAGCGAGCAAATGATACCAGTGACAAAACCGGCGAACACGACCTTGCGGGCCGGACCCACCCCATAGACGCGATTCATGATGTCGGTGACCAGAAAGGCCAGCGGATAAGTGAAAGCACCCCAGGTCAACAACCCGTCGAGGATCAGGAACTGGACCAGAATGTTCGAGGCCACGACAATGGCGGCCATGGCAATGATGCCGGGAATGTAAGCGCGTTGCATGTTTTGATGCCCGTTTTGACAAGGTAGCGGCGACTTGGCCAAGGGCTCGTCCCAAGGCAAGCCGTGCGTTTAGACCTTCATCTGCCTCGTGTCAATCGGGCAGCAGGTATTCGACCAGCTCAGTCCGTTGCAGCGCCAGAAAGTTGTCATCCGATATCATCGTGGCCCGCAAATGACCCTGATCATCGCGCCAGACTGACAAACCTTCGAGGTTGTCATGAGCACCTGTTCCTGTCTCAAAAAGGGTTTCCTCGGCGTTTGGCACGTCATCCGCCAGATCCCATCGCCGCAGACGCGAGCGAAACCCGATAAATGAGAGCTTACGCTCCAACAGATAAAACCGCCCGTCAGGACCAAAGTCAGCGGCAACGGGCCTGAACCCACCTTGCTGCGGTAGGACAAATGGTGTCGACCAGACATCGCCGTTCCAGCGATAAACGGGTATGTCCCCACGTTCGGTGCGGTTTTTTTCCGGCAGCGTATACAGCCGGCCGCTTGCATCGATGGCCAGACTTTCGAACGAGCCATTGCCGACAAGGTCGTCAAAGGCCCGCGGGCGCGGTAAGACGCGCGCCTTTGTGCCCGGAGCGGGGTAATAAGCGACACGGTGCACCCCTTCGAATGAAATGTAGAACCCACCGTCGAGAGCCGCCGCAATCCCTTCGGAATCGCCAACACTCCCTGACATGACGCGCCCTTCGCTGGACAGAACCGGCCATTGTCCCAAAATGCGAATGCCGGCGATTTCGCCTCCGTGACGCTCAATGCGCGCCGTCACTAAATTTGCCCGGTCGCTGAGCGCAATCAACCGTTGCCCAGTGTCCGAGATGTGAAGCGCTGAGAACCCACCAAACCCATCCGCCTGATGACGCCAGGCAAAACTGTTTTGGTGAGTGGCAGCCTTTACATCCACTCCCAGGGCCGCCGAAGCCAGAAACAGCGCTGCAGTCAGTTGGATTGCAAGACAGCGGTGCATTGTTTTGGCAAATCAGCCAGAACATATTCCCGGCGTTTCTTGGGCGGCGGCGCGTTCGGGTCGGGCGGCGGCGGGTTCAGGATGTTTCGCACCCATTGTTGCGCCTCGGCGCAGCCATCGCCCTTGGGCGGCGCATCCTGGTTGACGCAACCCTTTGAGCCCCTCGGGCATTTCAAACGCACATGGAAGTGATAGTGATGCCCCCACCAAGGCCTGATCTTGCGCAGGTACGCGCGGTTGCCTTTTTCATCGTTGCACATCTGAACTTTGGCACCAGGGAACACGAAGATACGCGCCACGCGTTTGTCCTTTGCAGCTTCGCGCAGCACTGCGTGGTGCTGTTTGGTCCAGTTGCCGTTGACGTAAGCTCCATTCGAGCGGCGCAGCGATATGGACGAGATATTCTCGCGCGCCTTGCGCGAGAGGCGCATGTTATCACCCGGAAGCATCCAGATATCGATATCCAGCCCCAGCTGATGAGAGCGGTGGCCCGAGGTCATTGGCCCACCCCGCGGCTGGCTGATATCCCCGATATAGAGACCGTTCCAACCCGGCTGTTTTGCCGCAAACCGGCTGAGGTCCTGCACGTAATCGATCGCCTCGGGATGCCCCCAGTTGCGATTGCGCGACAACCGCATTGCCTGCCACGTGGGCCCGGTTTCGGGCAATTGTACCGATCCGGCCGCACATCCGCGCGAATAACTGCCGAAAGCAGCCGCTTTTTGTTGCGAGCTTAACTTCTGTGCCCCGAACAACTGTTTTGCCAAAGGCTGCGCAGCGGCCGTATTCGCCAGCGCCATGATTGCCAGTAGTGCCAAAAAACGTAGTAAAATCATCTGCTCTGATCCCCTTCAGGTCTGACCCAGCGCATCAGGAATAGCCCCAGAATAAACAACAGAATGATCGGTGACACCCCCAGACGCGCACTGCCGGTCACAGTTGTTGCAACTCCGATCAGCAAAGGTGCCGCAAAAGCGGTCGCGCGTCCGGATAAGCCGTAGAGGCCAAAGCTTTCCACCGGGGTTTCGGGGTCGGTGTGGCGCACCATCATCGAACGGCTGGCAGATTGTAAAATACCGCCCATGCCACCGATCAACACGCCGCACCCAAAGAAGACCAGGTCTGGCAGGGTGGAACCCTCGGACAATCTGATGCCATAGATCTGCGTCCGATCCATCATCACTACGGTGACGCAAACAAAGATCAGCACCCAGATCGCCACCAATATCACCGGTTTGGGGCCGTATTTCTTATCCGCCTTGCCCCCAATCCATGCAAAGATGGCCGAGGCCAGAACGCTGACGATCCCGAAGATACCGATCTTGATCAGATCCCACTCCAACACCAGCCGCGCATAAACACCACCGAAACTGTACAACCCGTTCAGCGCATCGCGGTAGAACATAGACGAGCCAAGATAAGTAGCCAGACTTACGCGATGGCGGAGATTAGAAACTGATTTTGCCAACAAACGCAGCGCCTCACCCACACTGCCCTTCGTGTTCGTCGTCTCATCGTCGCGAACCCACAAGAAATAGGGAACCATGAACAGAATAAACCACGCTGCCGTGAAAGGACCGACAAAACGTGTACCTTCCCGAGCTGTGGCATCCAGACCAAGGGCGGGTTCCATTCCGATCAGTGTTTTGCCGTTGGGTTGTTCGACAAACAGCGCCAACATGATCGCCAAGGAAATCAATCCACCGAAGTAGCCGAAGGCAAAGCCCGAGCCCGAAATCTCTCCCACTTCACTGTCATCGCCAAGATCAGGCAGCTGTGAGTTGATGAAGATCAGCGCATATTCCGCGCCCACAAATCCCAGACCAAAGGCGGACAGCATCAGCCACATGTTCGAGCCGTCGGGCATCGTGTACCAAAGCGCGGCAGAACCGACCGCATACATGGCTGAAAAAGCAAAGATCCACGGGATGCGTCGCCCTGACACGTCCGCCATTGCCCCCAACAAAGGGGCGCCAAAAGCGATGATCAGGCCGGTGATCGTCAGGCAATTCGCCCAGACAACCTGAGCGCGCGCCGCAGCCTGCTGCGCATCCAGCCCTTCATTTGTGAAATACCCGGCCGCGACGCCCGCGAAGTAAGGGCCAAAGACAAACGTGACCAGCAAAGTGTGATAGGGCTGACTGGCCCAGTCAAAGAACCACCAGCCCCAAATGCGCTTGCGCTTGGAAATCTCTGCCATCTCTGCCCCTGTTTATCGTTACTTTTATAAGACGGGGCTTTAGCCCAATTCGCAAGCATTGAGTTCAGCGCACTTGCTCTTTGCTGTCTTGGTGCTTAGGTCTCGGCCAACAAGAAAACGGAGAACCTATGCTGTCGCTGATCCAAATCCTGCTGCTGATCCTGGACATTGTCTGGTTCATCATTCTGGCCCATGTGATCATGAGCTGGCTGATCAACTTTCAGGTGCTCAATCTGCACCAACAGCTGGTCGCGCAAATCTGGTACGGGCTGAACCGTTTGTTAGAGCCGATCTATGGCCCGATCCGACGTATCCTTCCGAACATGGGTGGCTTGGACCTTACGCCTCTGGTCGTGCTGATCGGGGTTTATGCGCTACGGATCATCCTGATCAATAACGCGGTCTATTTCTACTGACCTCTTGTTCACCGAATCTTAGTATGTGATTGTCCTGTCTTAAGAGCAGATAATCTTAAAACAGGGTCGCCCCACACATGTTCGACGCCGCGCCTTTGCTGCGAGATGTCTTTGGATTCGACGACTTCCGCCCCGGGCAGGAAGAGATTGTCGATTCCGTGAGCGCGGGCGAAAACGTTCTGGCCATCATGCCGACGGGGGGCGGTAAATCCCTGTGTTTTCAGCTACCTGCCCTATTGCGTGACGGAGTGACCGTGGTGATCTCACCTCTGATCGCCCTGATGCGCGATCAGGTACGCGGGTTGCAGGAAGCCGGCGTCGAGGCCGGGGCGCTTACATCCGGCAACACCCCTGAGGAAACCGATGCGGTGTGGGACGCGCTGGAAGCCGGTCGGCTGAAGCTGCTCTATATGGCCCCCGAACGTCTGGCCGCGGGTTCGGCGCTGGGAATGCTGCGCCGGATCAATGTCAGCCTGATTGCGGTGGACGAGGCGCATTGTGTCAGCCAATGGGGTCACGATTTCCGCCCTGATTATTTGCGGATCGGAGAGTTGCGGCGTGCATTGGACGTGCCGCTGGCTGCTTTCACAGCGACGGCAGATGCCGAGACACAGGACGAGATCGTCGAAAAGCTGTTTGACGGTACCGAACCCCGCAAGTTCCTGCGCGGGTTCGACAGACCCAACATACACTTGGCATTTGCTGCCAAGGACGGGCCGCGCAAGCAGATCCTTGATTTCGCCGCCGCGCGCAAAGGGCAATCCGGCATCGTTTATTGCGGCACTAGGAACAAGACCGAAGTACTGGCGCAAGCCTTGCGCGCAGAAGGCCACACCGCCTGTCATTATCACGGTGGCATGGAAGCTGAAGATCGCCGTATCGTCGAAACCCGTTTCGCACGCGAGGACGGGCTGATCGTGGTAGCCACCGTTGCCTTCGGAATGGGTATCGACAAGCCGGATATCCGCTGGGTTGCCCATGCGGACCTGCCGAAATCGATCGAGGCCTATTATCAGGAAATCGGCCGCGCCGGGCGCGACGGCGGGCCCGCCGAAACTCTGACCCTGTTCGGTCCCGACGACATCCGCCTGCGGCGGTCACAGATCGACGAAGGTCTTGCGCCTCATGAGCGGCGCATGGCCGATCATGCAAGGCTGAACGCTTTGCTGGGCTTGGCTGAAGCGCTGGAATGTCGCCGCCAGACACTGCTGAGTTATTTCGGAGAGCTGGCCGCGCCCTGTGGGAAATGCGATCTGTGCGATACCCCGCCCGAGGTGTTTGACGGGACAACCCCTGTCCGCATGGCCCTGTCCGCGATCCTGCGCACCGAGGAGTGGTTCGGCAGCGGTCATCTGATCGACATCCTTCTGGCAATTGAAACCGACAAGATCCGCGCACGCCGTCACGATAACTTGTCTACCTGGGGCATCGGCAAAGAATGGTCGCGCGCGCAATGGCAAGCCATCTTCCGCCAGATGATGGGGCACGATCTGGTGCGCCCCGATCCCGAACGTCACGGCGCCCTGCGCATGACCGAGGCAGCCAAACCAATTCTAAAAGGCGAAGCACAGATCAACCTGCGCAAGGACACGCTGCGCAAGGCAACACGCCGGCCTGCCGTGAAAGCCATGGTCTCCGAAGAGGATGCACCGCTGCTGTCGGCCCTCAAAGCCAAGCGACGCGCTTTGGCAGAATCCGCGCGGGTCCCGGCATATGTCATTTTTCCGGATCGCACTCTGATCGAAATGGCCGAAAATCGCCCCATGACTTTGGACGACATGGCCCGGATCGGTGGGGTCGGCGCGAAAAAACTGGAGCGTTATGGCAACACTTTCCTTGAAGTGATCGCAGGAACGGTCGAAGCCGTTCACCCGGCGCGCCGCAAACTGGCTGGGCGTGATCAGGGCGAAATATACGACCGCTTGCTGGAAGTTCAGTCTCAATTGTCCCGCGGGATTGACGGGATAGACAAACCACTCACCTGCTCGGCCTCACAATTGGCGAAGGTTGCACAGATGCGCCCTGACGACCTGCGCGGGATTGAACAGGTGCTCGGCAACCGACGTCACGAAAGGTTTGGCACTGCCTTTCTGGACGTGCTGCGAGAGGCGGGCTAGATACGCCAGAGCAGGTAAGAAAAGAGGGCGGATATGCTGGTAGTGATTTCCCCAGCCAAACGGTTGGATTGGGCAGAGCGGAATATTAAAGCCACACAGCCCGATTTTCAGGATGACGCGATCAGACTGTCCAAAACCGCACGCAATCTGACCCTTGGCGAGCTGAAAAAGTTGATGGATCTGAGCGATGATTTGGCACGTCTGAATCGCGACCGATATCGCGCTTTTACGGACGCGCCAGACGCCAAAGCAACACGCCCGGCCGCGCTCGCTTTCGCGGGTGACACCTATCAGGGGCTGGAAGCAACATCGCTGGATGCCGACGAATTGGCATGGGCACAGGATCATCTGCGCATTCTCTCGGGCCTCTACGGTGTATTGCGGCCACTCGATGCGATACAGCCCTACAGATTGGAAATGGGCAGCAGGCTGAAAACCCGGCGTGGCAAGAACCTTTATGAATATTGGCGCGACCAATTGAGCAAAGCTCTGAACACGCAAGGCGACGAGGTCGGTAGCAACGTTCTGATTAACTGCGCCAGTCAGGAGTATTTCAGTGCCGTGGACCCGAAAGCTCTGAAACTGCGCGTCATCACGCCGGTGTTCATGGAAGACAAGAATGGCACCCCGAAGATCGTGAGCTTTTTTGCCAAAAAGGCGCGCGGTGCGATGGCGCGCTATATCATTCAGCACCGCCTGACTGATCCCAAAGCTCTGCTCGATTTCGATACAGGCGGCTATGAATATCGTGCTGAACTGTCGGAAGAGGATAAACCCGTTTTTGTTCGACCATATACAGCCTGAGATTCCGGCAGCTTGACCGATAGAATCTGCAACTGGGGTCGTAGATTGCGAACCTGAGCGAGGGGCCAGCCCCTCGCGCTTCCCGAGGTATTTTTAACCAGATGAAGAGGGATCCTGTTTGCGGTTGCACATGGGGAAGAGTTCCTGGACGAGTTGATTGTCCACAACGCTGCTTACCCCGTCAGGTTGATGTTGCAGGATCATCTGATGAATGTGGTTTTTGTGCAGCGGTTTCGTCATGTAGTGATCCATGCCTGCAGACAGGATGCCCTGATCATCACCGGCCATGGCATGAGCCGTCAAGGCAACAATCGGGACATGACGCCCTGTTTCGATCTCAAGCCTGCGGATTTCAGTGGTGGCCTGTTTGCCGTCCATCTTCGGCATGGAAATATCCATGAAGATCAAATCCGGATCGAACTCCTGAAAGATCTCAACGGCTTCAACCCCATTGGACGCAAATCGAAGGTCTATGTGCAGGTCCTTGACCATCTTTTTCAGGATCAACTGATTGGTGTGGTTGTCCTCTGCCGCGAGAATCTTCATACGCCTTGTTTCCGACCTCGTAGATTCGGCTTTATTAGAGACGTAACTTCGTTGCGTTGGGCGACACTCGGGCGGCGAAGAGCCATTAAGAGCCACGAGCCTGCAGTACAACTCGGCCCTGGGGATTGGCTTCTGCAAAACACCGTCGATCAGGTCGCGGGCAGGATGCGTGTGGATCAGAGAAGGATTCGCAGACATCACGATGACCGGGGCAGCGCCCCACCCGCGGTCCTTGAGAGTGACGGCAAGGTCCAGCCCGTCCATGTCCGGCAGATCATGATCGCACAGGACAAGTTCAATCGCGTCATGCATTTCTGCCAGTGCCTCGGCCCCTGACGCACAGACCGTCACGTCAGCCACCAACCGGCCAAGCTGTTTTGCCAAAATGGCGCGGTTTACGGCCAAATCCTCGACTACCATGACGTGTTTCACGCAATCTGCCAGTTTCGGAGGTTCGGGTTGTGGACCTTCCGCAGTGGGCAACGACACACGAAAGCCGAAACAGGAACCCTGCCCCGGTTCGCTTTCTACCCAAACCGACCCGCCCATCATGGTGATCAGACGCTTGGAGATAGCAAGACCCAACCCGGTGCCCTCAAATTGGCGATTGCGCTCGTCTTCGACTTGATTGAACTCACCAAAAATGTGGCTGATTTTCTCCGCATCAATGCCGATTCCCGTATCTTCAATGGCGATATGGATGTCGCAGGTTTGTGTATGAGAATGCGGAACGCCAGTCACACGAACCAATACATGCCCGTCCGTGGTGAACTTGACCGCGTTTCCGACCAGATTGGTCAGCACCTGGCGCATTCGTCCAGGATCACCAATAAAAAGGGTGGGCAGGAACAGGTCGTAGTCCACAAGCAATGTAAGCCCTTTGTCCCGTACGCTGGGTTGCAGCAGCATCGCGACCTCAAGGATGCAACGCTCCAGATCGAAAGGTTCGGGGTATAGAACCAGCCTATCGGCCTCGATCTTGGAATAATCAAGCACATCGTTGATGATAACCAACAACGCCTCACCCGAGTTGCGGATAGTGTTGACGTAGAGCCGCTGTTCTTCATCCAGAGGAGATTCATTCAGCAATTCGGTCATACCGACGATACCATTCATCGGCGTGCGGATTTCGTGGCTCATGTTGGCCAGAAAGGCTGATTTGGCCCGACTGGCTGCTTCGGCCCGTTCGCGCGCTGCCTTCAGCTCTGTTTCGTGCCGGACCGACGCGGTGATGTTCAGCGCAAGACTTACAACATCACCACCGCTGCCTCGCTGATCGATCAGGCGGATGTAATGGCCGTTCCACAATTGCATGACGATCGGAGGTGGACTTGCACGACCCCAGCGCGCCTGCATTCTGGCCTGCCATTCCTCGGCGGATTCGTCGCCAGTATCGACTATGCCTTCTATGGTCAGCAGCTGCAGAATTCGCTGGTAGGAAATTCCGGGCACGACTTCATCCAAGCCTTCAAAAACGCCCAGATATGCAGCGTTCGCGCTGATCAGCCTGCTGTCACCATCAAAAAAGGCAAACCCGTCCTGAATGGTCTGGATCGAATGCCAAAGGCGACGCTCAGCGACTTCGATCTTGGCATGAGCAACAGTCAGATCGGATTTTACCTTCTCGTTTTCATCGCGAACGGTTTCAACCTCGGCTTGCGTTTCGCCGATACGTCTGGTCAGAGCCATCGCGTGCTGGCCCAGTTTGCGATTGGCCGCCGAAAGTTCGGCCTGTTTCAGGGCCAGCATACGCTCGGCGGCCAGACGCGCGCGCCGTTCCTGTGCCAGTTTGTTTGCAAGACTCATGGTGATCGATTCCGAGACGTTCAAATCCCAGCATCCCTGCAGAGAATGAAAATCTGTTTAAGCCGTTGCGCTACAGGCACGCGCCATGCAAGGCTAAGCTCAAAGAGGAGGGCACCATGCACCGCTTTGTTTTTATTTCAATAGCTTACATCTTTTCACTTCTGATCTTTCCCGCTGCCGTTCTGGCACAGAGCGCGGTGCCTGAATTCCGCTATGTCGCCTCTCGGGACACAGATTTTTATGGCTCGGATCTGGACGCTCTGTTCGACACCGATTTGAAGTCCTGCATTCAGGCCTGCTCGGCCAATGCACAATGTACGGCATTCACCTATAACACCCGGTCCGATGCCTGCTTTCCCAAAAGTGGCGTGAATCGGCACGAGGCGTATCAAGGGGCCTTGTCTGCGCAAAAAGTACCAAATTTCGATCAGGCACTAACATTGGGAAAAACACGCGCTGAGGCATTGAGTGTCCTTAGCCCAGCCGATCTGGGTCGATCTAAAGAACAAGCCCGAGATTTGGGGTTCCTGCACCCGGCAGGTGGGTACGATCTACAAACAGTTCTGGATGCGGCGCGCAACGCGGGCAGTGCCATACAAGCGATACAGTGGACTGGTGTCGCCGTGTCGCTTGGCGACACCCCGGATCTTTGGGTGGAATATGCGCGCCTGCTGCTGACCATGAACCCGTCGGATTGGAGCGAGCGACGCGATCTGCACAACCGCGCACTGCATGCGGCAATCAATGGCTATCTGCGCGCCGACGCTCCCGGCACTCAGATTGCTGCCCTGATGACACTGGCGGAAGCCTTGGAAAAGGTTGAGCGCGGGCGCGACATGATCCCTGTTCTTCGGTTGGCCGAGCAGGTGCAGCCACGCGAAGACGTGCTGGCCGCACTGAGCAAGGCCATTGGAAAATACGGCTTCCGCGTGGTGGACAGTTCAGTGGAAAGCGATGCGGCTGCCCCCAGGATTTGTATCGAGTTCTCGGAACCGCTGGTCAAGGCCGGGGTCGATTACGATCCCTTCATTCAGCGCAACGACGACGGTTTGGTGGTGCAAGCCGAGGACAGACAGCTCTGCGTCGACGGAGTTGCGCATGGGCAGCGCTATCGCCTGACGCTGCGCAAAGGCTTGCCCGCCGCCTCGGGCGAAGCCTTAAACCGCAATGTTGAACTGATCCATTACGTGCGCGACCGAACACCTGCGGTTCGGTTTCCCGGGCGCAGCTACGTCCTTCCGAAATCTGTCGATGCGGCCCTGCCGGTTGAAACGGTCAATGTCACCAAACTGGACCTGATCCTGCGGCGGGTCAGTGACCGGAACCTGCTGCGCGCGGTGCAGCAGGATTTCTTTGGCCGCCCGCTCAGCGAATGGCAGGAAGAAGAATTCTCGGACGAGATTGCCCAGGACATCTGGACCGGTACCGCAGAGGTTTCAAACCAGTTGAATCAGACCATGACGGCGCGTCTGCCCATGACCGAAGCCATCGCCGATCAACCCGCGGGCATCTATGCATTGACCGCCCGTGTTCCGGGGGCCGACTCCTATGACGACCCCGGCCCCACACAATGGTTTGTACTATCTGATCTGGGGATCAGCACCGCGCTTGGCACAGATGGGTTACACGTGACCGTGCGCGGGCTAAGCGATGCAGCGCCGCGCGAAGGGATCGAGGTTTCGCTGGTCACAAAGGCAAACGCTGTCATCGCAGCGGCGCAGACCGATGAAACCGGCTATGTGAGGTTTGAACCCGGCCTGACCCGCGGCAAGGGGGCCAGTGCGCCTGCATTGGTAATGGCCGCCGCGGGCGACAGCGATTTCAGCTTTTTATCCCTGACCGATCCTGCCTTTGACCTGTCGGATCGCGGCGTTGAAGGGCGCGCGCCGGCGGGGCCGGTCGATGTCTTTCTGACCACCGACCGAGGCGCTTATCGGGCCGGAGAGGTGATCCACGTCATTGCCCTGTCTCGTGATGGTGAGGCGCAGGCCATTGAAGGCCTGCCACTGACCGCGATCCTGTATCGCCCGGACGGGGTAGAATACCGAAGGTCTGTCTCGGATGGCGGTGTTGCCGGGGGGCATGTCTTTGCCCTGCCTGTCGCTGCAGACGTACCGCGTGGAGCATGGAAGATTGAGATCAAGTCCGATCCCAAAGGTGATGCGCTGGCACGTCAGACAGTGTTGGTGGAAGACTTCCTGCCCGAGCGTATCGATTTCGACCTGACCCTGCCCAACGCGCCGCTGCGCCCCGGCGATAGTCCGCCGCTTTCTATCGATGCGCGCTACCTCTTTGGTGCGCCGGGGTCTGACCTAAGCATCGACGGTCAGGTCATTGCGCGCCCGACCGACGCAGTGCCGGGTTATGAAGGGTATCGCTTTGGCCGCTACGATTCAGAGACCTCAATCAAGAGCAGCTATTTTGGTGACATGCGGACTGACACGGCGGGCCAAGCTACAATCGCAGTCGAAATCCCCGTGTTAGAGACTGATGGCAAGCCGATTGAGGCTGAAATCATCGCCCGACTGGCCGATGGCTCCGGCCGTCCGGTTGAACGCCGCGTGACGGCACCCGTTCTGCCGCCACAACCTGTGATCGGTGTCAAACCCATGTTCGACGAAGTTATTCCTGAAGGCACCGAGGCCGCGTTTCAGATCGTCGGCCTCGCCCCCGATCTGACCCCCAGTCCGATGCGTTTGCGCTGGACGCTGAACAAGATTGAAATGCGCTACCAATGGTATCAGCTTTACGGCGATTGGAATTGGGAGCCAACAACGCGCCGCACCCGCGTCGCCACGGGAGAAGTTGATGTCACTACAGATCCTCTGACTTTGACACAGCCGGTGGATTGGGGCCGCTATGAACTGGTGGTACAACGCATTGGCGGTACTTATGCCGAAACTGCTGTCGACTTCTATGCGGGTTGGTATCAGGCTGCAGATGCCTCGACCACGCCGGACCGGCTCGAAATGTCGCTGGATCGTGACACATATCAGGCGGGAGATACGGCGCAGTTGCGGATCGTCCCGCGCATGGCGGGTGTCGCCCAGATCGAAGTCCTTTCAAACCGGTTGATTCATCGTCAGATGGTTGAAGTGCCAAAAGGTGAAACCCTGATCCCCATTGAGGTTACGCAAGATTGGGGCGCAGGTGCTTATGTCACTGCCACAGTTATTCGCCCAATGGATGTTGCCGCTGGCCAGAATCCGGCGCGTGCGATGGGCGTGACCCATGCCACCATCGATCCAGCGGATCAAAAACTATCCGTAGCCATTGATGTGCCCGAGGTGACGTCGCCGCGTCAAACGCAAAAAGCCCGTGTTAGGGTCGAAAATTCTTCGAACAGTGATCCGGTCTGGCTGACCCTGGCTGCTGTGGATGTGGGCATTCTGAACCTGACAGGATTCGAAAGCCCCGACCCACAGGGGTATTACTTCGGACAACGCCGTCTGGGCGTGGATCTGAGAGACGTCTATGGGCGGCTGATCGACGGCATGAACGGAGACATGGGCACAGTTCGCTCCGGCGGTGACAATGACAACGGGATGCGCCGCCAATCTCCTCCACCGACGCAAGACTTGATGGCTGTGTTCAGCGGCCCGGTAGAGGTCGGCGCAGATGGAGAGGTTGAGGTCGACATCCCTCTGCCCGCCTTCAACGGCACCGTCCGGCTGATGGCCGTCGCCTGGTCGCCCAAAGCTGTTGGTCAGGCCGAGACTGAGATGATCGTCCGCGATCCTGTGGTCGTCACCGCCAGCCTTCCGCGGTTCCTGGCCCCCGGTGATCAAAGTCGGATGCTGCTTGAGATTGTCCACGCCGATGGCACACCCGGAGAAATGGCACTTGGTCTGACCGCATCCAACGGATTGCAACTGGGCGCGGCACCAAACAGTTTTGTGCTGGAGGACGGTGGCAAGGCGGTGTTCGAGATTCCGATCACGGCCAATTCTATTGGAGACCCCGAAATCAGCGTCTCGATCACCACACCCGATGGGCGCGACCTGTCGCAAACCCTGCGAATGCCTGTGCGGTCCAACGATCCGCTGATTGCCCAGACGCAGCGCTTCGCTTTGGGCGCAGGCGACAGCTTCCTGTTTTCGCAGGACCTGTTTGACGGATTTCACCCCGGCTCAGCCAAAGCGATATTGTCTGCCGGTGCGCTGGCGAAGTTCGACACGCCCGGTCTGCTGGATCAACTGAACCGCTACCCGTATGGCTGCACCGAGCAGATCACCAGCAAAGCCCTTCCGTTGCTCTATCTGTCCTCGGTCGCGCAAGCTTCGGGGCTGGGGGACGGTCCGGCGGTGGATCAGCGCATCACGGATTCAATCCGCAGCATTCTGACCCGTCAGGCCGCAAATGGAGCCTTTGGCCTCTGGCGCGCCGATAGCGGGGATTTCTGGCTGGACGCCTTTGTGACCGACTTCCTGTCCCGCGCCCGCACTCAGGGACATCCTGTGCCTGACCGGGCCTTTGCTCAGGCGATGGATAATCTACGGAACAGGGTCAATTACGCGCCCGATTTTGACGAAGGCGGTCAGGACATCGCTTATGCCCTTATGGTTCTGGCGCGGGAAGGCGCAGCTTCGATGGGCGATCTGCGCTATTACGCGGATGTCAAAGGGGGCGCGTTCGACACCCCCTTGGCAGCAGCACAACTGGGCGCGGCGCTGGCCTCTTACGGAGACCAGACCCGAGCGGATACGATGTTCACCCGTGCCGCACGGATGCTGGATCAGCAACAGGACGGGCAACAGAACGTCTGGCGCGATGACTATGGCAGCCACCTGCGCGACGCGGCCGGTCTGTTGACCCTTGCCGTGGATGCGGGCAGCGAGGCGATTGACCGCGATGTATTGATCCAACGGGTAAGCGCTGGCCGCACGCCATTGTCCACGCAAGAAGCTTCGTGGTCGTTGCTTGCAGCACATGCACTGGATTCTGACCCAACGCGATCGGGCTTGATGGTCAACGGCGCGTCAGTTTCTGGCCCATTTGTTCAGATTGTCCAATCCGGTCAGACGGATGAGGTCAGCATCACAGCCACCGACGGTCAAGCAACGGATATTACACTGACGGTCACGGGCATCCCGGAGATTCCGCCCGAGGCAGGCGGGACCGGTTATGCAATCGAACGGAACTACTATTCGATGGATGGCAAACCGATCGACGCAAGCAGCCTTGCCATGGGTGAGCGGTTCGTCACGGTTCTGACTGTCACGCCGTTCGAAAGCGGAAGCGCGCGCTTGATGGTGGACGATCCACTGGCGGCCGGGATCGAGATCGACAACCCGAGCCTTCTGCGCTTGGGTGATGTCCGGTCTCTGGATTGGCTGAGTCTGTCTGAAGCCACCCATACCGAGTTCCGCTCGGATCGGTTCCTGGCCGCAATTGACTTGTACGGTCGCGAAACTGTGACGCTGGCCTATGTGGCTCGCGCCGTAACGCCGGGGGTTTTCCACCACCCGGCGGCCTCGGTCGAAGATATGTACCGCCCGCAGAACCGTGCGCGCACGGCGACAAGTCGGGTTGAGATTCAGTGATCGGTCGTGCGCCATATCGCTGCTTGGGTGGGTGTCATGCTTAGGCCGCCGCGGCTTTTGTTTGCACTGGCCGGTGCGCTCTATCTGACGGCGCTGGCTCGGGATGGCGCCGACCAGTGGATCGACGCTACCGTGCTCCCCCCTGTATTGTCTGAAACTTCGGTCGAAATGCGGGACCGGAACGGCGACCTTCTGCGTGCGTTTCCGGTTGAGGATGGCATCTGGAGACTACAACCCGGCGCAATCGATCCGAACTTCACGGCCATGCTGATCCGATATGAGGACAAACGGTTCTGGACCCACACCGGAGTGGACCCGATCGCCATGCTGCGGGCCACAGGGCAAAGCCTGTGGAACAGGCGGACGGTTTCAGGCGGATCTACCCTGACCATGCAAGTGGCGCGGTTGATTGAAGACGGCTCAACCGGGCGCTGGAGCGGCAAAATCCGCCAGATTAGAGTCGCTTTGGCATTGGAGCGGCAGCTTAGCAAACAACAAATCCTGACCCTTTATCTGACCCACGCGCCATACGGAGGCAATCTGGAAGGTATACGCGCCGGTACCCGCGCGTGGTTTGGCAAAGACGCAACCCGGCTGACCGCCGCGCAGACGGCTCTGCTGGTTGCGTTGCCGCAATCTCCGGAAGCCCGACGCCCGGATCGTAAGCCTGAGGCAGCCCGAGAAGCGCGTGACCGGGTTCTGCGCAGACTCGAGCGCCAAGGTGTCCTGACCGGGGCTGAAGTGCGCGCCGCTCTGACGGAACCCCTGCCAGATCGGATGAACCCGTTTCCACGCCTTGCACCACATCTGACTGACCGCGTGAAGCGACAAGTGCCCGCGACCAGCGCCTTTAATCTGACCCTGGATGCCGGGTTGCAGGCCCGTTTGCAGGTTTTGGTGGCTCAGGCCGCCACCCGGATCGGACCGCGCGTTTCCGGGGCCCTGATCGTAGCCAATCATCAAAGCGGAGAGGTTTTGGCCTCGGTCGGGTCCGCCGGGTATCAGGACGCGCGACAGGGCTTTGTGGATATGACCCGGGCCGTACGGTCGCCCGGATCGACCTTGAAGCCTTTGATCTACGGGCTGGCTTTCGATCAGGGGTTGGCCCATCCCGAGACCCTGATCAGCGACAGCCCCGTGATGTTCGGTCGATACGCCCCGCGCAATTTTGACGGCGCATTCCGTGGAGATGTGCGGGTGCGGGATGCATTGCAACTGTCGCTGAACATCCCCGTTGTGCGGCTGACGAATGAATTGGGACCCGCCCGTGTCATGACGGCAATGCGGTCGGCCGGATCAGATCCGCGTCTGAATGGCGACACCCCAGGATTGGCGATCTCTTTGGGTGGTGTGGGGTTGAGCCTGCACGATCTGGTACAGATTTACGCCACTCTGGCTGCCGGAGGACAAGGCCCGATCCTGTATCACGATACGCTGGCAGAAGCGCGGCAAACTCAGCGCGTTTTGTCACAGATCTCTGCCTGGCAGGTCGCGGACATTCTGGCCGGGCTTGTACCACCGGCAGGAGGTGCAACAGGGACGCTTGCCTATAAAACCGGCACATCTTATGGCCACCGCGATGCGTGGGCCGTTGGTTTTGACGGACGGCACGTCATCGGGGTCTGGCTGGGTCGCGCAGACGGAACGCCAGTTCCCGGCGCGTTCGGAGGCGACCTCGCCGCACCGCTTCTGGCCGAAGCATTCCGCCTAGTTAAACCCGAACTTACACCTTTGCGCCCACCACCACCCTCGACCTTGCTAGTGGGCGCTGCTCAATTGCCTCAACCCTTGCAACGTTTCCGCCCGCGCACGGCAGCTTTCGAGGACGACCCTTCCGCGCCGGACTTGTTGTTCCCCCCCAATAATGCCGTGTTAGAGACGTTTGGATCACCTCTGACAGTCAAACTGCGCGGGGGCGTCGGGCCGTTTTCTGTACTGGCGGATGGTGTACCCGTGCTGACCGGGCAGCGGCAACGAGAGTTCGAAATCCCCAATCCGGGAACCGGTTTCACATCGCTCGTTGTGGTGGATGCACAAGGTCAATCCGACCGAGCGGCAATCAGGATTGATTAGCGCCGCCCCTCACGCAGCCAACCACCCAGCAGGAACCCCCCAGCCAACAGCAAGACCAGCCAAGGCGGTAGCAAACCAGCCTGCGTGACGTCCCGCGTCTCATAGGCATTCCGCGGGGTCAGGCCGATCCAGCCCCGACCGGCCGCTGGACGCCCAGCGCGCACGTTTCGGATCGACGGTAAACCATCCTCCAACCGGATCAAGCCACCACGCGCGCTGGCCAGAACCGGTTCAAGAACATCACCCGTTGCGATGGTGCGTTCAAATTCCTTCGGCGCGGCAGGGCCAAGGCCAATCACGGCCATGTGGTCACCTTCCTGCAAACGATAAAGACCAATCTCAGGCCCATAATACTGCGCCTCGAACCGGCCTGGAGAAACCTCTTCCAATGTGATCTCCAATGTCTCGCCGTTCGGTCGTGTCACCGTCACCGAACCCACTTCGTCGTCAAGAGACTGACGAATAATGCGCATGGATTGTCCGTTGGCCTCGGCCCACAGCGCTTCTTCCTCGAGTTCGGGTTCCTTCATCATCCAATGGGCCAGCCTGCGCAGCAGTTCCAGCTGCGGGCCGCCGCCTTCAAAGCCGCGGCTCCACAGCCAGGCATGGTCCGAGGCCAGCATCGCAACACGCCCTTCGCCCACTCGGTCCAGAACCAGCAGGGGGCGTTCGTCAATGCCCGTCATCAGAACCTCGCCCGAGCGATGGTTCACATCGATCTGGCGCAACCAGGCTCCCCAATCTTCGGAATCGCCAAGATTTGTTGTGACCGGATGGCGCTGACCCAAGTCGCTGACCTTCGGAACAAAGCGTTCCTCGAAGACACGCGCGGACGGTTGCGCTGGCAGGATCGGCGCCAGCGGCGACCGGAAAATGCTGTCAGCTCCGGCGAAATCGGGACCGGCCGCAATCAGAACTGCGCCGCCGTCATTGATATAACTGGTGACGTTGTCCAGATAGATCGCAGGCAGGATGCCGCGCCGCTTGTAGCGGTCGAAGATGATCAGGTCGAAATCGTTGATCTTTTCCAGAAACAACTCGCGGGTCGGGAAAGCGATTAACGAAAGCTCATCGACCGGCACACCGTCTTGTTTTTCGGGCGGGCGCAGAATGGTGAAGTGCACCAGATCGACCGAGCTGTCGGATTTCAGCAGGTTGCGCCAAGTGCGCCCGCCGGGATGCGGCTCACCCGAGACCAGCAGAACGCGCAGGCGATCCCGAACGCCGTTCATCTGGATCAGCGCGGTGTTGTTGCGGTCGGTTAACTCACCGTCGGCCTGAGGCACTGAGAATTGGATCACATTTCGCCCGCCATGAGGCAGAGTGATGGGCAGTTCAACGTCCCGATCGATTGGAATACTCAACCGCTCGGGCTCGCCACCATCCACGGAAATCTCCAGCGGCGCTGTTGCGGTACCCGCCGGGGCCGCTCCGCTGTCTTCAACGCGTAGGGTCAAAGTCACCGATTCACCGATAATGGCAAAGGCGGGCGCATTTCGCACGATAAGCCTGCGATCCCAATCGCTTTCGCGCCCGGATTGCAGAAGGTGCATCGGTGCTGGCAGTTCCGGGGCCTGATCGGCATCGTGCACGATTCCGTCCGACAACACCAGAATGCCCGCGATGCGCGCGCGCGGTTCTTCGGCCAGTGCCTCATTCAGGGCGGCCATGACCTGCGTGCCCTCATCCCCATCACCGTCGCCGACCTGAATGCGGCGCAGTTCCGTATTGTCTCGTGCTTCGATCTCAGCAGCGAGTTCCTCGGCGGCCTGCGCAGTTTGCTCGGCCCGGTCCGAAAGCGTCTGGCTGGCGCTTTCATCTTCGATCATCAAAACGATATCTGTCAGCGGAGCGCGGTCTTCAATCTGATAGACCGGACCGGACAGCGCCGCGATGATAACGAGAGCCGCCAATCCCCGCAGAGCCCAGCCTGACAGGCCGCGCCACAAAGCCATTGTGATCCCAGCGGTAGCAATCACCGCCACCGCAATCAAAACGGGCCACGGAATCAGCGGATCGAAAATGACGGTTCCGGTCATTGTCCCAACCTGTCCAGAAGGGCGGGCACGTGAACCTGATCGGATTTGTAGTTCCCGGTCAGCACATGCATCACCAGATTGACGCCAAAACGATTGGCCAGTTCGCGCTGCCGTTCCCCAGCATAGCCGCGCCCGACGGGCAACAGGGCCTGCCCATTGCGATCCACGGCCCAGGCTCCGGCCCAGTCATTGCCGCCGATAACGACCGGCGTCACATTGTCGTTGAGGTTGCGAAAGGGCATCCCCTCGATCTGTTCCGCGTCCATTGGAGCGGCTTCGACCCAAACGTCTGTACCGGAATAGCGACCCGGGAAATCCTGCAGCAAATAGAAGGTTCGGGTCAGGACGTGATCACGCGGAATCGGTTCTAATGCAGGGATATTCAGCGGTCCGGCCAGTTGTTGCAACTTGCGGCCATTCGGGCTGGACGCGCCAAAACCGGCGATATCTGCGTCGCGCGTATCAAACAGGATCATCCCGCCCGAGCGCAGATAAGCGTTAAGTTTGATGTAAGCTTCAGCCGAAGGTTGCGACTGGTTCGGTGTAATGGGCCAATAGAGCAGTGGAAAGAATGCCAGCTCATCACGTTCCAGATCAACTCCAATGGGGTTCGCCGGTTCAACCGAGGTGCGATAGAACAAGGTTTGAGCCAATCCCCGCAATCCGGCCTCTGCAATATCGTCTACCTGCGCGTCACCCGTCAGCACATGCGCCAGCACAAGTTCACGTGTCGCCGCCAGGGCGAACTCGGTATCTTCGGGCGTCTGCGCCTGTACTTCGGGCACCAGCAGAAAGGCAGCCAGCACAGCAGCTGTCGTTCGGGCCAGACCTAACCTGCCCGACAAAGCC
Organism: Ruegeria sp. AB9; assembly: GCF_056542585.1. Taxonomy (NCBI): domain Bacteria; kingdom Pseudomonadati; phylum Pseudomonadota; class Alphaproteobacteria; order Rhodobacterales; family Roseobacteraceae; genus Ruegeria; species Ruegeria sp. AB9. The sequence goes on along the minus strand of NZ_JBQGAA010000007.1, from coordinate 75,301 downwards.
AGTGAGGCAATCACATCAACCGTCAGCAAGATCAGTGCGAGGCTGAGCAACAGACCCCCAAGTGGGGTTTCGGTGCTGACCTCCTGCCCCTTGATCGGCACGTTTGCGGGCCAGATCACCGGGCGCAGTTCGGTTTCTTCCGAGACCACGTTCAATGCCAGCTTCTGTTTGCCACTTTCGTACAGACCGGGCCTCAAATCCGGCCCGATCTGGCCCGAGATCAGCTGCACCCCGTCGACACCGGCCAGTGTTCCGGCATCCGACAGGGCACCAAAGCCATCCATGATCTGTACCGGTTCCCACGTGGTGCCCTGCAACTGCGCCTCTTGCCGAGACTTGGCAGCAGAGGCTACGGCCAAACGATCCAGCATCTCAACGAACAGACCCGACAGCGGCAGGCTGGACCATTCCGCATCCGCAGTGACGTGGAACAGCACCACCTGCCCAAGTCCCAATGCCTTGCGAGTCACCAAGGGTGTACCGTCGGAAAGCGAGGCAATCACGCGATCCGCTAAATTAGGGTCTGGTTGGGCCATGACTTGTGTCGAGACAACCACGTCATCAGGTATATCCAGACCGTAGAATGGAGAATTCTCAGGGAACGGAGCCAGCGTCTTGGCCTCGCCCCAGCTCATCGCTCCGCCGACAGATCGTCCACCGCTGCGCAGCCGCGCAGGTAACAGGGTGTCTTCGCTGTCCCGCCCCAGATCGCTGGCCGCCATGCGCGGACCCGCAAAACGCAAAAGCAGGCCTCCCTGTTCGACCCACTCGATCAAGGCGGCCTCTTCCGGTTCCGACATCTGCGCCACGTCCGACAGAACGATCACATCCGGGTTGGCGGGCAGAACCTCAAGCAAACCACCATCGACAAAATCCGCGGTCGGGATCAGGACCTGTGTCAGGTAATGCAGTGGTGACAACAGCTCCAACCCTTCACGGTTGAGAGTTCCGGCAATCAGCGCAACCTCGCGCCGACGCAGGCTGTCATCGGTCAGGGTCACGGCCCCGGCCGACCGTAGACCCTGAATTTCAAACCGAGTAATACGGGCGCGCAACTCCGATGGCAGCGCCAGATCGACCTGCGCCGTGATTTCGCCGGCTTCAAGGGTCAATTCAACAGAATGCAGCACCCGTGCCGTACCCGCCGGATCACGCCCCTGTGCCAGTACCGTCACTCGATCTTCCGGTCCGGGGCCTGCGCGCTGTACGGTCAATTGGATCAGCCCGTCCTGATAGGCCGCAGGCAGGAGCGCAAGAGGCCTGGACGCCGCCTGATAGACCGTCACATCACCGCGCGCCTGCAAGCTGGAAACCAACTCCGCGTGGTCTACATAGTCCAGCCTGTCACTGAACCAATGGGTATCAAACCCACCGTCAACGACATTCAAAGCGGCGATGGTCTGAGCAATCTGATCTTCATTCGGCTGCCAGGGGTTTGGGGTCAGTCCCGGCAAACGCCCGCGCCACGCTTCCGCAGCCTGAAAAACAGGCGTTTCAGGCTCTGTCAGGCGCAGGATCGCGACAGTGCGGCCTGCGCGTCCCGCCTCGGTCAGTTGAGTGTCTATCTGGTCCAGTGTCGCCGGCCAGCGCGCGGCGCCGGCCCAACTGGCATCCAACACCAGCAGAAGCGGCCCGGTTCCAGTCTCATCCCGTGATGGGTTCAGGACCGGCCCGGCCAGCCCAATAATGATCGCGGCGGCGGCCAGCATCCGCAGCAGCAACAGCCACCACGGTGTGCGGTCTGAAACGCTTTCGTCATCCTTCAGCCCTAACAGCAATGTAACCGCGGGGAACATACGGCGGATCGGTGCGGGCGGTACTGCACGTAGGATGAGCCATAGAATTGGCAGGGTCAGAAGACCCAGCAAAACCCAAGGCGCGGTAAAGCCGATGCCCGCCAGAACCGTCATCGCGTTCCCCCGTCCAGCGCACGATAGAGCCACAACAGAGCCGCTTGCGCGCTATCGCCGGTGTGGTGCAGGCCCAGTTGCCAGCCCGTCGCCCGGCATAACTGCGTCAGCGCGTCCTTACGGCGCGCAAGGCGTTCCAGATAACGGTCCCGCAACTCGGCTGCCTTGAGCGTTTCGTGCCGAACGGACCCTCCGACGCTTTCGAAAATGGTGCGCCCGCGATAGGGAAACGACTCTTCACTCGGGTCCAGCACCTGTAGAACAACGCCACGCACGCCGCGGTCGGCGGCTTTGGTCAAGGCAAGCTCGACTTCGTCCATGGAGCCAAGGAAATCAGAGATGAACACGGCACGAGCATGAGGGATCATGGCGCGGTGTTCAGGGGGGGCGTAATCCGTTTGATCATCCTCGGACCAGGCCTGTGCCAGCCGGATGATCTGCGCATTGCCACGGCGCGGTGGCAAAGTTGTACCTGTCAGGCCAACACGCTCGCCACCTCGGACCAGCAAGATTGACGTTGCCAACCCCAAAAGCCGGGCACGATCCGCTTTGGTGGGTAGGGTTTTGTCGGACGCAAACCGCATCGACGCCCCCTGATCGACCCAAAGCATCACTGATTGCGCGATCTGCCATTCCCGTTCACGTACAAACTGCTGGTCCCCACGAGCTGAGCGACGATGATCGATCATGCGACGGCTGTCACCGATCTGGGCCGGGCGGTATTGCCAGAAATCATCCCCCATACCGGACCGCCGCCTACCATGGTCGCCCAGTAAAACGGTTCCGGCCAAATGCTCTGCACGCGCCAACAGAGCGGGCAGCCGTGATGCCTCGGCTTCGGATCTTTCGCGAAGGGTCAGCGCGGCATTCACGCTGCCGCCTCGGTCCGGATCAGTCCAACAGCAGTGGATTCGATCAACTCTGCAAGGCTGTCACCACGAGCCCGGGCTGCAAAGTTCAGTGCCATCCGGTGACTGAGTACCGGGCGTGCCATATCCAGAACATCCTCGGCATTGGGTGCTAAACGCCCCTGCAACATCGCACGAGCCCGCACTGTCATCATCAGCGCTTGCGCTGCCCGAGGGCCCGGGCCCCACGCGACAGTTTCGGCAACCCGTTCGGATACACCGGCTTCTTCGGGACGGAAGGCCCGCACCAGATCAAGGATCAGTTCAACAACAGATTCTCCGACCGGCATCCGGCGCAACAGGACCTGCGCAGCCAGCAAGTCTTCTTTGCTGAAAATTTGATGCGCTTCCTCTTCTTCAACCCCGGTTGTGGCTAGCAGAATATCCCGCTCGGTCTGACGGTCGGGGTATTCGACGTCTATCTGTACCAGAAAACGGTCAAGCTGAGCTTCGGGCAGCGGATAAGTGCCTTCCTGTTCAATCGGGTTCTGCGTGGCCAACACATGGAATGGCGTACCCAACGACCGGTCTTCGCCGGCCACGGTCACTGTACGTTCCTGCATCGCTTGCAACAGCGCCGACTGTGTACGTGGGCTTGCCCGGTTGATCTCGTCCGCCATCAGCAACTGACAAAAGATAGGACCGGGAATAAAACGGAAATGGCGGCTGCCATCGTCGGCAGTGTCCAATACTTCAGAGCCAAGAATGTCGGCAGGCATCAGGTCAGGTGTGAACTGAATGCGGTTGCCATGCAGGCCCATCACCGTCGACAAGGTCTCGACCAGACGCGTCTTGCCCAGCCCCGGCAGACCGATCAGCAGGGCATGGCCGCCGCACAAAAGTGCGGTCAATGTCAGGTCCACCACCCTCTCCTGCCCGATGAAGCGGCGGGTGATCGAGGCCTTGGCCTCTTGCAGCTTGTTTTCCAGCGCTTCGATCTCGGCTACGAGGTCGGCAGGTTCGGTCATGACTTTCCCTTCCGTGGACTAATATGATTGAAGTGTATCGCGCTAAGAGGAAATGGCAAAAACAATGAGCGGACAAAAACCTGTGAAACCGTCGCCGGATGGTCTGGCGGCATCAGTCAAAGCAGCCAAAACCAAGGGTTTACCGCCCGTTCACCTCTGGAATCCTCCGTTTTGCGGCGATCTGGACATCAAGATCGCAAAAGATGGCACTTGGAGTTATTTAGGCTCGCCCATCAACCGTTTCGAGCTTGTGAAGCTTTTTTCCTCAATTCTTAAGAAAGAGGATGGAAAATACTATCTGGTAACGCCGGTTGAAAAGGTGGGAATCACTGTCGAAGACGCGCCGTTTGTCGCCGTGGATTTCGACCGGGACGGTGAAGGTGAGACCCAGTCCCTGACATTCACAACCCATGTCGGCGACAGCGCCATTGCCGGAATTGATCATCCAATCCGGGTTGTCGTCAACCCGGATACAGAAGAACCCTCACCTTACATATTGATCCGCGCTAACCTCGAAGCCCGCATAGATCGCAAGAGCTTCTACCGCCTCGTTGAGATCGGAACGCACCATGGCGGCTGGTTTGGTGTATGGTCAGGCGGGCAGTTCTTTGGGCTGACCCCCTCATCCGACCTGCGCTGACTTGGGCATGCGATCCTGCGCCAGCACGACAGCCAGTGCAACAATGCCCGCGCCCAGCGCCCGGGTCCAGTTCCACTCGTCCCCAAGCATCAGCATAATCAGCATGACGTAAAACGGGGCAACGTTGATGTGAAAAGAGGCCAATGCCACGCCCAGCTTGCCGACCGAAGTGATGAAAAGAACCTGGCTAAGCCCCATGGCAACCAGCGCATAGATCGCAAGCATACCCGCCTGCGGCACATCGAAGGCTGTCGCAGGCGTCACTTCCACACCAAATCGCGCTGATCCGAATATCAACAGCGAAGCCATAGCCAACCCTCCGATAAAGGTGATCGTCGTACGCCCGGTTTGGCTCAGTTCAGGGAAATCCCGGGCGGTTGCCATGCTGGCCCAGCAAAACAGCGCCGTTGAAACAACGGCGCAGGCCGCGCCCAAGCCCAATTGGGCCGGCGCCAAAGCGCTGGTGGCGATCAATCCGCCGACAATCGACACAAGCACGCCCAGTGCAAAGTTCCATTTCAACCGACGTGTCCCCGCAGCCAATTCAAGCAATGTCGCCACCAGGGGCGCGCAAGAGGCGATGATCGCCACCGTCACCGGATCGGTCAGTTTTTGCGCCAGGATCAACAGAAACATTCCCAACCCAAGCCCAAAGCCGCCGACGATCATTGCATGGCCCCAGCGGGCCGAAATAACGCGGCGCGGTCCATCCATCATCACCCAGACCGGTACCATCACCAAAACAGCCAGTGCCAGTCGCGCGGCCAATAAGGCGACGGGCGGCCATGTCTGCAACAGAACTTCGGCCGCCGGAAACCCGGCCGCCCAGGTCAGCATCGAGGCAACAGCCAACCCATTACCCGACAAAGCAGAATACTGCCCTGCTGACGCAGAAAGACCGCTCCCGCGTGCGGGGTCTGGGCTCATGGCCATCGTGTTCAAACCTTCCATTGGCACGGCGTTGGTAAAATGATTCGCCGCAATGCAAGCAACGTCCCCGATTTCACTGGTTCGATCTGGTCGAATTTCGACAAACTGTCGTTTTCTGTCACTTTCGCAGAAACCGACACGCGGATAAGGTCGGCTCACAAGCTGTCCAAGGGCCGCCAATGCCAAAATTCGCCGCGAATATCTCATTGCTCTTTGCCGAACTTCCATATCTGGACCGGTTTCAGGCAGCGGCAGACGCCGGGTTCAAAGCAGTCGAGATTCTGTTCCCCTACGAACTTGCGGCAAAAGAAACCCAGCGCGCTTTGCTGTCCAACGGGCTCGACCTGGTCCTGATCAACGCGCCTCCGCCGAATTATACAGGTGGGACACCGGGTTACGCCGCCATCCGGGGCGGTGAAGAGCGGTTTCAGTCAGATATCCGCCGCGTTCTACGTTATTCCGAGGTGTTGCGACCCGGATTTATTCACGTCATGTCGGGATACGCTGCCGGGGTGGATGCGACGGACTGCTTCGTGCGCAACCTGCAGTGGGCCGCCGATTTCGCGCCGCAACAGACCTTCACGATCGAGCCGCTCAATCCAGTGTCCCAGCCCGGCTATTTCCTGAACGATTATGATCTGGCGACAGAAGTGCTGAGCCGTGTGGATCGCCCGAATGTCGGTCTGCAATATGACAGTTTTCATGCGCACATGATTCACGGTGACGCGCTGGCTGTCTGGGAGCGTTTTCACCCCAAGGTTATCCATGCCCAGATCGGGGCCGCCCCTGACCGGTCTGAACCGGGGCGCGGGCCCACGGATTTCGCAGAACTTTTCGCGGCGATGGACGACGCTGGCTATAGCGGATGGGTTAGCGCCGAATACACGTCTTCAGCCACGCGAACGGCTGCGACTTTGGCATGGATGCGACTTTAACGCCGGTCATCAGGCTGGAATTTACTGCCTAAATAACGCACATCTTGGGCAACCCGTTTTCAAGGAAGTTTGAAATGATCCCTGCCCGCTTTGCCCATTCCATCTTTGGCCTGATCATGTCCGGTCTGATGTCTTGCATCGTCACCGGCATCGCCACAGTAAAGGCGGTTGGGTTCGGCCCTGGCACTCTTGGCGACTGGATGGCGTCCTGGGCCTTTTGCTGGCCCATCGCTTTCATCGTCATTCTGACCCTCGGACCTTCTGTCAAACGTATGGTCGAGGGGTGGGTCAGACCTCAGGACTGACCCGCTGCGAAGATGGCCCGCCGGGGCCTGATGAGCAGCGCCGCTAGTGTGCCTCAGCCCAGTTCGCGCCTTGCCCTGCATCCACAACCAGCTTCACATCCAGTTTCACCGCCGGGTCCGAGGCGCCTTCCATCACGTCGCGTGCCACACCTACAACCCGGTCCACTGCGTCTTCGGCCACTTCGAACAACAATTCGTCATGCACCTGCAACAACATCTTGGCAGGCAAGCCGCCGATCGCATCCGACATTCGCACCATAGCACGCCGGATCACATCCGCCGCCGTGCCCTGAATCGGAGCATTGATCGCCGCCCGCCGCGAGAATCCAGCGTGCGGCCCCTTGGCGTTGATCTCGGGCGTGTGGATTTTCCGCCCGAACAGAGTCTGGACGTAACCATTCTCTTTCGCGAAGGCGACCGTGTCGTCCATATAGGCTCGGATACCCGGGAAACGTTCGAAATAGCGGTCAATGAACCCCTGCGCCTCGGCCCGCGGAATGCGCAGGTTCCGTGCCAATCCAAAGCCCGAGATGCCGTAGATCACACCGAAGTTGATCGCCTTGGCCTGACGACGGATATCCGGCGTCATCTCGTCGAGCGGTACGTCGAACATCTCGGATGCGGTCATTGCGTGAATGTCCAGACCGTCCGAAAACGCCTGTTTCAGAGCCGAAATATCAGCAATATGAGCCAGAATACGCAGCTCAATCTGGCTATAGTCCAGGCTGACCAACACATTGCCCGGTTCGGCAATAAACGCCTCACGAATGCGCCGTCCCTCTTCGGTCCGCACCGGAATGTTCTGCAGGTTCGGATCGGTCGAGGCCAGACGGCCCGTGTTCGCACCCGTAATCGAATAAGACGTGTGCACCCGGCCCGTATCGGGGTTGATATGGGTCTGCAATGCGTCCGTGTAGGTCGATTTCAGCTTGCTGAGTTGTCGCCAATCCAGTACCCGGCGCGGCAGTTCATGCTCGGTCGCGAGATCTTCCAGAATATCGGCCCCGGTCGAGTATTTCCCGGTCTTACCTTTCTTGCCGCCTTCCAGACCCATCTTGTCGAACAGGATCTCTCCCAGCTGCGCGGGTGAGCCGACATTGAAGTTCTCACCGGCCAGCTCGTGAATATCAGCCTCTAATCCGGCCATTTTCTGGGCAAATGCATTAGACATCCGGCTCAGCACATCACGGTCGACCTTGATGCCGTGCATCTCCATCTCGGCCAGAACAGGCACCAGCGGGCGTTCCAACGTCTCATAGACGGTTGTCACCTGAACATGGTGCAGCTGTGGTTTGAACAGCTTCCACAGGCGCAGGGTGATGTCGGCATCCTCGGCGGCATAGGCGGTCGCCTCATCAATCGGCACTTTGTCGAAGGTGATCGCCGATTTACCTGAACCCAAAAGAGGTTTGATCGGGATCGGCGTGTGGCTCAGATACCGCTCGGACAAGGTATCCATACCATGCCCATGCTCACCACCATGCATGGCGTAAGACATCAGCATGGTGTCGTCGATGGGTGCAACGTCGACACCATATCGGGCGAAGATCTTGGCGTCGTATTTCATGTTTTGCCCGATCTTCAGGATCGACGGGTCCTCGAACATCGGTTTCAGCAGGGTCAGCGCCTCTTGCAACGGCATCTGCCCTTCCGCCAGCGCGTCCGAGCCAAACAGGTCATCACTTGCGCTTTCGCGGTGGATCAGCGGGACATAGCAAGCCTCGCCTGCCTCAACACACAGAGAGATGCCAACCAACTCGGCAATCATTTCGTTCAGGCCAGTGGTTTCAGTATCCACCGCAATCCAGCCGCGCTCATACGCCTGATCAATCCACTTCTGCAGGGCGGCCGCGTCCCGCACGCATTCGTATTTCGAGCTGTCAAACGGTACCGCCTCAGCTTCGACCTCTTCAGTGGCAGGCGCGGGCGCATCAGCGATCACAGGAGCCTCGGCCCCCAGCTTGTCTGCGATGCGTTTGGTGAGCGTGCGAAACTCCATCTCGGCCAGAAAGCCCAAAAGGGTTTCAGGATCGGGGTCTTTCACCTCTAGATCGTCGAGACCGAAATCCAGAGGCGTGTTCTCGTCCAGCTGGACCAGTTTCTTCGACAGCTCGATCTGGTCGCGCTTTTCAATCAGGGTCTGGCGGCGCTTGGGCTGCTTGATCTCTTCCGCGCGGTCCAGCAGGCTTTCCAGATCCCCATATTCGTTGATCAGCAGGGCCGCTGTTTTAACGCCAATCCCCGGCGCGCCCGGCACGTTATCGACGCTATCCCCAGCCAAAGCCTGAACATCGACCACGCGTTCCGGACCTACACCGAATTTCTCGAGCACGCCGTCGCGATCGATGCGCTTGTTCTTCATCGCGTCCAGCATTTCCACGCCGCCGCCAACCAGCTGCATCAGGTCCTTGTCGGAACTCACGATGGTCACGCGACCACCCGCATCGCGCGCTTGCACAGCGAGGGTGGCGATGATGTCGTCAGCCTCATAACCTTCCAGCTCTTTGCAGGCGATGTTGAACGCCTTCGTTGCCTCGCGGGTCAGGGGCATCTGCGGGCGCAGATCCTCGGGCATCGCCTCGCGGTTGGCTTTATACAGGTCATACAGATCGTTGCGGAACGTGTGCGATCCCTTATCGAAGATCACCGCCACGTGGGTGGGCGCGTCAGGCCCGGCGTTTCCTTCGACATACTTCTGCAGCATGTTGCAGAACCCTGAAACAGCACCAATCGGTAGTCCGTCCGATTTTCGCGTCAGCGGAGGCAGCGCGTGATAAGCCCGAAAAATAAAGGCCGAGCCGTCGATCAGATGCAGGTGACAGCCTTTTCCGAATTCGCTCTTGCTCATGGTGCCCTGCCTTCTTGGATCGTCGTCATGTTCAGTCTGCACGTTTTATCGGCCATCGCGCCCGCAACCGCAATCGCTCTTGTCGCCTCGGCTACCCTGGCGGGGCTTAAACTGCCCGCAATCTGCGCGCCAAATCAGGGTAACCCATCCAGTTGATCTTTGCTTGTCCGGGCGACAGAGGAATTTTCTTCACCGACCGCGCCATAGGATGGGGCGAAGGAACATATGCGGGCCGGACAAGCGCGAATTTTGGCTGTCATGGAGAGTGGCGGGCCCAAGGAAGTTTGGGATTCGGAAAAGCCACACTTGAATGTGACAACGGGCTGACTGGAAGAGCCTTCTTTACATACGAGCCCCCGGAAACCGGCACCGCCAGCGGAATTGGCCGCCTCAGCACCGGGGAGATATTTCATGTGTGGTTTGGCACCAAGTCGATTAGTTCCTGATCAACAAGTATGGCGATGTCGACGCTGGTACGCTTTGTCAGAATTTCGCCAAACCCGGTGCCTGGCGCGCAATCAGGCCTGCTCTGAACCCTTCAGAACATATTTGCAGTCGCAATAGGGGCACTCGACCCAACCGGCATCTTCGGGGATCTGCAACCAGACGCGGGGATGGCCCAATGCGCCTTCGCCGCCATCACAGGCGACACGGGCGGTTTCGACGATCTTGGTTTCCGGCGCTTTGATGGTCACGGCTGGCGATCCTTCTTCGGTTGTCGGCCTCGCGGGCATGTATTAGGTGCGTTTATGAGCGATGAGCAAACCGGGGGCAAGAGCCACATGAGCGATGCGGCAATCAGGATCGAAGGGCTGCGCAAGACCTATCGCGGCAGCAAGGGTCAACCTGAGAAGCACGCGCTGAAAGGCATCGACCTGACTGTTCCCAGGGGCTCGGTTTTCGGGTTGCTGGGTCCGAACGGCGCCGGGAAGTCAACCCTGATCAATATTCTGGCCGGGCTGGTGGTGAAATCCTCGGGCCGCGTGTCGATCTGGGGCTTCGATCAAGATCAGAATCCGCGACAGTCCCGTGCCGCGATAGGTGTTATGCCGCAAGAGCTGAACCTGGATCCATTCTTCACGCCGCGCGGCGCGTTGGAGGTTCAGGCAGGCCTGTACGGTGTCCCGAAATCCGAGCGCCGCAGCGATGAAATCCTTGAGCTGGTCGGTCTCAGCGACAAGGCCGAGGCCTATGCCCGCACTCTGTCGGGTGGAATGCGGCGGCGCCTATTGCTGGCCAAGGCGCTGGTACATCATCCGAAAGTTCTGGTTCTGGACGAACCCACCGCTGGCGTCGATATCGAACTACGCCAGATGCTCTGGACCAATGTCCGCAAGCTGAACGAACAGGGAATGACCATCATCCTGACCACCCATTATCTGGAAGAAGCGCAGGAGATGTGCGACGAAATCGCCATCATCAATCAGGGTGAAAAGATCGCGCAAGACAGCACCGCCAACCTGCTGAGCCGCATGGATAGCCGGACCATGGTGATTATCCCAGACAGCCCCGTCTCGGACCTGCCCGTGGCTGAGGGTGTCGAGGCCACGCTGAACGAAGATGGCAATCTGATCCTGCGGTATCGTAGCGCGCAGACCAGCGCCGAGCAGGTTCTGGAATCCGTCCGTCAGGCGGGCATCCGCATCCGCGACGTCCGCACCGAAGAAGCGGATCTGGAGGACATCTTTCTGGCCCTCACCTCGGCACAGGCGGACACCCCGGCAGACGATCAGGATCAGCCGCGCCGGGGCATGCACAGGGTCAGGCTTTAGGCCCGGTCGATTCTCGCCTGATAGCAATTGTTCCGGGATGAACGGACGTGAATATAGCTCACGTCCGCACGAGCAAAGATGTCGCTGACCTTTGCTTCAATCCGATTGATGGGCGTTATCGCACCGGTGCCATAGACGATCCGATCATCCGGTCCGTATCCCTTAATCAGATAATCCGGGGATGAGGTCAGAATCTCGGGCAGCGCGTCTCCCTCATACCGCTCACATGGCGCGGCGCAAAGAAAGATCGGGCCGGTTTCGGCGTGCGGATGTGTCTCTAAGAAGGGTCGATGTGCCAATATCAACATCTCGTCGCCCTCGGGTATGTTCTGTAGACAGTGGCGGCAAGGGTTGCCTGCCCCTTTTGAGACAACACGTTCCGGCGTAGCGCCATAGGCATCCGGGCCACCGGCCTGAAGGGCACGTACATCTTCGGTGGATAAGGCAGTGATCTTGAACATCTCGGGTCTCCTGTTTTGCCCTGAACATGCCCGCCACCCCACATTCAGGCGACCCGTTTCATGCGCAATGGCGTAAAGGACTCGAAAAAGAACAAAACGTGAATATACTATGGAATCGCCATGTATGCCGAACTGTCGATCACGTCGAATTTCACCTTCCTCACCGGGGCTTCGCACCCCGAGGAGTATATGGAGCGTGCCGTTACCCTGGGCCTCCCCGCCATTGCGATTGCCGATGACAACTCGGTCGCCGGAATCGTCCGCGCCCACACCCAAGGGCGCGAGATTGCCCGCAAGGTCCGCGAACGGCTGGAGTGGGAGGCGCAGAACACCCTGATCGGCCCGCCCTGCCCCGATCACATTCCGAAACCACCGTCTTACCCTATCCACGCGATACCGCGGCTGATCCCGGCAGCGCGGCTGATTTTTACTGACGCACCCACTGTCACCGCCCTGCCCCTGAACCGGCAAGGCTGGGCCAACCTGTGCCGCATCCTGTCCACAGGTCGCCTGCGCGCTGAAAAAGGCGACTGTATCCTGCACCTGTCCGACCTGCTGGAGTTTTCCGACGGCCTCCACCTGCTGCTCTGGCCACAGACGGCCCGGTCTACGGGCGGCGCGGACGCATGGCGGACACAGGCGTACCAACTGACGCGCCGCTTTGACGGGCGGATGCATCTGTTGATGCATCCCCGGTATGATGGTGCAGATAGCGCATATTTCTCTTTATTAGAGACTGAATTTAAGCAACTTGGCATCCCTACCCTTGCCAGTGCGACACCGATGATGCACCACGGCACGCGTCGCAAACTGGGTGATGTGCTGACCGCCATCCGCCTGCGCCGCAAGGTAGACGAGTTGGGCCGAAACGCATTGGCCAATGGCGAACAACGTCTGCGGTCCGAAACCGAGATGCTGCGCATCTTCAAAGGTCACGAAGGGGCCGTTGCCCGCGCCCATGAACTCAGTGAACAACTCACATTCTCGCTCGACGAATTGCGCTATGAATATCCCAGCGAAGGCAGCGAGCAGGAAACTCCGAGCCAACGCCTGCATCGTCTGGCGCATGAGGGGTTGAAGTGGCGCTATCCGGCGGGTGCGTCGGAAAAGGCGCAAAACATGCTGGCGCATGAACTCACCCTGATCGGCAAGCTGAAATACGAACCCTACTTCCTGACCGTCCGCGACATCGTCCATTTCGCCCGATCGCGCGGCATCCTGTGCCAGGGGCGCGGCTCGGCGGCCAACTCTGTCGTCTGTTTCTGCCTCGGCATCACCGAGGTCAGCCCCGAAATGGGCACGATGGTTTTTGAGCGCTTCGTGTCCGAGGCGCGCGATGAACCACCCGATATCGATGTCGACTTCGAACATGAACGCCGCGAGGAGGTGATCCAGCACATCTATGACCGCTATGGCCGGGAACGCGCGGGCCTCTGCGCCACGGTCGTCCATTATCGCGGCAAACGCGCCATCCGTGAGGTCGGGCGCGCCATGGGCCTGACCGAAGACACCATCTCGGCTTTGTCCTCTCAGCTCTGGGGCTTCTTTTCAGCCGCGGGTCTTGAGGCCGAACGGATGCGTGAAATCGGCCTCGACCCCGAGGATCGCCGCTTGAAACAGACTCTAACATTGGTATATGAGATCGACGGCTTCCCCCGCCACCTGTCCCAGCACGTAGGCGGCTTCATCATCACCGAGGGGCGTTTGGACGAGCTTGTCCCCATTGAAAACGCCACCATGGAGGACCGAACGGTCATCTGCTGGGACAAGGATGACATCGACTCGCTGGGCATCCTGAAGGTTGATGTTCTGAGCCTTGGCATGCTCACTTGCATCCGCAAAGCGTTTAACCTGATCGATCAGCACCACCGGACCAGCTATACGCTGGCCACCCTGCCGCCCGAGGACTCGACGGTCTATGACATGCTGTGCAAGGCGGACAGCGTCGGTGTGTTTCAGGTGGAGAGCCGGGCCCAGATGAACTTTCTGCCCCGGATGCGACCGCGCAATTTCTATGATCTGGTGATCGAGGTTGCCATCATCCGCCCAGGTCCCATTCAGGGCGACATGGTCCACCCCTATATCCGCCGCCGGAACGGAGAGGAGGAGGTCAGCTTCCCCTCGGACGCGTTGGGCGAGGTGCTGGGCAAAACGCTAGGTGTGCCGCTGTTTCAGGAACAGGCGATGCAGATCGCCATTGTCGGCGCAGGGTTTACTCCGGAACAGGCGGACCGGCTGCGGCGGTCTTTGGCGACGTTCAAGAAGCATGGGTCCGTCAGCGAATTCCGCGCGCTATTCCTGCGCGGCATGAAGCGCAACGGGTATGAACAGGACTTCGCCGAACGCTGTTTTTCCCAGATCGAAGGCTTCGGTTCTTACGGTTTCCCCGAAAGCCACGCGGCCAGCTTTGCGCTGCTGGTCTATGCCTCGGCCTGGATCAAATGCTACCATCCGGGCATCTTCGCCTGCGCGCTGCTGAACTCGCAGCCGATGGGGTTCTATGCGCCCGCCCAGATCGTGCGGGATGCGCGGGAACACGGAGTGCAGATCCGCCCGGTCTGCATCAATGCCAGCTTCTGGGATAATGTGATGGAACCCGACGGTCAGGGCGGGCTGGCCCTGCGGTTAGGATTTCGCCAGATTAAGGGGCTGAGTGAAGAGGATGCCAGTTGGCTGACCGCCGCGCGGGGCAATGGCTACCATCAGGTGGATGACGTGTGGCGTAGGGCAGGACTAGGGCCGTCAGTGATCGAGCGGCTGGCCGAGGCCGACGCCTTCGCCGTCTGCGACCTGACCCGGCGCGAGGCTTTGTGGCAGGCCAAGGCGATTGCCACCGCCAAACCCTTGCCGCTGTTCTCTCAGGATCTGGAAGGCGAAGCGCTGGATGAACCCGAAGCCTATCTGCCCCAGATGACATTGGGCGAGCAGGTGGTCGAGGATTACGTCGCCACCCGCCTCAGTCTCAAGGCACATCCGGTGGCTTTGCTACGGCACCTGCTGACGCCCGGGCAGCGCGACAAAACCACGCCTGTCGCCTGACGCCTGAACCGGGTATCCGCCCAGAACAGAGTCGAAATCAGGCCCAAAATGACCAGACCAACCCTGCCTCCGCGCTTTCCCGCGACGCCAGACCAGATCAACGCACAGGTCAGCGCGTTTTACGCCCGTGTGCGCGAGGACGCGATACTGGGGCCGGTCTTCAACAAACATGTCGACGACTGGCCCGCGCATGAGGAAAAGATCGCCGCCTTCTGGCGCAACGCCATCCTGTACGAGCGCAGCTATGACGGCAATCCCCAACGCGTGCACATCGAACGGCCCGATGTGAAACCCGAATTCTTCGCCCACTGGCTGGACCTGTTCGAAGAGGTCGCGACCCAGACCCTGCCTTCCGAAACCGCTACGCCATGGGTGGCTTTGGCCCGGCGGATTGGCGTGGGGATGAAGGCCGGTGTGCAATCGGCGCGCCAACCCAAGGACGCCCCGCCGATCCTGCAATGATCTCAGATCATGGCAGCTTTGTCATGTTAGCGATAAAATTGGGGCTATTCGCGCATACAAAATAAGGGTAAGCAACAAAAAAAGACAGCCGGGAACTCCGCCCGCGCTGCTATGGCATGTCGCCACCACACCAACATTGACCGAGGCCACATCGATGAGCGCTCAAAACACCACCCTACGGGGGCTTGGCTTTGCATTTCTGGGCTTTGCGGTCTTTGCCAGCCACGATGCCTTGATCAAAGTGCTGGGCGGGACCTATTCGGTGATGCAGATCATCTTTTTTGCCACACTCTTCTCCTTTGTACCGATGGCCGTCACGATCCTGACCGACCGGGCAACGGGCAACTTCATGCCACGCCACCCCTGGCTGGTGCTGTTGCGATCCGGATTGATGGTCACAGGCATGTCCTGCGCGTTTTATGCGTTTTCGGTCCTGCCACTGGCCGAGGTCTATTCACTTTTGTTTTCATTCCCGCTGATCGTTACAGTCCTGTCAATCCCGATACTGGGTGAGGTAGTCCGCGCTCAGCGCTGGGCGGCAGTAGGCGTCGGCCTGATCGGTGTCCTGATCGTTCTGCGCCCCGGCGCAACGGATATCACGCTAGGCCATCTGGCTGCGCTGACGGCCGCCTTCTGCAGCGCCTTTGCCTCGGTTCTGGTGCGCAAGATCGGAAATGAGGAACGATCGGCCGTCCTGATCCTCTACCCGATGCTGCTGGCTATTGTTGTGATGAGCCTCGCCCAACCGGCCGTGTATCAGCCGCCGTCCCTGTTGCATCTGGCTATGATGGCACTGGTGGGCGTATTCTCTGTTATCGCCCAGCACCTGATCATTCTGGCTTATCGGGCTGCGCCTGCCGGTGTTGTCGCCCCCAGCCAGTACAGCCAGATCATCTGGGCGACGCTGTTTGGCATGATCTTCTTCGGCGAACGCCCGGATGGCTGGGTCGCTGTTGGGGCAAGCGTTATCATCGCATCGGGCGTTTTTGTGGTCTGGCGTGAGAGCCGGGCGAACACGTCGTCGGCCAACACCCCTGTTTTGCGCGTGAGATCGCCGCGGTCAGATACCGGGGCCACAAGGCCGGGAAAGTAGTTCCAAAAAAACGGCGCACCACTCAGCGCGCCGTTGTCGAAAAACCTCGGTATAGAGTCTTAGTATACTACGACTGAGCGAATGCTTTCGCCCTTATGCATCAGGTCGAAGCCGTGATTGATGTCGTCCAGGCCCATGGTGTGGGTGATCATCGGATCGATCTCGATCTTGCCGTCCATGTACCAGTCGACGATCTTGGGCACGTCAGTCCGGCCCCGCGCGCCGCCGAACGCGGTGCCGCGCCACGACCGGCCGGTGACCAGCTGGAACGGACGGGTCGAGATCTCGGCCCCTGCGGGCGCCACGCCGATGATGATGCTCTCACCCCAGCCTTTATGCGCCGACTCAAGGGCTGCGCGCATTACGCCGACATTGCCGGTGGCGTCAAAAGTGTAATCCGCACCGCCCTTGGTCAGGTTGACCAGATAAGGCACCAGATCACCTTCTACCTCAGTCGGGTTGACGAAATCGGTCATGCCGAACTTGGTCGCCATCTCAACCTTTGACGGGTTGAGGTCGACACCGACGATTTGGTCCGCGCCAGCCAGACGCAGACCCTGAATGACGTTCAGGCCAATACCACCCAGTCCGAATACGATGGCGCGGCTGCCGATCTCGACCTTGGCGGTGTTGATCACCGCGCCGATGCCGGTGGTCACGCCGCAGCCGATATAGCAGATCTTGTCGAAGGGCGCGTCTTCGCGCACCTTGGCCAGCGCGATCTCGGGCAGGACCGTATGGTTGGCGAAGGTCGAGCAGCCCATGTAGTGCAGGATCGGATCACCATCCAGCGTCGAGAACCGAGACGTCCCGTCGGGCATCAGCCCTTGCCCTTGGGTTTCTCGGATCGCCTGACACAGGTTGGTTTTGGGGTGTAGGCAATATTCACACTCGCGACATTCGGGTGTGTAAAGGGGAATGACATGATCACCCGGCTTCAGGCTGGTCACGCCCGGACCAACCTCGACCACCACGCCCGCACCTTCATGGCCCAGAATGGCCGGGAACAGGCCTTCGGGATCGGCGCCCGACAGGGTAAATTCATCGGTATGGCAGATGCCGGTGGCCTTGATTTCGACCAGAACCTCGCCCGCCTTGGGTCCTTCAAGGTTCACATCCATCACTTCCAAAGGTTTGCCCGCCTGAACGGCGACGGCGGCACGGGTACGCATGGTGCTTATCTCCCTGTCACTTTTGCCCCGACCCTGCGTCAATTACAGGGTGTTTTCAACTGTGCTTTCATGGCAGGTTGGCTAATTGTTTGATATTGCAGAAACGACATTGCCAGAATGAGGAACGCCAATGCACCGATTTTTGCCGACCCTGGTCCTATTAGCGGCCTGCGCTGAAACTGCGCCCGCGCCCGAAGACGCCTCGCTGCCGCCTGAGCCCGCCCCGGTAGATCTGGCCTTTTGTCTGGGCGAAGATTTTGCCGATACCATTGGCCAGCCGGTTTCGACCATTCAGGCGAACCTGCCTGAGCGGTCGCGTGTGCTGGGACCGGATGACATCGCCACGCAGGACTACCGCATCGACCGGCTGAACGTGTACGTGAATGGAGACGGGGTCATTCAGCGACTGACCTGTGGATAAGGACGGACTCGACTCAGGTGCTGATTCTCAACTAAGAACAAAATGAGAACATCGTGATGTCTGCCAATGCCCAAACGCCGAATACTTTCGCTATGGTTCCCCCGTCTGGGGGCTGAACGGATGATCCGCGCTGCGCGGGGCCTGCATTCCGGACCTTTGGCCGTGGTGACCGAACAATCGAACATGCAGGTCGTCACCTCATTGAATACCGAAGCTCAGGACGCTGGTTTGCGTGTGGGGCAACCGGTGCGCGACGCCCATGCCATGTGTGCGGCCCTGATCACCCGTCCCCGCAACGCCCCGGCCGAGGCCGCGTTTCTGACCGCATTGCGCCGCTGGGCAGGCAAGTTCAGCCCTTGGGTCGCTGAGGAAACCCCGGACGGGCTGATCGTCGATCTGTCGGGCTGCGCGCATCTGTTCGGCGGCGAAGAGGCGTTGCTGAGCGTGCTTGAAGCCGACTGCGCCGATATGGGCCTCAGCGTGCAGATGGGCATCGCCGACACACTGGGCGCGGCCTGGGCTTTGGCCCGCTATGCGGGGCAAGAGGCCACCTCGGACCGCAATGGCGACGCCATCAGCCAAGAGGCCCGCGCCACCCGCGCCCGGGCGGGCAAGCGACAACACTGGACCAAGGGCGGTGCCGCGCCGCAGGTGATGGCGGTGGGCGGTGGCGCGCGGATTGCCGCGCCGGGTCAGTCTTACGGCGCGCTCAGCCCCCTGCCCATTGCGGCGCTGCGGTTGGAAGATCAGGTTGTCGTGCAGCTGAACCGCCTGGGCCTGCGCCGGATCGGCGATCTGCTGGGCCAGCCGCGTGCCAGTTTGGCGCGGCGGTTCGGGCGCGGGCTGGTGTTGCGTCTGGATCAGGCCATGGGCAGCGCGCCCGAGCCTGTCTCGCCCGCCCGCCCGCCACATCACTTTGCGGTGCGGATGACTTTGCCCAATCCGATTGGTCTGATCGAGGACGTGATGGCCGCGATCGATCGGGTTCTACCGACACTTTGCACCAAGCTGGAAGAAAAGGCGCGCGGGGTCCGCACACTGCGCCTAGAAGCCCATCGCGCCGATCAGGCTGCTGAGGTTATCGAGGTCGGCCTGGCCCGTCCGACTCATGACAAACACCGCATTCGCCCCTTGTTAGAGATGAAAATCGACAAGATCGACGCGGGTTACGGCATCGACATGCTCCGGCTTGAGGCGATCCAGACCGAACCCATCCATGCCCGCACCATCGCCGGCCATGCCGAGGCGCGCCGCGTGGCCCGCGAGAGGCTGAACGGCAATACTGGCGTCGAGGATTTGATCGGCAAGCTGGGCGCGCGGGTGGGGCTGGAGGCGATCACACGGCATCATCCGGCGGCCTCTCATATCCCCGAGAAAACGGCGCAAACGCTGGCAGCCGCATGGTCGGAACCCGCGCGCCACTGGCCGGCCCCGCCGCGCCCCCGCCCTTTGCAGATGTGGCAGCCCGAGCCGGTGATGGCCCCGGAAACCCCGGATGTGCCCGGCGCCTTTCGCTGGCGCGGACGGGACTGGCAACTGGCGCAGGCCACCGGCCCGGAACGCATCGCGCCGGAATGGTGGCTGGACGATCCCAACTGGCGCAGCGGCGTGCGTGATTACTGGGTGGTGGTGACGCAACAGGGGGAACGTCTGTGGCTGTTCTACGGGCATGGAGGGTCCATGTCCGCAGGCTGGTTCTGTCAGGGACAGTTTTGTTAGAGTCTATTTTCCACGATACACCAGCAGATCCGGCAGATAGTCAATCAGACGGATAAACCACGAAAACGGCGCAGGGAAATCAGTGCGGAAACGGCGACGCGACATCGCCCTGACCACGCGATCCGCCGCATCCTCGGGCGTCATCAGCATCGGCATCTTGAAACTGTTCTTTTCGGTCAGTCGAGTCTTGATGAAACCGGGATTGACGATACGCACTGTCACGCCCGTACCCGCCAGATCGTGCCGCATCGTCTCGGCCAATGAAATCAAGGCCGCCTTGCTGGCTCCATACCCGATGGCTCCAGGCAGCCCGTGATATCCGGCCAGCGACCCGATCAGCGTAATCTCTCCCTGACCCGCCAGGACGAAGTCAGGAACGGTTTCACCCAGAACCCGCAAGGCGCCCAGATAGTTCACATCGCTTATCCTGAGCGACGCCTCCGTATCCCACTCGGCCGAGCGTATCGGGTCGTACGCGCCGGCATTGTAGACCAGCCCATCGACCTGACCCACCTCAGCAACAGCACCACGAACAGAGTCTAAATTGGTTACATCACACCGGATCGCATACGCATTCGGCAATTCGGAACAAATCTCGGACAACCGCTCCATATTGCGCGCGGACAGGATCAGGTGAGCCCCCTGTCGGCTGAGCGCCTGCGCCAAGGCGCGACCCAAACCTTCGCTTGCGCCGATGATCCAAAAAGTTCTTCCGTCAAAGCTGCTCATAAAAGGGCCGTTTCACTTGTGTTTCACAATAATACGGCCTCGCATCCGCGTCGGATCAAAACGGTAGCGCAATTCACGGGAGCTGTAACCAGAAGTCACAAGGTAGTGCATCTGTTAAAAATCTCTAATCGGATTGATCCACCTGCGCCTACCCTGCGTATCCCATTGTAGAATGTCGCTTAACGAGGCTGGAATGTTCGACGAAACCCGGGGTGTACGTAAGAAAATCGCGATTGTAGGTGCAGGCATTTCGGGTCTTTCTGCCGCTTACTATCTTTCAGAAACCAACGATGTGACGGTCTATGAGGCGGAACCACGACTAGGTGGCCACGCCCGCACGGTGATAGCTGGAAAGGATGGGGATCAACCTGTCGATACCGGGTTCATCGTCTTCAATTACGTAACCTATCCTTACCTGACCCGGCTTTTTGATGAGTTGGGTGTACCTGTGGTCGAAAGCGAAATGAGCTTTGGCGCGACAATCGACAACGGCCGCATCGAATACGGTCTTAACAACCTACGCACACTGACCGCTCAAAAGCGAAATCTGGCGCGGCCGGCATATTATAAGATGATTGCCGACATCCTGCGCTTCGGCAAAGAAGCCCCTGAAGCCGCGAAAAACGACGACACCACGATTGGTGAGTTGGTAGACCAGCTGCGTCTGGGTCATTGGTTCCGGTACAACTATCTGATGCCCATGTGCGGTGCCATCTGGTCCACTCCGGTCGAGTTCGTGGATCAGTTCCCGGCCCGTTCGCTGGTACAGTTCTTCCGTAACCATGCCCTGTTGGCCAGTGGCCGCGCAAATCAGCATCAATGGTACACGGTCAAAGGCGGCAGCATCGAATATGTTCGCCGGATCGACGCCGCCCTGCGCGCGCGCGGTGCTGAAATTCGACTGGCCAGCCCCGTTCTGAACGTATCCCGAAACGAGATGGGTGTGACCATCCACAGCCAGGGTATGGTAGATCAGTTTGACGAAATCATCCTGGCCACCCACTCGGATCAGTCTCTTTCCATTTTGGGTGGGGGCGCGACCCCCGCAGAAACCGCGGCGCTGGGCGCAATCCGTTATCAGCCCAACACGGCAATACTGCACTGTGACCCACGCCAAATGCCGAAACGGCGCGCGTGCTGGTCCAGCTGGACCTATCGCTCGCAAGCCGGAGATGTGGGCGTGACCTATTGGATGAACCGGCTTCAGAACATCCCGGACAGCGACCCGCTGTTCGTAACGCTGAACGCCTCATCAGAAATTCCCGCGGATAAAATCTATGATCAGGTCGAATTTGCCCACCCGGTATTCGACAAATCCGCCCTGAAAGCGCAAGGGCAAATCCGCGAGATGCAGGGCCAGAACCGAACCTGGTTTGCCGGTGCTTACAACCGGCACGGATTTCACGAAGACGGGATAGCCAGCGCAGTGCATGTCGTCGCGCAGATCAATGGCGCCCCGCAAACCATCGGAGCTGACAATGGCATTCTTGGGAAAGACCCGGCCATCCCTGTTGCGGCCGAATAATGGGATTTGGCGCACGGCATTGATGACACTGTCTTTGCTGGCCCCCACGGGGTTGGCGGCTTCGCCAGTGACCGAAAAGCTGAACGATGCGCAACTGCGCGGAACCGCGACTTTCCGGTATCTGGGTCTGCCGATCTATGACGCCAAACTTTACACAACCAAAGGTGCGCCATTCAGTTGGAGTGAAGATATCGGCCTGCAACTGACCTATCGCAAAAACATCAAGAAGAGGGCGCTGGTCAACTCGACGCTCGATGAGATGGATCGCATCGGACGTTCAGCGCCCGTTCGCAACCAATTGAACGTATGCTTCAAAGCCGTCACCAAAGGCGACAGCTATCTGGCGGTTTCTGACGGTCCCGACGAGGTCAGTTTCTGGCTGAACGGGCGAAAGACCTGCACCATGTCCTATCCGGGTATCAAACGCAGCTTCATGTCCGTATTTCTGGGGGACAATACGCGGTCCGCGTCTTTCACTCAAAAACTACAGGGTCGGTGATGCTCTATCCCCGGGTCAGCCTCTATGCGCTGATGCTCGCTGCGGCGGGTATTCCGCTTTATATCCACCTGCCGCGCTTTGCGGCGGTGAATCTGGGCATCGGACTGGGGGTCATTGGTACCGGGTTGCTGGTGATCCGTATGGTGGATCTGGTGCAAGACCCGCTGATCGGTTGGGCGATTGACAGATGGCCCGGCGGCCAGCTTGCTTTTGCAGCCATGGCCGCACTCGGTCTTGCCGTTGGTTTCCCTGTGCTTTTCAGCTTGCCGCAGGGCGCGAGTATTCTGACGCTGGTCGCTGTTCTGATCTTGCTGTTCTCTGCATACAGCCTCGGGACCATTCTTCTGTATGGCCGTAGCGCAACTTTGGCGAAACGTACCGATCCGAATGAGCTGATGACACTGGCTGCCTATCGTGAGGGTGGGCAACTGACCGGAGTCGTTATCGCGGCCAGCGCCCCGGCCCTTCTGGTGGCCTTCGGAGCGCAGGCCCAAGGCTATCCCGCGTTTGGGGTCTTCTTGGGGCTGCTATCCGTTCTGACCCTGGTGCTGACCGTCCCGATTTGGCGGCGCATACCGATTACTGGAACGGGTTTATCTTTTTCGGGCCTCGGCCGGGCCGGAGGCGTGCACCTTCTCGCACTGGCCTTGGTCAACAGCCTGCCTGTAGCCATCACCTCAACCTTGTTTCTGTTCTTTGTCGAAGATCGGCTGCAATTGCCGGGCAAAGCAGGCCCTTTGTTGATCCTCTTCTTCCTGAGCGCAGGTGCAAGCGTGCCGCTCTGGGCGAAGCTCAGCAACCGGATTGGTCCGAAACAGACTCTGATAATCGCCATGCCGCTCTCGATCGCAGGCTTTATTGGCGCGGCGACACTGAGTGCAGGAAACCTTACCGGGTTTGCTGTAATCTGCCTCGCCTCGGGCGCTGCTCTGGGTGCGGATATGGTTGTTTTGCCCGCCATGTTTTCGGTCGTCCTGACACGGGCCGGGCTGAATGCGTCCACCGCGTTTGGCATCTGGTCCTTTGCAGGCAAGCTGGGCCTCGCCCTGGCAGCTTTCTTCACCCTGCCGCTGCTGGAACGCAGTGGCTTCACCCCTGGTCAAACCAATTCCGCACAAGCGCTGGGTACACTCAACCTTGCTTATGCGGTGCTGCCCTGCATTCTGAAACTCGGCGCGTTTGGAATGGTTTTGACCCTGCCTACCGAGGCCACGAACAAATGAACGTTGTCGCCATCATCCTGCTGGTCCTACTGATCGCAGTATTCGTCCGCGCCCGACTGCTGAGCTTTCGCGCGCAATCTCCGTCCGACTACAGCGGAACCGGACCGACCTTTTCACTGAAAGAGCAATTGAACGGGGAAATCCTGTCCGAGGGCTTGATCTATGGCCCAAACGGCAAGATGTCGAACAGCTTTGTCGCGCGCATGGTTGGAAAGTGGAACGGCAACTCGGGCACGCTGTCCGAAGATTTCACTTATTCCAACGGCAAGCAGATGACCCGCAAGTGGTATCTGACACTGGGAACCGGCAATACGTTCACTGCGATTGCGGATGATATCGTCGGCGAGGGTCGGGGGATCATGTCAGGATCAACCGTCAAACTGACCTATCGGATCATCCTGCCTGAAGACGCTGGGGGACATACGCTGGATGTAACCGACTGGATGTATCTGACCGAACATGGCGTCATCATGAACCGATCCGAGATGCGCAAATTCGGCGTCAAGGTCGCTGAACTTGTCGCCACGATGCGCCCAACCCCGAAAACAAAACCGATCAATGTAAGTAGCTCAAACGGGTATGACGCAGCTTCAGTAGGAAAACCACTGCAATGATCGCCGTTCGCTCCCTGATCGCCTGCATTGCTATCGCCAGCTTTGCGCTTCTGGCGGCCTGCTCCAGCAAACCGAAGGTACCGGAAACCTTTCTATCCGATCGGCAGTTGAACCTCGAGGGATTTTTCGAAGGTAAAACCGTGGCCTATGGTCAGTTTCAGGATGTTCTGGGGAACATCCCCCGCAGATTCACAGTCGATATCGACGGGACCTGGGACGGCGAAACCCTGACGCTGGTCGAAGACTTCCTATATGATGATGGCGTCACCGAGCAACGCATCTGGACACTGACCAAGACCGGAGAAGATACATGGACCGGTTCTGCGCCGGGCGTGCTGGGCGCCGCAAGCGGGATCGAACGCGGGGATACGTTCAACTGGAAATACAAGATCGACCTGCCGACTAAGGAAGGAACATTGCGCGTCACGTTCGACGACTGGATGTGGCTGCTGGATGACGACCGACTTCTGAACCGCGCGTATGTCTCACGCTATGGCCTACGTCTCGGTGAAGTTATCCTGTTTTTCGAGAAGAAATAGATTCGCCAAGCCCAACTTCGTTACGAAAATCAGTAGAAGATAAATTCGTCGATCGATATTTGCGTCGATCCTTTGGCCTCACCGGCCATGTTCCCCTTTGCACCTTCCGAGGCCGCTGCCTCAGGACGGTCACCGCCTTCGATTTTCAAACGCGCGCGCTCTATCTGTCCCCACAGGAAAAACAGACCATCCCGTTTTCCCATGAGTTGCGAAGGAACCCTTGTCCGCAAAGCACGTGTGTTTGCCTGTGGCATCTGCTCTCTTACTGCCTCCGGTGTTTTCCACCATTTTCGGAAAACCTAATGGTTTTTCCTTAAAAAGACAATTTTTTATGGACAAAACAAGATTTTCAACCATCCGTTGATAGTGCCCACTCACAGCTCCCGCAGCGCTAGCGGTCGGTGCCACCTGCCCAGTACGTACAACGCCCCGCGTCTGGAGGAACGCGGGGCGTATGACGCGACAGTCCGGGAGGAGAAGACTGCCGCAAGGATAATCAGAAGCCTCAGTTCACGGCTTTAGCGTCAACCACATCCTTCTCGATGGCCTTGGCCGAGGTGATCTCGATCCGGCGCGGTTTCAGGGCCTCGGGAACCTCGCGCTTCAGTTCGATGTTCAGCATACCGTTTTCGTGGCTCGCGCCGGTGACGCGGACATGGTCCGCCAGTGCAAACCGACGCTCGAATGCACGGGTTGCAATGCCACGGTGCAGATAGCTGCGTTCCTTGTCCTCGGCTGCTTTCTTACCAGCCACGACCAGAGAATTCTCTTTCACCTCTACGGTCAGGTCGTTTTCAGAAAAACCGGCAACTGCCACCGAAATTCGGTAGGTGTCGACATCGGTTTTTTCGATGTTGTAGGGTGGATAGCTTGGCTGAGCCCCATCATTGGTCAGAACGCGATCCATCATGTCGGCGATCTGGTCAAAACCAATGGTGGCGCGGTGCAGCGGTGCAAAATCAAATGTACGCATGTGTCGTATCCTCATCCTTGAGCGATTTACGATAAGTGCCCTCCGACTGGACGGGCGATTACAGGTACCGGACCCCGTTGTGGCGATCCGATACACATCACATGGGTAGCAATTTAGCCGAGTTCAACCCCCGCCAGAGTTGATGAATTTCGCCCCCGATCCTGACTTGCCGGAACCGACCTGCAATCGGCGGATCGAAGCCTTGGGTTGAGGTGCGTCGCGCCGCATGATGGTCTTGAGCTCGGCGACAATCCCGTCAAGCTCCATGCCGAACCCCACCTTTCTGCGTCCATTCGTGCCCACCGCCGAAACCACCGACAAGATCTGCCAGCGCGAGCCGTTTCTGGCCAGAATAGCAGAGCCGGAGGACCCGAAAGTGATATCGCAGTCAAAGGTGATCAAACCCTGCCTGCGGTCGATGATACGGCACGACCGTTCCCGCGTGATTGCCTCGGACCGTCCTCGCCCATATGAGGCAATGCTGATCTCATTGCCCGGAACACGGCCGCTGTGCAGCGCGAAGGGGTCGGCAATTGAATAAGGGATTGGCTGATTCAGTCGCATCAGAGCCACATCCATCTGGACACCTTCGTGCGAAAGCGGGTTTTGGGACCCATAGCTGGGATGAACGGCAATTTGCGTCACCTGACGTTCAGCCAATGCGTTACCGTTGCTGAGGCCTGCGCGAAACGTGATGTCTTCGGGCGCATATGTTTTTCCGGTACGGCGGTCCACGGCGCAATGGGCAGCGGTCAGTACCATGTCCTGCGCGATCAACGTGCCGGTGCAATACGAGGCGTCGCGGACATCCAACCGTCCGATCGCCTCCCAACCATAAAGGTCATCCCGGTCCGTCAGCTTGCGCTTGTTGGCTTGCGCATGGGACGCTGTCGCCAGAATGCTCAGGCCCAAAAGCAGGCTCCAGAAGACTCTAATCATGGCCGAATGAACCTTGCGCCTATGTTCTTGTTCGATCCCGATCCGGACGTAGAAAGCCCAAATCCACGCCCCGCAGAAAGCTCGTCTCGCAGCAATTGCAGCGAATGCTCAACAGCGGTCCCAATGGCAACGCTCTGGCCGTCCATACTGGCCTTGGCCGCAACCACCGAAACGATCTGCGGGCGTGTCCCCGCGAAAGAAAAAACCGGGGCCCCCGAGGATCCGAAATCGACGTCGCAGGACATGATCATGATCCCGGCCTGCCTGTTCATGACCGAACAGACCTGTTGTAGCGACGGAGCTTCTGACCGGTCATGCGCATAAGACACAACGCCCACTTCCGCGCCGCGTTTGGGCTGATCTCCCGACTCAAATGGAATGACCGCGGTATTGCGGATCGGCTGCCAGAGCTCAATCAAGGCAACATCCGCGCTTACCCGGTCGGTCGTTGAATCAGAGCTGAACTGGTAGTCAGGATGGATCACGGCTTGCCGAGCCGATCTGTAAGCCAAAGCACGTCCCAGACGCCACCCGGCCAGAAACTCGATATCCGACGGATTGATACGTTGTCCGGATACTTTGTCGAACAGACAATGCGCAGCCGTCAGCACCAGGGTCGGCGACACCAGTGTCCCGGTGCAAAATCCTTTGCCTGCGATGTCCAGACGTCCAACGGCCATCCATTCGCGCCCGGAATCTGAAGTCTCAAGGCTTTCCAGCCCAGTATCCTGCGCTGTGGCCGCCATCGGCAGCACACAGAACGCGATTGCCTTGATCCAGTTGCGCACGCGGTTCTCCGGGACTCACTCTGAAGTTTTTGTCCTACGTGCCGCGTTGGGCGAAAATAGGGCGATCAAGCCATGAGGGAATTTCCCGAGCAAATGATGCGCGTTGGCATCAGCATGACTCACCGCAATACGGGAACCAGGTTACCTGTTCTATGTAAGGCTGGCGGCTTTGGCCCGCCCGTCGCCCAGTCCAGCAACTCTACCGTGTGAACGACCGGTAGTTCCGTACCAGAACCGATCTGCATCATGCACCCGATATTTCCGGCAGCGACGATGTCTGGATATTTCGCCTCCAGAGCTCTGACTTTTCGCTGTTTCAACTGGCCCGATATTTGTGGCTGCATCAAGTTATAGGTACCTGCGCTGCCGCAGCACAAATGACTGTCTGCGGGTTCGACAACCGTGAAACCCGCGTGTTTCAGCAAGTCTTTGGGGTAGGTTTTGATCTTCTGCCCATGCTGCAACGAGCAGGCCGCATGGTAGGCGACGGTCAGGTTTTGGTTGCCCCCCTCTGGCAGGTCCAATTTGATCAGGAGTTCGCTGATATCCATGGCGATTGCAGACACACGCGCCGCATCTTCGGCAAGGGGATCGTTGCGAAACATATGTCCGTAATCCTTCACCGTGGTGCCGCAGCCGGAGGTGTTGATGACAATGGCATCCAACCCATCGCCGTCCATTTCATTCACCCACGCCCCGATATTGGCCGCTGCGGCTGAATGGCTTTCATCGGTTTTGCCCATGTGATGGGTCAAAGCTCCGCAACACCCGGTGCCTTCTGCAACGACAACTTCACATCCCAATCGGGTCAGCAAGCGGATCGTGGCATCGTTGATATCGGTGTTCAGCGCCTTTTGCGCGCATCCCGTCATCAGAGCCACCCGTTTTTTCTGTTCTCCCTTGGCTGCAAAGCTTTGCGGATCATCGTTACGACTGACCGCAGGGATTTGCTTGGGCGCCATGTCCAGCATCGCGCGCAGCCGGGCATCCGGCATCAGGAACCGGAACGGACGACCCAGTTTTGCCCCGAGCAGCGCCCACCGAAACCGCATCGGATAGGGGAGAATTCGCGCCAACACCCAACGCAACAAACGATCTGTCAGGGGGCGCTTGCAATTGGCCTCGATATACTCTCGGGCATGATCCACCAGATGCATGTAATGCACGCCTGACGGACAGGTGGTCATGCACGCCAGGCAGGACAGGCATCGGTCAATGTGCTTGACCGTCTTTTCGTCCGGCACACGCTCGTTTTCCAGCATGTCCTTGATCAGATAGATACGCCCACGCGGGCTGTCGAGCTCATCTCCCAGTACCTGATATGTGGGGCAAGTGGCCGTACAAAACCCGCAATGGACGCAGTTGCGCAGAATCTCGTTCGAGCGCCGGATTGCCGGGTCCTGCAGTTGCTTTTCCGTGAATGTCGTCTGCATTGCCCTATCCCATCAGTCCCGGGTTGAACAAACCTCGGGGGTCAAAATTCGCACGTAAACCTCTTGTTAGAGCCGATATCGTCGCAGATTCTGGCTGAAACCGCCCCAGTTTTCTGACAATTGCGTCGTCGGAACGTACCAAGGTAGCGTGACCTGAGAAATCGCCAAGTCGAGCCCGCACATCCGTGCCATCTGGGACCCGCAGCCAAATCAGCCCGCCGCCCCAATCAAACAACGTTTGATCGGCCTCGACACGCGCGGACACTTCAGCCGCGTCACCGGGTTTGACTGACAGCCGCCAGACGTCCCCACCTTGCCCCCGGAACGGATGAACGTCACGGATTCTGGCCCAAAGAGCCGGGGCCTCTCCTTCGTCCGTGACCTCTCCGAAACCTGACAGTTCGGCAGTCAACCGGCTGATCCGATACGCAACTGAATCCTCGAATCCCTCGACTCTAAGCAGGGTTTTTCCATCCGCCGGGTCATAGGCGGCGCCGGTCACTTCGAAGGGTGACTTCAACGCGGTAGAAAGAACCTTTACGGCGCTCGCTGCGTCCCGAACGGCAACCGACAGGGTCGCCATGCTTTCTGGCTTGGGTAGTACCTTCAGCGACACCTCGGTGAGGATACCCAATGTGCCCCAGGACCCGCCCATCAGTTTGACCAGATCATAGCCGGTAACGTTTTTCATCACGCGACCGCCATTCTTGATCACCTGCCCGCGTCCGTCGACGAAACGCACACCTAGGAGGAAATCCCGGCATGCACCGACCTGAATCCGCCTCGGGCCTGAGATGTTGGCAGCCACAACACCCCCAATTGTTGGGTCACCCTGAGTTTCAAGCAAACTCCGGTGATCCATCGGCTCGAAAGCCAGTTGCTGGCCTTCTGCCTCCAGCGCAGCTTCAACCTCTGCCAATGGCGTCCCTGCCTTGGCGACCAGGGTTAGCGCCCCGGGTTCATAAAGCGAAATGCCACGCAGTGCTCCGGATTCGATCTTCGTCGCGCCGCCTGTGATGCCACGCGTGCCGCCACCGACGATACAAACAGGGTCTTTCAACCCGGCCACCAAGTCGGCCAGTTCAGATTCTGATTCAGGTTTCATGGCAAAATCCGTTATTAGAGCCTTTTACTCGGCAGCAATCTGCGCGTGGCGACGGGTTTCCGAAACGTTCAGTGGAAACACCTTGGCAGGGTTCAGCAGCCATTTGGGGTCAAAAACGTCCTTGACCGCCATCTGCGCTTCAAGATCGGCAGGCGCATATTGATGCGACATGAGATCCCTCTTCTCGATACCCACGCCGTGCTCACCGGTCAGACAACCGCCTTCGTCCACGCATAGTTTCAGAATTTCGGCCCCGAATGCCTCGCATTTTTCCAGATCACCCGGTTTGTTGGCATCGAAAAGGATCAGCGGATGCATGTTCCCATCCCCTGCGTGAAAAACGTTCCCGACAGGCAGACCGAATTCTTCACTCAATTCGCCGATACGGCGCAGCACCGTTGGCAAGGCCGACACCGGGATCGTACCGTCAAGGCACATGTAGTCGTTCAACTGCCCCATGGCGCCGAATGCAGATTTCCGACCAAGCCATATTTTTGCGCTTTCTTCAGCTGACTGGCTTTCTCGCAGTTCGACCGGGTTGTGGCGTTTGGCGATCTCGATGATTTTCGCCAATTGATAGTCGATTTCGGCTTCTGAGCCTTCCACTTCGACAATCAGCAACGCGTGGCAATCGGGATACCCGGCATGGGCGAAGTTCTCACAGGCCTTGATACACAACGTATCCATGAACTCAATCGCAACCGGTAATATGCCGGATTTGATAATGTCAGAGACACATTGGCCCGCAACTTCGTTGTCATCGAACCCCATCAGGACTGGCCGTGCGCCCTCAGGCTTGCGCAGAATGCGTAAGGTGGCTTCGGTCACCACGCCCAGTTGACCCTCCGATCCACAGATGACGCCCAGCAGGTCCAGACCGGGCGCATCCAAATACGCGCCGCCTATCTCGACAACACTGCCGTCCATCATCACCATGGTCACACCCATGAGGTTGTTCGTTGTCACGCCGTATTTCAGGCAATGGGCGCCGCCGGAATTCATTGCGATATTGCCAGCAATGGCGCAGGCCAGTTGGGAGGAAGGATCGGGCGCATAAAAGAAATCTTCTTCCTCGACCGCACCGGTGACACTCAGATTGGTGCGTCCGGTCTGAACCCTGATGAAGCGGTTGTCATAGTCGACTTCCAGCACGTCATTCATCCGCGCAACGCCGAGGATTACGCAATCGGCTGTCGGCAAAGCCCCACCGGCCAGCGAAGTGCCCGCACCGCGCGGAACGACCGGTACTCCTTCCTCGTGGCAAATTTGCAAAACGTCCGAGACTTCCTGCGTGCTAGACGGCAGCACGGCCAACATCGGAGGGCATTTATACGCCGTCAGCGCATCGCACTCATAGGCTCGCGTTTCAGCCGGATCATGGATGATTGCATCCTTTGGCAGGACCCGCGACAGCCGCGCGACGACCGCGTTCTTACGGCTCAGTACATCCGGGTTTGGCTTTGGCATCTCCATGGCGGCGCCTCCTTTTGGTAAAATAATATTACCAATTTCATGGTATGGCAAGTTTTGACCTCCGGTCTTACTGTCGCGCTCATGACCTGGATCGAACGTGCCGCTCTGTTTGCCCCTTTGGACTACGCCTCACTGGCGTTGCTGCTGGTTGCCTGGCTTTGGATTGGGTGGAAGATCGAACATCCCTCGCCACAGAAACGATCCGTCGCCCTTATGATGGATGATTACCGCCGCGACTGGATGCACGAGATGGTAACACGCCAACCGCGCGTGTTCGACGCACAGGTCGTGGCCGCCATGCGGCAGGGCAGCACCTTTTTTGCCTCGACCACGATGATAGCCATCGGGGGTGGTTTGGCTTTGTTGGGCAATACCGAGCGTTTGGCTGGGGTGGCTACAGACCTTGCAATAGGCAGCGCCCCGGCGATGGTTTGGGAAATCAAGATACTTGTCGTCGTCCTGCTACTGGCCAACGCGTTTCTGAAATATGTCTGGGCGCATCGTCTCTTTGGCTATTGCGCGGTGTTGATGGCCTCGGTTCCGAACGACCCTGAAGATCCTCAAGCCTTGCCCCGGGCCGGTCAGGCAGCCGAAATCTGCGTCACCGCCGCCCGCAGCTTCAACCGTGGTCTCCGCGCCACCTATTTCGCACTTGCATCGCTGGCGTGGTTTCTTGGACCGATCGCATTGATGTTGGGCACTATGATTACATTCGGTGTCTTGTATCGTCGTGAGTTTGCATCGCATTCCCGTGCGGTCCTCATGGCCCAAACCCCGAACACAGAGACGTGATCCCCATGCGCGGCCTTAAACCTTACGTTCAAACCATGCGATATGTGATTCTCAGTGCCTTTTTGGCCGTCCCTGCCCTTGCCGACCCTCCGACAATCGAACAGGTCCGCGCCAGTGCCAATGGTGAAACTTGGCGGTTCGATGTGACGATCCGACATCCGGATACAGGCTGGGACCACTATGCTGACGGCTGGCGCGTTCTGGACATGGACGGCAATGAGCTGGGAATGCGTGTGCTGCACCATCCGCATGAGACCGAGCAACCATTTACCCGCTCGCTTGGTGGCGTGGTGATACCTGAAAGCGTTTCACAGGTGCAGATTCAGGCGCGGTGCAATGTGGATGGCTGGAACGAAGTCACCGCATTGGTTAAATTGAACTAACCTTCAGAAAATGCCCATAGACAGACCAGCACCCAGCGCAGCTCCGATCTCACGGCACTGGTCCAGCTGATCTTGCGGGATGGTCTTTTCGGCCAATATTGCCTCGGGCGTTTGTGCATGGGTGCAGATGATCAGCGGCGACTGGACTTCTTTCAGCCGCCAGCCGGTGGCAATCCGGGCAATCTGGCGGGCGGCGTTCTCTCCGTCTGATCCGGCGCAAATCATCTGTGCGTAAGGTCGGCCCCCGATCTTTCCCAGTACCGGGTAATAGCAGCGGTCAAAGAATTCTTTCATCAGACCCGAAATCGCCGCCAGATTCTCTGGCGCGCAGAAGATGTAGCCATCGGCGGACAGTACATCTTGCGGCCCGGCCTGATCCGCGGGCAGGAGTTTCGTGTCTGCCTCTCCTCGCGCTGCTTCAGCCGCCGCCTCGGCCATCTGCCGGGCACCGCCTGTGCGCGAGTGGTAAACGATCAGAAGCTGCGCCATGTCAGACCCGGTGATAGGGACCACCAGACAGAATGGTCGCAGCCCGATAGAGTTGCTCGGCCAACATCACACGGACCAGCATATGAGGCCAGACCATCGATCCGAACGAGATGGAAAAATCAGCCTCGGCCCGCAGACCAGGGTCTATTCCGTCCGCTCCGCCGATGATCAACGCCAGATCCTGCCGCCCCGCATCGCGCCAACCGCCCAGCTTTTTGGCAAAATCGGGTGAAGACATGACTCGCCCACGCTCATCTAACGCACAGATCACAGCGCCCTTGGGCAGCGCCTTGCGCAGTAGCGCGGCTTCGGCACTCATGCCTGCGTTTTTCTTGTCTTCAACCTCGATCACTTTCGCAGGACCAAGGCCCAGCGCGCGGCCGGTCCGGTCGAATCGGGTCAGGTAGTCGTCAAGCAGGGACTTCTCCGGTCCGGCGCGCAATCGCCCGACCGCAACTATGCTGATACGCATATCTCTCTCGCCTCCGGCCCCTCAATGCAGGCCGGGATGGCGCCTCAGTTGGCCGAGGCGCTGCCGCCCGCAGGCTGCCACATCTTTTCCAGCTGGTAGAATTCACGCACTTCGGGGCGGAAGATATGGACGATCACATCGCCCGTATCGATCAGCACCCAGTCGCCGGCATCCTTGCCTTCAACCTTCGAGGTGAAACCGAATTCCTGCTTGATGCGGTCCGTCAACTTTTCCGCCATGGCCGAGACCTGACGTGTTGAACGCCCGGATGCAATGACCATGTGATCCGCGACAGACGACTTGCCCTGCAGATTGATCTGCACGACGTCTTCGGCCTTGTCATCGGATAGTGAGGAAAGGATACGCTCAAGCAGCTTGTCGCTGATTGACTGAGAGTGGGCCATCATGTTGGCCCGGTCATCGGCGGGCAAACCCGCCTGGGTATGTAGAGACAGGACATAGTCCTCCTTTGCTGCGCGCCGTGAAACCCCGGCGCCGGGGTACTAATAAGGTAACAAGGGGATTGCAACATTTCAATGAAAGCGCATCTGACCCCGCACAAGGGCGATCACTCTTCGGCGATCTGTTGCACGATTGCGTTTTCAGGCAAAAGCCGGACCTCACGCTGCGGGAAGGGGATTGAAATGCTTTCTTCCTGAAACGCATCCCATAGCGCAAGATAGACATTACCCCTGATGTTGGTCAGCCCTTTGGTCGGATCGCTGATCCAGAACCGCAAAACGTAATCCACGCTGCTGTCGCCGAACCCAGTGATATGGCAAACCGGTTCATGCTTGCCGCCACTGAGAACTCGGGGCACGGCCTTCACGGCCCGGATCGCCGTTGCGCGCACTTTGTGAGGGTCGTCCTCATAACTGGTGCCGAAATCCAGATCCAACCGAACGAATTTGTCTGAATGCGACCAGTTCACCACCTGATTGGTAATCAGGTCCTCGTTCGGGATCAGGTACTCCCGTCCGTCCCGTGTGACAACCGAGACATAGCGGGCGCCTAGAGCATTGATCCAACCGAAAGTGTCGCCCAACGAGATCACATCGCCCGGTTTGATTGAGCGGTCCATCAGGATGATGATGCCGGAAATCAGGTTTGACACTACTTTTTGCAGACCAAACCCGATGCCCACACCAATTGCACCGGACAACAGCGCGATGCCAGTCAGATCGAAGCCCAGCGTGCGGATCGCGGCCAGAAAAACCGCACCATAAAGCAAAACCTGTATGCCCTTGGCTAACAACACCTGCATGGACGGGGTGATGTCATCATTGCCTTGCAATCCACGCTCAGCTGCGCGGGTACCTATGCGGGCCAGCGTCAACAGGATGCCGATCAGCAGAATGGCCTTGAGAATGCCCAGCACAGAAATGTGCAGGTCTCCGATGGAAATTGCGACACCATCAAGGAAATCGGCCACGTCATCCGTCAGGTTCAGGGCAATAAGCGTTGCGTAGATCCACATTGCCCACTTGAATATTCGCCGCAGCGTCCGATTGCGGACAAGTCTTGCGACCAGCGCAATCGCCAGCCATGCAGTTGCCAGAGTGGCAATAATCCCAATGAGATAGCTGCGCGAAGGCCAGGTGACATGCTGCATGATCTGATACAGGAGCCAGGACAGCAGCACAAAATAGACCAGTGTCAGCCGCTGCATCAGCTGCACCATGATGCGAAGCCGCCATTTCGGCCATCCGGTGCGGGCACGTGTCCACGCGTTCCACCGCGGCTGCGTCAGAACTTTCAGAACGAAAGCCAGCGCCCAAAGGAAAAGGATGATGATTAACTGATATTGCCGCCAGCCCGGCGTAACGACCAATTCGATCAGTTCTTGAAATTGCAAGGAGAAACCCGCGACCATGTTGTTGTAAAGGTCAGACAGCGAGCTGGGGATCAGGTCTTGGTTCATACACGTCTCCTGCTCGTCAGCTTGGACAGCAACGCCGGGCGATGCAAGCCTGACACCGGTATTGAACCTTGATTGCAGCAAAGACGCGGTATATCTGAACCTCATGAGACTCAATGTGGCCCAAGAACAGAATCTGGAAGATCGTGCACGTTTGCGCGAACGGTTCTTTGGGGCTGCCCGCACGGTCCTGGCACGCCTACCCGTCGCCTGAGCCAACTCGCCAGCTATTTCTCATTACATACGGGAGAGGACCGATGTCCCCCAAAACACTCTATGACAAGATCTGGGATGCCCATGTCGCGCACGAAGCCGATGATGGCACCTGCCTGCTTTATATCGACCGCCATCTGGTGCACGAGGTTACCAGCCCGCAAGCCTTTGAAGGTCTTCGCATGGCGGGTCGCAAGGTGCGCGCGCCGGAAAAAACCATCGCCGTGCCAGACCACAACGTGCCCACTACGCCGGACCGCGTGAACGGGATTGAAAACCCCGAATCGCGCATTCAGGTCGAAGCACTGGACAAGAACGCCAAGGATTTCGGCATTCACTATTACCCTGTGCATGACGTCCGCCAGGGTATCGTGCATATCGTCGGCCCCGAGCAAGGCTGGACCCTGCCTGGTATGACCGTTGTCTGTGGGGACAGCCACACCGCGACCCACGGCGCGTTTGGTGCATTGGCCCACGGCATTGGTACGTCCGAGGTCGAGCACGTTCTGGCCACTCAGACACTGATCCAGAAGAAGTCCAAGAACATGAAGGTGGAGATTACCGGAAAACTGCAGCCGGGCGTGACCGCCAAGGATATCACTCTGGCCGTGATCGGTGAGACTGGCACTGCCGGCGGCACCGGTTACGTCATAGAATATTGCGGCGAGGCGATCCGTGATTTGTCGATGGAAGGCCGCATGACCGTCTGCAACATGGCGATCGAAGGCGGCGCACGCGCTGGCCTGATCGCGCCGGACGAGACCACCTATGAATATGTCAAAGGCCGCCCGCACGCCCCCAAGGGCGCGCAGTGGGAAGCCGCCCTGAACTGGTGGAAAACGCTTTACACAGACGACGACGCACATTTCGACAAGGTCATTACCCTGCGCGGCGAAGACATCGCGCCTGTCGTGACCTGGGGCACCAGCCCCGAAGACGTGCTGCCGATCACCGCAACCGTGCCGAACCCCGAGGATTTCGAAGGCGGCAAGGTCGACGCGGCCCGCCGTTCCATTGAATACATGGGTCTGGAAGCGGGGCAAAAGCTGAGCGATGTGGAAATCGACACCGTCTTTATCGGCTCATGCACCAACGGCCGGATCGAAGACCTGCGCGCTGCGGCTGAAATCCTGAAAGGCAAGAAGATCAAGGACGGGATGCGGGCCATGGTCGTTCCCGGATCGGGTCTGGTTCGTGCGCAGGCCGAGGAAGAAGGTCTGGCCGACATCTTCAAAGAGGCCGGATTCGAATGGCGTCTGGCAGGATGTTCGATGTGCCTGGCGATGAATCCCGACCAGTTGCAACCGGGTGAGCGCTGTGCCGCAACATCGAACCGCAACTTCGAAGGCCGTCAGGGCCGTGGAGGACGGACCCACCTGCTGAGCCCGGCAATGGCTGCCGCAGCGGCAATCACGGGACGGCTGACAGACGTCCGTGAATTGATGTAAGCTACCCTCATATCTAGATATTTGAGGGATTGAAAATATGAGTGACTGGATCAAATGGCTCCTTTTGGGGCTTCTATCCATAGCGTTCGGTGTCTTTGCGCTGGGCAATGCCATTGCGGCTTCGGTTGCCGTGACGGTCGTGACCGGCGCGTTGCTGCTGATTGCAGGCGCGATGCAGGTGGTCGGCGGATTCACCGTCGAAGGCACCGGTAACAAGATTCTGTCGCTCATCATGGGTGTGGTCATGCTGTTCCTGGGCTGGTCCTTTCTGGATCACCCGTTACAGGGAACGCTGACGCTGGCGACCGTGATGCTGATCCTGTTCATGGCAGGTGGCATTGCACGGGTCATTCTGTCGTTCCAGATGAAAGGAACGCAGTTTTTCTGGCCCACGATGATCTCGGGCATCTTGTCGATCATCCTTGCAGGTATCATCTGGTCTTATGCAAGCAGCGAACCCGCCGCTTTGCTGAGCCTTCTGGGTATCCTGTTGGGCATCGAGATGCTGTTTAACGGGTTCGGATTGGTCTTCATGGCGTTCTTCGTGAAAAACGCACCAGACGTAACGAAAGAGACTTAAACGCGAGGCATGGGCGCGGCCCTCTCTCGCAGGAGTGTAGACATGGAAAAGTTCGAAAAAGTCCACGGGGTGGCCGCCCCAATGCCACTGATCAATATTGACACCGATATGATCATTCCGAAGGTTCACCTGAAAACCATCAAGCGGTCCGGCCTTGGCGTCGTGCTGTTTGACGAGATGCGCTATCACGATGACGGGCAGGAGAATGCAGAATTTGTCCTGAATAAGCCCGCGTATCGCGAGACCGAGATTCTGGTCGCGGGCGACAATTTCGGCTGCGGTTCGTCGCGCGAACACGCGCCTTGGGCGATCAAGGATTTCGGCATCAAAGTGGTGATCTCGACCAGCTTTGCCGACATCTTCTTCAACAACTGCTTCAAGAACGGCATCCTGCCAATCGTAGTCGAAGAAGAACATCACACGATCCTGATGGAAGACGCGCATAAGGGCGAAAACGCCCGCATGACCGTGCATCTGGAAGATCAGCAGATCACCACGTCGGACGGTGTGGTCATCGAATTCGACATCGACCCACACCGCAAGCACTGCTTGCTGAACGGTCTGGATGATATTGGCCTGACGATGGAAAAAGACCACCACATTGACAAGTTCGAAGACCACGCCGGTCAGGCCCGTCCCTGGGTCTGATTCTGGAAACGAATCTGTAAGAACTCAACCTTACGGGGTCGCTACAGCGGCCCCGTTCTCGTTCTTGGGGTTGATTTTTGCAAAACCACAACATGTAGATCTCACATTGAGATACACGTCGGATTTGCGTCGAAAATGATGCAATCCCGCACCAGTTGCGCCATCATTTTGCCCGAAATCACGTGTTTTCTGCACCCTGTCTTGAGCGAAATGCCGCTTATCGTCCATG
This sequence comes from Ruegeria sp. AB9, assembly GCF_056542585.1. NCBI lineage: Bacteria > Pseudomonadati > Pseudomonadota > Alphaproteobacteria > Rhodobacterales > Roseobacteraceae > Ruegeria > Ruegeria sp. AB9. The sequence goes on along the minus strand of NZ_JBQGAA010000007.1, from coordinate 36,706 downwards.
TTGGCGCTAAAGAGGCATCCGTCAAAAAACACAAGACGACGGGCACAAGTTGGAATGTAAGTCGGCGAAGATCGGCTTATCCGGTTTGAAAAAGGGTTCGGATAGTGATTGCGCGCACAACAGGGGCGGCGATACGCGGAATACTTGTGGCACTGATGGTGCTGACACCCGCGTTGTACCTGCCTGTATCATCGACGAACGGGACCGAGATACTGGTCTTTCTCGCGATCCTCGCGTTCATCCTGACATTCGCCGAATATAACTCTGCCTTTCCCAGCTTTATCGAATTTCGCGATGCTCCTCCGGTAAACCGCCTGCGATTTGTCGGCCTGATGTCGATGGTCACTTTTCTGACGCTGGTATGCAAAAATGCCTATGAGCCGACTGAACTGACCGGGCTTTCCTACGCGGTGGGTCTGGCTGTCGCACAGGTCGTAGACTTCCCCTATTCCCCGGTTCGGCTGATCGTGCTGATGCTGCCTGCGGATGCTGGCCAACCGTTTATTGAACTGGTTCGGATTACAGCCAGCGTGGCCTATGTCGCCGCGTTGGTCACCATTGCCAGCTTTGCATATGCGGTCAAAGTGCGCGGCTGGCCCACGGGAAATGGCGCTTTCAATGTGTGGACCAATCTGCCGCTCTTTGATCCAACCAAGGGCGGCGATGTTGTGACCCGCCTGCAACGCGATGGTCGCCTGAATATCTGCATTGGTGTTCTGCTGCCTTTCCTTATTCCAGCTGTCATCAAGCTCATGAGCAGTTTCGTCACCCCAATCTCACTCAGTAACCCGCAGACGCTGATCTGGACCATGAGTGCCTGGGCCTTCCTGCCCGCCAGCATGATCATGCGTGGCGTGGCGACCCTCCGGATTGCGGGATTAATCGTCGAAAAGCGCCGCGCCTATTCAACAAGCGAGACGACACAAGCCGCATGATCCGTGCCCTTGTTCTGCTATTGCTGCCCTTTGCAGCGCAGGCAGAAGTCGTGCGCATCGCCACCTACAACACTGAACTCAGCAGAAATGGCCCAGGCCTGTTACTGCGCGACATTCAGCGGGATGATGCGCAGGTTCGCGCCGTCGTCGATGTCATTGCAGCGGCCCAACCGGACATCATCGCCCTTCAAGGCATCGACTGGGATCTGGAGGGGGGGGCCGTAAATGCCCTGTCCAAGAAACTGCGCGGTGCGGGTCTGGATTACGCCTATCATTTTTCTGCACAACCGAATGCGGGGCTGGAGACACCGCTGGACTTGGACGGTGATGGACAAACGCAAGGCCCCGGCGACGCGCAAGGCTGGGGAAAGTTCACCGGCCACGGTGGAGCCGCGGTTCTGTCCCGTTTCAAGATCATAACTGAAGACATTCAGGATTATTCCGATCTGCTGTGGAAAGATCTACCGGGGGCCACGTTGCCCAGCGTTGATGGTCGCCCCTTCCCCTCAGATGCCGCGCAAAAAGTACAACGTCTGTCCTCAACTGTGCATTGGATCATCCCAATCAATACCCCTCAGGGACGGCTCAACCTGATGACCTTCCACGCCGCGCCACCCGTTTTCGACGGGCCAGAGGATCGAAATGGACTGCGCAACAGGGATGAGATTCGCTTGTGGTCGGTTTTGTTGAGCGGTGATCTGGGGCCGGTTCCCAATGGTCCCTTCGTGATCGCCGGAGACGCCAATCTCGACCCGACACACGGGGAAGGCCACAAACAGGCCATTCGCACCCTTTTGGCCAGCTCCCATGTGCTAGATCCGGTGCCGGCGGACCCGTCGGGCTCATCCGCAACAGTCGACTGGAAAGCCACCGGAGAGATGCGTGTCGACTATGTATTGCCGTCCAGGGATCTGCACGTCTCCGAAACCGGTGTTATTTGGCCCGAGGAAGGCGACGAACTATACGACAGCGCCAAGCGCGCCAGCAGGCACCGTCTGGTCTGGGTTGACGTAGCCCTACCCTAAAGCTTCATTCATTTGTTCTGCGGCTGTCGCCTCGGCAATAAGTTTGGACGGAATTGCCGAACCTAAGGCATCCTCCAATTTCGTTTTGGAAACCGAGCCCAGCAATTCGCGCATATAGCCGCCATCCAGTTGATGGGGCACTTGCCAGAGGTACCGCATCTCAAGCAGGTGAGGCGCCATGCGCCAAAATGGACGCGCCACGTGCAAAGGCCACCATGTCATGCGCCGTACAGAAACCGTCCGGCCAGTGACCTGCGACAGGGTTTGTGCAATCTGCACCCCGGTCAAAGTATACCCTTCGAATGGGACATCGCAGAAGCGGGGCAAGTCTTGGCGTATCTCAGCCAAGGCAACCGCCGTACGGGCTAAATCCGGCAGATAGGCCCAGGCATGCAGCGCTTCCGGGTTTCCGGGATAAGTCAATTGATTGCGCGACAGGCGTTTGATCATAACCTGATCGAACCAGTTACCCGACGCCTTGGTGTCAATGAAATCTCCTGCCCGCAGGATGATGGTACGCACTGTCGACGCGCGATAGGCCTCTTCCATCTCGATCCGGATCCGGCCCAGTGGATTGGTGGCCTGATGCGGTGTCCCGCCCGACCATGGACCCGGCGCGTCCTCGCCGAATACGTAAACATTACCCGGCACAATCACGGTCGCACCCGTGACTGACGCCACATCTATCACCCGCTTGGTCAGCACAGGAACATCGCACGCCCAATCGGGATAGGGCGGGTTCCATCCGTTCACGATGACATCCACTCCGCGCGCTGCCCGCGCAAGCGTATCGGACTTACGGTCGAACTCTGTCACATCCCAGCCCGCGTGCCTAAAAGCCAGCGCTACGTTGCGCCCAAAGCGGCCCGATGCGCCCAGTACCAGTGCTGTCTGTGCCATGACTACCTCCTGTCTGAGGGCAATCTACCCATTCACTGCGCGCAAGGAATTGCCGTAAATCGCAGAACGTGTATTCATATTTGAATGGACAAAGCACTGACACATGCAGATTGGTCTCTGATTCAAAGCTTTCTGGCTGTGGCCGAAACAGGTTCACTATCCTCTGCTGCTCGCCATTTGGATCGTAGCCAACCCACGTTGGGTCGACAGGTCCAGAGCCTTGAGGACGAACTGGGCGTTTCCCTGTTCGACCGGCATGCGCGCGGGCTGAAACTCAGCGAGGCAGGCACACAGCTTTTGCCGATGGCGCAGCAGATGCACAGCGCCATGACCGCATTCAGTCTTGCCGCTGCGGGGCAATCGCAACAGCTTGAGGGCTCGGTGCGTATCACAGCATCCGTCTTTGCCTCGCACCACCTTCTGCCGCCGATACTGGCGCATATCCGCAGGCAGGAACCCACCATTCAGCTTGAACTGGTCGCCACCGACACCACCGAGAATCTGCTCTATCGCGAGGCAGATATCGCTGTGCGTATGTATCGCCCCGCGCAAATGGACCTCATTTCCCGGTACCTCGGGGATGTGCCTCTGTGTTTTTGTGCAGCCAAAACCTATTTGGACAGGAAGGGGCGCCCTAAAACTCCGGAAGAGATATTTGCACATGACCTGGTAGGTTTTGACGCAAACCAGGAAATCATCAAAGCCATGCGCGAAAAGGGTTGGCCCGCCAGCCGCGACAGCTTTGCCACCCGCTGCGATCTGCAGAGCGCCTATTGGGAACTGATCCGGGCGGGCTGTGGCATTGGCTTCAGTCAGGTACAGGTGGCCGAAGCTGATCCCGATGTGGAAATCCTGCCACTGGATGTTGAAATCCCCATTTTACCCGTGTGGCTGGCAGCACCGCAGGCCATGCGCCAGACCCCGCGCATCCGCAGGGTCTGGGATTTGCTGGCTGAAGGGCTCAAGGCCAGTCTCTGACGGTCAAAGAGGGCCGGTATAAGTTCCACGCGCGGGATAGTTATTTCCCAACGTGAACTTCAAGCCTCCCACAATATCCAACATGGACGGACGCCCGAAAGGCGTGGTCTGTTGCCACGCGTAATACAGCGTCCGGTCGGGCGCGATATAGAAATGCCCGGGCTCAGCGAATAGGTCCGGTTCAGCACTGCCGTCGCGCTTGGTCGAGATGTTCAGCCCCCAGTCCTCCCGCGCCTCGGACAGCGGTAGACTGTGACCCACGCGCAGACGCGACACCCCTGCTTTCTCGGCTGTTTCAGCCGCGCGCTCAGCGGTGTCTGTGGTGATCATGATGACTTCAACGCCCAGCGCCGCAAAGTCATCCAGCGCTGCCTCGACCTCGGTCATCTGCTTGATGCAGATCGGACAATGCAACCCGCGATATTGAATCGCCAGCGTTCCGTTTTCGCCCTTGTCGGTCTCAAGATCGAAGCTGCCATGGGCTACGGTTTCGATTTTCAGCGCGGGAACCGGATTTCCAGGTGTCAGCATGTGTTTTCCTCATGTTTTGACGGGTTCGTCTCATTGACCCGATGCAACGCAGACGCTAGGCCCTGTGCAACAAAACGCAAGGAGACCATTCATGTCCAACCCCTCGCTCCTCATCCTGCCCGGAGACGGAATTGGCCCGGAAGTTATGGCCGAAGTGCGCAGAATCATCGATTGGTTCGGCACCAATCGCGGTCTTCAATTTGACGTGAGCGAGGACCTGGTGGGCGGCGCGGCCTATGACGCCCACGGCAAGCCGCTGTCTGATGACACGATGGCCAAGGCGCAAGAGGTGGACGCGGTTCTGTTGGGCGCTGTTGGTGGCCCCAAATACGACGATCTGGATTTTAGCCTGAAGCCCGAGCGCGGCCTGCTGCGCCTGCGCAAGGAAATGGACCTTTATTCGAACCTGCGCCCGGCCCAGTGCTTTGACGCGCTGGCCGACTTCTCGTCGCTGAAAAAAGACATCGTTGCCGGTCTGGATATCATGATCGTGCGCGAACTGACCTCGGGCGTTTATTTCGGCGAGCCACGTGGCATCTTCGAAGAAGGCAATGAACGCGTTGGCATCAACACCCAGCGTTACACTGAATCCGAGATCGAACGCGCCGCGCGCTCGGCCTTTGAACTGGCGATGCGCCGGAACAAAAAGCTGTGCTCGATGGAAAAAGCCAATGTGATGGAATCAGGCATCCTGTGGCGCGAGGTGGTTAATCGCGTTGCTGCCGATTACCCCGAAGTCGAGCTGAGCCATATGTACGCTGACAACGGCGCCATGCAGTTGGTCCGTGCTCCGAAACAATTCGACGTGATCCTGACCGACAACCTGTTTGGCGATATCCTGTCTGACTGCGCCGCAATGCTGACGGGATCTCTGGGTATGCTGCCCTCGGCCTCACTGGGCGCTCCGATGGCCAATGGACGCCCCAAGGCAATGTACGAGCCTGTACACGGGTCTGCCCCGGATATTGCGGGTCACGGCAAAGCCAACCCAATCGCTTGTATCCTGAGCTTTGCGATGGCGCTGCGCTACAGCTTTGATCAGGGCGAAGAAGCAGATCGCCTGGAAGCTGCAATCGAGAAAGTTCTGGCCGATGGCGTTCGCACCGGCGATCTGCTGGCGGATGAGGGCGTTCAGCCCGTCTCGACCAGCGAAATGGGCGACGCGATCCTCGCAGCATTGGACGCAAGCGTCTAAAGCGCGCGAAAGACGAATGACAAAAGGCGGTGCCCAGCGCACCGCCTTTTTTGTTTCAGCTTTTCGGGTTTGCTTTAGTTGCCGCCGAAAATGTTCTTCAGCAGATTATTGATGTCGTCTGCAAAACCTCCGCGCTTGCGGCGGGGCTGCGGCTGGGCGACCTGAACCGGCGGTTCCGGCGCCATCATCGGCAAGGGTGTAGGTGTCATTCCTTCTGTCACACGCAGCATGGCTTCTTTCCAGATCTCAGCCGGTAAGCCACCACCGGTCACGCCGGACAGGGGCGTATTGTCATCATATCCCATCCAGACGCCCGTCACGTAGTCAGCGGTAAAACCGATGAACCATGCGTCCCTCGCCGCCTGAGTTGTGCCGGTCTTGCCCGCCACCTGCCAGCCCGGCAGCTTGGCACGCCCGCCCGTGCCTTCAGACACCACACGCTCCATCATCCAGGTCAATTGCTTGGCAGCCGATTCGTTGATCACACGCTCACCAATACCGGTCGTCGTGACCATGACGGGCGTTTCGTCGCCCAGCAGCTTCAGTTCGGTCAAACCATACGGTTCAACCTGTGACCCACCATTCAGGATGCCAGCATAGGCACCAGTCATCTCGATCAACGTGCTTTCAGATGCACCAAGCGCCAGAGCGGGTCCCTGTGCAAGATCGCTGGCAATCCCAAAGCCACTGGCAATCGTCCGAACATTGTCCAGACCGGAAATCTCGGCCACTTTGACAGCGGGAATATTCAACGAGTTTTTCAGCGCATCCGCCAGCGTCACCCGCCCATAGTACTTGTTGGTGTAGTTCTTGGGGCACCACTGTCCTGATCCCGGGATGTTCACGCAGTAGGGTTCGTCCATCACCGTATCGTAAGGCGAATATCCCAGTTCCAAAGCCGTTGCATAAACGAACGGCTTGAAAGAAGACCCCGTTTGCCGCAGCGCCTGAGTGGCGCGATTGAATGCACCTGACACACGGGTCTTACGGCCGCCAACCATGGCACGCACCGCTCCGTCAGCAGACATCACGACGATGGCGGCCTGCGCTTTTGACCCTTCGCGGACCTTTTCCTGAAAGATGAATTGCAATGCCTCTTCGGCAGAGGTTTGAATGCGTTGATCCAGCGTGGTGCGGATGACTACATCCTCGGTTGTGTTGCGGGTAAAAAACTCGGGCCCGCTGGCCATAACCCAATCTGCAAAATAACCGCCCGCCCGCGCAGCCGCTGCCTCGGACAATTGTGCAGGCCGCGCTCGCGCCTCACTGGCCTGTGCGGCGGACAGATATCCCTGATCTTCCATCAGGCCGATCACAAGCCGCGCCCGATCCTGAGACCGTTGCAGGCTGTTTGTCGGCGCGTATCGCGTAGGCGCAACCAACAATCCAGCCAGCATTGCTGCCTCTGCCGGAGAAACCTCGGCAGCTGATTTGCCGAAGTACCGCTGGCTTGCCGCTTCGAATCCACGTGCGCCCGCACCAAGGAAGGCGCGGTTGAGGTAAATCGTCAGAACCTCGTCCTTGGAGTATTTCACTTCCATCGCGATCGCATAGATGGCCTCTTTGGCTTTGCGCCACAATGAACCCTGACGGCAATCGGCCTCATAAGCGGCTTCCGACTCCCACTCGCTGGGGTCATACGGCACACCCAGGCACAACAATTTCGCCGTCTGCTGCGTGATGGTGGACCCGCCATGGCCCGACAACGGCCCTCGTCCTTCGCTCAGATTGATGCGGACGGCACTGGCCACGCCACGCGGGCTGACACCGAAATGACGATAAAACCGTTTATCCTCGGTCGCGATCACGGCGTTTTTCAAATGCGGTGAAACTGTATCAGCGGTGATCACACCCCCAAACTGGTCGCCACGCCACGCAAATACTTTGCCGTCGCGATCCAGCAACGTGACCGATCCACGAGCACGCCCGTCCAGCAAGGCGTCCAGGTCAGGCAAGGAGGTATAAACGATACCCACCGCCAGCGCGATCAGCATGGCCACAATTGCGCCAACCCGCCAGGTCAGACCCCAGACCATATGCCAGATCCAGCGGAAAAAGCGCCGTAAGATACCGCCGCCCTTGCCGCCCGATTTCTTGCGCGTCTTCTTGCGCGCAGTTTTGCGCGTGGTCGTCTTGCGCGCCGTCGCCTTGTTGCCCGCCAGGCGCTTGGACGCCGACGGTTTACGGCCCTTTGGCGGGTACCTTTTATCCGCAACCAATTTTGGCTTGCGTCGCTTGGACTCAGTCATGCTCAAACTCTGCCCGGTTTTACTTTTTCGCCACCATACCCCGATGGCCTGAGTATGTAGAGGTCCGAATTTTCGTAAATTCCCCTCACAACACTGCCCGTAAATTAATCAACACAACCAATTTGTGCGAAAAATGTGCAACTTTGCGCCATTTGGCGGCACATTAGCGCCCCAGAGCCGTTTCTTACCACGCTCAGTTGCGCATTTTTCTGCAGGTGCAAACAAACCGGTCCCACCGGAGAACCAGAGGGGAAAGACGTGAAACTGATCATTGCGACAATCAAGCCGTTCAAGCTGGAGGAGGTGCGCGAAGCACTGACCGAAGCCGGTGTGCGCGGCATGATGGTAACCGAGATCAAGGGCTTCGGCTCGCAATCCGGTCACACCGAAATCTATCGGGGGGCCGAATACGCGGTGAACTTCGTTCCCAAGATCAAGCTAGAGATCGTGGTGCCTGCAACTATGGCCGACCAGATCGTCGAGACCATCACCAAAACAGCCAAGACCGGCAAGATCGGCGACGGCAAGATTTTTGTCCTCGATGTCGAGCAGGCGCTGCGCGTGCGGACCGGGGAAACCAATGAGGACGCGCTGTAGGCGCGCCCACTCACACTCATTCGAGGATTGACAATGAACCTGATGAAATCTCTCATCCCTGCCGCCGCGATTGCCGCGTTGCCGCAGATGGGTCTTGCGCAAGAGGCCGCTGTAACTGGCGAGACCGCGCAGCACACGCAATATATCTTGACCTCACTGCTGTTTCTGGTCGGCGGTTTTCTGGTGTTCTGGATGGCCGCGGGCTTTGCCATGCTCGAGGCTGGTCTGGTGCGTTCAAAAAACGTGGCCATGCAATTGGTCAAGAACATGGGCCTGTTTTCGTTTGCGGCCATCATGTACTGGCTGGTGGGCTTTAACCTGATGTACCCGGGTGATGGCTGGACTATCACAGGCATTCTGGGTGCGTTCTCGCCGACGTCGCTCGAGCCGGTTGGTTTGGCCGACACCGAAACCGCGCTTGATTATGCGTCCGTAGGTTCCGACTTCTTTTTCCAACTGATGTTCTGTGCCACCACCGCGTCCATCGTATCGGGCACAATGGCCGAGCGTGTCAAACTGTGGCCCTTCTTCTTCTTCGTGATCGTCCTGACCGGCATCATCTACCCGATCGAAGCGTCCTGGCAGTGGGGTGGCGGCTGGTTGTTCGAGATGGGCTTTAGCGACTTCGCAGGCTCAACTCTGGTGCACGCCGCTGGTGGTTTCGCAGCGCTGGCAGGTGCCATCGTACTTGGCCCGCGTATCGGCAAGTACAATAAAGAAGGCAAGGTTGTTCCGATCCCCGGTTCAAATCTGGCGCTGGCAACCTTGGGGACGTTCATTCTGTGGCTGGGTTGGTTCGGCTTCAACGGCGGGTCGCAGCTGGCGATGGGCACTATCGGTGATATGGCCGACATCAGCCGCATCTTCGCCAACACCAACATGGCCGCTGCGGCAGGTGCCGTTGCCGCCCTGGTCCTGACGCAGGTGATGTATGGAAAGGTCGACCTGACCATGGTGCTGAACGGTGCGCTGGCCGGTCTGGTTTCGATCACTGCTGAACCACTTGCCCCGTCGCTGTTCCAGGCGCTGATCATTGGTGCAATCGGTGGTGTGATCGTTGTCCTGACCGTTCCGATGCTGGATCGCATGAAGATCGACGACGTCGTCGGTGCAATCCCGGTTCACCTGATCGCAGGCTTCTGGGGGACTTTCATCGTGGCTTGGACCAACAGTGATGCATCCTTTGTGACCCAGATCATCGGCTTCGCAGCCATCGGTATCTTCGTCTTCGTGGTCAGCTTCATCCTCTTCTCGGTCCTCAAGGCAACTGTAGGCCTGCGGGTCGGTGAGGAAGAAGAGATCAACGGCCTCGACATGGGTGAGCTGGGTATGGAGGCATACCCAGAGTTCTCCAAGGGCTAAGACCTGAGCGTCCGACTTGAAAGCCGGGCGCTCGCGCCCGGCTTTTTCTTTTGGTCAGAGCCTAAAAAAAGCCGCGCTGGATTTCGCGGCTTTTGTCACTTGGTAAAGGCGGTTCAAACGCCGACGTCGACAATGGCCTTAGCCAGAATCGGCACCGTGGCCGCGTTCAGACCGGCGATGTTCAGGCGGCTGTCGCCGACCATGTAGATGCCGTGATCGACACGCAGTTTCTCGACCAGTTCCGGTGCCGCCCCGAGGCGTGAGAACATACCACGGTGCTGGGCGATGAAACCAAAGCGGTCCGAACCGCTCAGACGCTGCAGTTCGTCGGCCAATTGCTGACGCAGGCCCAGCATGGACAGGCGAACCTCTTCCAGCTCAGTGGCCCAGTCTTCGCGCAACGCCTCATCCATCAGAATGGTCGTCACCACGCGCGCACCGTGATCCGGTGGGAATGAGTAGTTTTGACGGTTGAGAAACGCCAATGTACCCTGGTTCAGAGCCGTCTGCCCAGCATCGGCACTGATGGCCATCAGCAATCCTGTGCGTTCGCGATAGACGCCGAAATTCTTCGAGCATGACGCAGCAATCAGGCATTCCTTGACTGATGACGCGACCAGACGTGCCGCCTGCGCATCCTCTTCCAGACCGTCGCCGAAACCCTGATAGGCAATGTCGATCATCGCAACGAGGCCAAGTGCATTGATCAGGTTCACGACTTCCTGCCACTGCACCAAATTCAGGTTGGCACCGGTCGGGTTGTGGCAGCAACCATGCAGCAGAACCACGTCGCCCGCTTTGGCCGTCTTGAGGTCTTCGATCATGCCGTCGAAATCAACACCACGGGTTTCACCATCGAAGTAACGGTATTGGACAGTCTCCATTCCCAGATAGTTCAGGATCGACAGGTGGTTCGGCCAGGTTGGGTTCGACACAAAGACGCGGGCCGACGGGTTGGCCATGCGGATCATCTCGAACGCCTGCCGGCAGGCGCCGGTGCCGCCCGGTGTCGCCACGGCGGCGATACTGCCGCGTGGAACAGAGGTGCCGAGAATCAGTCCGATCATCGCATCCGCATAGGCCGGGTCACCGGCCAGCCCGGTATAGGCTTTGGTTTCCTGCTCTTCCCAGATGCGCTGTTCGGCGGCTTTGACTGCGCGCATGACCGGGGTGATGCCTTCCGCGTTTTTGTAAACGCCAACACCCAGGTCGATCTTCTGATCGCGCGGGTCTTCGCGGTACATCTGCATCAGCGCCAGAATCTTGTCGGCAGGTTGCGGTTTGAGATGTTCGAACATCAGGTCTCTCCGGTTGCGACGGGCAGGGTCGGGAAGGCACCCCATTCAGCCCAGGAGCCGTCATAAAGCGAGTGGTCTTTCTTGCCGAGGCGTTCCAGCGCAAGGCTGAGGATCGCGGCGGTCACGCCCGACCCGCAACTGGTGATCACCGGTTTCGACAGATCGACTCCCGCTGCCTCGAATATGGCGCGGCACTCCTCGGGCGATTTCATAGTGTGGTTCTTGTTCAGCAATGTTCCAAAGGGCACGTTGCGCGATCCGGGGATGCGCCCGGACCGCAACCCTTTGCGCGGCTCGGGGTCCGTGCCTGCGAAACGGCCTGCCGCGCGCGCGTCGATGATCTCATGATCACCCAGCTTGGCAGCAGCGGACACCTGCGTGACATCGCGGACAAGCTGGTTTTGCACCCGAACGGTCATGTGGCGGTCACGGATGACCGGCGGCAGATCCTCGATCTCGCGCCCTTCCGCCTGCCATTTGGGAAGACCACCATCCAGAACTGCGATATTCTCTTGCCCCATCAGGCGGAACAGCCACCAAACGCGTGCTGCTGACATCAGCCCGGCACCGTCATAAACGACGACCTGATGACCGTCGCCTACGCCCATCGCCCGCAGGCGAGACATAAATTTCTCGACCGGCGGCGCCATGTGCGGCAGGTCTGAACGGTGATCCGAGATCTCGTCAATATCGAAGAACCGTGCTCCGGGGATGTGGCCAGCGTTGTATTCGGCCTTGGCGTCACGGTTTTGCGCGGGCAAATACCAAGACCCATCCAGAACCCGCAGGTCCGGGTCTTTCATATGCGCGGCCAGCCATTCGGTCGATACGAGGGTTTTTGGATCGTCCTGCATCAATGCCTCCCCTAAGCGAGCTTGGATTTTCCCTATACCCGGCAGCTTAGGGGTTCAAGACTGGATAGCGCTAGCGCCAGTTAATCGCTGGATTTATCGCGCCCGGCGCAGGCGGAAATACTGAAAAATGCCGATGATGCTGATCAAAATCCAGAACCCCTCGATCAGCATCGAGGCCAGATTGAAATTCTGCAGCAATGAATAGACGATCAGGACAGACCCCAACAGGTTGACCACCGGAAAGGCCAGATCGTCTGAGTTCATCATCCGCATTTGCGTTGCGAAATATGCGCCCACCACGATCAGCGCTCCGAACGAGCCGACGGCGTCCACGATGGTCAGACTGTTATAAAATGCGGTCATGATGTGGCCTTACCGTTCTCAAAAAGCTCAGTGTGCTGCGCGTAATGGTGCATGTTCAGAAACGCGGCGCCCCCCGAACCAGCGCGATACCCATGGGGCACGTCCGCAGCAAACCGCAATCCTTGCCCTGCCTGTAAGGAAACCCAATCCGCACCACGAAGAATTTCCAATGTGCCGCTAAGGACAAACACTTCCTCGGTCACCCCAGCAGCATGAGCCGGAGATTCGTGGCTTTGGTTCGACGTCAGGTTCACGTGGAATGTTTCAGCTCCCAGTGCGGGATCGAAGGGAAAGACGATCTTGACCTCGATACTGCCGGGGAAAGTTACTGTTTGAAAGACCGATGGATCTTCCAGCGCCGTGTCAATCAGCGCGCTGAGCGGTAGCTGAAAGCCTTTGGCAATTTTCCACAAGGTGGCGATGGTTGGGCTTGATTCGCCCCGTTCGATCTGGCCCAGCATGGCTTTGCTGACGCCCGTCATTTCGGCCACCTTGGACAAACTCAGCCCCGAGGCTGCCCTGACGTCCCTAAGCTTCAGCGTAATGTCATCCATTGCCATGTTGTCGTCTTCCGAATCCTCTTGTGCGTTATAGCGCACATGTGATACGTGCGCTATAACGTACGAACCCCAAGACATGCAACCCGAGGCAATAGGGAAACAGCATCATGCCATTGTACCGATCCAGAACCTCTACTCATGGCCGCAACATGGCCGGTGCCCGCGGATTGTGGCGCGCCACCGGCATGGGCGACGACGATTTCGGCAAACCCATCATCGCTATCGTCAACTCGTTCACTCAGTTCGTTCCCGGTCACGTGCACCTGAAAGATCTGGGACAGATGGTGGCACGCGAGGTCGAGGCCGCAGGTGGTGTTGCGAAAGAGTTCAACACTATCGCCGTCGATGACGGCATCGCCATGGGTCATGACGGAATGCTCTATTCGCTGCCTTCGCGCGAAGTGATCGCGGATTCGGTTGAATACATGGTCAACGCGCATTGCGCGGATGCGATGGTCTGCATCTCGAATTGCGACAAGATCACTCCCGGCATGCTGATGGCCGCCATGCGCCTGAACATTCCGGCCATCTTTGTCTCGGGTGGGCCGATGGAAGCGGGCAAGATCGACATCGCCGATCTGGACGCAAAGAAAATCGACCTTGTCGATGCAATGGTGGCCGCTGCAGACGACAAATTCACTGACGAACAGGTTCAGCACATCGAGGAAAACGCCTGCCCGACCTGTGGGTCTTGCTCGGGCATGTTCACCGCAAACTCGATGAACTGTCTCGCCGAGGCGTTGGGACTGGCATTGCCGGGTAACGGCTCGACACTGGCAACGCACGCGGACCGCAAAGAACTGTTCCTTGAGGCCGGTCGCCGGATCGTCGAGATCACCAAGCGCCATTACGATCTGGACGAAAAGGGTTTCCTGCCCCGTGAAATCGCCACCTTTGATGCGTTCGAGAACGCCATGAGCCTCGACATCGCTATGGGCGGTTCAACGAACACGGTGCTTCACCTGCTGGCAATCGCGCACGAAGGTGAAGTGCATTTCACGATGACCGACATGGACCGCCTTAGTCGCAAGGTTCCTTGCCTATGCAAAGTCGCGCCAAACACCGAAAACGTGCATATGGAAGACGTCCATCGTGCCGGTGGCATCTTCTCGATTCTCGGCGAGTTGAGCCGCGCAGGCCTGCTGCACGAGGAATGCAGCACGGTGCACTCGGGCACAATGGGCGAAGCGATTGCCAATTGGGACATCAAGGTTGCCAACAACCCCAAGGCTCAAGAGCTGTTCAAAGCTGCCCCCGGTGGTGTGCGTACCACACAAGCGTTCAGCCAATCGAACCGGTTCAAAGAGCTGGATACAGATCGCGAAGGCGGCGTGATCCGTTCGAAAGAGCACGCCTTTAGTCAGGATGGCGGTCTGGCAGTTCTGTTCGGCAACATCGCCCGCGACGGCTGTATCGTGAAAACCGCTGGTGTGGATGCAAACATCCTGCAATTCACCGGCTCGGCCTACGTCTGCGAAAGCCAGGATCAGGCGGTCAGCGACATTCTCACCGGCAAGGTGAAAGAAGGCGACGTCGTGGTGATCCGCTATGAAGGCCCGCGTGGCGGTCCGGGGATGCAGGAGATGCTGTACCCGACGTCTTACCTGAAGTCGAAAGGGCTTGGCAAAGCCTGCGCCCTGCTGACCGATGGTCGCTTTTCGGGCGGCACATCCGGCCTGTCGATCGGTCACGTTTCACCCGAAGCAGCCGAAGGTGGTGAGATCGGTCTGGTACAGAACGGCGATAAAATTGAGATCGATATCCCGAGCCGCACCATACATCTGGCCGTCTCAGATGAAGAGCTTGCCGCCCGGCGCGAAGCACAGGACGAAAAAGGCTGGGAACCGGCTGCACCGCGTAAACGCAAGGTATCCACAGCGCTCAAAGCCTATGCCAAGCTGACCACCAGCGCGGCAAAAGGAGCTGTACGCCAGGTCTGACCCAATTCAGCACCGGTCTGCAGCACAGCGGACCGGTAAATCGACCAACCAGAGGTACTCCCGCACCCAAATCGCACCATCAGCTTCGCTGATGCCACGTTTGGCCTTGGGCCCGGCGCCGCAGTCAGTCACCAAGTTTGGCGTGAATTTCGTCCAGATCGATTTCGCCGATCGGCAATTTGTTGGCCGGGTTTTCGAAATCGTATTTGAACAGCTCGAAATCCTGTTTGTAGATCTCATAGACCAGATGCATTGACAGATCGTCAAAGTAATCCTCGACCGGATGGGCACGCTTTGGTCCGTGGCCTTCGGATTCATTGAACCGTGGAATATCTGCCAATGTCACAGGATTTTTCAAGTCGACGTGGTCCAGAACATCCTGCATCCCATCGTTGAACGCTTCGGTCCAGAAAATCCGGTCATAGCGCCCACCGTTCACAATGAAGGTCGATACATGACCCGACATCGCAGACCAGTGAATGTCCGGATCCATCGGACGCCGCCATCGGATCGTATCTCGCGCAAACAGCAGGAACCTGCGGAAGCTGGCTATCTGGTCAAACTCTCCTTTGCCGTCGTCACCGCCCACTTCGATCCCGTAATTGTAGATCAGCGTCGGAACCAGATTGCCCCGATATCGCTTACCATTGCGCTGTATGCCGCAGATCTTGTCAAAGAACGAACTGAGGATGCGGGTATAGGGATTGCGCACACAGGTAAACGAATAGGACGCGTGATTGCGCACGTTGTTCGAGATCAGACCCTGGCTGTGATCAAACGCCCATTTATGCATGCCGTCCTTGGCGTCGTGGATGTCACCGTCAAAGAACTGACCATGATCTGAATAATACATGATCTGACCAATGGTCGAGCAGGCACATTTGGGCACCACGCGGTACACCATGCTTTCGCTCTCGGTCATCCAGGTACCGGGAAAACCCATCTGCTGCGCCTCCTTCGCTGGTCAGGTGTCGATCCGATACGCCAGCTTTTGGTAACAAAGAACCAAAATTATTCTGTTTATTCAATCGCTCATCCTCAGTATCACGGTTGAAACCGGGCAGAAACGGAAATCGCGTTATCTCTATGGCAAAGATCGCCTATATATTGCTGTGTCATAAGGACCCTGAGGCCATCATTGCACAGGCCGAACAACTGACCGCGGCTGGCGATTGCATGGCGATCCATTTTGACGCCCGGGCCAGCGCCGAAGCCTATGATCGCATTCGTTCCGCGCTGGATCAGAACCCGAATGTGACCTTTGCAAAAAAGCGCGTTAAGTGCGGCTGGGGAGAATGGTCTCTGGTCCGGGCCACGCTGAACGCCCTGCAGGCCGCAGTCGAAACTTTCCCGCGCGCCACCCATTTCTACATGCTGTCCGGTGATTGCATGGCCATCAAAACGGCAGAGTACACGCACCGTTTCCTGGATGATCGCGACAGGGATTTCATCGAAAGCCACGACTTTTTTGCCAGCAACTGGATCAAGACCGGCATGAAGGAAGACCGACTGATCTATCGCCACTATTTCAACGAACGAACACAATCCAAACTGTTTTATACAGCCTACGACTTGCAGAAACGCTTTGGCCTGACACGGGATATCCCGGAAGACATTCAGATCATGATCGGCAGCCAATGGTGGTGTCTGCGTCGCAGAACTGTCGAGATGATTTTGGATTTCCTGCGCCAGCGCCGGGATGTGAACCGGTTTTTCTCTACGACCTGGATACCCGATGAAACCTTCTTTCAAACACTGGTGCGCCACCTTATTCCGAAAAGCGAGATTGAAAACCGAACGCCTACGTTCCTGATGTTCTCGGACTATGGAATGCCGGTCACGTTCTACAACGACCATTATGACATGCTGCTGGGGCAGGACTATCTGTTTGCACGCAAAATCAGCGCAGACGCGCATGAATTGAAAGACCGTCTCGGCTCGCTCTATTCAAGTGAGGGTGTTGATTTCCCTGTCTCGAATGAGGGGCGCAACCTGTACGCGTTTCTCACCGGGCGGGGTCGCATCGGACGCCGGTTCGGACAACGGTTCTGGGAGGCCGGGAGCGTACTTGGCCCGGAACGTGAACTGTTCGTGATCGTCTGCAAGAAATGGCACGTGGCCAAACGTCTTGTCGATCAGATCGCATCGGAGACAGATATCCCCTGCGTTGAATACCTGTTTAACGAAGAAAATACGGTACTCCCGGATTTGGGTGGAATTGAAACGACCTTGACCAAGCGCTCCCGTCACCGGCGCGCAGTTGTGCGCATGCTGTTCGACAGTTTCGCGTCGGATCAGCTGGTTCTGTGCCTAGACCCTGCCAATCTTGACGCTCTTGAAGATTTTTGCGGCGATCAGGCCAAAACCCATGTGCTTGAGATCGAATGCGAGTACTCGGACGAATACCTGATCGGCCACGCGCGCCGCGTCGGGCTTGCCGGTGACAGCAGCCCGTCGGAAACTGTCGCATCTCTTCTGCCAACACTTCGCAACGATCTGAGCCACGAATCCGAACAGATCCGCGCTGCCAGGCTGGACAATTACCTGCGCCTGCGGGAAACAGCCCAGCGCGCCGAGAATGAAGCAGTTATCGCCAAATTTCTTGGGGTAGGCGAAGAAAAAGCCCAATCCATAATGCGCTTGGATTACCTTTTTCTCGACTAGACCAAAAAGCCATTCAAAGCCTGGCTGCCTGCGGGCATTTTTAGCCCGCACAATCCATGTCTCGGGCAGGCAAGTGACCCGCTGCAGCAGTCAGCGTCTTAAGCCCATGCAACTGCATTCGTGATTTTTGTTCCAAAATCAGATACTGTGCAGCCAATTGGGCCATTTTGTTCAAGCTTTTTCCATCTGCAACGCGGCCCTGCCAGTGAAAAGCACAGAAACAGACAGGTCTTTAATTCTGAATGACCGGTATCTGAGCTTCGGAAAAAAACAGCAGCGCTGGTTAATCGAAGATTGAATTATTGAAACGCAACTCCGGGGGGACACAGTTGTGCCTATAGATCAAATTGCCGAATCCAGACCCTACATCCCAAATGAAACTGACTGGACGTTGATTTACAATGTCCTTCCGGGCGAAGCGCAAGTTGCGGACCCGGCCGTCATAAACCCACATTTTCAATGCATTGAGGTGACCGGGAATGCGGTCCTGCCAGCCGATGGCATGTATGTCGTGCTGCGCGGCGTGGTTCAGCTGCGCCAGGACGGGAACCCGTTGGCCAGCGCTGACGTTGGCGACTACTTTTATGAAGAACACATGGAGATATCGGATATCCCAGTCAGCCTCGAAGCGCTTGCGCTGGACGGTACACGGCTGGCCTACCTGTCCAGCGAGAACTGGAAAAAGATTCCCGATGACATCCGGAAACCCTGTTTGGCTACTATGTTCGGGGATCTGGTCAGCGTTCAGTTGCAGAGCTTCCAACAGCCCATCAATTGTTGCAGCGTCACTGCGGCTGCACTCAGCATGTCGGCGCTTGGGTTCAGCTGCGAAGTGAATGACATTTTCCGTGAATGCGCCTTGCCCTCGTCCTTTGTGGTGAATGACGGAATCTCGCTGGGTGAACTGTTCGACGTCGCTTGTACCTACATTCACTCGCAAGGTCTCAGGGACCGGGTTCAGGTTCAGGCTTATTTCATGGATGAAGACACGACCGACGTTCCGCTGCTGCTCGAAGCAATAGACGAATCCAATCGACTGGGCGGCGAAAACGATATTCTGGTGGCGAACTTCCAGGTCGGCGTCGCCCATGGCAAAGAGAACATGCCGGGTGGGCATTTTGCCGTCATCGCCAAATGCAACCCCAGCACCGGATTGGTGCATATGATGGATGTGCATCCCGAAAAATACGGCAAGCTTTGGGTGACAACCATAGAGCGATTGTGGAAAGCCATGTCAGATCGCGACGGAACCTCGATGCGATCTCGCGGCATTCTCCGGTTCTCGGCACGCGCTGCTGTCAAAACACATCTGCAAACGTTCAAGCAACGATGCAATTATGTCGACAGCACCCTTTACCTGGCGAAAGACCCGAAGAAACGGCGCAACCTGTTCCGCCGGGCTACGCCTAACATGAATTCACTGGGAGTACTGGCGGAAAGCCTGGCCATTCACGGCGACACCAGGGTGGACGAAGACGAGCTGCTGAGGGCGACCGAGGCGTCGTTCACGGATGCTGTCAGCCGGGTCGCCACCGCCGAAGACATGCACGACATGGCGGAGAAATACCTAGGCCAGTCCGACCACGTACATGTTAGAAGTTCGTTCCACAGTTTTGCGACCCGCGAAGACAGATCGATCCAAACTCCGCAAGACTGGTTCAAGGCCCAGTTGAAAAGCTTGAAAACCAACAAAGATCGCCACCTGATGATCAACATCGACTTCAATCGCGTCACCGGGATCGAAGCGATCAGCTCGCCGGAAAACGTATATCGGGAAACCGCTTTGCTGGAGGAGTTCTGGTGTCTTTGCATTGACTATTATGAGGAGGAGGACGTTGTCACCATTGTCGACATGAGCCCCGCGACATCTCAGGTCTGGCAAGCACCGCGCGCAAACATTTTCCGCGGGTTGCGCGATCTTGGAGACCCCGCGCTGGTGATGATCGAAGAGATCGAACCGCCCGAAGATCCAAGCGATGTCGCCAGTATCATCAAGCACAATAAGATGGTTTTGTTCTATGAGGATGAGGACCCTTGGTCCTACATGCTGCGCAGCGTTCTTTCGAATATCGGGGCAACAACCGTCAAGCAGATCGACGTAGGTGGGCGCGATCCAAATATGATCCGGATGCGGCGGCAATTGGTGACGCTCGGAGAAAGACCGGACGTGCCGTATCTGTTTTTCGAAGGAGATTGCATCAGCAAAAGCGATGAGCTGGAAGACATTGTGGACATGATCAGGGCCGGTGAACTGCAGGCCAAGATGCGCGAAGCAGGACTGCCTGTTTCGGACCTGAATGAGACTCCAAGCCTTGAAAAGAACCCCTTCGGTTATCCCAAAGGAGTTATGAATCAGGTCAACGCCGGCAAGCGAAACGTATTGTTGTGCGCCTGCGGGTCGTCGGCAGCAGATAAAATCCCCGAGCTCGTCGAACGCATTGTCGATGCAGGGCATAACGTGAAACTGATACCCTCCGTCTCGGCCGAGAAGTTCTTCCGGGATTTCGGGGCCGCGCGGATCGACGCCAAAATCACCCATCATGACTATTACCGCGACGATGATGAGTGGAATTTCCGCTACATGAAATTCGACATGCCGGTCCGCGCCTCGCATCTGGCGCTGTGTGACTGGGCCGATTGCGTCATCGTGGCCCCCATCACCTGCAACACGATGGGAAAGGTAGCCAATGGTATCGCCGACAACCTTCTGACCTCGGTCTTTGTGGCGTGGCAGTACCAAAAGAAACCGGTGATCCTCTGCCCCGCCTGCAACACGAATATGTGGAACAACATCACGACCCAGAACAATGTAGCAAAACTCAAGACGCTTGGTGCCGATTTCATCGGTCCCCTGGAAGGACGCCTGTCCAATGGCCGGATGGGCATCGGAATGATGGCCAAACCCGACCAGATCATGGAGGCTCTGGAAGACGCGTTCGAAGAACTGGACGACCAGAAGTACCGCGTCTGCAAATGGGCGCGCGAGGCCGCTGCCGCCGATGACATCAACGAATGGAAACGGGTGTTCCGCGCCATCGACGAGGGAGTCGTGGGCGTCAATATCGTGGACGAAGCTCACGGCGACTCATTGCTGCACTACGCAGCCGGTGGTGAAGGTGAACTGAACGAAAGCGGCCATGATCTGGGCAAGCCGGATTATGAAGCCGCTCAGGATCTGATCGACCGGGATATCGACGTCAATATTGTCAACGACCACGGGTTCACGGCACTGCATGTGGCGGTGATGAACAAAGCCCCCAAAATGGTGGAAATCCTTCTGGGGGCAGAAGACATGGATGCGACCTCCTGTATCGAGTTTGTTCAGGGCATGAAGATCGAACCCGAGATCCGAACCATGCTGGATACCTGGGCACATGATCACAACCTGAAGATGGCAGACGCCGACCAAGGGCGCGACGAGAGCTTTGTCGCCGTCAACGAACCCTCTTACCTGTATTTCACCTACGGGTCACTGAAGCAGGGGTTTCCCAATCATGATGCGCATAGCGCAGTTCTCAGCGACTTGGTAGGAACAGCACGCACCCGGCAACCGATGCCCCTGATTGTCCCGAAAGAACCGTTCTGCGACAACCCGAACTGTGGGTATTTGCACCGTATGGCCACACTTGTGGACCAGCAGGGAATGGGCAAACAGGTGAGTGGCGAGGTCTATCGGGTGACACAATCCGGCCTCCGCGAACTGGACAAGCTGGAAGGGTATCACGGCCCCGGTTCACCCGACAATGTCTATCTGCGGAAGAAGATCAACGTTGTCATCGAAGGCGTGATGAAGCCCGCCTATGCCTATGTAATCGCTGATCCCGCAAAGTACCTGAAGAACTGGCGCGACGGGACATCCGAAGTGGTAAGCGACTACACACTGGATATGGCGCAGGGCGAACCCAAACCGGATTTCGAACCCGTGGCTTAGCCTTCTTGTGTGCTGATCGGTGGCGGCTCGGAACTATCCTTGATGCAGAGGTTATAGGCCGTGATCGCCACCATGCACAGCAGCACAAACGGCCAGAAACTGGCTTTTGGGATAAGGTTGTCCCGATAGTGGATGATACGTAACGACGGCACCGCCTCGGAGGCGAAAAGGTAGGTGTTGACCGAAACCGCCAGCAGCATAAAGTACATCAGGAAAAAGAACGACTCCATGTAGATCACGGGCGAGCCTGCAAACCCTTCGCGCAATTGCACATGGGCCAGCAGGATCACGAAGAACAGTACCGAACAAGTGCCGATCACACTGGACGTGCTGAAGTCATGCCGTTCCACCAGACCCTCGCGACGCGTAACGGTCATGACCGCGCCGAACAGCAGCATCACCACAACAAGCAATGGGATCATGTGTACGATGAACGCGTTTGCGAAATTGCGTTTGATGACGAAATTGTAATGCAGCTCGGGCGCGTTTGTCTGGTACGCGTTCTGCCGAATACCCAGCGTCGTATCCAGATTTGAAAGCTTGTAATCGAAATAGGTGTTCTCACGCTCCCATGTGCCCATCACGATCTGGTTGTCGATCCCAAAGATGTCATCCGGTCCAGTCGCCGGATACGCCTCAAAGTCTGGGACCAGCGCGACATTGACCTCAAAAGAGGCGGGCCATATCCGCACCCAAACCGTTTTGTGGTCGAAGGGGTAACTGGTGTAATCGAAGCTCTGCCGCAAGGTTTGTTCGAAATACCAACCAATCAGCACACCGTCAGGTTGCGGCAATCGATAGGCCTCGGCAATAAGGCCGTTTGCGGTATCGACCGCTTCGGGCAGAAGGAAACCGACCTCACCCTCGGCTGGAATGATCGCGTCATGCTCACCCGTGTTATAGTGCTGCCAGATATAACCAGTGACCTGGACATCGCTGGCGCCAAGAAAGCTGAAAGACTTTAGGAAGATCCCCGTACTCACACGGTAGTCCGGCGCTACGTCCACCTTGCCCAGATATGCATCGACCGAAGCCTGATCGGGCAGCTGCGTCGGGTCGCCCTCGAAATGGTTCAGTTCAATCCAAAGCTTGAGTAACAGAGCGGCCAGACCGAGGGTCAGCAAGCCAGAGATAAACCACACCTTTCTTTCGACGCTCATTCAGCCTCCTGTTTTGCCACCTATTTTGCCAGAAAATCCGCACGGCCCAACAAGGACTGCGTGATGCCCATCTCGGCAAACTGCTCTTTCAGATCGGCAAATTCGCTGTGTTGTGACAGTGGGGTGTTCTGCTTCCCGCTTTCGGCCAATAGTCGTGTTTGACGAATAGAAAGGTCCACCATCGGCAAAGGTTCGTTCTCGGTGAACGCGGCAAGCCCATCCGCATAGCCTATCGCGGCATCCCAATCACCACGCGCCAGCATGACGGCGCTGGCATCGGGATAAAAATGCAAATGGCTGTGGCCGACACAGCCTTCGGCGATGATCTCGGAACCCAATTTCAACAGGCGCGTTTGCTCATCCGGATCCGTTTCAGTCATCGCCAGAGCTGACAGAGCCTTGGGCCCGACAAAGTTCCGCCCGTGCTCAAGCGCAATGTCAACCGCCCGCAGGCCGGTTTCCCGCGCACGTTCCACCTGACCGGCATAAACCTGCGTGCGGGCGAGATGTTCCAACGCCTGCGCTTCAAGGCGTTTTGCCCCCACGCGCTCGGCGATTTCCGCAGAGACACTGAAAGCTTCTAGCGCACGGTCGAGACTGCCCAGAAAGGTTTCGGCCACACCCAGGCATGTTTGCGCAACGCATTCCGGAACGAAGGCAAAGTACTTCTGCGAGATTTCAATCGCCTCGCTGGCGTCCGCTTTGCCCTGCCCGACATCCCCGGTGTAACTGCGCGCGACACTGAGATTGTGCAGATTGGCCGCCAGGTCCCGAACCAGCCCTTTTTCACGCGCACGTTCAACGGCTTGGGTGTAGAATCCAGTCGCCGTCTTCATGGTGGCATTCATGAAATTGGCGTCGCCAAATCCACTTAACGCGCCGACTTCCAGGCGAGCGGACTCGAGCTTGCGAGCAAGTAAGAGGGCACGTTCATTGGCCTTCAGCGCTTCTTTGTCCCGACCCAGCGGGAAGTAAACGTTGCCGCGCACGTAGTTAATCTGAGCCACATCTTTCTCAGACCCGCAGCGTTCTGCCGCTGCCTCAGCGGTGTCGAGCGCGTCCAGCGCGTCCTGATACAGGCTTGCTTGTCGCGCTGCCTGCGCCAGCCCGATATGGGCCCGGGCCGTTTGTTCATCGGTTTCGGCCAAACTGGCTGCTTCTTGAAATTCCTGCAATGCCTCGTTTGACAATCCCTGCAACCGGTGCGTCTCGCCTCGGGCGCACAGCAGGTCAAATCGGACACCTGCCGGTGACGGCAGTTCCAGAGCACGCTCGATCAATGGGCTTGCATCATCGAACCGAAACGCCCGGATCAATTTGTCGGCTGCGTCCAGATAGGCATGCGCGGCGTTATTCGCTCCGGCCCGATCCAGATGCTGGGCGCGTAAAGTTGCATCTCGATCTTCGAACCACTGAGCCGCCTGTCGGTGCAGACGGGCACGTTCGGACTTGACCAGAGTTGCATAGGACCCGTCCCGGATCAGTGCGTGGGCAAACATGAGATCGGGTCCGGCCTCTCGGATCAGCGCCGAACGGATCAGGTTGGTTGTATCCAGATGCCCTTCACCCAGAATGAAATTCAGAACCTCGGGCGAGAATCTCTGGCCCAGAACCGACGCGGCCTGAATGGCAGTTCGGCTGCTGCGATCCAGCGCGTCCAGACGCGACTGAACGATACCCTGAATGCTACCAGGCACACTTTCCTGCTTGAGCACATCCGTGTTGCGCAGCAGCTGCTCCAGAAACAAGGGGTTGCCACCTGCACGTTGGACACAGGTTTCCAGCAAATCCGGATCAATGGCCCGGAACTCGTCGACCAGTTGTCTGACGTGCTCCTCACCCATGGGCGCCAGTTCCAGCTTTGACACCAGAGCTCCATCTGTTGCCATCTGCCAGTCTCTGTCGATCGGATCGCCCTCCGCCCGGCTGGTCATCATCAGCACACAAGGAATATTCCGCGTCGCTGCGGCAATATGCGAACACGCGGTCAGGATGTCGGGTGTCGCCCAGTGGATGTCTTCGATCTGAATGAGCAGGGGTGCTTGCTGACTGCGGGCCGAGAGCAGTTCCTCCAGAACCTGACGCCGCCCCCGCAGACGAGTCTTGTTGTCCATCACGGCATATACCTCGGCCAAACCCGGGTCTTGTTCAAGCTCGAGCAAAGCGTTGAGGTGCGCGGCATTTGACGGGCTGACCCATCCCCTGTCGATCGCGTCTTTTGCGACAGCCGCCCCTGTTTCCGCCCCATCGGATGCTTCAAGCCCCAGAATGCTGCGGGCGACGGTCTGAATGGCTGAATGGCCTTCGCGCGCACCAAAATCCATCACAACGCCATTGTGGATTGTGTAGGACAAACTTGAGGCCAGCTCCGCCACCTGCTCGGACAGATGGGTTTTACCAATTCCGGGTTCGCCCAGAACGATATGCACTTCACCTTTTCCATGGCGTTGGCATCGGTCGAATGTAGCCGAGAAAATCGACATCTCGCGCTCGCGCCCGATGAATTTGTGCCGTCTCGTCCGAATGTTCCTAGCCAGCCGGTCCAGACGCCAGACCTCAACCGGCTCGTTCAACCCCTTGATCGCCTTGACCCCGATGGATTCGCCCACGAACAACGGGCCCAGCGCGCGTTGAATGTCATGTGAGACCAGAGTCTCGCCGCCCCCTGAGATATCGGTCAACCGGGACGCTAAATTCACCCCATCCCCTGTCACCGTATATTCCGTATGCGACTGGCTGCCGGTCGAACTGGCGATGACCTGCCCCGAAGAGATACCGATATGGCAGGAAAGCGGCGGCGATAAAGTCGGAAGAACGGCGTGAATCTCAGTCGCAGCCCGCGCCGCCCTTTCCGTGTCGTTGGTATGTGAGATTGGCGCTCCGAAAACGGCCATGACCGCGTCACCAATATGTTTGTCGATGCGACCGCCGTATTTTTCGACGACATTATCCACCTTGCTGAAGAACTGATTGAGCAGCGCGTGCAGATCTTCTGCATCCAGCTCGCTGGAAATTTTTGTAAATCCGGTCAGGTCAGCAAACATCACTGTGACCTGCCGCCGTGCGGGTTCAAGCGGTGCCGCAGGTTCAGGTTCTGCAGCTGTCTGGGTGGAGTCGAGTTGTTCGATGGCACGCAACACCCGCCTGCGATCGCCGACAGCGGTTACACCGATTTCGATCAGATCCTCGGCCGTCAAATCAGGCAGAATGGAAAAATCGATCTTGTTGTCTATGAAGGCCTGCGCATACTCGTTTAATCCATTTGCGCTCAACCAGCCCCTCAGGTCTTGAGACATATCGCCCCTCTGAAGTCCCCCACTTCAGATGAGAACCTAGCATGCGAGCGGGCCGGAGTCTGCAAAAACCAAATTAATTTGTGATTTTGAGCAGGGTTAATCCGGTTCTTACTCGTTCACCAAGCCTGCATTTCCAAATCCACTCGACAGAACAAACGAACGGCAGGCCTCAGTGATTTCCCGGAATCGAGCTCTTTCCCGCACGTAAAGATATACCTCGCGCCTGTCCGGCAAATCCGAAATTGGGCGAAAGGCGACTGCGTCCGGGATGAATTGCGCGACGGTCTGCGGCAAGACCGTGATCCATTGGCCTGCTCTGACCGTCGTGATCAGGGAATGCGTGTTGTGAATGGTGACCTCGGCCCTATCCAGAATCCCTCTGAATGGCGCGGATTCGATAAATTCACACAGGGCGTTTCTCACGAAAGGCTCGGCCACCAGATCCGAAATGTTTGGCGGCTCTGGCCGTGTCATCAGCGGGTGATTGGACGCCGCAACCAACCCGAAGCGATCCTGTAACAGCGGCTCTGCACTGACTCCGTTTAGTGGATAATAGCCTGACGCAATGCCGATATCGGACTTATCCCCGGCAACGGCATCAAGAACCTGCTGCGAATCTCCATCGCGCAGCTCGATCTTCAGCCCGGGAAAGCGTGATGTCATATGGTCTAGCAGGTTGGGAAAGACCAACGCTCCCACGGATGGCACGGAAACGATACGGATCAACCCATGTTCGGCCTGTGCCGCCAATTCTATGTTCTGAACGGCCTGATCAAAGTCCCGCACCTGTTTAAGCGCAAGGTCCAGAACTTGCTGACCCAACGGTGACAGGTGGTTTTTCCGTTCCCCTTCAAACAGTTTCTTGCCGAGATGCTCTTCGAACTGTTTCAGCGTCATTGAGACGGCAGATTGTGTCCGGCCGAGACGGCTGGCTGCCTCGGCAAGGTTTCCGGTCTGGGCCACGGTACAAAAGCACCGCAGCATTTCTACTTTCATGGCCATACTTCAATTTTCCTGAAGTTTTTTAAAGTTATTTTAGTTTGACTGATGTTAGCTTCAACCCCAATCTTTACCCAAATCGAAATTTGCGAATTTGGGGCCTGACGTGACCAAACTGAACCTGATTGCTGGCGAATGGCTGGCGGGCGAAAGCGAAATTGAAAACCGTAACCCTTCGGACCTGAGCGATCTGGTCGGCATGTTTGCTCAGGCCAGCACCGATCAGCTTGAGGCAACACTGGACCAGGCGCGCATTGCTCAGACCGAATGGGTCGCTTACGGGCTGGAGCGTAAACAGGCCGTTCTAAATGCCATCGGTAACGAATTGATGGCCCGCGCTGAGGAGCTGGGTACGCTTCTAGCCCGTGAAGAAGGTAAACCGCTGGCCGAAGGCAAGGGCGAGGTCTATCGTGCTGGTCAGTTTTTCACCTATTACGCCGCAGAATGTCTGCGCCAGATTGGTGAGAATGCAGATTCCGTGCGCCCCGATATCGAAGTGGATGTGCGCCGCGAGGCTGTTGGCGTCGTTGCGATCATCAGCCCGTGGAACTTCCCCACCGCGACGGCCTCTTGGAAGATTGCTCCGGCTCTTTGCTATGGCAACGCGGTTGTGTGGAAACCCGCCAACATCACCCCTGCTTCGGCCGTAGCCCTGACCGAAATCATCGAGCGGCAGGACATCCCGAAGGGTCTGTTCAGCCTGGCGATGGGCTCGGGCCGTTCGATCGGCCAGCGTCTGGTTGAAAGCCCCAAGGTCAATGCGATTTCCTTCACCGGATCGGTGCCCGTGGGCAAAGGCATCGCCGCTGCGGCGATCCAGAACCTGACTAAGGTGCAGATGGAAATGGGGTCCAAAAACGCGCTGGCTGTCATGGACGATGCCGATCTGGATCTGGCGGTGGCTCTGGCTTTGGGCGGGGCCTTTGGTGGCACCGGCCAGAAATGCACCGCTTCGTCGCGGCTGGTTGTTCACGCGGGCATTCATGACGCCTTTGTCGAGAAATTAGTAGCCGGTGCACAGGCAATGAAAGTCGGCCACGCTTTGGAGGAAGGGGTTCAGATGGGTCCCGTCGTCAGTCAACAGCAATTGAATGAAAACCTCGCTTATGTCGATCTTGGAAAGTCCGAAGGGGCTGAACTGGCCTGTGGCGGTCAGCGTCTCGAAATGCCGCATGACGGCTTTTACATGTCACCGGGCGTGTTCCTGAACACCAACAACGATATGCGCATCAACCGCGAAGAGATGTTTGCTCCGCTGACATCCGTTATTAAGGTCGGCAGCTATGACGAAGCACTGAGCGTCGTCAACGACACCAATTTCGGCCTGACCTCTGGCATCGTGACCAAGTCGCTGGCTCGTGCCACTCATTTCCGTCGCAATGCACGCACCGGCGTTGTCACCGTTAACTTGCCTACCGCCGGAACAGACTATCACGTGCCCTTCGGAGGACGCGGCGACAGCTCGTACGGGCCACGTGAACAGGGCAAGGCTGCGGCCGAGTTTTATACAACCGTCAAAACCGCCTATATCAGCGCAGGCCCTGTCTGATGCGGATCGACGGCCTGCAATATGCAAACTGGTCGGAAAAAATCTTTCGCCAACTGCGCGAAGGCGGCGTGGACGCGATCCACGTCACCATCTCCTATCATGAGAACTTCCGCGAAACGGTTCTGAACTTCGAGAAATGGAACCGCTGGTTCGAGCAATACCCGAATCTGATCATGAAAGGCCGGTGGGCCAGCGATATCGACACAGCCCGTGAAACGGGCCGGACTGCCGTGTTTTTCGGATTTCAAAACCCCTCGCCCATTGAAGACGACATCGGGCTGGTCGAAATCCTGCACGACCTGGGCGCGCGGTTCATGCAACTGACCTATAACAACCAATCCCTGCTGGCGACCGGTTGTTACGAGGCCGAAGACACTGGCATCACCCGTATGGGCAAGCAGGTGATCAAAGAGATGAACCGCGTGGGCCTTGTCGTGGATATGAGCCATTCGGCAGATCGTTCCACCATCGAGGCGGCTGAATTCTCGGACCGGCCCATCGTAATTTCACATGCCAATCCGCATGAATGGTCTCCGGCCCTGCGCAACAAGCGTGATGAAGTCATCCGTGCAGTGACGGAAAAAGGTGGGATGCTGGGCTTTTCGGTCTACCCTCACCACCTGAAAGACAAGTCCGATTGCACGTTGGAGAGCTTCTGCGAAATGATCGCCCGCACTGCGGACAAATACGGGGCCGAACATCTGGGGATCGGTACCGACTTGTGTCAGGATCAGCCCGACAGCGTCGTGGAATGGATGCGCGTTGGACGCTGGACAAAAGAAATCGACTATGGCGAAGGGTCGGCCTCGGCTCCGGGGTTCCCACCAATGCCGGGTTGGTTTCAGGACAATCGAGACTTTGGCAATATCGAACAAGGGTTACGCGCGACCGGCCTGAACGATGACGAAGTGGCCGGGATCATGGGCAGGAACTGGTATCGGTTCTTTGCCGAGAACTTCGTCCCACAAAGGTAACCAAATGGAACCACACGCGCAGACAGAGATCGCCAGACGTGACCCTGCTACGGTCATGCGGCTGTCACGGTTGGGATCGCTGCACCAATGTCGACTCAGCTTTATGCGGCAGCTGACCCGCCGCATGGCCGAAGAAAACTGGAGCTTTTCCCGCCCCGCGTTTGACGTTGATGACAACGGCGTCGGCTATGCGGTCTATACCGCGCACGGACCTGATCGCGCCTATTCTCTGGTCGCCTTTGCCCATGACCTGCCTGCCGACCAACGGTCAGACCGGGTTATCGCCGAGGCATGGGACGCCACCTTCGCACTGTTCGATGGCATCCCGACGTCTGAAGACATCGACCGCCTGTCGCAGAATGTACCGCTGCAAGAGGCCGGGCGTGTCAGTGAATCTGAACTATCCCTGTCGCGCGCCAATCGCTCGGTGCGGCTTTGGGCTCATGTGGTGGATCGTCTCGCTGCGGGCCAGCAACCGGACCTGGAACAAATCTATCAGGTTGGCTATCTGATGCGGACCACGGCTGTCTATGGCTCCGGCAAATTCGGCGCTGCGGACCGTGAGAAAACAGCGGATCGGGCAGAAGTCAGCGGTCCGTTTCAGATCGAGATGCTATCGGTTTATCTGACCCGGGTATTTGTGCGCGATCTGGTGCAGTACATGGCGCGGTCCAAAGGAGGAGATCAGACAGCGGATCTCGATCCTCAAATCGCGCGCTGGCTGGGCATCGGAAACTCCACCGGGCTAGGGATGGCTCCGTTCATCGTTAACCATCCGGTTCTTTTCAACAATTGGATCATGGCACGGGAAGAGGCTATCTCTCGCGTCCGGTCCGTTGAGGCGGCTTCGCTGGAGGAAACACATGCCTTCCGCGATGTATTTGCGCGCAGCAAACTGTCAACCGCTTGGTGGCGGTCTGAACACCCTTTGCAGGTTGAGAAGCTTGCAGCGCTGAACGCGGACCTGAAAAAGATCGAAGAACACCTGGCCAGGGACGACCTGATGCAGGATCACCCCTGGGATCGTCTGATCCGGTGGTCTGAAACCGCGCTCTCGGAAGAAGGGCAGGAACTACTGGCCTCGCTGATCCTGGAGCCTTATGGCGAGATGGTAGACGGGCTTGCCTGCTGCATGTCCGACGCAAACGCGACAGCACAGTTGATAGATGGAGAAATGCCGATCTCGGATGTTCGTACCCTGATCCGGCAAAGCTTTGACTGGGCGTTGGATCTGGATTGGGGCGCGGCCGAAAACTGCGGGCGGGCTTGGTATGTTTCCGAAGAGAAACTGGAACCGCGCCTGGGTGAACGGTTTGAGGAACCAATTGCCGACTATGAACAACCACTTGCGCCTGCGCGTGATGCGGCTGTGGCATTTAAGACTCTGCAGGAATGGGCGGATGACGCCTTGGTGGCAGATTTCCTTTTGCGCCACCCCGAGCATCGCCACACCGTGCGCCGTGCACAAATCAGCCGCGTAGCGCCTTATGGTGAAATCCATGACAACACGATCAGTGCCAATGTGATGCCTATCGACATGCTGCGGGCAAAACTATCCTTCTTCGGCGCGACACATTTCGACCCACGATCGGATCGCTGGGTCCGCATCTGTATGTATGCCGGCGCGCCCTATCCGGATGAGCTGAACACCGGGAACGCGGATCTTTGGGTTTATCCGGAGGTTGAGCAATGACCTTTTCATTGAACGAAGTAGAAGCGACCGCCAAACGCGCAACCCGTGGGGCTGGATATGCCTGGGGCGTGGCGGAAGAGGCTGCAAAAGCAACGCGCTGGTTGTGCGCCCGGGGGTTCGACGGGCCCGCGATCTTGGCCCAATTGCTTCAACGTGAATTTGCACCTGATTTGGTACGTCACGTTCCAACAGTCCAGAACGGTATACTGGTGGGTGAACAGGACCTATGCCCCCTGATGACCGGAGCGGCGTTATCGGACTCTCCGACCGCCCTGTCGCAAGGTACTGTTTCGATTTCCAATGTTGCCGCGCCGCTTCTGTTGCTGCCTTTTGTCGCCGCCATGGCAAAAAAGCGAAATACAACTGTGGAAATCACTCTCGACGGGTTTTCCGCGATAACCGATGGCATTCATCTAAGCTGTGAAGACTGCAAGGTAGACCGGGCTGACCGCGTCGGGATAACCGTAAGCGGCTCCATTCAAACCGCCCGGTCCATGCACAGTCGGGCTGCTCCAAATGTCGAGGCGTGGCAGTTTCTTAATACCGTGGCCCATCGCACCTATGCCCCTGCAACTGAAGAATCCCGACTGCTTGGCGCTGGTTCAGGCTTGTCAGACAACGATTGAAGGACCATCCGATGACTGAGACCAAAACACTCTCGCTTGCTGAAATCGAAGACCTTTCATTCAACGCGCTGGTTGCTGCTGGTACAAGTGAAGAAAACGCGCGCCCTCTGGCCGTGGCCACAGCTGCGACGGAGGCAGACGGTGTTGCAAGCCACGGTCTGGCTTACATCCCTATCTATTGTGAACATGTACAATGCGGTAAGGTCGATGGTCAGGCAAAACCAACGCTTGAAACCCCGCGTCCGGGTCTCACCCGCGTAGACGCCAAAACCGGGTTTGCGCATTCGGCCATTGATCTGGGATTTGAAGCATTGATCCCCGCAGCACGAGAACAGGGCATCGCTGCATTGGCGATTACCAACAGCTACAATTGCGGTGTTCTTGGCTATCACACCTTTCGTTTGGCGCAAGCAGGGTTGGTCGGACTGGGTTTCACCAACGCCCCGGCATCGATTGCACCTTCGGGCGGATCGAAACCTGTCGTGGGTACCAATCCCTTCTCCATCGCGGCACCGGGTACGGATGGGCAACCAGCCCTGCTGATCGACCAGAGCGCCAGCACCATCGCCAAAAGCGAAGTGATGAAACACGCAAGGGAAGGCAAATCCATTCCTGTCGGCTGGGCGCTGGATGCTGACGGGAACCCAACAACAGATCCTAACATAGGTTTAAAAGGCAGCATGGCCCCATCAGGAGGGTACAAAGGCGTCGGTGTCGCTTTGCTGACCGAAGTCATGGCCGCCGCCCTGACAGGTTCTACACTTGGGTTGAACGCATCACCGTTTTCAGGAACCGCAGGCGGGCCCCCGAAGACAGGGCAGTTTTTTATCGCTATAGACCCTACAGTGTCATCTGACGGTCTGTTTTCAAATGCCATGACGGATCTGATTGAATCGATCAGATCGCAAGAAGGAGCGCATCTGCCTGGCGACGGCCGCCGCACGAGCCGCCTTTCGTCAAGCGAAGAAGGTGTTGCCGTCAGTTCTTTGACTTTGTCGAAGATCGAAGGAATTCTGAATTCAGTCTGAAATTTAAGAGATGATTAAGTAACCGCCAGTCGGCACTCTCAAATCTGTCTCTCCTGTCATTCAGATTCGGATCGCGCTCAGTAGCAGTGTCTATCGCATCGAAACCGCACCGTTGATGGATTAATCTATTGTGTGACCAGCAGTCTGCCCGGACTGCTGGAAAGCGACGCTGATTTCCTGATTAGAATTTGAACCTCTGATCTTCGTATTGTGATCCTGGCGAGGTGAGATTGTTAAGCAAACGGTCCAGTGAACTGTTTGTAGATCGAACAATCTGTTGGAGTTTGGTTGCGGGGAGAGGATTTGAACCTCTGACCTTCAGGTTATGAGATAGCTTACGCTCACCTGCACCAACTACGCCGGAAAACGCTGACTTACCCTATCTTATTGGAATCGTTGTTTTAATATTGACGACTGGCACGCTCCGTTCCTACCTCTTACGCCATGAACCGCTTCCAGTTGCTTCCACAATGCTTCCACGGGGCGACGGTAGAGAAAGGATGAGGGATGCCCAAACTGACCAAACGAGCCGTAGAAGCCTTATCGGTTGAGGAGAAAGACTACTTTGTCTGGGACAGCCAGATTGCCGGGTTTGGTGTCCGCGTCATGCCCTCCGGTGCCAAGACCTATCAGGCACAGTACCGCAAAGGCGGAAGAACCCGGCGCGTTTCCATCGGCCGACATGGCAAGATCACAGTTGACGAGGCACGGAAACTGGCAAAGGAAGTCATGGGCCAAGTGGCAAAGGGTGAGAACCCTGCCGAAGAGATTGCCCAGCATCGGCGGGCACCCACAGTCGCGGCCTTGTGCGAGCGGTTCTTTGACACCCATGTAAAGGAACACTGTAAGCCGTCCACCCAAGGAGAATACCGCAGGGCAATTGACCTGTTTATCGTTCCGGCCATTGGCAACTTCAAAGTGGTGGATGTGGAGCGGAAAGACATTGCCGAACTGCACCATAAGTTTCGGGACAAGCCCTATCAGGCGAACCGGACATTGGGCGTTCTGTCCAAGATGTTCAATCTGGCGGAAATATGGGGCTTGCGGCCTGACGGTTCAAACCCCTGTCGCCATGTCCCGAAATACCGCGAAGAAAAGCGGGAACGGTTTCTGAGCCAAGATGAGTTGCAACGTCTCGGGCAGGTTTTGGCAGACGCGGAGCGGGATGGATCAGAATCGCCTTTTGTCGTTGCCGCCTTTCGGTTGCTGATCCTGACCGGATGCCGTCTTGGTGAAGTCCAAACCCTGCAATGGTCCTTCATCACAGACGACGGAATGGAGCTTGCGTCCTTGAATTTGGCACCGTGTCGGGGCGCATTCGCTACTGTATGCCCACCGCAGACGGAAACCGCGCCCGCTGGCCCACGCACGAGCTTTGGCGGCAGTTTGAAGCCGTAGTTGGCAGTGACCTTCTTCAGAACTGCGCGGGTGTCCTGCCAAGCGATGTAGTTCACGCTAATCGCGAAGTAAAGATGCGCGAATTGGATACGCAGCTAGCCGGGTTGTTCGTAACACGCGCTGCAATATCCGGCGTGTCATCAGAAGGTTTCTCCAGTTTTATTGAAAACCATTCTGATGTGCTGGTTCGGTTGGTGGAAGAGCACACCAAGCCGCTCGAAGAAAGACTTGATAATTCAAGTAAAAGGTACCGCTTAAATTGAATGATTATGGTAAATATTTCGCAAACTACGTTATTTGGACCGTCAACTAAATGTTAGCTAGAATCGCACCGGCAATGCACGGCTTGACCGAAAACTCTCATCTAGTTTGACAAATCCACGTTAATTTGTCGCAATCCTAGAGCGCTTGGTAGCTCGTTTTCGCCTTGCCTCAACCATTTTCTTTCGTGTGGTGTCTTCACCCGAGGTCGGCAAATGGAAACGAAATGTTGTTTTCACGTATGAGACACCATCTCGAACGTCAATCGCACCACTTTGGCTGACTGACAATTCACCTTGGAAGGTTTCAATGACCTTGCGCGCAACCTGTAGTCCTAAGCCGGTACCAGTCGAGCGAATCCTTCTCGCATTGGCTCCCCGAAACCCTCTGTTGAAGATGGCATCAATTTCACCTTCGAGAAGTTCTGGCCCCAGCGAAATAACTCTAACTTCCGTTTCAGTATCGCTGTCAGTAACGTTTACAGTAATATTTGTGCCTTTTGGCGCATACTTTATGGCGTTCTCAATTAACGTATAAGGAACAATATCAAGAATATTAGGCCCTTCAGCTAGTCTGTATGACCCACCCTCTAGGAATATGTCTATGGCTTTATGTCTGGCATCAGATTTGAAGCATCTGATAACCTTGTCGACCCGACTATATACTGGGATTTGTTCAATCTCGTCGAACCGATCTACCGAGTTTGAATAGTCCAAGTAATCAATCCTAACTCTCAGCATTGTTTGAGAAGCAACGATCGTCTTTATTTTCTCAGCAGTGCCAGACAAGTTTTTGGATCTCGCTGCTTGATCCGCCTCCAGCGCGCTATGGTAGATTGACGTCGAGAGATGCCTTAGGTCATGAACTAAAGCAGTCAGTTCACCCTCCGTTTCTTCCCTAACATCCTCTTGCCAAGAGATGTGACGTTCAAGGTATTGCTCTACTTGTTTCTTCGAAAACTGAGGCGAATAGCCGTGTATCTTTTTGTGAGGCCGCGGCGCATCTTCTAGGTACAGCCCCGGTAGAATTATCCGGTTCCCGAAACTGTCAGTTTTGACCAAGGCCATGTACCCAAACTCAGAGCGCGACCAACCTAGCTCGTCTATTTCTAGGTATTTTTGAATACGAAAGTTGTCGCAAAGCTCAGGTGGCAGCGAAAACAATGCGCCATCAAGGACTTTGTGATCTCCAAGAGGAGTCACAATTATTGAAGGAAACGCCAGCATCATGCGGCAAATACTAGCGCCCAAATCCCAGACGCAATCAAACTTTGCACAATACCCTTAGCGTTACCGCTCAGGTCCACATTTTCAAGAACACTATTAAGATTGGCAAAGCTAGTGTCTCTACTTTTTATCGACGCTACATAAGCGTCCTCAAGTTCAATTATTCGCCGAATATCCACTTCTTCATCAATCAGACCCTGCCTTGTCAGCAACCACCTTTCGTATGGATTGGACGCAATATCGATTGCGTCATCTAGCCTCTCCACCCACTTAGTGATTTCGGCATCTTTTTTCAGGAAGTCATCGGCATATTCTTTCGCAGCATTTGCCTCCGCTGAGTTGGCGCGTGCACCTGTATAAGCGATTACGTATTTTGTAGGGTAGTTCTCCTTAATCTCCCGAATAATGCTAGCCCCGCCGATTGAATGGTCGAAGTTATTGCCAACACCCATCAAGTCACAGAGAACAACATCAAATTCATGGATTTCATCCAAGTTGCGTATGTCTGGAATTTCTCGGATTTCGTACCCGTAAGTAGTCAAGTTTCCGTGCGCCTTGAACTTTTCATCATCAATAATCGCAATTTTCACAGACGATCTGATGGCCTTCTTTGTCAAAGACGTTTTTTGGTTCTTTGAGTAGTCCCTCAACTCAAGAACGGAAGAGTATGAATTCAGCGTCTTGGGCATCCATCGTTGTAACATAGTAGTCGTCCGAAACTAACGTTTGTGAGTTGGGGCGAAAATGGCACATGGACGCCAAAATGACCAGTTCTTGAGCCTGATGAACAATCTGAAAATGTCGCGCAAAGCTGAGAAACACCTGAAGCGAAAACAACTTCTAAGCAAACCGCAATGTTCAAAGAAGGCTCATAGCTACCTTTTACTGGATTTACTCGAGCAGCCTCTGTTGCGCGTTCACCAC
Organism: Ruegeria sp. AB9; assembly: GCF_056542585.1. Taxonomy (NCBI): domain Bacteria; kingdom Pseudomonadati; phylum Pseudomonadota; class Alphaproteobacteria; order Rhodobacterales; family Roseobacteraceae; genus Ruegeria; species Ruegeria sp. AB9. The sequence goes on along the minus strand of NZ_JBQGAA010000007.1, from coordinate 190 downwards.
AGGGTGAATTCGCTCCGCTTGTTTCCAGAGTGCTTCCGGTGGGGGTGTCGTAAATAGCAACACCGCCGCGGGTCGGCGCGTAACGTGTTGTTTTTGTGTGGTATTTTTGGTTGCGGGGAGAGGATTTGAACCTCTGACCTTCAGGTTATGAGCCTGACGAGCTACCGGACTGCTCCACCCCGCGACACTT
>NZ_JBQGAA010000006.1:0-219583 GCF_056542585.1 Ruegeria sp. AB9 | reverse complement strand
CCAATGGATACTGAACAGGCATCTCCCAACCAGCAAAATCAACCATCTTACCACCCAACTCAACATGCAATGAGTAAAGGGGAGTGCGTTTAATATCGGTCATTATTCTAACCTTTCGATCAGCGAGACTGGTCGCGAACGACGGTCACGGTGCAATGCGCGTTGCGCACGACACGGGCCAGGTTCGGGCCAATTTCATAGTTCGGGAAGTCGCCCTTGGTGGATGCCATGACGATCAGATCGAAGCCTTCCTTGTGGGCAAGCTTCAGGATTTCGCGATAGACGCTGCCTTCTTCGATGTGGATCGAAACGTCCGAGGCGTTGCCATGATCCAGGATTGCCTGAATCGCGTTGCGCACGTGTTCTTTTGCGCCTGCGCCATAGTTGGCGGGTAGATTTGGCAGCTGGATGATCTCGGGGATGACGGCAACTGCATGCAGTTCGGCACCGTAGAACTTGGCCTGTTCCAGCGCGAGCGGCAGGGCGTTCTTCCACGAGCGGTCGTCGGTGTGATCAATGGGCAGCAGGATTTTCGTGGCCATCACGTCTCTCCTCGAGATATTGAATTCTGTTTCAAAGGCGGGGGGCCGGGATGGCCCCCCGTTTTAACTCAGACCGAGCTTACTCGGCAGGTGTGCTGCCCGGCTCTTCGGACTTGCCGCCTGAGGCGAAGAACTCTTTCGTCAGCTTGAAGACGATCGGGCTCAGCAAGGCCAGGGCGATCAGGTTCGGGATAGCCATCATGGCGTTCAGCGTATCCGCCAGCAGCCAGATGAAGCCCAGATCCGCGGTTGCGCCAAAATAGATCATGACGATCCACAGGACGCGGTAGGGGATCAGCGATTTGACACCCAGCAGGAACTCGACGCATTTCTCGCCGTAGAACGACCAGCCGAGGATGGTGGTGAAGGCAAAGATCGACAGAGCGATGGCGATCAGATACCCACCGATACCCGGCAGCGACAGTTCGAACGCGTGGCTGGTCAGCGCAGCACCGGATTCACCCGAAGTCCAGGCACCCGACGAGATGATCGCCAGACCGGTGATGGTGCAGACGATGATAGTATCGATGAAGGTACCCAGCATTGCGATCAGGCCCTGGTTGACCGGACCTTTGGTTTCGGCTGCGGCGTGTGCGATCGGAGCGGAACCCAGACCGGCTTCGTTCGAAAACACACCACGTGCCACACCGAAGCGGATTGCGGCCCAGACCGCTGCACCGGCGAAACCACCTTCGGCAGCCGACGGGGTGAAGGCGTAGGTGAAAACCAGCGACAGAGCGGAACCGATATTGCCGATGTTGATCAGCAGAACCAGAAGACCGGCGACGATATAGGCAATCGCCATGAACGGAACCAGTTTACCGGCAACCGCACCGATACGGGTGATGCCACCCAGAATAACGGCTGCAGTCAGAACCATCAGAACAATACCGGTGACCGAGGTGTTCAGACCGAAGTTCGCTTCCAGAACCTGTGCAACACCGTTGGCCTGCACGCCATTGCCGATGCCGAAGGCCGCAACAGCGCCGAACAGGGCAAATGCAACGCCCAACCAGGCCCATTTCGCGCCAAGACCGTTCTTGATGTAGTACATCGGGCCGCCAACATAGTTGCCCAGCTCGTCTTTTTCGCGGTATTTCACGGCGCAGACGGCTTCGGCATATTTGGTGGCCATGCCCACCAGGGCGGTCATCCACATCCAGAACAAGGCGCCTGGACCGCCCAGGAAGACAGCAGTGGCCACACCGGCGATGTTACCCGTACCGATGGTCGCCGACAGCGAGGTCATCAGCGCGTTGAACGGGCTGATCTGGCCTTCGCCCTGACCTTCACGGCCTTTGAACAGCAGGCTGAAGCCCGTGCCAATGCGCAGGATCGGCATGAATTTCAGCCCGACCTGCAAGAAGAAGCCGACGCCGAGGATGAGGACCAGCATCATCGGCCCCCATACGACGCCATTGATGGCTCCTACGATTGAGTTTAACGCTTCCATGGTTTCCCTCCCATTTGCGTTAGGTTTATGCCCTGTTTGCGATGGCCCGTTGGCGGGCCTGCTTGAGAGCAGCGAAATCTTCGTCCGCGTGGAACGATGAACGGGTCAGCGGTGTGGCCGACACGTGCAAAAAGCCCTTGGAGCGAGCGATCTGTTCCAATTGGGCGAATTCTTCCGGCGACCAGAACCGGTCGATCGAATGGTGTTTCGGGGTCGGTTGCAGATACTGCCCGACCGTCAGAAAATCGACTTGTGCGGCGCGCAGGTCATCCATCACCTGACGCACGTCGTTCAGAGTTTCGCCCAGCCCGACCATCAGGCCCGACTTGGTGAATATCTCGGGGTTGGCACGTTTGGCATCGTCCAGCAGCCGTAGCGAGGCATAGTAGCGCGCGCCAGGTCGTACTGTTGGATACAGGTGCGGAACGGTTTCCAGATTGTGGTTGAATACGTCCGGCGCTGCGTCGAAGACGATATTGGCGGCGTCGCCCTTGCCCAGGAAGTCCGGGGTCAGAACTTCGACCGTGGTGCCGGGGTTCTGATGACGCACGGCGCGGATCGTTTGGGCAATATGCTCGGCCCCGCCATCATCCAGATCGTCCCGATCAACCGAAGTGATCACCACATGGCGCAGGCCCAGTTTCTTGACTGCCGCTGCAACCCGACCGGGTTCGAACGCGTCCAACGCATCGGGGCGGCCTGTAGCCACATTGCAGAAAGAACATCCGCGTGTGCAGATCTCTCCCATGATCATCATGGTTGCGTGGCGCTTGGACCAGCATTCGCCGATATTGGGGCAGGCGGCTTCTTCGCAGACCGTTGCCAGATTGTGATCGCGCATCAGTCGCCGGGTTTCGTAATACTCGGTGCTGTCGCCCTTTTTCTTGCGAATCCACTTGGGTTTGCGCGGGATGACGCTGTCAGCCTTCTTGGCTTTCTCCGGGTGGCGTGGTCTGAGCTGGATTGTCATCTGGCTTTCCCTCGTTATGCGTGGATCGCACGACCCAAGGCGTCGAGACAAGCTTCTTTTACCGCCTCACCCATGGCAGGGTGAGCGTGACAGGTGGCTGCGACTTCGGCAACAGTTGCGCCTTTGGTCATAGCCAAAACCAGTTCGGCAATCAGATCGCCCCCATGCGCACCACAGATATGTGCGCCCAGGATCTTGCCGTCCGAACCGGCCAGAACCTTCACTGCACCATCGGTTTCACCCGTTGACCGCGCACGCGAATTAGCCATGAAGGCGAACTTACCGACAGCGTATTCGATGCCAGCTTCTTTCAGCGCTTCTTCGGTCTGACCAACTGACGCCACTTCAGGATCAGTATAGACCACACCCGGCACGGTGTTGTAATCGACGTGACCGGCTTCACCTGCCAGCATCTCGACACAGGCGACACCGTCTTCTTCAGCCTTGTGTGCCAGCATTGGGCCGGGAACACAGTCGCCGATGGCGTAAACGCCGGGTACCGATGTCTGGAAAGTGCCATCTACTTCAATGAACCCACGTGAGTTCACGGACACGCCCAGCTCTTCCAGTCCAAGGCCACGGGTGACTGGGCGACGGCCGACGGCGATCAGAACCTTGTCGGCCTCGATCACTTCTTCCTTGTCCTTGCCGACGCGATCCACGGTCAGAGTCAGGCCAGCGTCGGTCTTGTCGACTGATTTGAGGGCACGACCCAGCTGGAACTTCAAACCACGTTTTGACAGGGCGCGCTGCGCCAGCTTGGCAATCTCGCCGTCGATGCCGGGCAGTACGCGGTCCAGATATTCAACAACAGTGACTTTGGCACCCAGACGCGCCCAAACCTGACCAAGTTCCAGACCGATCACACCTGCACCAATGACCACCAGATGATCCGGCACGTTGTCCAACGCAATTGCGCCGGTCGAGCTGAGCACGTCCTGCTCATCAATTTCAATGCCCGGCAGAGAGGTCGGTTCTGATCCGGTGGCGATCAGAATGTTCGTTGCCTCATATACGTCATCGCCGACTTTGACCTGGCCAGCGGCCTGGATACTGGCCCAGCCTTCAATCAGATCGACGCCGTTCTTCTTGAAAAGAAACGCGATTCCCTTCGTGAGATCACCAACGATCTTGTCCTTGCGTCCCATCATCGCACCAACGTCGATGCTGGCCCCCTCGACCGCAATACCGTGGGAGGAGAGATGTGCAATTTCGGCATATTTGGCCGAGGAGGTCAGCAACGCTTTGGAGGGGATGCACCCCACGTTCAGACAGGTGCCGCCAAGTGCGCCGCGCCCTTCGACACAGGCAACTTTCAGGCCCAGCTGAGCCGCGCGGATCGCGGCGACATAGCCGCCCGGTCCGCCTCCGATAACGATGAGATCGTAGGTGTTCATTTCGCGTACTTTCAGTAGATCGGGTAACTTGCGCAGAGCGCGCGAACCTGTTCGCGGGTGTCCTTTTCAACGGTTTCGTCACCTTCAGGAGACTGCGCGAGTGCGTCCAGAACATCGCCGATCAGATGGCCGATCCGCTTGAACTCTTCCGGGCCAAAGCCACGGCTGCACCCGGCAGCGGTGCCCAGACGGATGCCGCTGGTGATGGTGGGTTTCTCCGGGTCACCGGGAACGCTGTTCTTGTTGCAGGTGAACCCAGCACGCTCCAGTGCCGCTTCGGCGTCTTTGCCGGTCACGCCGACCGGGCGCAGGTCGACCAGCATCAGGTGGTTCTCGGTTCCGCCTGAAACGATGTCACATCCGCGCGCCATCATGACGTTCGCCAAAGCTGATGCGCTGTCGACAACACGCTGCATATACTCTTTGAACTCAGGCTTCAGCGCCTCGCCAAATGCAACCGCCTTGCCCGCGATCACGTGCATCAGCGGACCACCCTGCAAGCCTGGGAATACGGCCGAGTTGATCTTTTTCGCCAGCGCTTCGTCATTGGTCAGAATAATACCGCCACGGGGCCCACGCAGGGTCTTATGCGTGGTTGAAGTCACGATATGCGCATGCCCGATGGGCGAGGGGTGCAGGCCGGTCGCCACCAGCCCTGCAATATGGGCCATGTCGGCCAACAGCCATGCGCCAACTTCATCGGCAATTTCGCGGAATTTTGCAAAGTCGATCTTCTGGGAATAGGCCGACGCACCAGCGATGATCAGCTTGGGCTTTTCTGCCCGCGCCAATTCTGCAACCTGATCATAATCGATCAGACCCGCATCAGTCAGGCCGTACTGTACGGGCCGGAACCATTTACCGGATTGGGCCGGTTTCGCTCCATGGGTCAGGTGACCGCCTGCGTCCAGCGACATGCCCAGAATGGTATCGCCCGGGCTCAGCAATGCCAGCTTGACCGCACCGTTGGCCTGAGCCCCGGAATGGGGCTGTACGTTGGCATATTCGCACCCGAACAGCTTCTTGAGGCGCTCGATGGCTTCGACTTCGACCTCATCAACATATTCGCACCCGCCATAATAACGGCGGCCCGGATAGCCTTCGGCATATTTGTTGGTCAGCACCGAACCCTGCGCTTCGATCACAGCCTTCGAGACAATGTTTTCCGAGGCAATCAATTCGATCTGTTCCGACTGGCGCTCTCCCTCGCGTGAGATGGATGCAGCAATTACCGGATCAGCCTCGGTCAGCGACGTGTTGAACATAGTCTCCTCCTCTTGTCCCGAATCCTCAGTACGAAACTTTGTTTCCTATAGTGGAAAACGTACACACAAAGCAACAAAAATCTCTCATTCAAGAAGTTGCGTGTGTGGCGGGAAACATGTAGCCTTTGATAAAACGGGGGGGGAACAATGGGTGACGAAAGCCGAAATGATGTTTCCGGGCAGGAAGACCTGGACGAAGGTGAGGCCTTAGGCCGTTCCATCCGTGATGCACGGCGCGCAAAAGGGTGGACGCTGGAAGAAGCCGGTCGCGCTGCGGGGATCGGGCGATCCACGCTGTCCAAAATCGAAAACAATCAGACCCGGCCAAGCTTTGACATTGTAAGGCGCCTGACACAGGCGCTTGATATGAGTACGCCCCAGCTGTTTCTGCAATCGGGCCAGTCCGGCATTTCGGGCCGCCGTGATTTCACACCAAAAGGCGAGGGGGAATTCAAAAGTACACCCACCTACCTGCACGAGTTGTTGTGTCCCGAACTGACCAGCAAGCGGATGTTGCCCTATATCGCCACAATCAAAGCGCGCGACCTGTCAGAGTTCGAGACCTGGATTCGACATTCCGGAGAAGAATTCATGTATGTGCTCAGCGGTGAACTCATTTTTGTTTCTGAACACTACCGCCCATTGTCCATGAAGGCCGGCGACTCGCTTTATTATGACAGCGGTATGGGGCATGGCTGCATCTCGACCAGCGAAGAAGACGCCAAGGTGCTTTGGGTTTCGCTGGAATGACACCCCTGACTGCCGAATGACTCTCATTGGTTCATGAGGGAAGGCGGCTTTGCATTGTACAACCCTTTCAACCGCCAGATAGACTCCCGTTGCGAAAAGCAGTTGGGGTCTGGCCGAATTCAGCCTTGAACGCCCGTGTCATGGCACTGGCGTTTTCATACCCACAACGCCCGGCAATTTCGGCGATGGATTGCTCGGTGTCTTCCGCCAGATTGCGCGCCAGATTCAGGCGCAACCGGCGATACAGCGCTTGTGGTGTGGTTTTGAGTTCCGCCTGAACGCGCGTTTCGAACCGCTTTTGCGAGCATCCGATCTTGTTGGCCACATCCTTGATCGACAGCGGCGTTTCAAGGTTTGCTTGCATGACACCCAGTGCACGATTGACCAAAGAGTCTTCGGACTTCAGAGGTAAGGAATAATGATCCTGCCCATTACGGCTCATCAGCAGATGCCCAACTTCCATGGACAGAAGCGGACCGTGGTCCCGGCGGATAAGGGCCGAGGCCAGATCGAATGCTGCCATGGCCCCGGAACAGGTAAGTCGATTGCCGTCGATGACAAAACGTTCCTGCACCGCATCCACAGCCGGAAACCTCTCTTCGAATCGGGAAAGCTCATCCCAATGAATGGTCGCCCTGTGTTCGTCCAGTAATCCGGCCCGGGCAAGCAGCCAGCTTCCGGTATCCAAACCAGCCACTTGTCGGTGCTTTCTGGCCGCGGCCAGCACGGCGCGTGTGGTCGAACGCGTATCCAGCTTGAGATAACCGTAAGACGGCATGACAACCAGAACGTCGCCGCGCTGATCGGAGATTGCACCATTCGGAGTGACACCGAGACCGCTGGAGCTTTGAACAGGTTCTCCGTCAAGGGAACAGAAGCGCCACGCATATAAAACTTGCCTGGACAGATTATTCGCCGCCCTGAGCGGTTCAACCATGTTTGCAAGGCAGTGGTTCGAAAACCCGTTGAAGAGCAGGATATTGTATTGCTGTGTTAAAATTTGCGAATTTGGCATGATTCCGTATCAAATCTGCATGTCATGACCATGAGTGATGGCGTTTGGTTGGTCAACAACTGATCCAGGGAACACGCGCCATGCAGTTTGGTCTGACAGAAGAACAGGACATGATCGTCTCGACAGTCCGCAGCTTTGTTGAAAATGAAATCTACCCGCATGAAGACGCGGTTGAGCGTTCGGGAACCGTTCCGCCTGAACTTGGTGAGCAGATCAAGCAGAAGTGCATCGATCTGGGCTTCTATGCCTGCAATTTCCCCGAGGAAGTAGGCGGTGCAGGCTTATCGCATCTGGATTTCACCTTAGTTGAGCGTGAGCTTGGCCGCGGTTCGATGGCGCTGACGCATTTCTTTGGCCGTCCGCAGAACATCCTGATGGCCTGCAATGACGAGCAGCGCGAACGCTATCTGCTGCCCGCCGTGCGCGGCGACAAGATGGACGCCCTGGCGATGACGGAACCGGATGCCGGTTCGGACGTGCGCGGAATGAAATGTCAGGCGGTGCGCGATGGCGGCGACTGGGTTGTCAACGGTTCCAAGCACTTCATCTCGGGCGCCGAACACGCCGATTTCTTTATCGTCTTCATCGCGACCGGCGTGGACGAAACGCCGAAAGGCCCGAAAAAGCGTATCACGACCTTCCTTGTGGATCGCGGCACTCCCGGATTCGAAGTGCGCGAAGGCTATAACTCGGTCAGCCACAAGGGCTACAAGAACTACATCCTCTATTTCGACAATTGCCGATTACCTGACGCGCAGGTTCTGGGCGAGGTCGATGGCGGTTTTGCCGTGATGAACGAATGGCTCTACGCGACCCGTCTGACTGTCGCGGCGTTCTCGGTCGGTCGCGCACGGCGCTGCTTTGACTATGCCCTGAATTACGCGGCCGAGCGCAAGCAGTTCGGCCAGCCTATTGGCAAGTTTCAGGGCGTCGGCTTCCAGATCGCCGACATGATAACTGAGATCGATGCCGCCGATTGGCTGACCCTTGCTGCCGCGTGGCGTCTGGACCAGAACATGCCATCGAACCGAGAGATCGCCTCGGCTAAGCTCTATGCCTCCGAGACGCTGGCGCGGGTCACCGACACCACGCTGCAGATCTTTGGTGGTATGGGTCTGATGGATGATTTCCCGATTGAACGGTTCTGGCGCGATGCGCGGGTTGAACGCATCTGGGACGGCACCAGTGAAATTCAGCGCCACATCATCAGCCGTGATCTTTTGCGTCCGCTGGGCGCCTGACCATGAACAAAGATCTTACCCGGCTATTGCGCCCGAAAACCATCGCGGTCATTGGCGGCGGTGCCTGGTGCCAGCAGGTTATTCTGCAATCCAAACGTATGGGTTACGCAGGTCAGATCTGGCCGGTGCATCCCAAAGCCTCGGAGATTGCGGGCCACAAGGTCTTTGGCCATATCGAAGACCTGCCCGAAGCTCCGGATGCGGTGTTCATCGGCATCAACCGCCACGCTACGATTGAGGCGGTTCACATCCTGTCCAGCATGGGCGCAGGCGGGGCGGTGTGCTTCGCCTCGGGCTTTTCCGAGGCTGTCGCAGAGGATGACACCGGCGGTGACCTTCAGGATCAGCTGATCGCCGCAGCCGGCGACATGCCCATTCTTGGCCCGAACTGTTATGGCTATATCAACGCGCTGGACGGGGCCCTGCTGTGGCCGGATCAGCACGGGGCGACGCCGGTCGACAAGGGCGTGGCGATCCTGACGCAAAGTTCGAATATCTCGATCAACCTGACAATGCAGAAACGCGGGTTACCGATTGCCTACATGGTGACCTGCGGAAACATGGCCCAGACCAGTCAGGCCGAGATTGCCTCGGCCCTGATCGACGATCCACGCGTCACAGCCGTGGGCCTGCATATCGAAGGGTTCAAGGACATTCGGGAATGGGAAGCGCTGGCCGCCAAGGCCCATGAAAAAGGTATCCCGCTGGTCGCCCTCAAGGTCGGCGCATCAGAACAGGCGCAGGCCGCTACGGTCTCCCATACTGCATCGCTTGCGGGTAGCGATGCCGGCGCGCAGGCACTACTGGACCGGCTGGGCATACCGCGTCTGTCTGCATTGCCTGATTTCCTCGAAACTCTGAAACTGTTGCACTGCTATGGGCCACTGCCGGGTGGGAACATCGCCTCGATCAGTTGCTCCGGGGGAGAGGCGAGTCTGATCGCAGATATGGCTGTTGGTACGGGCCTTAACTTCCCTCGTTTGAGTGACGATAAACGGGCTTGCCTGCGCGACGCACTTGGTCCGATGGTCGCGCTGAACAACCCGTTGGATTATCACACCTATATCTGGCGTGACAAAGAGGCGATGGCACAGGCATGGTCCGGGATGACAGGCGAAGATATCGACCTGACATACTCTATTGTCGACTATCCGACCACCGACTCGACCGATTGGAGTTGCGCAACCAGTGCTGCGTTGAAAGTGCGCTCTGAAACCGGTGCTCGGTTTGCAATCGTTGCGACGCTGCCTGAACTTCTGCCGGAAGATGTTGCGCAAGACCTGATGGCCGGTGGTGTTGTTCCGTTCATGGGATTGCGCGAGGCGCTGGCCGCCACCCGCGCGGCGGGTCAGGTCTCGGCCCCTTCTACGCACCCTGTCTGGTTGCCTGGAACGGTTGAGGCGAACCAAACCCTGACCGAAGGCGCCTCAAAAGAGGCTCTGGCGGAATGCGGCCTGCGCATCCCGAAAAACCGCACAGCACGGGGCCCGGAAGCAGCCCAGGCAGCGGCGCAGGACATGGAGGCGCCCTTTGCTGTGAAAGGTGTTGGGCTCGCGCATAAATCCGAACACGCCGCCGTTCGGTTGGGCATTCAAACCGAAGACGTGGCCAGTGTGGCGGCGGATATCGGCACCGAAGATATCCTAATTGAAGAGATGGTTACCGGAACCGTCGCTGAAATTCTGGTCGGTGTTGTTCGTGACCCTGCGCATGGATTCGTTCTGACATTGGGGGCAGGGGGTGTGCTGACCGAAGTACTGCGCGACACAGTATCATTGCTGGTACCCAGCGCCCCCGATGAAATCCGCACCGCCCTTGGAACATTGGAGATCGCGCCTTTGCTGGCGGGCTATCGCGGCCAACCGGCGGCTGATATGGATGCGATAATTGCTGCGGTCGAGGCCGTTCAGGCCTATGTCATGCAAAATGCCGACACGCTTGGCGAGGTCGAGATTAACCCGCTCCTGTGCACGCCGGACAAGGCCGTTGCCGTGGATGCTCTGATAAGAAAGGCCTGAGATATGGACCCGATCAAAACCCGCCGCGACGGAACGATCCTTGAAGTAACGCTGGACCGGCCCAAGGCCAATGCCATCGATCTGGTCACCAGCCGCAGAATGGGCGAGGTCTTTGCCGAGTTTCGCGACGACCCGGAGCTGCGTGTCGCCATCCTGACCGGCGCTGGCGAAAAGTTCTTTTGCCCCGGCTGGGACCTGAAAGCCGCCGCTGATGGTGACGCGGTTGACGGGGATTACGGTGTCGGCGGGTTCGGAGGTTTGCAAGAGCTGCGCGATCTGAACAAACCCGTGATTGCCGCGGTCAACGGTATCGCCTGTGGCGGTGGGCTTGAACTGGCCCTTTCGGCTGACATGATCCTTGCCGCCGACCATGCCACATTCGCCTTGCCGGAAATCCGGTCCGGAACAGTCGCGGACGCGGCCAGCGTCAAACTGCCCAAGCGTATCCCCTATCATATCGCGATGGAATTGCTGCTTACGGGCCGTTGGTTCGACGCCGAGGAAGCCAATCGTTGGGGTCTGGTGAACGAGATCATTGCCGCCGATCAATTGCTGGACCGCGCCTGGGAATTGGCCCGCCTGTTAGCTTCGGGCCCGCCTTTGGTTTATGCGGCGATCAAGGAAGTTGTGCGCGATGCCGAAGACGCCAAGTTTCAGGATGCCATGAACCGCATCACCAAGCGTCAGCTGCGCACTGTGGACGTTCTTTATGCCAGCGAAGATCAGTTGGAGGGCGCGCGCGCCTTCGCTGAGAAACGGGACCCGGTCTGGAAGGGAAAATAAACGAAACGGCTTTTTCTTCGACCCAAATGTACAAGTTTGCCATTTACTGATCTGCGCTGCGCGTGCACAGTTAGGTATGCCTTATTTCGAACGAAAACCATACGTTAGTGTGCCTCGCGCAATCAGCCCGATTGTGCCGCAGCCGGACCAACAGCCGATTTCCGATATTGCGCGCCGTGTGCTGGATACAGAGAGGGGCGCGCAAAAACATCTTGATGGGCCGTTTAAGTGCCGCAAAACCTGCCATCCCGGCAGTACTGCCACCATTTTGCTGTCGTTCGCGGCGCCAGAAGGCGCGACTTCCGTTCAGATGCAGTTCGAACCGGGTGACTTGACCAATCCGAACGGTGACATTCTGCCTGCAAACCGGGTCAATGTCATTCCGCCTCAAATCCAGCTCAGCCCGGGTGAAGCAACGGATGTTGCCGTCGCCGTGACAGTGCCGGATCTCACAGAACCCGGAGAATACCATGGTCGGATCGCCTGCTCCGGGACGGACCAGACCTCGCTTGTAGTGATTTTTGAGGTGGCAGGTGCTCAGACCTGACGGGTCACGAGGTAGTCCATGAATTGTCCCAGAAACGCGCGCGGTGCTTCTTCTGTGTTCGCAAATACCCGAGTAAACTCGTGCCGGGCCGACGTGAGCAGGTCATTTGCCGCGCCCTGCGCGTAACGGATACAGCCATAGTGGTTCATGCGATCCAGAACCCAGCCGACATCCTGTGTGGAACGGGTGTCACGCGGGTTTGACAGCATATCCGACAGCCGTGCCTGTTCTGGCTCATCTGCTTGCAAACTTAGCTGCCCAAGCATCAGCGTGCGTTTGCCTTCGTAAATGTCCCCGCCGATTTCCTTGCCATATTTATCCTGAGAACCTACGAGGTTCAAAACGTCGTCTTGAATCTGAAATGCAGCGCCCAGAAAGAAACCGAACTCATTGAAATCGTCCAGGTTAAGCGCTCCGGACGCAACATCTTGTGGCCGGGCAATCAAGGCTCCGATGCGCATTGGGTGAATGAAACTGTACCAGCAGGTCTTTTTCAGACACATCCTCAGATAGTCTGACGCATCGACATTCAGACGGTTGTCGCGAATCCAGCCAAGCTCCAGCGCCTGACCTTCGATGGACTGCTGTAACAGATGGTCGAACTCATCAACCACACGCATACCGGTTTCCAGACCAAGTGGCCGAAGATTTTGGCGCAGCAGGCGCAGGGCCAGCGATTGCATCCCGTCCCCGGTGTTGATCGCCAGGGGAACTCCCAGCCTTTTGTGCATACATTCCCGCCCGCGCCGGAAATCACTTTGATCTTCGATGTCATCGTGGATCAGAAAGGCATTGTGCAGCAGCTCAATAACCGCGGCCGAAACGCGTGCATTCTCGCTGTTGCCGCCGAAGGCTTCGCAGGTAGCCAGCAACAGTGCAGGCCTGAGGCCCTTGCCGGACGTCTCAATGTAATCCCGCATCGGACCATACAGATAGGCCTGAGGTTCACCTGTTGGCAAAAGGTTCAAAAGAGTTTCGCGCGCCCGATCCCCGTATGAGGTTAGCGTTTTCAGAAAATCCTGCTTTGCCGCAGGATCCAGATGCGCGGTTCCGGACTTCACAGGATCAACCCTTCTGGGTGATAATCACGCGGCTTCTGTTCCCCCCACCGCCGGACGGATCAGGGCCGGTGCCGAGAGACGAGAACGGTGCGTCCGTCATAGGTAAGGCACTGGACAAGACATCTGACTGACCGCTGTCCCGACCCAGATCATACGCGACATCTTCCGCAAGCTCGTCCCCCGGGATAGGAAGGTCAGCAGTAGGCTCGTAATTCGCGATGAGGTCAAACAGCGCTTTCGGGGGGCAGATCATGCGAAGAGCTTCGGCAATTGCGGGATCTTCGGTAACGCCACCCGGTTTTGAATATTCGGTAGCCGGTTCTCCGATCAGGGCCAGGGGGCCATCACCGCCACAATCAATGCCGGTCGAGTCCTGACCCATTTTCAGTGCCGCCTCGACAGCAACCGCAAACCGGTTATCCCAAGGCAGACCTGCTTGGTATCGGGCATAATCATAGGCTCGCAGCGGTTTCAAAATATCCGGCTCATGCAAATCCCAGATCTGGCAGGGCTGTGCATCCGATCCGCTGCGCTGAAGGATGGCGTTGACGGCACGGCGCGCCGCTTCATTCGCCCCTTCCATGGTGGCGAGGTCGGTGAAAGTGCGCACGTAATCCGATGCCAGAAAGAAATTCGGGATCAGCGTGGCCGCATCCGGACGCAATCGCCAGCTGTTTATGCGGTTGACCAGCAGAGGTTCGACATTGCTCTGGCGTTTGGGATCGTTAGGATCCTGAACGATATCGGGATCGAGGAACCAATAATGCATATCCTCGTCTCGCAGAACGGTTTGCCCATCCACGTTGACGCTGCGCTTGATCTGTTCCCAAACCTCGCTTGCAATCTCTTCCCGGCTGCAATCGCGCGCTGTTTTGCCGTTCAGGCCGGGTTTGTCCCATTCGGAAATATCGATCGACAGCAGGCCTTTGGTCTTTCCTTCAGCCCAGTTTTCGAAATTGATCTGGTGCCAGAACTGCTTTTGCGACACGGCGGTCAAAGCCCAAGGGCTGTCAATAAAGATGACGTGGCCGTGGGTCAGTTCAACTTCTTTGGTCAGATAGAACTGAATGCCGTTCATCCATTGCACGTCATCGGCCAACAAAGGCAATTTGGCGAGGGCTGGATCGACATCCATCATTGCCGGGGTAACAAGCGGAGCAATACGTTCGATCGGCATTGCGCTGATAAACCAATCTCCGGTGACCTGTTTTTCTTCGCCGTCCTGTTCGACCGTTGCGCCAACGATCCGCCCGTTCTGGCAGTCGATTCCAGTGACTTTGGAGTCAAACTCGTAAACGACCCCTTTGTTTTTCAGATAATCCAACCACGGTTGAATCCAGACAAGATTGGTGGGCCCGTTCAGCAGCCTGTTGCTATGCGGCTCGGGCGTGGCAATGCCCAGCTGAAGCTGTACGGCGATGTCCCCCACGGTCTTCGTGCTGGCTGTCGTGGCCTTGGCGGCCACCAATGAACGGGTCAGGCCGATGGCAAGGAACTTCTGATAGGCTTCCGAGCGTTCTTCCGCGCCGATGAAGTCCCACCATCCGATCCGTTCATATTCGTCAAAACGGCGTTCCTTGCAGGACGTCGCGATCCGCCACATGCAGGCGACAAAATGCTCGACATCCTCATACGCAATCTGATCCCTGGGCGAGAGCGTAAAGGCTATTGTCTTGAACGCATCCGCAACATCTTTGAGCGTCCGGGGAAACCGTTCCGGGACAATGATACCGGGTTTGTCGAGCTGGCTGACCAGAACCTGAGTAGTCGGGACAAGGTTATCGTAACAGGTACCTTTGTCATAGTACGGCGTGCGCGCCATCGTGTCCGTGATATGTCGGTAAAAGTTCGGAAAAAAACGGAATCCATGCTCGCCGGGCAACCATGGGCGTTTCACGCCGGGCGGATAACTGGCCCCATCCATCTCAGTCCATTTTTCAAGCGCCTTGATGTGTTTCGCTTTCGAGCCATGGTCCCCTTCGCCCTTCATCACAGGGATGCTGCGCGCCTTGCCGCCGGGGATCAGCTGGCGTTCGTGGACTTCCACTTCGTATCCGCGTTCAATCAGCTCATGCGCGGCGCTCATACCGGCCACGCCACCTCCAAGAATGACAACCTTTTCAGGCATCGGAAATTCCTTTCACGGAATAGACGTCAAAGCGCAGGGTGATGTCCGACAGGCTGGCTTCGCCAATGCCAAAACCCTGCAACCTGTTCATCCAGCTGTAGTGCGGGTTTGATGTCAGGTAACGCGGAGCGAGCCGTACCGGTGCCGAAGCGGGCAGGGTGCCCTTCGACAACGCGGCATAACCATCCGCGCCAAAATCACAAACGCCGGTATCTTCGAATACCACCGGAGCCCCACCGTCAGAAGGATTGATAAGTGCTCTGGCATGAAGAAGACCCACACCATCGGGACGTACGCGCATCCAATCACCGCCTACCGGTTCGATCGTCCCTTTTATGTTTGGGCCTTCGACACTGCCGCCTTTTTTGATCGCAAAGTGCAGCCAGATTCCATCCGGTGTCTCGCCCGAGGGGTGAAAGTCACTTTCGAACGGTACGATGAACTTGGCGACATGTTCCAAAAGCGGTAACTGCGCCGTGGGAAGAGTTGGTTGCGGCACGGCAGGTTCAGGCGCTTTTTCAGGCCCGGGATCAATTTCGCGGCCAGCCGATGTCAGGACCGGGCGCCAAGACAGTGATTTCTCCTGTGTCACCGATGGCAGAGTAGCTGCAAATTGTTGAAACCCGGTTTGCGGATTGCGCATCAGGGGCCACCCGCGAATGGCGCGTTCGGGACCTCCGTTTTCTGAACAGATCAGGCGTACCGTGTCATGCGATGACACAGCCGGACCTGCTTCGACCAAGACCCGATTAAGACCGTTTGCGTTGATCGCCTCGGACCAACGCAGGGTAACGCCCCGATCTGTAAATTCGCGCACGACCCGATCCCCGATCAGAACGCGATAGTGTGGACAGCCTGAGCTTCTTTGATCCTGAGGTGGAATTTCTGCTGCACGCGGAAGACGTGCTCGCCCTCGGCGGAGGTTTGCAGATACTTCACTGCGATGTCCGATGGCACAACGATTTCAACCGGGGCGCCCAGAAGGGACACCAGCACGGCCTTGTCCGACGGCAAGGTGCTGGAACGCAGCAACGGCCCGTCGAGGAACGGAAGAATGCTGTCACGCGGCAGCACCATCGAGTTTGCCAACGGAGTCGTGACGGCCTGGAACAGACCATTACCCATCACACAGGCGTAGGGGCCCAGATAGCCGTGCGATTCCAGCTTGTTGATGCCTCCAACGACAGCCTCGAAAACCTCGGGGCCGGTATAGGTTTTTTTCTTGGTGGCTGAGGTCTTGGAGGGGTCCTCGCCTGCTTCCAGCAATCCCGGATAATTGCCGCCGCCGCTGATGGTATAGATCTGCGGCAATGACGCGGGCGTGCCACCGGCGTGTTTGGGGGCTTCTCCTGTGCCAGGCTGGCCGTTGAAAATGATGTCATCTTCGACCCGGGCCACAACGGCTGCGGCTCGGCGGAACATGATCAAAGCCGCAGCCAGTTCCGGATCAGCCACCTGTGCGCCTTTCAGGTACACGTTTACCGAAACAGTTGTAAGGCGCAGAGTGTCATAGTCGATTACTTCAAGACGCTCTTTGGGTGCTCCGGATGCATTGTCGACCAGATCGAGTTTGTTGAGAGGTACAGATTGGGTGTCCGCAGGCAGCGGCCCGTATAGCGGCAAAAAGCTTGCAGCCACACGTGCGCGAAGCGCTTCATCATGAACGGCCTTGTTCACTGTACCCCACTGGTCTTCATTCCAATCCAACGCGTCGGTCATTTCAAATCCCTCTTGGTGCTGCTGCCCTGTGCGGAAGGGCAGTCAATCTCGTTCATTTTGTTTCGTTCAATTTGTCCAGCAGATCGCCGGCCCGTTGCTCCAGAACAGCGGCACCGCAACTATGGGCAAGTGCGAGCGCTTGTTCCGCCTCGGCAATTGCAGCGTCCATATCCCCCCTTGCGGCAAAACCTCTTGCTCGCACACGGTGATATTCAGGTTTGTTCAGCGTCTCTCCTCGTTCCCAGCCGGGAATGCAAACGGTTTCGAGCCGGGCCAAAGCCTGATCAATGTCGCCGCGATCAATCATTAACTCGGACAGAACAATCTGATTCTGCGGAAAAGTAAAGTTTCCACCAGATTTGGAAATCAGGTTCATGCACGCTTCGATGCGTTCCGGAACACCCTCGATATCGCCTTTCCCGGCCTGTGCAAGACCCATATAGATGTCCTGCATGGCGTGAAGGTAAAGAAACCCTTCCTCGTCGGCGATTTTTCGGGCCTCCTTCATCGTCACGTCAAGCCGGTCCCATTCGCCCGCGTAGGGCAGGAACATGCTGCAGGCACCCATGATATAGACAAGGTTGGGCGCATGGTTCAGCGCCCTGCTCACCTCAATGGCTTCCAGCCGCGCGGCTTCTGCTTGCTCGAATTTCCCTTGCTGCCACTGCAGGCATCCCTGAATGGCCAGCAATGATGCGGTCGTGGAAGACTGGGTCATAGGCATCATGGCCATGTCCAGCTCCGGCGTGATCAAAGCGAATGCGCGTTCCAGCTGTTGTTCACATTCCGCAAATTCACCACGGAAGTAATGAGTAAAGCTCGAAGCACGCGCGGCAAGAACATTGGCAACAGGATCAGCGGACATGCCGGCCATCATATCCAGAGCCTGCCCCATTTCCATCGCCCGGTTCATCTGACCGCCAACAAAGAAGTTGGTCCATCGGCAGAAGGTCGCAGCGAACAGGGTCTCGCCGTCGCCCAAAGCCTGGGCCAGCTCCATCGCCCGGGCCGCAGTCTCTCCGACCTGGTCGGCCGACCATCCGTAGATCGCCATGTAAGCTGGCAGAATATTCATCTGCACCCGAAGCTCGAATCCATCGCGTTCCGCGTTGGCTTTCATTGTCCCGATGTTGCGAAGGGCAGCCCGAAAGGCAGAAATCGCAGGCAGGTTCGCCAGCCGGGACAAAGCCAGCTCACCGGCGGTGACCCAGTTGGCAACGGCCTCATCTTTCAACCCGCCGAGGTCGCAGTGATGCGCCACGGTATCAGGGGCCGGGCTACCGAAAGCGTTGTGACCGGCCAGCAAGGCTTGGGCGATTTTCAGATGTACCTTCTGTCGGTCTTCCCGCAGTAACGAATTATAGGCCGTGTCCTGAACCAGCGCGTGGTTGAACGTATAGGTGGCCGATCCTGAATCGCTGGTAATCAGCACAACGCCTGCCGCCATCAGCTGCATAAGGGCGCTTTCAACATCCATATCGTCATGCGCGACCGCGTGGATCATCTGAGCGGTGAAACTGCGCCCGATAACCGACCCGAGCTGGGCAATTGGTTTGGCATTTTCCATCCGGTCAAGACGCGACATCAACGAGTCCTGAAGGGTGGCCGGGACGCTCAGCGCATCCAGAACCTCGGCATTGATCGGGGCGTCCTGGGGCAATTGATCCAGAACCGCCTTTGTCATTTCTTCGATGTACAGCGGCACGCCATCCGCTTTCTCGATAATCTGCCTGATCAGGATGACCGGCAAACTGTAAGGCTCGGCCACGCGCCGAACCAGTTCGGATGCTTCGGTGTTGCCAAGCGGAGACAGATCAATGCGTGCCGCTTGGCTTTCGTAATGCTCCGGCGGTTCGTATTCAGGTCGATGCGACAGAACCACCAGTACCGGAAAATTGCTCAACGCCGACGCCAGCGCATCCAGTACGTCCAAAGTGGTTGCATCGGCCCAGTGAACGTCTTCAACCACCAACAACAATGTACCGCGCCTGTCACACAGGCTGCCCAGACTGCGCAGCAATACGTCCAGAGATTTGCGCGCTTTTTTCAACGGGTCTGACTCTGTCGACAAGCCTGTCTCTACACCCGCCAGATCAAGAAGAACTGGCAAATCCGCTTCGCTCAGGCGAGAGGCGGTTTGCACGAATCCGGAAATCGCAGCCCTGATCCTGTCATTCGACTTGTCACCTGAAACGCGCCTCAACTCTCCGACAATCGGGTGCAGGGGAAGACTGGTCAGATGAGGGATACACTGCAACGTAAAGGGCTTGACCCCGATTGTTTCAGACAGCGATTTTATCAGCCTCGACTTGCCTATACCCGCCGCACCGCCAACAAGCGCCAGCCTGCCTGAGCCTTCCTGGGCTTCGCTCCAAAGCCGGGTCAGAGTTGAAAGATCGTCATGCCGGGCCACAAGATCGACCGCGGATTGACCCACCCGCGCGTCGAACCGGCTGGTGGATATGATTTCCGACACCACGCGATACACTTTGCGCTGATTGTCAAAACCTTTCAGCTCATGGCTGCCACGTGGTTCGAACTCAAAGGCACCTTGGGTCAGCCGCCAGGTCTCTGAGGAAATGATCACTTCACCCGGATCGGCCAGCCCCTGAAGGCGGGATGCAAGGTTCGCAGTTTCACCCACCAGGAAATCCTGAGATCCCAGGCTTTTCGAAGAAACAACGCCCACAACAACCATACCGGTCGCAATACCAGCCCGCAGGTCGAGCTTTTCTCCAAACTCGTTTTCAAGATTCTGAACGGCTTCAATGGTTTCCAACACAGCCCGCACAGCGCGTTCGGCATCATCCTCCATGGCCTTGGGGTATCCGAAATACATCATGATACCGTCACCCTGCCGATAAGCCAGATGGCAGCCGTGTTGTTTCAAGGTACCGATCGCCGTATCCAGATACAGGTTCATGATCTGCATCAAATCTTCCGGATCATACCGCTGAGCCAACCGTGTTGACCCCACAAGATCGCAGAAAACCAGAGTAAGTTGCCGACGCTCAGCCTTCGACCGGACTTCGTATCGCGTCGAATCTTCCTGTGATTTCAGCTTGGCCTGTGCCTTCCGAAACCGTTTTCTTTCGCCAACCGTCAACCCCAGGTCACGCAGTTCCGGGTCCGTCAACTCGTCCAGAACACTGTCGTCCACGCCTTCTCTCTGAAACAGAGTGGAATGGTCATTCAGATCTGCCAGATGAAGGACTTTTGAAATGCGTGGTGATGCCTCAAGGACTCGCGTCATTTTTCTGCGACTCCGCCCATATCTGTCCCCCTGTTATCCCCTTATTACATATTGTATATGTATAAGCCAAAATTTGAGAGGATATTAGGCTGAATCCGCATCAGGTGTGGATAGTACTGTTAACTTGTTACATTGATTGACAGAAATATGTCAGAATAACCGCACCGTCGCGCATTTTCCCTGCTATTTCATTGGCTTCCAGTATCAGTTTGATTTTTCGCGGTTGGATTTTGAACCAATGGTACGCCAACAGGGGCGTTATTTACCTGACGTGACGTTAAGATGAAAAGTTGCCCGTAAACGTTGCAGCAGACATAGAAAACGCTTCGGAAAGCTAACGTTCTAGGTTGCCCAATATTCCCGATTGTCCATATCTCGATCCAAAGGCAAAGCCCGGATGGGTGTTTGGGCCAGTGGGCGCAGATGCCGACATACATGGCCGTTTCATTCAAAATGTTTCGCGCCAAGCTGGCGCCACAGCTTCCACTTCTGCGTCAGGGATACAGGCCATTAGACCGCGCCCCTCAAAGCGGTTGAGAAGCGGATTGCGGAAGGACAAATGGAACATGAAAGCCGGGAAGCGTATTGACCGGCAACCGAATGCCATAGACCTGCTGCATCGTGTCGTCGTTGAGGATGGCAGAGGGCGGACCCGAGCCCCAGACATGCCCCTGCGACAGGACATAGACGTGATCCGCGAACATCGCTGTCAGGTTCAGATCATGCATCACGACGATGACACCCCCACCTCTGGCGGCGAAGTCCCGCGCGATACCCAGAACGGTGAACTGATGTGCAATGTCCAGGTTTGCTACCGGCTCGTCCAGCAACAGCCACTTGGGTTGATTGCTGTCTGTTGCCTCCCACACTTGTGTCAGAACACGGGCCAGTTGCACCCTTTGCTGTTCGCCTCCCGAAAGAGCTTGATAGGGCCGGGATTCGAACCCTGCCAGATCCACATGGTCGAGTGCCCGTGATGGCAACCGATCATCCGCGGCAGCGAGCCCATCCGCCAGTCCCAGCCGGACAATCTCGAGCACGCGAAAGGGGAACGCCACGGTTGAAGACTGAGGCAAAACCCCACGCATCGAAGCGAGTTCCCACGGCCGCAGATCCGCGATGTTCCGTCCATTTAGCGAAATCCTTCCCGTCGTCGTAATTTCGCCAGCCAGCGCTTTCAACAAGGTGGATTTGCCCGACCCGTTGGGCCCGATAATTGCCGTCACCTGCCCGGGGTTGGCGTGAAAATCGACACCATGGAGGATGTCCTTCCCGCCCAGGCTGACGCGAATACTATGTCCATCCATCAGTTACATTCCCATGGTTCCATGACGGCGCAGCAGAATCCACAGAAAGACCGGAGCGCCCAGAATTGCGGTAACGATTCCAATTGGCAACTCAGCCGGGGCCACAACGATGCGGGCGATCATGTCCGCGCCCAGAAGCAAGCTGCCGCCAAGCAATGCGGCGTTGATCAGCAACCGGTGATGATCCGGCCCGGTGGCCAGTCGCAGCAGATGTGGCACCACGATGCCGATAAATCCGATGCCACCAGACACGGCGACGGCGGCCCCGGTTGCTCCGGCGACGGCCAGAATGGCGATGTTCTTGCTGCGCTGCACGGGTATCCCAATGTGATGGGCAACCGCTTCCCCCATGGCCAAACCATTCAGGGACCGGGCCAGAAACAGAGTAGCGATCAGAGCGATCAGGATAATGGGCGCTGCACTGGCAACTTTGACCCAAGTTGCACCGGCCAATGAGCCCATGCCCCAGAAGGTGAGATCCCGGAGTTGCTGGTCATCCGCCATATAAACCAGCACTCCCGAGGCAGCACCTGACAAAGCCCCCAGCGCGATCCCGGCCAGCAGCATGGTCGCCACTGAAGTCTGTCCCTGCCGGGTCGATACCCGATACAGGATCAGGACCGACGCCCAGCCACCCAGAAAAGCTGCAATCGCGATAAGCCCGCTTCCCGTCCAGGCCAGTAGAGAGGCTGGCAGGTAGCCGACAAGAACAATAGAGACAATAGCGCCAAGCCCTGCACCCGCGCTGACGCCGACTATGCCCGGATCGGCCAGTGGGTTGCGAAACAGCCCTTGCATGACCACGCCCGAAACCGCCAGCGCAGCGCCGACCAGAACACCCATCGCCAGCCGGGGCAGGCGAATGTCCCACAACACAATGCGGTTCAGCCCCGACACGTCCCGCCCGGTCAACAGGTTATACAACGCGGTGGTCACCGACGCCTGCGACGCCCCAATGGACAGGCTGACCACACTGGTCACACCCAGCAAAACAATCAGAGCCATAGTGACCCGTCGGGCCGCAGCCCGGCGGTTCCGGGCGCCATGGTGCAGGCCGTCACATTCCATTGTCAGAGTCATGAACCATCGGCCCGCAATGCAAGTGACAAATCAGAAATAGCACCGGCTGTGCGCGGCCCGAACCCCAGCAGATAAGCACCTGACATCCGGATCAGTCGCCTGTTCTGGCCCGCAGGTGTCAGCCTGATCGACGGCAACGCAAACAGGTCGTCATCGGTGATGATGTGATCGCCCTGCCGGTCCATCATCAGGATCACATCAGGCGCGGTTGCGGCCAAAGCTTCGGGCGTTATCGGTTTGAACCCCACTACATCCTCAGCCGCGTTCACAGCGCCGGCCAGACGAAGGATACTGTCTGCCTGCGTTTCGGCCCCACCGACAATGATCTGACCGTCTTGCACCGAAAGAACGAACAACACTCGGGCAGGGTCCGCCCCAGCAGCGCCAATCGCGGCGGCCCGAGCCTGATCCAATTGAAGCTTAGTCTGTACCGCAAGTTCGTCTGCCTTGTCCGCAACACCCAGCGCATCCCCGACGGCCCGAATTTTCTGAAGTATACCGTCCTCAGAGAATTCATCCGGAATGGCGACATACTCCACTCCGGCCTGTTCCAGAACTGCAACGGCGTCCGGTGGGCCGGATCCCTCCAGCGCCAGGATCAGGTCCGGTTCCACTGACAGAACGCCTTCGGGTGACAGGGCGCGACGATATCCGATATCGGGCAGCTCTGTCGCCTCTGACGGATAGGTCGAGACCCTGTCGCGCGCGACAAGCATGTCCTGTTGCCCCAAGGCATAGACAATCTCTGTCAGCGAGCTGCCGATCGAGATGACACGTAGCGGTTCCGCCAACGCAGCCGATCCCAGAAACAGTGCGCCGCAAGCGACCAGAAGGGATCTCATTACGCCACCTCAACCTGTGAGAGTCTTTCCAGACCAGCAACCAGCTTGTCCCATGCTGGGCGATGATCTGTCTCACCTGCTCGTCGCCCAAAGATCTGGAAGATTAGTGCGCCTTCGGCGTCGAAGGCTTCGACCGAAACTGCGGGACCACGTTGCGTGGGTTTGTTCACCGCCCAGACTTCGGCGATATGATCTGTACGCAGGTGCAGGTTGAAACGCGGGTCCAGCACGTTGAACCATGGCCCCATTTGCTTAAGCACACGCACCGGCCCACCGTGGATTTCGATACATCCACGGTTGCCGACAAAGACCATGACCTCCAGTTCCTGATCACGAACCTGCTCGAACATTCCCGGCACCGCGCCGGGCCGCAAGGCGCGAACCAGTGGCTCACCCGCGATGCGATAGGCGCCAAGCCTGTTCATCTTCAGCTTTGAGGTGAGGCGCAAAAATTGATGAGTGTCCGTCATCTTGGCCCACTCTGTGCGAAGAATGTCGGCCTTTTCGGGGGTGGACTTGGGGGCTTCTGCCGGTTTGCGCGAACCGGCATCCAGCACTTGCGACTGATCCTCCGACGCCAGTTCATTCACCAGCTCGCGCCAGTGAAAAAGATCGGAGTTTTCACGCAGAAAAATCTTGTGCACCGAGTCCCCTGCGGCATCGAACACCTGAAGGGATCGTCTGATGCCAGCCTCGGTCGCTCGCTCGACAGCAAAGATGTGCACCCATTGCTTTGGGAACATTCGCAAATCGATCTCTTCGGTCAGCACCATCGCGGCATGAGCGCCGGAATGATAATTGTCATATTGCCCGACCTTTTCGATCACACAGGACGGGTTGCGCGTCAGGGCCATGACCTCGCCCAACCCCGAAAGCCGCGGGAACAACTGGTCCATGTCGGCCGCCAGCCGTGTCACGTTTATTCCTGAAAAGGCCGCAACCAGTTGCCCTTCCGTCAGGCCCAGTGATTCTGCGAGATCGCGATCCCGTTTTCCAGGGTTCTGGACATAAGATGCACGAATGTCTTCCGGGGCCATAAGCGCCTGTTCCATCATAGGTTTTTCCATCTTCGAGTGGTTTTCTGGAGGCGCTGGCCCGGTCTCTGACAAAGTCGCAAACCCGCTGGCAGGGATCGTTTGATCGATCATGAAAATATGTTGACTGTTTTAGTAAGCTTTATTAACGAACACAAGTCGCTGAAAAAGGCGATTCCAAATAACAACAAATAAAGACTGACCACCGCCAGCAGCGCGCAAGCAGTTCCGGTCCTCTAAAACCGTATCAAAGGGACAGAAATGCGGACGCGAATTCAAAAGATGGCGCTGTTGGGCACCGCCTCATGCCTCAGCCTGATCGCCTCGGGTGCTTCGGCGCAGGAACAACAAGACGGCTTTCTCGGCACGCTGGAACTGGGTGAAAGCAAGCGAGAGATCCAGACGGGAACCGCCGTACCAATTACCAATATCGATCAGGAAGAGATCAACGACCGTCAGGCCAATACCGTGGCCGAGCTGATCGATTCTGTACCCGGCGTTACACTGGTGAACGGGTCAACACCGCAGGGCTCCGGTATCAATATCCGGGGTTTCGGGGCCAATGGCACATTTGGCACCGACCAGAAGGTCCTGATCCTGATTGATGGTGCAACTACCGGGGCGGAAGAGCTGTATCGCATCGGTAACCAGTTGTTCACCGACCCGCAGCTTTACAAAAGCGTCTCGGTTATCCGCGGCACGGTCGGATCGTTCGAATTCGGATCCGGCGTCGTCGGCGGTGTTGTTCAGCTGGAAACCAAGGACGCTTCAGACTTTACAGGCGGCGAACCGGGCTTCCGTTTCCGCCAGACACTTGAGGGCTACTCCAACGGAAACGGAATTGCCTCATCCTCGATTCTCGCATGGCAACCGAATGAACAAACCGAGTTTCTGTTCAACTACACCTATCGCGATCAGCATGATCAGGAAGACGGAAGCGGTGCCACAATTGGCAACAGTGCCTTCACCCTGCCTTCGCTGCTGGCAAAGGGTAAATACAGCTTCGGTCAAAATCTGGAGCACTCGATCACCGCGTCGTGGAACCAATCCACATCGGAGGAACGCGATGTGCCCTATGACTCGTTCGGAACCACCACAGATTCCTTTGGCAATGTCGACCGTGACATCGACACGCAGATTGCCGTCCTGCGATACCAATATCGCCCGGCCGGAAACGATCTGGTCGATCTGGATGTCAATCTGAGCTATTCGGAACAAGCCATTGAAAGCACTTACGTTCCCGGCTCATCCAGCCTTGAGGGCACGCCGTTCTTCCCTAGCATTCGGGCATTGGCCGATGCGACGCATAATTATGAAACGACCAAGCTGACGATCAAGAACACGTCTTATTTCCAGACCGGCATCGCCTCGCACGATCTCCGGGCCGGGATCGAATTCATCATTCGCGAACGTCTGGATGCGGCATCTGCCCCGGGCGGCACAGACCGCCGGGTCGCCCTGTTTGCTGTGGATGACATCCAGATCGGCGATCAGCTGACTGTCACACCGGCCATCCGATATGAAACGCAGGATATCGAAGGCGACGGCACCACCGCACCCTTTAACGCGAACTATGACAACGACGCCCTTATGGGAGGATTGTCGGCACGCTACGAATTCGCCAGTGGCTTTGCGATCTTTGGCGGCGGCGCCTACACTGAAAGCCTGCCGATCATCGATGATCTGGGTACGCCTCTCTATATGACGCAACCCGAGAAATCGCGCACGTGGGAGGCCGGTTTTTCCTTTAACCGAGGCGATATCTTTGCCGAAGGCGACATCGTTCGTGCCAAGGTCAACCTGTATGACACCAATCTGCGCGACGTGACCTCCTATGTCTCGGGGCGGCCCTCGCGTCCACTGTCCGAGATCGAAACGCAAGGCGTCGAAATCGAAGCCTCTTACGCAAACGCGAGTGGATACTATGTCGATTTTAACGCAAATTTCGTGAATGGCACGGAAACCAATGCAGCAGGCGTTGAAAGCACGTGGCGGAATGAGCCTGCAGACTCGGCGCGTATTACTATTGGCAAAAGGTTCGGCAAGGCTCTCGACGTCAGCTGGGAACTGTTAGGCGCGAAATCTTCAACGGATTCCAGCGGGGGTTCTGTCGGCGGTTACGGCGTGAACACCCTGCGTGCCACCTATCTGCCGCAAGAGGGTGCGTTCCAGGGCTTCGAAGTTCGTGCCGGCATCGAGAACATCTTTGACAAGACCTATCTGCCGAACCTTTCGACCCGAAATTCACCGGGCCGGAACTTCAAGCTGACACTGGCCAAAACCTTCTGATCCCAGGAAAGGACCCGCTATGCGAAAACAAACAAAAACGGCTGGCGCGGTCCTGCTGTCCCTGCTCTCACTTGCGGTGGCGGGGACGGCCCAGGCGCAAGACAGTGCAGTCTCTATCGAGCTGAGTGCTGCGCAGTCAGACGGACAGAGTTGTCTGCTGAGTTTTGTGGTGGAAAACGCGCATCCGGCCGACATCAGCGCGGCCGTCTATGAAACAGTGCTGTTCGATGCAGAAGGCGGCGTCGCCTTACTTACCCTTCTGGACTTTCAGGACCTGCCATCAGGCCGCCCCCGCGTGCGGCAGTTTCAGTTTAATGACATGGCGTGTGACCAGATAAGCCGCGTTCTGATCAACGGCGCGGAAACCTGCACGATGCCCAAGGGTTCAACCGATGCCTGCACAAATGGTTTGCGCCTGAAAACCCGGTTAAAAACCGAATTTATTGGATAGGGTAATGGATCAGATACAACAGAAACTGATGGCTCTTGTGGATCTGGGCGGCCCTGTTGTGGCCATTCTGATCCTGACCTCAGTCGCAACCTTGTCGTTGGTTCTTTACAAACTGTGGCAATACAAGGCTGCGGGCGTTGGCCGCCATGTCGAGCTGTCCAGCGCTGTCGAAGCCTGGGACCGGCGGGACAGCTCAGCAACCCAAGACCATCTGAACAAAAGCCAAAGCTACCTGGCACCAGTCATTGCCATGGCAATGACAGGGCAGGGCACCACTCTGTCCGACCGTACTGACGCTGAGGCTGAAGCCCGATTTGCTCAGTTGGAGCGGGGATTGAACGTTCTGGACATTGTTTCCCAGATCGCACCGCTACTGGGGTTGTTCGGCACCGTTCTGGGTATGATCGACGCCTTCCAAACCCTTCAGAACGCGGACGGAGCAGTTGATCCGTCCTTGTTGGCCGGGGGCATCTGGGTGGCGCTGATGACAACAGCCGCCGGGCTGGCCGTGGCCATGCCGACCTCGCTTATCCTGACCTGGTTCGAGGCCCGAATGACGCGGGAACGCATCTTTGCCAATCGTGCGCTTCGCACGGTGTTCGCTCCGGGCCATGCGGCTGACACCGCCGCAGACACATTGCCCGCCATTGCGTTAGCTCATGCAACTTGAGACCCACAGAAAACGACGCCACCGGCTGTCGATGACATCCCTGATCGACGTAATCTTTCTGCTGCTGCTGTTTTTCATGCTCACCTCGACCTTTTCCAAGTTTGGCGAGATCGAACTCGCCACGGCAGCAGCTGGCGAAGGGGCAAAACCAGATCGGACGATCCGGTTTGTTAAGCTCGAGCGTGATCGCCTTCTGATCGATGGCACGCCCGTTGCCCTGAATGAAGCGGCCTCATTGTTTAAAGGAAAGTCAGAGGAAACCGCGCTGATCAGCCTTGGACCAAGCGCATCGTCACAACAACTCATCGACCTTCTCATCATCTTGCATGCTGTCGACCAGTTGAACACACAGGTCATCGGATGATTTCGCTGCGCCCCAAATCCAGAACCACCCGCGAGCCGACGATCGCGCTGATCAACGTTGTGTTTCTGATGCTGATTTTCTTCATGATCGCAGGCACATTGGCTCCGCCGCTGAGCGACGCCGTACAGCTGGTTGAAACCCTGGATCTTGACGGACGCGAACCCCCCGACGCGCTCGTCATTCGTGCTGACGGCACATTGGAATACCGAGGCGCCGAGCTGACCGGCGCCGAAGCCTATGTGGAGCGGGCCTCGATTGACCTGCCGCTGGACACGGTGCGGATCGTCCCCGACCGCTCCACCCCGGCAATTCGACTGAAACAGGTCAGCGACGCGTTGCGCAACTTGGGTGCTGAAAGTGTCTTTGTCGTCACCGAAAGGGGGCTGCAATGATCCCCCGATCCCCCATTGCCGCCACAGCCGCCGTTCTGCTCGCGGCCACGGCGCATGGGCTGGCGCTTTAAGATGCCCCGACTTCAGATACGATTAGCAATGAAGGTGGCGGAGAAGCAAGAAAAGCCGCGCTCGGGTCGTCGTTTAACGATTATGTGGCCGGAAGTAGCACACCCGTTTCTGCTTCTGCACGGCAGAAAACCGTTGCAAAAATTCCTGTTAGCACCGGTGTCACTCCTACATCGAAGACGCAATCGGTCGTCCAACCCGTTCAAACAAAGACCCGGTCAAAAGCTGTGGTCAATACACATACCGTTCCATCTCAGGACATCCAGAAACCAAATAAACAACCGTCTTCCGTCCTGCGTCCTGAGGACACCGGTAAAGTCAACACCAAGGACGGCCGACAAGAAACCAGCCAAGCACCTTCACAGGCAGGTAACGCGCAGAAATCAGCCGAAAAAGGATCGACAGACGGGACGAAATCCGACAGCGCAGCAAGTGCAAAGAAAACTACGCAATCCAAAAAGGGGCAGGGGAACGCCTCAGCCAGCACCTATGCCGGTTTGGTAAAGCGCAAAATAGCCCGTGCGCGCCGCAAAAGCGTAAACATCCGCGGGAAAGCACTGATTTCTTTGCGTATCGGAGATCGAGGAGAGCTTGTAGCACTCCGCGTCGCGCGCAGTTCCGGTTCAAACCGACTTGATCAGGTGGCCTTGGCTCAGGTCAGAACAGCGGCTCCCTTTCCGCCGCCGCCCACCGCGGCGAGGCGGGATTACACAATTGAAATTGTTGGAAAATAATTCAGGCGTCTATTCTTGCGCCACGGCTCTCACATGCGCAGCAAAGGACGGGGCCAGCATCAGCGCCTTGCATCGATCGAACCGGTTGGTGGCATAGGCCCAGAAATCTTCGGCCGGGTTTTCATCCGCGTGCTGGATCAATCCCCAAAGCGTCCAGAGAAGATCGCACATAGCCTTGTAGATCACCATACGCCCGATCTGAGCCTCACTCGGCGGGCCACCGAAATAGGCCGTCAACATCTCAAGTTCCTGTTCCTCGCTCAACCCGGCTTCGACTGACAGATCACCCAGATCCCAAAGGGCATCGTTCATGCCTGAATATTCATAATCGACGATCCACATACTCTCCCCGTCATCCAGAAAATTTTCGCACAAGGGATCGCAATGGCTGGGGACCAATGTCCCGGGATTGTCCTGCAACAGCTCGCGGATCGGGGCTGCTTCGGCCACAACGTCTGCGTAACCTTCTGGCAGGCTTGCGTTTTTGTCCGCGAGCACGTTCATGTATTCGCTGATCATTGAAAACAGCTCGAACCGGAACTCGAACGGCTCCAGGGCGTCATGAAGCTGTCTCAGAGCCTTTCCTGCACGGGCGGCGGCTCCGGGTCGCGTCGCAAACATTTCGGGTGTCATAGTGACGATGTCAGGAACGCAATCGCTGATCATCACGCCCGTTGACGCATCCGCCCACAAGACTTTGGGGCCGACCCCGGTTTTTGCCGCCACCCGTGCGTTGTGGATCTCAACCGCGCGATCGATATAGGCTTCGGTTCCTTCGCCGGGGATGCGCACTATCACCGTGCCTGGCCCGCCTTCGACGCGGTAGACCAGATTGGTCAACCCGCCCAGTCGCTGAGTGTGAAGGTCGGCCTCAGCAATGGTTTCGAACCCTTTCACATTGCGAAGGGCCTGAATAACCTCTTTTTTTGGCTCGTTCTGCATCAATCCCTCCCTCAGGCTTTCAATCGGTCGTTTGCGGGATCAAATAGCGGCCCATCCACCCGGCGGATGGCGTGGCGCTCCCCGAACAACTCCACTTCAAACTCAGACGCTTTCGCCAGTTCCGCAGGCAGATAACCGTAGAGGATGGTCTTGCCGACGGTAAACCCATAACCACCACTACACGCCAGCGAGACTGTTTTGCCGGAACGCAGTATGGTCTCCCCTCCGGTGATCGGCAGCCGCTCATCCGTTATGAATGTACAGAGATGCCGGTCAGGTCCGGTTGCTTTCTGCGCCTCCAGCACGGGTCGCCCGATGAAGTCCTGTTTTGATTTCAGATGCATCCGTGACCCAAGGCCTGCTTCGATTGGCGAATAGTCGGGGGTGATGTCGGCGCTCCAATAAAGATAACCTTTTTCCAGCCGCAAGGACTCGATGGTACGGTACCCGATATCACGGATGCCATGGCTCTGACCGGCTCGCCATAGCAGGTCATAGACGTGCAGGGCGAATTCGGTTGGAATGTGCAACTCCCATCCCAGCTCTCCCACGTAACCTATGCGGATCGCCCGAACCTTTGCTGCCCCCAGAGTGATCTCTCGGGCAGTCGCAAAGGGAAACGCCGAGTTCGAGGTATCCTCTTCCGCAACCGCCTGCAGCACATCCCGCGCTTTCGGGCCGCAGATGTTGATCACGGCCCGAGCTGACGTCATTTCGATGAGTTGCGCCGACCCATCTCCGGGCAAGTGTCGACGTATCCAATCTGCGTCATGCACACCAAATCCAGACCCTGTCACGATGTAGAAATGGTCACGCGTCAACCGGGTGACAGTGATATCAGCCTCAACACCACCGCGATCGTTGCACAATTGCGTGTAGATTACCGAACCATCCGGCCTGTCCATGTTTGAAACGGCAAGGTTTTGAAGGGCATCCAGCGCGCCGGGGCCGATCAGTTCGAACTTGGAAAAACTGCTCTGGTCGATCAGAACAACACCCTCGCGCGCGGCGTTATGTTCCTGTTCGGCAAAAACTTTCCAACCCGGGGCCAGAAAATCCAGCTGATCCACCGGATCCACGCCAGCCGGAGCAAACCAAAGCGGCCTTTCCCAGCCATTTTTTGATCCGAAAACCGCGCCGTGTTGTTTCAGCCGGTCATGCAGGGGCGACAGGCGCAGGTCTCTGGCCGTCTCTGCCTCCTGCCCCGGATAGCGCATCTTGTAGTGATGCGCGTAATGCTCTACCGCGCGGGGATACATGAAAGCCCGCGTGGCGTGATGCGGGCTGAACCGGCGCACATCGAGTGGCCAGAGATCTAGGCTCGGGCGGCCTTCGACGATCCACTCTGCAATCATTTCGCCAGCGCCGCCGCCTGCGGCAATACCATACAGGAACCCTGTCGCCAGCATCAGATTCCTTAGCTCTGGCGCCCATCCCATGACAAAGTCGCCGTCGGCGGAATAGGGGATGGGTCCGTTGATGACCTGCCGGATGCCGACGGAGTTGACGACCGGTGTGACCTGACCCGCCAGTTCGGCAAGGGGGGCAAACCGGTCCAGATTGTCGGGCAACAACTGCCGGACGAACTCTCCGGGAATGCCTTTGTCGCCGAACGGCAATGTGTTGTCCTCATACCCGCCGATCACAAGTCGTCCGCCCGCATCAGGCTTGTAGTACACCAGCCGCTCAGGGTCTCGCAGGGTTGGCAAGCCTTTGACAAGTTCCGGGTCGGGCAAAGGTTCCGTGACGATATACTGATGCTCGATGGCACAAGCCGGGACGACCACTCCCAGTTTCTCGGCCAGTTCGCGGCTCCACATTCCTGCGGCCAGAACCACGGTATCCGCTTCGTATTCCCCTTCGGACGTCACTACTTTGGCGATGCGTTTGTCGCGGATTTCAAAATCCGTGACCTGCACAGATTGGCGAATCTGCGCGCCATGCATCCGGGCACCGGAAGCGATTGCCTGACACAAGCCCGCGGGATCAACATGACCGTCCGATGGGATAAAGGCCGCGCCTTCCAATCCCTCCGTGTCGATATAGGGAAACAACGTCTTGGCCTCGGCCGCCGAGATAATCTCCATCTCCAGATCAAAACTGCGTGCCATTGTTGCCAGGCGCTTGGCCTCCAGAAGCCGCTCTTTGGTTGCCGCAAGACGCAGGCTGCCGACCTTTTTCCAGTCGAACTCCAGCCCGGTTTCCTCGGCCAGCCGATCATAGAGCGCCACCGATCGTTTCAGCATCCGCGTCGTATTACGAGACGACCGCAACTGCCCGACCAGCCCCGCCGCATGCCAGGTGGCCCCTTCAGTCAGGGACGCCTTTTCCAGAAGAACCACATCCGTCTCGCCCGAGCGTGCAAGATGATAAGCGATAGAACATCCAATGATGCCGCCGCCAATAATGAGATGTCTGGCCGAATGCGTCGTCATGAGCCTACTCACTGCAAATGCTACGAATTCATCAAAACCCTCAAAGCAACAGTAATCAACATTTACTTTGCAAAGATGTTGAATTTTGTCGCTTGAACGACGCCAAACTTACCTTTAGCCTAAGAAAATCAACAAATATCGCGGCGTTTGATGTCGAAATACGAGCAAGACATACTCAACACGGTAAACCTGTACGGGCGGATCTCGGTCATGGAACTGGCACGAATCCTGCAGGTTTCGGACCAGACCGTGCGACGAATCGTGAAGCCGATGGTCGCAAAAGGCAGCTTGTCCAAAGTGCATGGTGCATTGGTCAGCACGCAGAACGTACTGGATCCACCGTTTCTGGCCCGCATGACGCAGAACCGCGCCGCCAAGGTTGCGATTGCCGATGCTGTTGCCAGGCGGATACCTGACGGCTCGGCTATCGCCATCGACACTGGTTCGACCTCGGGCTTCATTGCTCAGGCCCTTCGGGTACGCAGAAACCTCACGGTGGTGACCAATTCGGCCTTCATCGCTGCTACGTTATCGATGGAAGAGGGCAACAGGGTCTTCATGGCAGGAACGCAATTGCGCAACCATGACGGAGCCGCATTTGACCGGGCAGCCTATGACGTCATTGCAGGGTTTTCGGCCCGAACCGCCATATTGTCAGCATCTCTGGTCCATCCCGGCAAAGGCTTCATGGTCTATGACCAATGCGAGGCCGATATGGCCCGCGCGATGACTGATATCGCTGACCAAATCTTCATGGCGGTTGATTCAACAAAATTCAACGAGGCGCAGACCAGCCCCGCACTACGCCTGCCTGGATTGACCCAGAATGACGTGCTCATCACTGACCGACAGCTTCCCGCCCCCTTTCGTTTCTTGCCCGGAGATGCCGAACTGGTGATAGCGGGTCCGAACAACGAAGCGTCAGGGGCGTAGGTGCCTGCAGACGAAGGGAAGGTTGAGCTGGATTTTGGTTTTCCGGTTAGGCAGTGCGAGCCCTACTGGCTTTTCGCCTGCGCAGCGCAGCCATCGTGCCCAACCCACCGATCAACAGCCAGCCGCTGGCTGGAAGCGGCACAGGAGCGGGTGTGGAAAAGTTCCCGGATTTACTGGCTGAGTTTGTTGCGTAGAGGGAACCAGTACTTGTGTTGGATATTACCCAAAATCTATGTGAGGCAGCGTTATTCAGAACACTTGGTGACGATACAATCGACGTACTGCCCAACGTGGCAAAGGGAAGGTCGGCGCTTAACCACATCTCGGACAAGCTTCGACCGTTTACAGAGCCATTGAACGTGGCTCCAAGGCTGCCTTTGGCCTGCAATACCTGCCCATTGTATCGTGGGGTTCCTTGATCGTCATAGACGCTAATGGTTGCATTCGAAAATGTTACTGTATCGCGGCCAAAAAGAATAGAACCTTGCACACCCCCGTATACTGAATATGCACCTCCGCCGGAGTAAGAAACCGTGTCGATTGGAGCGCTCGCGTTATCAAACGAGTATCGAACGGTAACGAGCTCGTTCGATCCGCTACCGAAACTGATGCCATTAACGTGTGTTGAAAACTCATGCGTGACGGTCAGCGCATTCGCTGGAAAGGATCCGAGGCAAACAAATGAAAGCAGTCCAAATACTGTTTTTGAAAGTTTTTTAACGAACATTTCCCAGACCCCAAAAACTCTTAACAACGTTAATAATCCTAACATGCATCAAGTCTCAAATTGTGTCAATATCTTGTAAGACACTGGAAATGTTCGAACTTCTATCCACCGGGTGCGTATTTACACAATAGACGGAACATCATTCCAATCCTGTATGTATGCCGCCGACCATGACAGTCACAAATGTAAATTCGTACATCGTCGCGTGGAACCGGGGGGTCACTTTAAGGCTCAAAAAAAGGCCCGGCAGGTGAACCCGCCAGGCCAGTCAGATTTAGGCCGTCGCGCCTTTAATGCGAATGGCGGTGCCCAGGCTGCCTGCGCAGACGCCGACGACGACGGCGATGATCAGGTCCAGCGGTTCCACATGTGTAAACTGGAAGCCCGCGAAAACCAGTGGTTCAAAAACCCCCACTGCACCGCCCATTGCCGCACCCAGCCACAGCTTGCGGGTCATCATGCCAAGGGCCAAACCAAGTATGCCAGGCAGGCTCAGGATGTTGCCGCCAATGGTTCCAAGTATCTCTAACATCTCCGCCCCCACATCAATTCGAGCTGTTGTTCAGGAAATCGCGGATGTCGTCGCCAGTGGCGGCTGCGTGTTCCTGCAGAACCTCACCTTCAATGGCCTCGCTAACCTTCTGGTACTCTTCCAGATAATTGGGCGGAAGGCTGTGCGCGATGCCCTGGTGACAATCGATGCAAGTCATACCGCTGTCGATGGCGCGCTGGTGTTCCGATGCGGCACGCGTTTCCTGAATGGTAAAGTCCATGTAGTCAAAGTTGTGGCAGTTGCGGCATTCGCGGCTGTCAGACGCTTTCATTTTCTTCCACACGGCAGAGGCCATCGCCAGACGGTGATCCTCGTATTTCTCGGGCGTGCTGATGGTGCCTGCCAGTTCGTGATAGACGTCTTTCACCGCCATGATCTTGGCTTTGATCTTATGGTTCCACTCATCCGGAACGTGGCAATCGGAACAGATTGCACGCACACCGGAGTGGTTGTTGTAGTGGATCGTCTCACGATATTCGCCCAGGTTCGTTTCCATCGTGTGACACGAGACACAGAATTCTTCCGTGTTGGTCAGTTCCAGGGTCCAGTGAAACCCACCCCAGAACAGGATACCTGCCAGAAAGCCAGCGAGGATCAGAAAGCCCGAGCTGAACATCACTGCCGGTGTCCAGATCGCGTTCCAGAGGCGACCAAGCAAGCCGCGTTTTTCAGGGGAGTCTGCCATGTCGGTGCTCCTTTCAGTCTTGCGTTGGATCAGTTGCCGGCGGAGGGCTGGAACACGTTATCGACCAGCGGCGGAGCGTCAGCCTGCGGAACGTGACACTGGTTGCAGAAATACCGGGTTCCGGCGATCTTATCCAGCTCGTTGCCATCGCGATCCAGATAGTGGGTCATCGACAGGGTCGGTGCGTTGCGCTCGCCCGCTTTGGTCCAGTCATGGCAGGTCAGGCATTGGTTGGTTCGAATATCGATCTGGTATTGTTCTACCGAATGCGGGATCAATGGCGGCTGTTGGCGATAATTGCGCTGCTGCCGGCCTTCGACGTTGCGGTGGATTTGATCCAGCGGCACAGGCTCGTCAACTTCGGCGCCGCGCAGGGATTCAACCTGTGCGGACTGGGCAAGGGCCCATCCACTCAGCAGTAATACGGGTAGAAGGGCAATTCCGCCTGTAACGATTGTTTTTTTCATCTTGGCACTCCCCTAGATAGGTCTGGCGGCGCGCGGCTCAGGCGCGGCAACTGGATCGGAAGGTTGGACGATGTGATCGTCGAACCGGTGAGTAAAGTTAAAAACGTCGACTGCGCAGACATCGATGCAACGCCCGCAATTGGTACAGTCGGGTGAAAGGATCAGTGGTGTGGTCCCCGGCTTGCCTTTCAGCGCGGGTGAGATCACCTGGTTTTCCGGGCAGACCGCATAGCAATCCATGCAATCGTCACAGGCGGCGCGATTTGTGGCGCTGACCCGCAGCAGGCTTTTTGACCCGATCAGACCATAAAACGCTCCGACGGGGCACAGATGTCCGCACCATCCGTGGCGCGAGACGAAAACGTCAAAGACGAAGATGGACGCGATCATGGCCCAGACAAAGCCCATGCCGAAAACCAGCCCGCGATGCAGCATGGTGATCGGGTTGATCAGTTCCCACGCGATTACGCCGCTCAGGCCCGAGACAAGCAGGACGGCTGCAAGGATCCACAGGCGGGTGCCGCGCTTGGGTTGCCAGCCTTTCGGCAGGTCCAACTTGCGGTGCAGCCAGTTGGCCGCATCCGTCACCGGATTGATGGGACAAACCCAGGAACAATAGACCCGACCGCCAATCAGCGCATAGGCCGCCAGAACGATCACCCCACCGATAAGCGCCGTCATCTCGGGCCAGTGACCCGCGACGAAGCTTTGCAACAAGATGAACGGATCGGTTAAAGGCAACACGCCCAGCGTCAGTGACCCGGCCAGAGTGCCTTCAACAATCCAGATGCCGAACCACGGGCCCAGTAGAAACAGAACCAGAAAGAACACCTGACTTGCGCGACGCAACAGCAGGTATCGATGTGCGCCAATCCAGCCTTTGCTGGCGACAGCTTCCTGACCGACGGGCATATGTGTGCGGGTGCTCATTGTCCGACCCCCGGCAAATCATATCCCGGGGCAAACCCGCCCGGCGTGACAAGATTGTCAGTGCCCGGTCCAGGCAAACGGTCGGGCAGATCGATGATCCCCTCAACCACCGGCGCGCCCTTGGCAGCCTTTTCTTCCCAGCCCTTACGGTAATGCTCTGCCGAACTGCCACGCGCCAGCCGGGTAGGCAAAACCTTGATGGCGGCCTCGGGCAGAACACAGCTTTTTTCGCACATGCCACAACCGGTACAGCGGTCGGCATGTACAGTGGGAATAAACAACGCATGGTGCCCCGACCGGGTATTATGCGCGGTTTCCAATGTGATCGCCTCGTCAATGACGGGGCAAACGCGATAACAGACGTCGCAACGCAGGCCGAGGAAATTCAGACAGTTTTCCTGATCGACAAGCACAGCAACACCCATCTCGGCATCGTCGATATTGTCCAGGCCAGGGTCCAATGCACCGGTCGGACATGCGGCGACACACGGAATGTCGTCGCACATTTCGCAGGGAATATCCCGGGCGGTGAAATACGGCGTTCCCGTCGCCACCGCATCCGACCCAAGTTCGGCCAGTTTCAGGGTATCGTAAGGGCAGTCCCGCACGCACAAACCGCAGCGGATGCAGGCCGACAGGAACTCCTTCTCCGGCAATGCACCGGGAGGGCGCAAGGCTTCGGCGGGCAGGGCGCGGGCGTCGCGGGCCAGATAGGCCAGCACCGTCCCGGCGACCACGCAGCCGCCTGCCGCCCGCGCCGAGTCCTGCAGGAACCGGCGCCGCTGCGGCGAGAGGGGTTTATCGACAAGAGACATGGGAAACGACCCGTACGATCCTTAGCTGGTTACGCGCGCTCGACCTTGCAGGCGCACTTCTTGAAGTCGGTCTCTTTCGACAGCGGGCAGGTCGCGTCCAACGTCAGCTTGTTGGTCAGCTGGTGCTCATCGAACCACGGCATAAAGACCAGACCGCGCGGCACCTTGTTCCGGCCCCGGGTTTCAACCCGGCTGGTGACTTCGCCGCGACGGGTGGACAGAACAATCTCCTGACCTCGGCGCAAACCGCGATCCTTGGCGTCCTGCGGGTGCATGTAAACCACGGCAGCCGGATAGGCGCGGTGCAGCTCTGGTACCCGGCGAGTCATCGAACCTGAATGCCAGTGCTCCAGTACGCGACCGGTGCACAGCCACAGATCGAATTCCGCATCCGGCTCCTCTGCGGCCGGTTCATATGGCGCGAAGATGATCTTGGCCTTACCATCCTTGTGGCCATAGAACTCAACACCAGCGCCCTCGGACACGTAGGGGTCATAACCTTCGCGGAAACGATAGAGCGTTTCCTTGCCGTCGACGACCGGCCAGCGCAGGCCACGAGCCTGGTGATAGGTTTCAAACGGTGCCAGATCGTGTGCATGGCCGCGTCCGAATTCTGCATATTCCTCGAACAGACCCTTCTGAACGTAGAAGCCGAAATGCTCGGATTCGTCGTTGTCAAAGCCCTCGGCGGTTTCCGATAGCGGGAACTTGTCGACGCTGCCATTGGCGAACAGAACGTCGTACATGGTCTTGCCACGATGTTCCGGCATGGTAGCCAGCAACTCTTCACCCCAGACCTCTTCGACGGTGAAGCGTTTCGAGAACTCCATCACCTGCCAGACGTCCGACTTGGCCTCGCCCGGAGCTTTCACCTGCTGGCGCCAGAACTGGGTGCGGCGCTCGGCGTTGCCGTAGGCGCCTTCCTTTTCGACCCACATGGCGGTCGGCAGGATCAGGTCAGCAGAAACCGCAGTAACGGTCGGATAAGGGTCCGAAACAGTGATGAAGTTTTCCGGGTTGCGATAACCTGGATAGCCTTCTTCGTTGATGTTCGGCGCGGCCTGCATGTTGTTGGTGCACTGAACCCAATAGGCGTTCAGATCGCCGTCTTTCAGCTTGCGGTGTTGCAGCACGGCGTGGAAGCCTGGCTTGGGTGGAATGGTGCCGGCAGGCACGTTCCAGGCAGTCTCGCAGATCTCACGGTGCTTGTCGTTCATCACCACCATGTCCGCAGGCAGACGGTGGGCGAATGTGCCAACCTCGCGCGCGGTGCCACAGGCCGATGGCTGACCGGTCAGCGAGAAGGGCGAGTTTCCGGGTTCCGAAATTTTGCCGACCAACAGGTGCACGTTGTACATCAGCGAGTTCACCCACGACCCGCGGGTGTGCTGGTTAAAGCCCATGGTCCACAGGCTCATGACCTTGCGGTTCGGGTCGGCGTATTGCTTGGCCAGACGTTCCAGTTTGTCCGCCGGTACACCGGACAGTTCCGAAGTGTATTCCAGCGTGTATTCCGAAACGGCCTCGGCATATTCTTCGAAGCTGATCGGTTCCATCTTGCCCGAGTTCGGATTTTCAGCCTCTTGTTGCAGCGGGTTGTTGTCCCGCAGGCCATAGCCGATATCAGTTGCCGTTTTGGTGATGTTGACGTGGTTTTTGACGAACTCTTCGTTCACCGCGCCATTCTGGATGATGTAGTTCGCGATATAGTTCAGGATCGCCAGATCGGTCTGCGGCGCAAAGACCATGCCATTGTCGGCCAGCTCGAACGAGCGGTGCTCGTAGGTCGACAGAACATGAACTTCCGAGCCGGGCTTGGTCAGGCGGGTATCGGTCAGGCGTGACCACAGGATGGGGTGCATCTCGGCCATGTTCGAGCCCCACAGCACGAAAGTGTCGGCGTGCTCGAAGTCGTCATAGCAACCCATCGGCTCATCGATGCCGAAGGTGCGCATAAAGCCAACCACAGCCGAGGCCATACAGTGACGCGCGTTGGGGTCAATGTTGTTCGACCGGAAGCCAGCTTTCATCATCTTGGCAGCGGCATAGCCTTCCCAGACTGTCCACTGGCCTGAACCGAACATGCCCACGCTGGTCGGGCCTTTCTTGGCCAGGGCCTCTTTCCACTTGGCGGCCATCACGTCAAAGGCTTCGTCCCAGCTGACCGGCTCGAATTCGCCATTCTTGTCATATACGCCATTGGTCTTGCGCAGCAGCGGCGTTGTCAGGCGGTCCTTGCCATACATGATCTTGGACAGGAAATAGCCCTTGATGCAGTTCAGGCCCCGGTTCACCGGCGCGTCAGGATCGCCCTGAGTGGCGACTACGCGGCCATCTTTGGTGCCGACCAGAACAGAACAGCCTGTACCGCAGAATCGGCAGGCGGCCTTGTCCCAGCGAATGTCAGGTGCGGCGGCCTGAGCGTTGGCCTGACCTGCGGCCATGGGGATGCCCGCAGCCGAGGCAGTAGCGGCAGCTGCGGACGCTTTCAGGAATGTACGACGGGATTCAGATATGGTCATTGCATGGGC
Organism: Ruegeria sp. AB9; assembly: GCF_056542585.1. NCBI lineage: Bacteria > Pseudomonadati > Pseudomonadota > Alphaproteobacteria > Rhodobacterales > Roseobacteraceae > Ruegeria > Ruegeria sp. AB9. The sequence continues at coordinate 179,191 of NZ_JBQGAA010000006.1, read as the reverse complement.
CTCCTGCTGGACGGTTGGCTTGGAGCATCAGGACGCGGAGCTTTCTCCGCGAGATCTTCGAAATGGTGATAAGTCAGTGACAGTGAGATCACGCCAGGGATCTGGTGCAGATCCATAATGGTGTCCGAGGCCAACCGGTCGGCTGTATCCTCGACAACCACCACGAACCGGCCATCCTCGGCTTCGGCATGAAGCTCGACGCCTTGGGTGCCGGTCATCGCCGCGCGTGCGGCGTCGGTGTGATCGGGGGCGATGTGGACTAGACAGCCACAGATATTCATTGGGTCACCTCCGGGTGTTGTGGGGCGGGGCGGTGCATCGCGATGGCCCCGGCAGGGCAGGCGGCGGAACAACTGCCGCATCCGATGCAGGTTTCAGTTTCAAGCGCCGGTTCAGCGCGTCCGCCCAGTTGCAGGCGAAAGCGGATGGCATCCTGCTCGCAGTTGTCCTGACACAGGCGGCAGCTCACCCCGTTCATCGACAGGCAGCTTGCGGCGTCGATCCGAGCGCGCCATGGCCACTCGGCCACACGCTCGGGCAACAATGCCGGTGTTGGACAGGCTTCTGCGCAGTCACCACACATTGTGCAGCCGCCTGCGGAAAGGTCCAGAACAGGAAAACCGCTGTCGTCGAATGTGATGATGTCTTCCGGGCAGGCCCCGGCGCAGTCTTCGCAACGCGTGCACAGATCGCTGAAGCCAGTTGCGACTGCTCCCGGCGGGCGGATCGCATCGTGGTCCTCCCGCAGGACACGCGCGCTCAGAAAAGCGCGTCTGCTCGTCATCTGGCTCATAGCTGGCGACTCGAATTTGGATAGATAGGTTCGCGTCTCTACTTCCTAGCGGTCTGAAACCGCGCACGATTTGACCTATATCATATTTTTTGAGAATTTTTCTGATCGGTCTGAGAATTGTGATCCATTGTCATACATTCAACTCGACACGGGCTTCGGGGAAGCGCCCTGCGATCTTATTCGCTTTGTCGGCAGATGCCGCGCAAATCGCCGTGGACAGCCCATCTGCAATTGCCGCTTCCGGGGCGGAAACCGAAACGGTTCTGTCGCGGCTTGCAGGTCCATCCGGGGTAATGATGTGTCCGAATCCCTGGCTAAGCTGAGTCGCCAGCGAAGACGATGTCGCAACGGCCCGGTCGCGCAATGCGATCCGCTTCAGAACCGTCTGATCCGGCGCTGCCAAACCGACTTTCCAAGGCGTACCATCGCCCCGTGCACCCACGGCAGCAACCTCGCCCATATCAACCAGAATGTCGCGCAGACCGAAGTCGCGCAGCAATGCAGCGATCCTATCCGTGATCGCGCCCTGCGCAATGCCGTTCAATGTCAGGGCCGACTGGCCGGGCACGGAAAGACGCACGACCGAAGCGTCGAAGGATACCTGTTCCCAGCCTATCACTTGCTGAATTTCAACCAAATCTTCAGGACGTGCCCCAGTGGCCAAAGCGTACCACAGAGGTTGAATGCTTGGATCAAATGCTCCGTCCGAGGCCTGATGCAGCGCTGAACACAGGCTCAGCACGTTCAACATTTCAGGAGCGGGCGCTGTCAGAACTCCGTCGCGATTCAACCGGCTGAGCTGCGACTGAGGGCGGTACAGGCTAAAGATGTCCTCCAGCCGGGCAACCTCCGTCTCAACGGCGGCAATGACAGGTGCGGCTTCAGCATCCGTCAGCCCGACCAACCGCAGGCTTGCGGCGGCACCCAGCGCAGTGCCCTGCCAGCGCGCGTCAGAGGCCGCAGCCGGTGTGGCCGCAGCACAAGCGGCTGAGATGATCAGAAATCGGCGGCGGGACAGGGCGGTCATACGGGGGTCTCCAACGGCAGTTCAAGATCGACAGGGCCGAGCACTTCGGTATCCGGGATGTCAGGCAGACTCAATGGGGTTCCGCCGTAGATCTTAATGAAGGCCTGGGCATCAGCAGGATCGGCAAATGGCACCACTTCGCGCGCGCCCATGCCGCCAGCCACATTGGCGCCAACAACAAAAGTCGCGCCCTCGGCCGCGATCCAGTTCGAGATACCCGGTTGTCGCCAACTTGGCGCGACGCCCATATCGCTGACATAGACAGCGGTGATGTCGGCATCACGTTCGGGGCTTTTGAGGTATGCCACCATGTCGCGTACCTGCGCAAAGAACAGGGGTGCGGGATACCCCTCCAGATGGATCTGGCCCTTGGGGCCGCCGTGCTCGGCTATGTTCATCTGGCAGAAAAAGCTCAGCGCATCGGGGGTCAGATCGACCGGATCGGGGGCCTCGGCGACCTCTTCCTTGCAAGCGGTCAACGCGATCAACGCGATCAGGGCGAGGTGTTTCATGGCTCGACCCTCCGGAATGCCAACCGCGCAAGAGCAAAGCCTATGACCGGCCAGATCAACAAAGAGGCAGGCGCGGCCCAGACTGGCAGGGCCTGCGCGGCCCCGGTCATGCCTGATGCCATTGCCACGCCTTCAGTCGCAGCGATGTTCCACAGTCGGAATGCGTCGGCCGGGTTGGCTACCATCACCCATGGAAAGACGGATTGGGTGAATGTGCCGCCCTTGTCCATGACGACAGCCCCCAACAGGCCCAGATCATAGAGGACGACAAAGACCAGCCAAAGCCCGGCCGACAGACCTGCCGCCGCTGTAGCGCCCCTCGCCAGAGCGGACAGCAGGTATCCCAGCGCCAGAAACACGGCGCCCAACAGAATCGAGGTGAGGATGAGGCGGACCAAAGCCATCAGGCTTTCCGGCCCGGCACCACCAAAGAAGGCGGCCACTGCACCTGCAGTGCCAAAGCCTATGGTCATGGCAAATGCGAGTGCTGCAAGGTGTGCGGTGAACTTGCCCAGCAGGATTTCTCCTCGCCCGGCCGGGTAGGACAACAGCAGCGACAGGCTGCCCCGGTCCACATCTCCCGCGATGGCGTCGAATGAGATCATCAGCGCCAGAAGGGGCGCGAGGTAGACCGACAGAGTGGTCATTGATGCGACCGAGACGGTCAGCATATCAACGCCCAACGTACCGGTTGGTGCGCTACCCGCAAAGGTCAGCGCCAAAGCGAACAGCACCATGATCAGCGTGGCGACCAGCAGCCAGCGGTTGCGGCGCAGGATCAGCATTTCGGTTCGGGTGATGGCGAGGAAGCGGGTCATTGAATTCCCTCCTGTGCGTAGTGGCGATACAGGTCTTCCAGCTTGGGCGGCGTCATTTCCACATCCGCCACCGCGTCGCCCAGCCCGGCAATGCGGCGCAGGGCCTCCATCTTGTCGTCGGGGCTGCAGAGCAGTTCAACTGACGCGCCGTTTATCCGGTTGCCGCCCAGTTCGGCGGCCAGGGCATCGACGTTTGCGCTTGCGCGCACCTTCAGGCGGATTGGCAGACCCGCCAGCGCCGAGAGGTTGTTTAACGTGTCATCGGCGACCATCCGGCCTTTGCGCATGATAGCAATGCGGTCGGTGCGCGCCTCAACTTCAGTCAACGCATGAGACGCGATCAGAACGGCGGTGCCCTGCGCCGCCAGCTCGTCGATAATGGCGTAAAGGTCCTGGCGCGAGATCGGGTCCAGCCCGCTTGTCGGTTCGTCCAGAAGCGCCACTTTCGGCTGACCCAGCAGCACCTGCGCCAGACCCAGACGTTGCCGCATGCCTTTGGAATAGGTTCCGATCCGACGGTCCAAGGCGTCGCTCAAACCAACACGCTCCAGCAGGCCGGGTACATCCGCCTTGGTGCCGGACAATTTGGCAAACAGCGTTAACTGCTCGCGCCCGGTCAGGGCTGGGTGAAACGACACCGCTTCGGGCAGATAGGACGTTTCGCGACGTGCCTGCGCGCTGCCGGGAGTGGCATCTCCGATTCGAATGGCTCCGCCGTGGATTGGCGTCAGGCCGAGGATGGATTTGATCAGGGTCGACTTGCCCGCGCCGTTGTGGCCCAGCAGCGCAACGCGCTGACCGGGGGCAAGAGACAGGGTGATATCGTCAAGAACGCGGGTCTTCCCGCGGTCCTTTGAGACATGGTCAATTGACAGGGCCTTGTCCGTCATGAGGCACCTTTTTCATAGCTGGGGGTTCAGGGGCTTGCATCAGTGGGTTGCTGTCCATCACGCCGCCCGGCAGCAGGGCCGGGAAGGCGGATTGAGACCAGCGCACCAGTTGCACGGCAGGGGAGCCGAGCAGGAGTTTGGCTGAGGGTTGGGTCCACAGCACATGGTCCATACTGTCATTGGGGCGATATGGGGCGTCGGCGATACCGTTGCCATCCACATCATAGGCGGCGAAGTCGGACCAGTAATTGCCGCGCCCGTCTTCGGACCACTCGACCCATTTGGTCGAGACGTATTTTACCTGCGTCCGGTTGCCGATGAATGAATTTCCGACAATGCGGTTGCGTTCGCTGCCGGCGGTAAAGTGGATGCCGATGCCGCATCCCTGGAACCAGTTGTCGGTGAATTCGTTCTTGTTGGAGTTATAGAGGAAGGTGCATTTTTCCTTTGCACCTTTCACCACGTTGCCGGTGATAACGCTTTTGTTGGCGTAGTTCAGCATAACGCCATGCTCACGGTCACTGATCGAGACATTGTTGGCCACCCGCACATTGGTCGTGAACATCACTGCATAGCCCAGATCGTTGCCGATCGAGATGTTGTCGCTGACGACAGAGTCGTCGGCATACATATAGTGCACGGCAAATCGCAGATCGCGGAACAGATTGCCGGTGAAGGTGTTTTTCTTGGACGAGTTCACAAAGATCCCGTCACGCCCATAGCGGATGTCGTTTCCTTCAACCACCGCACCCGGCGCGTTCCAGACATAGACGCCATTGCCGCGGTCATTCATCCGCTGGTCCTGGCGACCTTCGATCCGGTTACCACGGACGATGCTGTCCTTGGCACCATGAATGTCGACACCATAGAGATTGCCCAGCAGCACATTATCCTCAACCACCGGCGCTTTTGCCGTTTTGGTCAGCTGGATACCGCTGTCGATCCCGTCATGGCTTGAACCCGAGCCGATCACTGTCAGACCGCGTACGATCACGCCCGGTCCGGTCACGGTGATGACGCTGCCTGCGCCTTGTCCGTCGATGGTGGCCTGTCCCAGCCCGTCAATCGTGACGGGCCGGTCCAGCACAAGCGTTTCGGTGTAGACACCGGGGCTCAGGCGGAGGGTGTCGCCATCCGCCGCCTGCGCCAGTGTTTCATTGATGGCCCCCGCCCGGTTGGGCACATCCCAGTCCGCCGCCCAAAGGGGCGAGCCGAGCAGGAGCGGTATGAGCAGGGACCAGCGCATGGGTTATGCTCCCTGCGGTTCGACCAGCATCCGGCCGCGCATTTCCATGTGCAGCGCGTGGCAGAACCACTGGCAATAGAACCAGTGTACGCCCGGACGGTCAGCGGTGAAGGTGACCGAGGCGGTTGCCAACGGTGCAACTTCCATTGCGATGCCATAGTTACCCAGGCAGAAGCCGTGGGTCACGTCGTCCACGTCATCCAGGTTGGTGATATAAACCGTCACCTCGTCACCCTGTTTGACGGTGAACTTCTCGAGGCTGAAGGTTGGGGCTTGCGAAGTCATGTAGACCCGCACCTTGTTGCCGTCCCGGATCGGTTCCTCGGCGCCTTCTTCCAGATCGATGCCATCGGCTTCGGCCTGTTTGCGGGCGTCTTCCCAAGTGACGTCGTTGCGGTCCCAGACGTTGACCGGGTTGACGATGTCGCTGCGAACGATGATCGAGTCATGCGGTTCGGCAAAGGTCGGGCCGTCGTGAACCACCTTCATCTCATCGGACGAGATATCGATCAGCTGCTCGTTCTCGGGCTTCAGCGGACCCACGTTCAGGAAGCGGTCTTTCGAGAACTTGTTCATCGAAATCAGCCACTTGCCATCGGCGTCCTTGGTTTCACCCATGGAGGTCGAGTTGTGACCCGGCTGATAATGCACATCGACCTTCGAGATGATCGGGTCGACGTCAGCACCACCGTACGCTTCGATTGCTTTATCGATGTTCCACTTCACGATCTGGCTGTCGAGGAACAGCGTAGTGAACGCGTTGCCCTGACCGTCATATGCGGTGTGAAGCGGGCCAAGACCCAGCTGCGGCTCGCCCACGATGCAGGACCGCGGATCGGCATCGCTTTCGAACAGGGCGTCCAGCTTGGTGACGTCCATGATCGATACGGTCGGCGACAGCTTGCCGTTGATGCAGACATGCTTGCCGTCAGGCGCGGTATTGATGCCGTGCGGCGAGTTCGGGATCGGGATGTAACGGGTGTATTTCTTGTTCTGACCCTTACGGCCGTCCAGAACCTTGACACCTTTCAGCTCCTGATAATCGCCGGCTTCGATGCCTTTTTCGATTTCCGCGAGGTTGAAAACAACGACGTGGTCCAGCTCGTTCTCGGTCATCTCGGCCAGGTTCATACCCATTTCCGAGTTGTACGAGGTCGAATAGGCGTACTTACCCTGATAGTCGCAGTCGGTGTTGTCGAGGTTCCCCGACACGATCACCTGCCACGCCACTTCCATGGTGTCGCCGTCCAGCGCGGTGAAGATGTTCACGTATTGCGACGGATCATCCAGAACGCTGCCATCGTTGACCAGCGGTGTTTCATCTTCGCCGTTGGCAAAGACATAACCAGTGCGCGGGAATTTCTGCGGACGCAGACCGTGGATCGCCTTGGCGTTCGGGATCTCAGTGATCTTGTCGCATTTCATCACGTCGCAGCGCACGCGGGCAACACGGGTGTTGGCCTTGTCGTTCATGAACAGATAGCGGCCATCATAGGTGCCATCGGTGAACGACATGTGCGGGTGGTGAAGGTCGCCGTTGTCATAGGTTTTCATGCCGCGCTTGGCGAGGAATTCCTTGGTTTCCGGCAGCAGACCGTCGGTCATGATCTTCAGCGACTCGTTGGTCTGACCCCAGCCGGTGGCCGAGCAGCGGTTGAATACCGGCACTCGCATCAGCTCGCGCATGGACGGGAAGCCCAGGATGCGCAGTTCGCCGGTCTGACCCGAGGACCAGAAGCCATAGTATTCGTCCAATTCACCGGGTTCGAGATTGGCATTCGCCGCAGCGCTGGCCTGTTTCGCGGTCATCAGGGTCGAGCCCAGACCGGTCCCTGCCAGCACGGCACCTGTGGCGGTGGCGCCTAGCATCCCGCGGCGGGTGATGTTCAGTTTGTTGTCTTGTTCCGACATGATCGTTCCTCCTTTTTTAGGAAACGGATTGCGGTTTGGCGTTCGGATGGTTCGCCGGTGGTTGTCCGAGTGGGGTCTTCATCTGGACCGACCCCGTCTTGGCCCGCCGCTTCAGCTGGCGGATAACGACGGGACATTTGTCCTCGGACTGGTAGAGCACCTGACAATGCAGGCAGGTGACGCACTCGTTCGGATTGATCTCACCGGTTGGATGGATCGCCTGAACGGGGCATTCGTTGGCGCAGGTCTGACAGGGGGCGCCGCAATCCTTGTAGCGGCGCAGCCAGTCGAACATGCGGATACGGGCGGGGATCGCCAACGCTCCGCCCAGCGGGCAGAGGTAGCGGCAGTAGAACCGTTCGATGAACAGCCCAATCCCCAGAAGGAGCAGCGCAAAGACCACAAACGGCCAGTCACGCATGAATTTCAGAATAATCGCGGTCTTGAACGGCTCAATCTCGGCGTATTTTTCTGCCAGTGGGATTGAGACAAAGCTCAGACCGAAGAGGCCGAGAAAAATCATGTATTTTGCGGGCCACAGCCGTTCGTTCAGACCCCAGGGCAGAGTCCATTGCGGAACTTTCAGCGCGCGCGCAACCTTGTTGGTCAACTCCTGCAGCGCCCCAAACGGGCACAACCAGCCGCAATAGGCTCCACGACCCCAGAACAGCAGGGCGGCGGCCACGGCAAACCATTGAATAAAGACCAGCGGGTCCAGCAGGAAAGCATCCCATGAGAAGCCCGTGCGCAGACTGCCCGCCAACGCCATCAGGTTCACGACGCTCAACTGAGCATTGGCGTACCAGCCGATGAAGAACAGTGTCATGGTCAGGTAGCCGATGCGGAACCAGTAGAAGACACGTGCATTCATCGTCGCGTGGAACTGGAAGAAGAAGGTTGCCGTCAGCACCAGCAGCATGACGCCAAGGACACCGATCTCGACGGTACGGTCTCTCCAGATACGCTGCCACAGGGCGGCTTTGGCCGCCGCTTCTCCGGTTGCGTCGTCCACTACAGCCGGGGCGGTGACGGGCAGCAGATACTGCTCGGGCAGCTTGTAGCCCAGATCGAAGGTCAGAAAGGTTTTCTCAACCGCCCCAACGGCCCGCTGCACCAGCAGTTGCAGGCGGAACGGTTCAGCCGGGTCAAACTCGGCCTCAGCGGGGATTTTGAAGATGTCCAGTTCGGTGAAACTCGGCGCATCAGGGGCCGCGACTTTGCCCAGCCGCTCTTGCTGCTTGTCAAAGAAGCGGACCGAGTTGTCGCCCTGGATCAGCTGAATGCGGTCAAAAATGCCGCCGCGTACATAGCCCGAGCCTTTGAAGCTATAGGCCCCACGGCCCAGCACCAGAATGGCCTGTTCGCCTTCGTCCAGACGGTTCACCAGATTCTGGTATTCAGCTTCACCCAGCAGCGACTTGCCAATCGATGGGACCGAGACCAGCGCCATATGCATGTCGATGAAGGTGTCATCAGGCTCGCCCGGTTCGGGGCGTTTGATGGCACGCTGATCGCCGGTTGCCTCAAAGGCGGCATTGACCTGTCCTACATCCAGCGTCAGCCGTCGGATAGAGCCGTCACCTGATAGGGTCGACCAGTCATATATGGCGTTCTTCGCCATATCGATTTCGCGCTTTGGTCCATCAGCCTGCAACGGGGACAACCCCCCCAAACCCAGCGCACGCGCCACCTTGATGCCGCCACGCACAAGGCTGTCGTCGATCACCATGATCGTGACGGTCGCGCCTGAGATAATGTCGAGGTCGTGCCCCTCGCCCCCGGTTTCGGCTTCAACCTTCAGGTCGAGCCCGGCGTAGCCTTCGGTCAGTTCAACCATGCGGGAATTGGGGATGCCGATCAGCACGATGGGTTCGGAATGCTTGACCAGTTGTACCCCGGTCAGCACCGCATCTTCATCTATAGCGGCAACCACGTGGATGGGTTTTCCTGAATAACCCGTCGTGCCGACAAAGTCAGAAGTCAGGAAGGCCCAAGCAATGGTCTCGCCGCCTTTCAGCACAGGGGCGACTTTCACGTCGTCCCGTACCGGACCAAAAGCATCCGCGCCGGGGGCCAGATCGGCAGGTTCAATGTCGGGCAGGAAACTGGCCAGGCTGTCGGCATGGGCGCTGATCGCCATCAGGCAGGACAGAGTGAAAGCCAGCAGGAAATGGATTGCGCGACTTACGACCACGGCGCACCTCCGATTACTTGGGTGAACGCCATGGACGCGCGCGGGGCGCGTTCAGATTCTTCGTGGGTCGCAAACGGGGGCCCTCGGGTTTCGGGCCACAGTCGCTTTGAGTTGTACAAAGTACACAGATCCCTGTTTGCAACAGGTACAATCTGTGCATTTTCGGCGCGTGCCAGCAGCGGCAGGTCGGGCAGCGGTGCTGCCGCGGTCACCGCGCATAGCGCGCAGTCGGCGCATTTCGGACAGGGCGCGGTCGGGTCATCGGTGCCTTCTTCAAGGTCCACTTCGACCCAGACCGCCCCTGCCTCCGAGCAGATCTCAATCCACATGCTATCCCCGGGACTCGCCAGCACCGGGCCAAGCATTTGCAAAAGCAACAGGAATATGCCCACCAATCCGCACACCGCGCGGGACACGCGATCAAACAGGTTATGCGGAGGGCGGAAGGCAGGCATTGAGAATCCAACTCGGCAAGCTTTCCCGAACCCTATGGGATTCTCTCAGGCGGAGACTTGACTTAGGTCAGGTGCCTGAAAAATTGCACCTATTCGTCGGCCTCGTCCATCAATCTGCGCACCCACCGGCCAGCCAGCCAAGTTGCTGGAATTCCCAGTGGAATCGACCACAGGATTGCGGGAACCGGTTCAATTGCGCCGAACCCGGCGCTGTGCAGGATCAGGCCAAGCAAAAACAGGTTGATGGCCACGGTCAGCGCCGTGGCCGGGTACAGCAAAACAGCCAGTTTCCAGACCGGCCATTTATCCTCAGTGGCTGGTTCCTTCTGAGAAGGTGATCTTGTTCCAGACATTGTATTTCCCCGAAGGTTTGCGCATTGGCAGGCGGCGGACCTCTTCCAGCGTCTGCGCGTCATAAACGATCACCGCGCCGTCATCTTCCCAAATCGAAACCAAAGCGTGACTGCCGTCCTTGGTAAACTCCACATGGGCCACGGTTTTTCCGGGAGCGGGGCGCAGAGTCTTTACGATTTCAAGGCTTTGCTTATCGATGACGTGCATGGCGTCCTTATTGGGACCAAAGAAAACATCCGCCCAGACATAAGGCGAATTCTCATGGCTGCGCATGAAGAACCCCGGGCCTTCGGTCTTGATCCGTTTGACGGTTTCCCAGGTTTCCATGTCGATCACCGAAACGGTGCCATCGGTCAGGTGTGGCGTCGCCATCACGGATGTATCGCCATGCTTCCATGTGATGCCCGAACCCAGGTGTGGCATCCCCGGCAGATCCAGATCGGCCACCTTGTGCCCAATCACCAGATCAATCACTTGCCCGCCCTTGCCATCGCGGGACGCCCCCATGACATATTCATAGCTCTGGTCGAAAAAGAAATCGTCGAGATAGTCAGGCGTGGTGATCTTGCGCACAGGGAAAGGGTCGGGGTTCTTGAATTGGCCTTCGATGCGGAAATCATGACCCAGCCCGAATTGTGGCGGGTTGGCTCCGTAGAACACTTCCCAAATCTCGGGCACGTCCTTCAGCGCCAGAACAAAGCTCTCACGCGGGGGGGCTTGGTACACGGCTGAAACGCGGCTTGGGTTGCCTTTTTTGCTTTTGACTTCAATCACCTTTGCAACTGAAAGGTCATCGGTCGACAGCAATGTCAGGCTGTTGGGCAAATAATTCGCCACCGCCACCCATTTGCCGTCACCTGACATCGCGATATTGCGGCTGTTCAGGCCCGCGCGTACGCGCCCTACCTGTTTTAGCGCCCAAATATCATACTTCTGAACCCAACCGTCGCGGGACATGATAAAGACGTACCGTCCGTCCGGGCTGAACTTCGGTCCGCCATGAACGGCGAATGGCGTTTCAAAACGATCCAGCACCTCGAATGTGTCACCGTCCAGAACGCTGACATGGTGATCCCCGGTCTCGACGGCCAGAGTGATGTTCATCGGGTCGCTGGACCAGACGGGCGCATCCACCGGCACATATTCCTCGTCCAGAATTCGGCTGGCCATAATATCGGTCTCGCCCCACTCAGGGTCGGATTCCAATGGCGATTTTAACCAGCCCGCCAATTCTTCGATTTGCAGAGCGTCCAGCTCATGAGAGAAGGCAGGCATTTGTGTCGCTGCGCGCCCTTCGGCAATCACTGCGGCAACTCGGGGCCCGCGCATGCGTTTGAGTGTCTCTGGGATCAGTGCAGGGCCAACTCCGCCAAGCCGGTTCTCACCGTGGCAAGAGGCGCAGTGTTCGGCATAGTCCGCCTGGGCGTCCGCCCAGGCGGTTCCCGCCAGTAACACGGAGCACAAAGTACCGAATGTGAATGTCTTAAAAGAATTGATGCGCCGGATCATGGCTTTTCCCTCGGAACGGTGTGACCTGCAGGCGCTCTCCTGCGTCATCCACACCGATTTCTTCGTTTGACAGGTAACAGGCTGGGTCTTCGGCCCATGGGTCACCGGTCAACTGCAAGGCACGGATGCGAGTATTGCCGCCGCAAACGTCCTTCAACTCGCAGGCACCACAGCGTCCCTTCAGCGGGCGTGGGCGCGTGCGGAGCATGGCAAGCATCGGATCATCGCTGGTCCAGAGTTCGGAAAACGTTTTGGTTTTTACATTACCGACCGTGTAATCGGACCAATATGTGTCCGGATGGACCCGGCCAAGATTGTCGATGTTTGCGACGCCCAAACCGCTGGAATTTCCACCCCATGCGGCCAGATGTTCGCGCACATGTGCGGCTTTTTCGGCGTCGAAATGCGCGCGAATCCAGTTCAGGAAATACCCCGCGTCGGCGTCATTGTTTCCTGTCACGATATCCAGCGGGCGGCCGCCCGAAGCGGCTTCCCACGCACGCTCCAGCAATAGATCCAGGCCTTTGCGAGTACGCTGATGTTCGGCATCTTCACCCCGGTTCTTATCGCCGCGCCCGGCGTAGACAAGGTGAGACAGGTAGAACTTGTCGACGCCTTCATCATCACAGAGTTGCAGCAAGTCAGGCAAATGATGCTGTGTGCCTTCGGTCAGACAGAACCGCAGGCCGACCTTGATACCGCGTTTCTTGCATTCGCGCACGCCGCGCAGGGCGTCGGCAAAGGCGCCTTCGACGCCACGGAACCAGTCATTCGTGGCCCCAATCCCGTCCAGCGAGATGCCGACATAGTTGAAGCCCACGTCAGCAATCATGTCAGCGGTTTCGTCATATATCCGTGTACCATTGGTCGACAATGCCAGCATTGGTACCAGTTCGCGTGCGCGTGTCGCGATGTCAAAGAAATCGAACCGGTCCAACGGTTCCCCACCCGAGAGGATCAGGGCCGGGACGCGAAACTGGCCCAGATCCTCAAGGGTTACCATGGCTTGCTCATGGCTGAGCTCACCCGGGAACGCGACATCCGCCGAGACGGTGTAGCAATGGCGGCACTTCAGGTTACAACGCCGAGTCAGATTCCAGATCACAACCGGCTTTACCGGACCGGGGCGGCGTTTGCGCACCGGCGTCGGTTTAACCAACTGGTGCATGTATTCGGTCAGGCGGAACATGTCTCAGCCTTTCTGCTTCAGGCGCAAACCGGTTTTTTTCAGAATGCGCGTGGAATAAAGGATATCTTTGGCCCGGCAGGCCTTACCCAGGATCGTGGCGATTTCGGCCCGTTTTTCTTCTACCTCGGCCTTGTCGACGCCGTGCACCATAGCGAACAGGTTGTACGGCCAGTCTGGCAATGCCCGGGGGCGTTCGTAGCAATGGGTCACGAAGGGCAGGGCACCGATCTGTGCGCCCAGCTTGGTGACGCTGGTATCTTCTACATCCCAGACCGTCATGCCGTTCGAGGCCATGCCGAGTTTGTAGTGATTGGGAGCGGCAGCAATGCGGCGGATCACACCGCGCGCTTTGAGAGATGACAGCTTCTCAAGAAGGTCAGCTTCCTGCAACCCCAGATCATTGGCAACCTGAGCGTACGGGGTCGGGGTCAGGGGCAACCCCCCCTGCAGCGCCTCGATTATCTGTCTGTCTGTTGCGTCGATCATGCCGCCACCCGGAAGCCTATGAAGAATTCCTGAAGTTTGGGGAAACAGAGAACCGTAATCCCCGTTTCCCGTTCAATGGCATCGGCAGCGGCCTGAATCCCCTCGGGTGTTTCGGTGGCCAGCACGAACCACATGTTCAGCCGGTGCGTGCGTTCATAATTATGCGCCACCTCGGGATGCGCATTGACTTTGGTCAGGACGGTCTCGAAATTCTCGGCTGGAACGGCCATGGCGCAAAGGCAGAAGGCCCCGCCCATGGCGGCAGCGTCGAAAAACGGACCGAAGCGCGTGATAACGCGGTCTTCCTTCATGCGCGTCAGGCGCGACAGCAATTCGGCCTCGGGCAGGCCAAGCTCTTCTGCCACCGCGGCGTAAGGATGCGAAGTCAGTGGCAGATCGTCCTGCATACGATTCAGAATTGCTCGGTCAGTTTGGTCCAGCGTCATGCGGCGACCTCCTTGGCCTTTATTAGCGCACCGGTTTGCTTGAAGCAGCGGGTTGAAAACAGGACCTTGTTTCGTGCTCCGGCCAGTTCGGGCAGTGCAACTGCACCGGCCAAAATATCCAAAGCCTCGTTTCGGGCACGGGCGTGGATCATGGAATACAGGCGATAGGGCCAGACATCAGGAACCGGATTACGCTCATAACACAAAGTCACTCCGGGGAAGGCGGCCAAAGCGGGACCGGCGGTGTCAATCTGCTCTGCTGGCAAATCCCAGACCACCATCGCATTGGCTGACCAGCCAAGCGCCCGGTGACGTACGATGACGCCAAGACGCGAAATTATTCCGGCTGCATGCAAAGCAACGACCCGCTCCATCACGTCGGCAGCATCCCTGTTCAACGAACGGGCCAGAGCCGCGTAAGGTTCCGTGACCAGCGTCAACCCGGAACTCAGCGTCTGCAGCAGGCAACGATCACCTTCGCGCATCACCGATGCATCGACCTTTCGCGCTGTGGGCACGTTTTTGATGCCGCCGGTCATGCGAAAACCAAGATCCACGTTAAAAGGGCGTACCAGCCGCAAATCCAGCACTTGCAATCCTGTGGACCGACTGATCCGCGCAAGGGTATCATTGACATGCGCTCGATCCGGCCCTGTCGCAACAAACCAGAGGTTCCACGCATCTTCGCGTTGATAATTGTGATTTACGCCGGGTTCAGCGTCGATCAGCGCAGCGACCTCCTCCAACCGATCTTCCGGAGCCGACACGGCAGCCAGAGTGCTGGCCGTTACCGCGCCGGGCGTGATGGTTGCACCAACTCGTGTGATGCGGCCTGTGGCGCGCATCCGGGACAGGCGATGGATAACTTCGGCTTCGTCCAGCCCGAGTGCGTTTCCGAGAACCTGAAACGGTCGTTCGGTGACCGGAAAATCGCGTTGAAACTCATCCAGAAGACGGCGGTCGATCGGGTCCGTAATATGTTGCATCCGTTACAGCCCTGTTCTGTGGGCGCGAGCAGTGAAGAAAATGCCCGACGGGCTATCTGCATCGATCTCGCGCAGTTTTTCAAAGCTATGCGTGTCGTAAACCATGACTTTGTTGGCGTCGCGTACGCTGATCCAAACCTCATGCCCGCGCGGTGTGAACTCCATGTGCAATACGGCCGGGCCGGGTTTGAATTCGTGGATGATCTCTTTGCTGACGCTGTCGATCACCTGAATCGTATCGTTCAGCGGATGGGCGAAATTCACCCAAACTTGTCGCCCGTCAGGGCGTGCCATGGCAAAGACCGGCTGGCCATGGGTCTTGGTGCGTCCGGTTTCGGTCAGGGTGTCCGCGTCGATCCAGAGAACCTCGTGATGGCCAACGGCGGGCAGAACAAACTCGCTCCCAGTCAGCGCCCAGCCTTCCAGATGGGGCATCTTGTAGACGGGCATTTCTTCCTGCCCACGCCCGTAATCGGGCAGTACACGGATCGGTTCGGGGGTTTCGGACCACAGATCAAGCGCGGTCAGGCCGTCCTCGCCGAACAGACCGGTAATGTAGGTACGGCCGTTGGCGGTAATCAGCGCGTCATAGGGGTTCTTGCCCATGTCAGGGATCTTGGTGATCTCTGGTGCACCCTTTGCGAAATCGGCAATCCAGGTTTCGCCTGTGTCCCACATCGTGAAAACGAAACGCCGGCCCGGCGCATCGACCAGACCGATGGTTTTGCTGTCGGTCGGGATGTCTGCGACCATTTCCAGGGTGTCCGCATCAAACACGCGAACGCCACCGGGTTCATAATTCGACACAGCCACAAGCGTACCATCGTCCGAGATCGCACCACCAATGGCGTTACCGGCCTGCACAACGCGGTTCACAATCTGACGGGTCACGATATCGACCTTGGTCAACCCGCCGTCGCGGCCAAAGACGTAAGCAAAGCGTTCATCGGGTGAATAGACCAGAGAAGCATGAGACAGGTCGCCCAATCCCTCGATACGGGCCAGAGCTGCACGGTCGGACTGATCTACCAGCAGAACCGAGCCCTTGGCGCGTTCGATGACGAGGCCAAGGTCGCCTGTCGCGGTAGGTTCAGCCTGAGCTGTGGTCATCATCAGTGTGGCCG
Organism: Ruegeria sp. AB9; assembly: GCF_056542585.1. Taxonomy (NCBI): domain Bacteria; kingdom Pseudomonadati; phylum Pseudomonadota; class Alphaproteobacteria; order Rhodobacterales; family Roseobacteraceae; genus Ruegeria; species Ruegeria sp. AB9. Next base: position 163,251 of record NZ_JBQGAA010000006.1, on the reverse strand, counting down.
CCAGACCAAGGATGAAATGTTTCATTGTGCCTCCTGTTCCAGCAGGTAACGGGCAATCCACTCGGCCTCTTCTTCGCTGATCAGGGGCCGCCAAGGGGGCATCGCCGTGTCAGGGATGCCGTCGAGGATGACGCTGGTCAAAACGTCCGCGTCGTAATGTTCAAGTGTCTCACTGCGCAGGTCGGGGCCGAGACCACCTTTCAGGGACAAGCCGTGACAGGAGCCGCAATCCTGATGCACAAGTCTTTTCAGGGTATCGGGGTCGATGACATCAGCCGCGAAAGCGGAGGTCGCGGCCAGAACCGCGATGGTCAGACTGGTTCGCGCCGCCCATCCCGAGCGCGCCGGCGTCCTTTCCGCCCGCGTTGGGCTAATTCCTCGCTCTCTTTTTCCGAGCTTAGCCATGGGCCTGTTCCAGTATCTCTGCCACAGGCCGTTCGGCATAGAGCGAAACCACTTTGCCGATAATAAACAGCGTTGGCGCCTTCAGCTCGGCAGCACGTACATCCGTGGACAGCTGGTCAAGCCGCGACACAAGACGTCGCTCTTCAGGTGTTGTGGCTTTGCCCACTGCCAGAACCGGCGTCGATCCTGGCAGGTTTTCGGTCATCAAGCCCATGGCGATCTGACCTATGTTGGCAACGCCCATGTACACCACCAGCGTCGAGTCCGGATCGGCCAGACGTTTCCAGTCCAAATCCAGCACCTTGTCTGCCTGCCGATGCCCGGTGACATATTGTACCGATGTCGCCAGTCCGCGATGGGTCAGCGGGACACCCGTCGAACAAGATGCCCCCTGGGCTGCCGTAATGCCCGGCGCGTATTCCACGGCAACACCGCGGGCCACCAGGTAAGCAGCCTCTTCCGAGCCGCGACCAAAGATCATGGGATCGCCGCCTTTCAGCCGGGCAACCCTGTGACCTGCGCTGGCCTCTTCGAGCAGAATTTCGTTGATGCGGTCCTGCGGGACGGTGTGGCATTTGGGGGCTTTGCCGACAGGGATCAGCCGCGCGCCTTCCGCGTGCAAATTCAGAATGTCGGCGGACACCAGCCGGTCATAAACCACGACATCTGCTTCTTGCAGCATCCGCAGTGCGCGCAGGGTCATCAGTTCGGGATCGCCGGGGCCTGCGCCAATCAGAAAAACCTTACCGCTCATGTGCAAACTCGCTTGGTCTGAAAGTCTTCGAAACCCGGCATCTCCACGCAGATCCGCTGCGTTTGCATGACGTTGCTGGGTGAGCCGGGCGTGTCATGAGGGGAGATTGGCCCAATCCAAAACCAACCTCCTTGACATAAGTTAAGGAGCGCGGGATTTGCCCCCGCGCTCCTTCTTCATGCCTGTATCTTACCTTGTTTCAGGGTTCGACGGTGATCATTCCGATCATGTTCTGCGTCTCCCAATGTGGACCGCACAGATAGTCTTGTGGGCCTGGTGCGAGGAAAGTCATTTCAACGGATTCCTCAGGGAACAGACGATCACTTTCAGGTTCGCTACCGTCCTTCAACAGAACTGAATGGCTGGTGCGTTTGTCGACATTCACCCACCGGACAGTTGTGCCTGCCTTCACCGTCAACTCGAACGGGCAGAAATTGTATTTGTACATCAATACCACTTCAGCGTCCTCTACAGCGGACGAGGGTTGACCGAACAGCTCGACATAGCGCTCTTCGGCCTCGGCGCAGATTTCGGTGGCTTCATCCGACCAGCCGGGCGCGGCCAGAAGCAGCAGCACAGGAAGAAGGCGTTGGGGTTTCATGGTCCATGTCTCCTTTCCAAAATGTTGGGGCCGGATGAACCGGCCCCGACCCGTTATTGTTTTACCACGTTGATGAACGCGCTGTCGTCATCCAGCGCCAGACTGGTATTCAGCGTCACATGGTGGAACCTTGCAGCAGCAAAGTCGTCGTGGATGGCAAAGCCAACAGTATAGGTCTGGCCTGCTTCCAATGGCACATCACCGGGCGCGCCAGAGTTCAGCGGGCGGGTAAAGACCACAGTCCACATACCGCCGGACAATTCGGCCGACGCGGCGATTTCGCCATCGTTGACCACGCGCTGCTCCAGCAGATAGCCGTTGGTGGCGCTGCCGTCGGCGTAGACACGCATCAGATCAAGATAGGTGCCGTCGGCCAGATACTGCTCGATCTGTTCTGCGGCCTGCAACTTGTCCCAGCCACCCAGAGCTTTGCCACGGCGGCCTTTGACCTCAACATCCGTGCGACTTTCGCTGATGTATTTGGTCACGGTGTCCTGCGTGCTCATTCGTCCCGCAACATCACCATTGGCGGCAATCGCATCTGCCTCGGGTGCGAAGGGCATGTAGGTGTTGTCGGCGTGGCAGGACGCCCAGCAGCCTACCTGATCACCCAGCTCGATACCGGTGCCTGTGATCATCATGGCGACTTTGATCTGGTTTTCCGGATCCATTTTGCCGCCGTCGACAAATGGTACCGGGTTGTGACCAGCATCAGGCCATTGCATGCGGATGTACAAGTTCTCATCATCATGAGCTGCCTGTATGGTTGCATCAATCACACCACGCTTGCCAGGGATCGGCGTCGGTTCCAGATCGCCACCCGCAACAATTTTGTTGCCGATTGCGTCCAATTCCTTGGCGTGACAGGTCGAGCACTGATCGCCGCCCTTGGTCAGCGGACGGGCGCCGCCGTGGAATTTTCCGTTCTGCACCCACTCAAATGAGGCCTGACCGGGGTAGAACAGTTTCATATCCGCGCTAGCCACGGCATTCCAGTCGATGTTGCCACCGACATCGCTGCCACCGCCTGAGCCTGCGGGTGCTGCGGCTTCTTCACCGCTTGCCTTGGCGCGCTCTTCGGCAACCGCTGCGTCGACAGCCGCTGCGATCTGGGCCTGTACAGCTTCTTGCTGAGCCATCTTGGCGGCTTTCTCAGCCTCGGCTTCAGCAGCTTCCTTGGCTTCGATCTTTGCAAGGCTGGCCATGTATTCCGGTGGAATCGGGCGGATAAAGGCAGGATTCGGCGCTTCCAGTTCTTCCAGATACTCCTCATCAGCGCGGTCACGGGCATCCGAGTGCGCTATACCCTTGTGGCAGTCGATACAGGTCTGGCCGATTTCCATCGCATTCAGGTGCTGCTGACGCGCGCGGGGTTTCTGGAACTCGGGCATCATAGATTCGAAATCGTGGCAATTACGGCATTCGCGAGAGTCGGTTTTCTTCATCCGCTCCCATTCGTTCATGGCCAGATGCACGCGCTTGGCCTCGAACTTTTCACGTGTGTTGATGGTGCCGACCATCTTGCCGTACAGCTCTTTGGACGCCTTGATCTTGCGGATCATCTTATGGGTCCAGTCTTTGGGCACGTGGCAGTCGGAACAGACGGCTCCTACGCCCGATCGGTTCACGTCATGGATCGTGCCGGTATATTCCTCATAGACGAAATCACGCATCTCGTGGCACGAGATACAGAAATCCTTGGTGTTTGTTGCTTCCATGGCGGTGTTGAACCCACCCCAGAAGATGATGCCGCCGACAAAGGCCGCGGCGATGCCGGCCACAGGCATTCCCCAAAGGAAATACCGGCGCCAGATCGGTTTTTTCTTATCCGGTTCGGAGGTCATATCCGGGCTCCGTTTTGGCTGTCTTGTCTGGCCTTGGGTGGCAGGCCGGTGAGTTTGGCTGATGTCTCAAACGAGGAAAGGGCGGGCGAGGGGCCCGCCCTTTCCGATGATGATTGCGAGCTCGTCAGGTGACGTGGTTCGAACGGTTGTAGACGTTGAACTTGCCTGTCGGAGCAAACAGCCCTTCGATGCGGCCGATTTCTTCCAGCGTCTTGGCGTCGAAAATCACGATCTGCCCGTTGGGCTCCAGCGAGTCTGACAGGTTCCACTTGGAAACCCAGACCTCGGTGCCATCCGCGTTGAACTCGAAGTGAACGGCAGCACTGCCTTCGTCTTCGGTGATCTGGATGGTTTTCACGATCTCACCGGTCTCTTTCGAGATGACCTGCACCGATTGCTGCACTTCCGGTTCCGGATGCTTGGTCTGGTCAGCCCAGATGTAATCCGAATTCGGGTGGGTACGGACAAACAGGCCGGGGCCGTCGGTTTCCACTTCGTAGCAGACCTTCCAGGCATCGTCCGGACGGTTCTCGGGGTCGTTACCCCAGACTGTCACGGTGCCAACGCCAAGGTGGGTCGTACCTGCAACCGGGCCGCAATTCGGGTCAACCCAGTTGGCACCCGGACCGGGGTGCGGCAACGCGGCCGTATCGATCATTGCTTCCAGTTTGTGGGTTTCGGTGTCGACAACCACCATTTTGTTCGACGCGTTTGCGGCGATCTGGAAATAGCGGCCTGTCGGGTCAAAGAACCCGTCATGCAGGAACTTGGCCGAGTCGATCTTGTCGATCCGCAGGTTGTCCAGGTCGGTATAATCAACCTGCCACAGCTGGCCCAGTTCCTTGATTGCAACGATCCAGGTCGGTTCGTTCGGCGTGGTGTAGATTGCGGCCACGCGGGCTTCTTCTACATAGTCGCCGTCCACGTTCACACCACGCGTCGATACAACCTTCACCGGTTCCATCGTTTGGGCGTCAACGATAGCGAAGTGCGGCGGCCAGTAACCACCACCGATGACGTACTTGCCGTCGCCGGAAACGGCCACGTCACGCGCGTCATAGGCAATCTTGACTTCGGAAACCAACATGTTCTCGGGCTTTTGCCAGAGGTCGATCTTGGTCATCTTGCCGTCGCGGCCCATCGTGTACCAGAAGCGGCCAGGATGTTCCGGTTCGGTAATGCTGTGGTGCTCCGATGCTTTCAGAACGTGGACGGCATAACCGGTCGGGATGTGTGTCAGCACTTCTTTGGTGTCACCGTCGATAACGGCGACTTTACCTACGTCACGCTCGATGACGACGAAGAAGTTTTCCCAGTTGCGGCCGTGCAGCGGCTCTGTCGGGTAGTCCTCTTCTTCGACATAGACCTTGCGGGTCGCCATCATCTGTTCCAGCGACATCTCAGGTGGCTTGGGGGCCTCCATCTGGATGTAGGTCGCCATATCCTTGATTTCCTGCTCGGTCATGATGTCCGAGAAGTTATTCATACCGCCTTCGGTTCCCCATGCGATAATTTTTTCAAGGCGTTCCTGACCCAATTGAAGTGTGCCGCCTTCGGTCACAGTGCCGTCGGCTGCGGTTTTCTTCCAGTGTGGCTCAAGGCTTTTGCCGGTGGCGCCTTTGCGCAGAACGCCGTGGCAGCCTGCACATTGTTCAAAATAGAGCTGCTTGGACGACTCAAAAGCTTCGTCGCTTAATGTTGGCTCTTCGGCAAAGGTTGGCGCAGCGACGCTGCCCAGCAGCATTGCCAAACCGACCCCAAAGGCGCGGCCAGTTTTGTTGTAGCTGATTCCAAGTGACATGATCACTCTCCATATGCGTGGTGAGGCGTTACCGAGAGTGAAACATCACGAGGATGTTATCCTTGACCAAAGTCAACGGGAAGGGTGAAGTCTGGGCACTTTGGGCAGAAATCCCGGATCAAAATCACCAAAAAAACTTGTGTTTTTCACACATGTTTAAGTCCTGTCTTGATTTCGGTTAAGGGCGCCGTGTCGTGTAAGAACTACACATTGCTCAAAGGCAGAAAAAGCTATGGAGAGCAGGCATGTCAGCTGTAATCGCACGCGTTTTCAGTGAAGGGTTCCGGGTCTTTTTCCTCTCGGCGGGCGTTTACGGTGTGTTTGCGGGAGTTGCTTGGGGCGTGTGGTTGGCGTCGCTCGACGGGCTATTGCCGTATATGGAACAAAGCTACGCCATGCCTCCGGTCATGTGGCACGCTCATGAGATGATCTTTGGGTATGCGACGGCCGCTTTGGGGGGATTCTTTCTGACTGCTGTGCCAAACTGGACTGGTGCGCCCGAGGCGCGGGCCCGTTTTATAACGCTTGTTGCATTGATCTGGATGGCCGGGCGTTTGGCGGTCTGGTTTTCCGGCGCGTTATCACCCTTGTTTGTTGCATTCGTGGACCTGAGTTTTGTTCCGATTTTGGCGCTGAAGATTGCCAGTCAACTGGTCCGTCGGCCTAAGCCTCAGAATATGGTATTTCTGTATCTTCTGGTTCTGATTCTGGCGTCAAATGTGATGGTTCACCTGGAATGGATGGGCGTCACCGTGAATACGCTGAACACCGGGGTCCGGGCAGGGCTTTTGACCTTGTGTTCGATGATTGCGATTTTGGGTGGCCGGATCACACCCGCCTTTACACGCAACGCAATGAAACGAGCGGGTCAGCCCGAGGTGACATGGCCGGTATCCGTGACATGGCTGGATAAGGCGGCGATGATTCTGGCACTGCTGCTGCCCCTGCTTGTGCTGACACTGGATGTTAGCCTGGTACCGGGAATCATTGCTCTTGTGCTCGGTGGTGTTCAGCTAATGCGCATGGCGCGTTGGAGAACCGGATGGGCTCTGCGTCAACCGATCCTGATCGCCCTGCACCTGGGCCTCGGGATGCTGGCCTTTGGTCTGATTCTATGGGGGTTGGCTGCCATTGGAATGGGTAATGAGATCGGCGCGCTTCATGTTCTGGGCATCGGGTGTGTTGGAGGCATGACTCTCGCTGTCATGAGCCGGGCAGCCTTGGGCCATAGCGGACGCCCCCTTGTCGCTCCAACACCCATGGTGATTGCTTATGGGCTGATGGCCGCTGCGGCGCTCATTCGATGGCTGGGGTCCGGATTGGCAGGCAGTTACATGACGGCAATGTTGGCTGCGGATGGATTTTGGATCGCCGCAACAGGGCTGTATCTGTTCGCCATGTGGCCTGCCTTGACCGGTCCCCGTGCCGCGAAACAAACCTGAATTTTTTCAGGCGGAACTTATCTGCCGGCGATCAGAGGCCGCTCATTCTTGATATGGCGGTGGATCAATGCGCGGGCACGTTTTCCTTTGTCCGGAATCTGTCGTGCCGCAAGCGGAACGTAACTGGGCTGATCCAATTCAGGGAACAGTTCAAGAATTTCAGCCCGTGCGTCTGGGTGAACGCTGGACAAGGCCTGCGCGCCGGTAAACAGGCTTTCAGAAGGTGCGCCTTCTGCATAGATGATCTCATGACGGTCGAACAAAAGATGGACATAGGTCACCGCACAGGCGTTTTCTGCAATTGAAATGCCGGGAACGCCGACAAGAATGTGAGCAGGAACAAGAACTTCTTTGGCGTCGAACATTCTGACGGCAATCGGGGATCGGACCAGCATACGGTGTTGTGGTGACACAAACAGATCGCACTGGGGTAACTGATCGCCCAGTGAACCGGCCTTGATCCGGATGGGCTTCAGCTTGGGGCGTGCGTGAAGCGTCTTCTGGTCCAGATGGCGCGCACCGATCCAACGTATTTTTTGTGGTCCATTATCTGCCGTGACAACGACATCACCAACTTTCAAATCCTCAATCGGTGTTGGACCGGTCGGAGTCATGATCTGTGTTCCAGCAACAAAGCACGGCACATCGACAATTGCGGTGGGGTCTGTAGTGTCAGGGGCGTTGGTGGGCGTGACGTTCGAGACCTGGAAAGTATAGGTGAGGCCCGGGACCAGAGGTTCGGATGTGATGTAACCTACCGGTCTGCCCTCAACTTCGACCCGAAACACATTGATCGTTCCGCCCGTTGGATTGGTCAGGGAATAAGATTCCTCGAGATAGATGTCCCCGCTGTCAAAAATGGTTGATCCGTCCAGACTAGTCACCACACCGGTTTGCGTGGCGTCGTCACCGTTTTCGTCGTTGAAGCGGTCGCCATTGAAAACCGTGCCGGTATCGGGCAGTGGGTTCGCCCCGTTCAGAATCGTCCCACCGGCTGCGTCGTTTACATCAAATATTCGACGATCCGTGTCAGGGTCGAAATTGGCGTCAAGAGTAATGAAATCAGGTCCCGCGTTAAAATCGACCGTGATAACCCCCAGGGCGTAACCAATATAGGAATAGTTTGCCATACTCGTACCTTTTGACCATTGGCGCTACCGTGGCACCTGAAATCTAACCCATACAAAGGAAAATACGGTGACTTTCCTTCCTTTCATAACGCTTGGCACAAACTTGCGGCAATTTGAAGGCTATATCATGGAGAGAACACTCAAAACAGCAATGCTATTCGCAAATTGATTTACATATCTTCTTTTCCCGGCGACTGGCCGGTCTAAATCGCTCAGTTCTGAACCATCCGGTTGATCTCGTGACAGGTCTTGACTTTCGTTAAGGCGGCCCTGTGACCCGCACGTCATGTTGCCGACACTAGCTAATCTGCGCAAAGGAGAGCGCAATGCGAGACGTCATGACAAAGAGCATGGCCCGCAATATTTTTTATGGCGGGTCACTGTTCTTCATTCTCATCTTTTTGGCCCTTTCGGCCCATTCCCACTGGTATATCGTCAATTCCGAAAATGCCGCGAAGCTTGATGACAGTGTGGTTCGGGGTAAACATGTCTGGGAAAAACACGCCTGTGTTAACTGTCATTCGATTCTGGGTGAAGGGGCCTACTTTGCCCCTGAAGTCGGCAATGTGATGACACGCTGGGGCGTGCTGGACGACCCGGAATCAGCCTTTGAGTCCCTCAAGGGCTGGATGGAAGCACAACCGACCGGCATTCCCGGTCGTCGGCAAATGCCCAATTTCAACCTCAGCGACGAAGAACTCCGTGACTTGGCCAACTTCCTGATCTGGACGGACAATATCGACGCACAGGGCTGGCCGCCCAATGAGGCAGGCTGAGAAAGGGAACGGAGCAATGAAATACGAATCCCAAAAAATCGCCTATGCCTACTTTGCGGTAGCCATGGCGTTGTTCGCGATACAGGTGATCGGCGGCCTTCTGGCCGGTTTCATCTATGTATTCCCCAACTTCCTGAGTGAGCTTCTGCCGTTCAACATCGTGCGGATGCTGCACACCAACTCTCTGATCGTCTGGCTTATTCTGGGCTTCTTCGGGGCCGCCTATTTCCTGATCCCGGAAGAGGCTGAACGCGAGATCCATTCGCCCAAGCTGGCCTATCTGCAGTTGATCATCCTTGTGGTCGGCACGCTGGGTGTGGTTGTGACCTATGTGTTCAACCTGTTCGAAGGAAACTGGCTGCTGGGCAAAGAGGGGCGCGAGTTCCTTGAGCAGCCCAAATGGGTCAAGGCTGGCATCGTCGTGGCCGCGCTGATCTTCCTTTACAACGTGTCGATGACCGTTCTGAAAGGCAAGAAGACCGCAATCACCAACATCCTGTTGTTGGGTCTTTGGGGTCTGGCGCTGTTGTTCCTGTTTGCGTTCTATAACCCGGGCAACCTGTCATTGGACAAGCAATACTGGTGGTACGTTGTCCACCTGTGGGTTGAAGGCGTGTGGGAACTGATCATGGCCTCGATCCTGGCCTATCTGATGCTAAAGCTGACCGGTGTTGACCGTGAGGTGGTCGAGAAATGGCTTTATGTCATCGTCGCTGCGGCGCTGTTCTCGGGCATCCTTGGCACCGGCCACCACTACTACTGGATCGGTACGCCTGCGTATTGGCAGTGGATCGGTTCGATCTTCTCGAGCCTCGAAGTGATCCCGTTCTTCGCAATGATGGCCTTTGCCTTCGTCATGGTCTGGAAAGGCCGTCGTGATCACCCCAACAAGGCCGCTCTGCTGTGGTCGCTGGGTTGTGCCACATTGGCCTTCTTTGGTGCCGGTATCTGGGGCTTCCTGCACACGCTGCACGGGGTGAACTACTATACCCACGGTACGCAGATTACTGCGGCGCACGGTCACCTGGCCTTCTATGGTGCCTATGTCTGCCTCAACCTGGCGATCTTCAGCTACGCGATGCCGATCCTCAAGAACCGTGATCCTTATAATCAGGTTCTGAATATGGGTTCGTTCTGGCTGATGACCAGCGGCATGGTCTTCATGACCTTCGTGCTGACTTTTGCCGGTACTGTTCAAACCCACATGCAGCGGGTGGTCGGAGACTACTTCATGGATGTGCAGGATCAGGTTGCGATCTTCTATTGGATGCGCCTTGGCTCTGGCTTGGTTGTAGTTCTGGGTGCGCTGCTGTTCATCTACTCGATCTGGGTTCCCCGGAAAGAGATCATTGAACCCGGCGCAGCTGAAACCCCTGCGGAGTGATGGATATGGATGGCTCCATGAAACTGAAAGAGGGGGCGGCGAACGCCCCCTTCTACCTCGCCCAGGGCGATGAATGCGATGTGTTCACCGCCGCCTACAACAACGATCTGCCGGTTCTGCTGAAAGGCCCGACAGGCTGCGGCAAAACTCGCTTTGTGGCCCACATGGCAGCAAAACTTGGCCGCCCGCTTTATACAGTGGCCTGCCACGACGATCTGGCCGCAGCCGATCTGATTGGTCGTTATCTGCTGAAGGGTGGCGAAACAGTCTGGGTCGATGGCCCCCTGACCCGCGCGGTGCGCGAAGGCGCGATTTGCTACCTCGACGAGGTGGTCGAGGCCCGCAAGGACGTTACCGTCGTTCTGCACCCACTGACTGATGACCGGCGCATCCTGCCGATCGACCGCACCGGCGAAGAGCTTGAAGCCGCACCCGGATTCATGCTGGTCGCCTCATATAACCCCGGTTACCAGAATATCCTGAAAACCCTGAAACCCTCGACCCGCCAACGGTTTATCTCGGTTGAATTCGACTTCCCGTCACCCGAAATGGAAGCCGAAGTTGTCGCACAGGAAAGTGGCCTGCCGTTGGAGCGCTGCAAACCGCTGGTCCGCCTGGCAGGAAAGCTGCGCGGGCTCAAGGGTCAGGATCTTGAGGAAGGCGTTTCCACCCGTCTGGTTGTCTATGCCGCGACACTTATCGCACAGGGCATGTCCACCGACCGCGCCATCCTTGCCGCTATGGTTGAACCTCTGACCGATGACGAGGACATCAAACGCGGGCTCCTCGATCTTGTCACAGCCGTCTTTGGGTGAGGCCGGCCGATGGTCAGGATCGATTTTGAGCCATGGGAACCCGAAGAAACGATCGGGAAACTGTGGCACACCCTTGCCAGCCGTCTCGATGCACCTGAGGTGCATGTTGGAGCCGCGGTCGACCTCTCTGAGGTCGCGGGGCGGCTGGCAGTCCTCTTTCGAGGACTTGGGGGTAGCCCGGGCGTAGAATTGCGCCCGGTCTCACCCGAGGTTTCGCATCACCGCCTAAGCTGGCGCCGTCGTCTGGCGACCGAGGTGGAGCTGATGCCGCGCGCATCGTTTGATGGCGAGGTCTTGCGCCTGCCTGATCGGCTGGCCGTCTTCCCCGCGCGTGAAGCAAACGGAGCGCTCTATGTTTGGCTGGCAGCCACTGCTGCCCATGCCGGAACTCGAATTGATGAAGACGATCCGCTGCGCGCCGACCTGCGCACGCTGATCGCGGCGCAGAGAATGGTCGAGGCGACACTGGAAAACGCTCCCGGTCTGCGCCCGCTTTACACCGAACTTTGCAAGGGCGTACTGCACCAACGCGACATTCCCAACCTTCCGCCCGTCGAGGCTGCTGTCGAAGAGCTGATCCGACATAAGCTGGGTGACCTTCATCCGCTGTCGGAAAAGGCCGAACAGCTTCTGGCATTGGACGACGACCTGATTGCCCCACGCGGCTATCAGCCGATGCGGCCGGTCCCCCTGTGGCCCGAACTCCGCGCAGTTGGCTTCTCGGAACATAACGAAGTTGAAAACCCGGATACCGACGGCCCGCCAGAAGAATCCGGTGAGAAAACCCACCGCGCCCGCCGCCGTAAATCGGATCAGGCCGAGCGCAGCGACAGTTTCATTCTGCACAAGTTCGAAGCCATCCTCAGCTGGGCTGAGTTCCTGAACATCAACCGTCGAATCGACGATGATGATCCCGACAACGCGAAAAAGGCCGCCGACGATCAGGAAGAGATTGGTCTTGGGCAGATTTCCAAAGCTCCGCCCACCAAGCTGAAGCTTCACCTCGATCTGGCGCCCGAGGACGTCAACCGTGAGCGCCTGTCAGGCCGTATTCTTTATCCCGAATGGGACGTTCGGACAGGTCGGTACTTGCCGGATCACGTGAACGTTCTGCTCTCGGATGCCGATATCCGCGATGATGCCGCCGAGTTCGGCAAAGATCCAGCAACCGCCCGTCGCATCCGTGCCGTCAAACGGCAGTTTGAAGCGCTGCGCCCGGGGCGTGTTATGACCCGTGGCCATCTGGATGGCGACCAACTGGATGTCGAGGCCGCCGTTCGGGCACAGGTAGACCGCTGCGCCAATGGCGAAGGCACCGAGCGTATCTGGATGCAGTCCCGGCCTGAGGCCCGCGATCTGGCGGTCTCGATCCTGCTGGATGTCAGCCGCTCGACTGAAAGCGCTGTAACAGGCCGCGCCGTGATCGACATTGAGCGAGAGGCGCTTGCCGCGCTTGCCTGGGGCCTGAACGCTTGCGGAGACGATTTCGCCATCCATGCCTTCAGCTCGCTGAAACGCCAGCGCGTCTATGTGCAGCAATGCAAACGATTTGACGAGCGGATGGGGACCAAGGTTGAACAGCGCATCGCGTCGCTGCGCCCCGGACACTACACAAGGTTGGGCGCCGCAATCCGACATTGCTCGGCCGATCTGGCCAGCCAGTCCCGTAAACGCCGGTTGCTGCTGGTCATCACGGACGGTAAGCCAAACGATCTGGATCATTACGAGGGACGTCACGGAATCGAAGACACCTGCATGGCCGTACGCGAAGCGCGTCGGGCCGGGCAATCAGTGTTCGGTGTCACCATCGACAAAACTGGCAAAAGCTGGTTTCCACGTATGTTCGGGCAAGGTGGTTTCGCGGTCATTCCAGATCCGCATCGTCTGACTATGGCGTTGCCGCAGATCTACCGCCAGCTGGTCGGCGCATGAGCGATGCCTCACTGATCGACGAACTTCCGGGCGAGTTCCTGATGTGGGTTCTGATCATTTCGGAGCTGCTGGTTTTTGGCGCTGGGATGATCGCTTTCATGGGTGTGCGTCTGACTGATCCGGCAGGTTTTGCCGAGGCGCAGTCGCATCTGCATCGCACAGGCGCGGCATTGAACACTGCGGTTTTGGTGACATCCGGCTATCTGGCTGCACGGGCGCTACATTGGCGGCGAAACATGCAACGTTCGTTGGCCCGTTTGGCGTTGGTCTTTGCCGCAATTCTGGGTGTTTTGTTCCTGGTGATAAAGGGCGCGGAATACGCAGATAAGGCGTCGCAAGGGATTAGTTACGAAACCCATCCGTTCTTTTTGTTCTATTACTTGCTGACCGGCTTTCATGCCGCGCATGTACTGGCCGGGGTTGGAATTCTGTTGCTGGTCGCATGGCGCGATGACCCTGGCAACATCGAAGCGGGCGCGCAATTCTGGCACATGGTCGACCTGGTCTGGATCATGCTGTTCCCGGTGATCTACCTGCTGGGATGAGACAGATGCCCCAACCTCCATCATTGGCCAAATACTCCCGCCAGCGGCCACTGAACGCTCTGACCCAAGCGTGGCTTGGACTCCTGGCGCTCAGCGCCGGATCTGCCCTGCTCACACTGATACAAGCGCCAAGCGAAGTCGTTGCTGGTGGCATCCTGTTGCTGGCGCTGATTAAGGCCCGCATGATCCTGAAGCACTATCTGGATTTGGCGGAAAGCCCTGGCTGGCTACGTGGGTTCACAATGGTTCTGACGGGATTTTCCGCAATAATCTTTGTTCTTTACCTGGTTTGAAGCAAAAAAAGCCGCCCCGAAGGGCGGCAGGTTTCCAAGCAAAGGGGTGCTTTGGTTATTGAGCGGCTTGTGGTATCCGCGCGATCTGGCAGCGTTGCCACAGAGCGGACAATGCACCAACCAGATGTTCGATGTCCTCATCTGTGTGGACCGGTGACGGTGTGATCCGCAAACGCTCAGTCCCTTTGGGAACGGTGGGATAGTTGATCGGCTGGATGTAAATGCCGAATTCCTCAAGCAGCGTATCCGAGATGAATTTGCATTTCACAGGATCACCCACCATGACCGGGATGATATGGCTGGGGTTGGGCAGATGCGGAATACCCTCTGCATCCAGACGGGCGCGCACCTGTGCCACACGGGCCTTCTGCAGATCGCGCTCTGCGCTTGATTGCTTCAGATGCCGGATCGATGCGGCGGCACCGGCTGCGATCGAAGGGGGCAGGGCGGTGGTGAAGATAAAGCCGCTGGCAAAGCTGCGTACGAAGTCGCACAGTGCTGCGGAGGCTGCGATATATCCGCCAACCACTCCAAATGCTTTGCCAAGCGTACCTTCAATAACGGTCAGACGATGCATCAGGCCTTCGCGTTCGGCGATGCCACCCCCACGCGGACCGTAGAGGCCAACAGCGTGAACTTCGTCCAGATACGTCATCGCGCCATACTTGTCGGCCAGGTCGCAAATCTCTTTGATCGGTGCGATATCACCATCCATGGAATAGACCGATTCAAAGGCGATCATCTTGGGTGCGTTCGGGTCAGCGGCGGCCAGTTTGGCCTCCAGATCCTCAAGGTCGTTATGCTTCCAGATCACCTTCTGCGCCCGTGAGTGGCGGATGCCTTCAATCATTGAGGCATGGTTTAGCGCGTCAGAGAAAACAATCAGACCCGGGACCTTCGCGGCCAGCGTTCCCAACGCCGCCCAGTTCGATACATAGCCCGAAGTAAACAGAAGCGCGGCTTCTTTTCCGTGCAGATCGGCTAGCTCGGCCTCAAGCAGAACGTGGTCATGCGTGGTGCCTGAAATATTACGAGTCCCGCCCGCTCCGGCACCGCAACGGTCCAGAGCGTCATGCATGGCTGCGACCACAGAAGGATGCTGCCCCATGCCCAGATAGTCGTTCGAACACCAGATCCGTACATCCCTCTGCACAGGCCCATCGGTTTGGCGCGCATTCGGAAAAGCCCCGCAACGCCGCTGCAAGTCGATGAAAACCCGGTAGTTCCCTTCATCTTTCAAAGTGTCGAGGCTCTGGCTGAAAAATCGCTCGAAATCCATCTGACATGCTCCCCGGATAACTGGCTGTGAGCCGAACCTAGGGCAGCGAGGGGCCGCGTGACATGACAATTGTCAAGTTGTGCTCCAAGAAAAAGGCTGGCACAGCCGCGCTGGCTTTGGCATAGCAGGGCATTGGGGATGATTTCCCGGGCGATCGCCCGGAATGGATGAAAAAGGAGTGCCTTCATGTCACACGAGGCACAAAAGGCGATTGCGCGACAGTCTCTGCTTCTGCGAAGCCTGCCGGATCAACACGTGGATACCTTGCTGCGGCAGGCCATTTGGCGGCAATATGACCGTGGCGAGACAATCTTCCTACAAGAGGAAGAAGCCAAGGCCGTCCATGTTGTGCTGGCGGGTTGGGTCAAGCTGTTTCGTATCTCTCCGACAGGAGCCGAGGCCGTCGTGAGCGTCTTTACCCGCGGCGAAAGCTTTGGTGAGGCCGTTGCACTGCGCAATGTGCCATATCCAGTGTCAGCCGAAGCCGTTTCGTCCTGCGAAGTGATGCACATCCCCAGTCCGGTGCTGTTATCACTCATGAAGGAAGACCCGGAAATCGGCGTATCGATTCTGGCGGCCACCTTTACGCACCTGCATTCTCTGGTGGCGCAACTGGAGCAGCTGAAGGCGCAGACAGGGGCACAACGCGTTGCGGAGTTCCTGCTGAACCTGTGCGATTGTGAGTCCGGCCAGTGCGAGGTGGAACTGCCCTACGACAAGATGTTGATCGCCGGACGTCTGGGAATGAAACCTGAAAGCCTGAGCCGGGCTTTTTCGCGGTTGAAACCCATAGGTGTCAAGATCGACAGGAACCACGCCGATATCGCTGACATGGATGTTTTGCGTAACTACGCCGAAAGCGATCCGAGTGAGAAGTGACACCTTGCCGACGGTGAGCGGCAAGATAAGGTTTGCCATTCCATTGAAACTGCAGTTTCGCAGGGTGCATTTGATCGATGGTCTGGTGTAGCTCCGATAGCCGAATCCGCCAAAAACATACTTGATACACTGATGTTGAGCAGGGCCTGGTTAACAGATCCCCAGCCGCGCGGATGCATAAGCGCAAAGGTACCTGTTGTTCCGACAAGACGTTGCTAATTCACTTCGAATCTGATTATTACGCAGCCGTTGCTGCAAGTGGATCTGAGAGCGATAGATCAGTTACCCACCTCAGAAAGTGCAAAGTAAGTCAAAAACGTGTTTTTGGCAGTTAAGTCGAACAAATTTGCAACAATACTAATGGTTGGAGGCATTCAGCAGCGTGACCCAAATCTCTCAAAAAGCTGATGGTCAGAAGGTTCGCATGATCGGTGCAGACATCAACCTGTCACAAGGTTCAAAACAAATCCTAGAATTGTTGTCGGTTCTGAAGGACATGAAGGACAATGGCCGAACCTCGAAACTGGCTTTGGCTGGCTTTAGGGATCACAATGCAGCTGTACTTGTCTGGAACGAAGTTCAGGAACTCGGCCTTCAGGATACAGTCGAGTATTACCCTTATTCCGATGTCTGTCGCAGGTTTCCTTTTCAGAAAAAGGATGCTCAGATCTGGTTCGACAACCAATCGTCCAGCAGCGATTTCCAGGCGTTGAAAGCCTCCATGCGGGACGATTTCGACAGTGATCGAACTGTGCTTTTCGTAACGTATATGCATCCATGGAAGCCTGAAGGAAACTCCAGGCTCATGCGTGATTGGTTGGAGCAGTTTCGTTCTGCCGGATATCGAATTCACCTGTTGTTTTATGCCGGTGACGCCGAGGGTACGGTTACGCCGGAAATGCGGAAAGCAGCGCGTGAATTGTGCGATTTCTACCTAGAAGTCCCAATCAATTCGAATCTGGTCGGCTGGAATCGGAACGGTCAGAACGTTCACGTGGACGATTGGTGTGGCCCTGAGTTGCTGAATGAAGTGTCCGAGCTGACGCGCAGATTTTCGTATGACATTGCATTTGTGAATTATGCGTTCCTGTCTGCCGTGTTCGACAGGGTTGCGGCATATACACACAAAGTTTTGCTGACCCATGACCGGTTTGAGGATCGTAACCGCCACCTGCTGGATCAAGGCTTGTCAGAATCGGCTTGGATGAGCTTGACCAAAGGCGGTGAAGCATTGGCCTGCGAACGTGCGGATTCCGTTATTGCTTTGCAATCCGAGGAAGCGGCCTATTTCAAAGAAATTGTTGACGATCCCGAGAAAGTAGTGGTCGTTTCACCAGTCTTACCGCTTTTCCCAAAGGCCAGAAAACGGCCCGGCGAAAAGCTTCGGATTGGTTACTTTGGATCTCAAAACTGGGTTAACGAAGAGAACCTGGGAGATTTCATGGCCGAATGGGCCAAGCAGCCAGGCTTGTGTGACAACAGCGAATTCATTTTGGCTGGCGGTATCTGCGAGCAGTTGGACAAGTTTATTGACGAGGAAACTCTTAAAAAAGCAAATCCGCATTTGATGGGAAAAGTGCCGGATCTGAACACGTTTTTTGCCGAATGTGATATCGTAATAAACCCCGAACGTGGCGGAACAGGCCTCAAAATCAAAAGCCTGGAGACAATGGCTTATGGTATGCCGTTGCTTAGCACTGCAGCTGGCGCCGTTGGGTTTGGCAGCAATAGTCGGTACCATTCCGCAGAGACCATCGGCGAATTGGCAGAGGTGGTTGCCGAGTTGGCTTTGGATCGATCACTTGTGACCGATGCTGAAAAAGAAAGCAGGGATGTCTATGACGCGTATTCCGCGCGGAACAAAACTGCTGTAGCGAAGTTGATCGGCCCAAGCTCCCAAGAAGCACTTTTCATCCCGCCAAAGCAGGATTGGCCGCCTAAACCTCGTGAGGTCGAGATCCGGTCGACGCCTTACATCGACCAAATCGCTGCGGATTACCATTTCGAGCAGTTCAAAACGGTTGCTGAACGTGTCGACCTCAATGGGAAACGTGTTCTTGAGATTGGCAGCGATTTTCATTTGATCAGTGCACGTCTTTTTCTTGAAAACGGTGCCGAAAGTGTTGTCGCGACAAACATGGTGGATTTGAAAAGCGACGAGCCGCTGCCCGCAGGTTTGACGTTTGAAGTTGGAGACATGGGGCAACTGGATCTGGAAGAAGGCGGGTTCGACCTGATCTATGGTATCGCTATCCTTGAACACATTCCTGATTTTAAAAGTGTGTCAGATGCATGTAAGCGTTTTCTAGCCCCGGACGGTGTCATTTATCTGCAGGGATGCCCAATGTGGGGTGGTTCGATTGGCCACCACGTATGGTTTAACCCCGAAGACAATGACGACGAAATGCGTACCAGATTTGCGGCTGGAGGGTCAAAAAGCGGCAAGGAGATGATGTACAGTTTCTCGGATTCGGAACGTAACCCGATACCGAACTGGGCACATCTTACGCACAGCCCAGAAGAACTTGCGGAGCTGCTCAAGCGTGATGGGATCCCAAACACGCACGCCGACGGTATAGTGAACTATGTCTACAACCTGTCGGGAAATGAAGACGGTTCGTTTTCAAATTTCAAGACAGCAAGCGAGATTGTCGAAGCGTTTCGGTCCAACTTTGACGTGGCGGTGAATTCCTGGGCTTTTGGGGAAGAGCCGAATGAGCATTACCAAAAAGCGCTCGAAAAACACTCCCGGTACGACCTCGATACTATGGGAGGGGAGCTTTGGCTTCGAAAACCTGAAGAGCGTGAACGGATAGAAAACAGCTTTCCTAAGGTTTCGGTGATCGTACCAGTCTTCAATATGGAGGACTACCTTGATGAATGCCTTAGCAGTCTTCAGGAACAAGATTATCCTTCGATTGAAATCATACTTGTTGATGACGCCTCGACTGACGGTTCCGCTGCAATTATTGAACGTGCATCGATAGACGACGACCGTGTCAAGGTGCTTACGAATTCAGAAAATCGTGGCCTGGGCAAAAGCAGAAATGCAGGCGTTGATGGCGCCAGCGGCGAATACATCTTCTTCCTTGATGCCGACGACATTCTTGCCGGCCACTCTGTAATTCGGGACTTGGTCAATACTGCGCGCGCAACAAACAGCGAAGTTGTAACCGGCCGGGCGAACAAGTTCTCCAGTGGGCAGGAAGCTGAACCATACGATTCAGTTTTGGAAAGAGGCTCTGGGGCAGTTATCAGTTCGAAATACTCCGGTACTGGTGCGTTTCGGGCAACCTTTGGGCAGAGAAAATCGGGCTACTTGCCCATGCGCGCCTGGGGGTACTTGTTCAAGGCGGACTTGTTCAAGAACTTCGAACTGGATTTCCCAGTGGGCGCACACGAAGACGTGGGCATTGTTCCAATGCTCTGTTATCTGGCCAACAAGGTACATTATCTGAAACAACCGATTGTAAACTATCGGTATCGGCCGGAGAGTATCTCAAACACTGCTTGGTCTGCCGCAAAGTCGATAGACCTCGTCAATATTTGGAAGCACTTCAAAGAAATGCTGACCCGGTTTGGTTTGGAAGAAGAGATCGGGTTTGCGTCCCTTCTGACAGCTCAACAGGCAACGTTGAAAATCGAAAGTCACTCTGTCTCTCCTGAAGAACTCAGGGAAATCTGTACTTATCTCGGCTGCATCCTGAATGACGCCGAGGTTGTTACGGATCAAGATGTTATTGTGAATGTTGTTCGACACTTAACGGAATTGCTGGAACGGTTTGATCCTTCGGGGAGACTTTTGTTCGACGTGCTTTCCGCGCTGCCAAAGGAAACTCTCAATCAGTATAATCGTGCAATGTTTGGCGAACCCATATCAGAAGACCTGGAAGAAGTAGACCACTCGTCAAATGACCCAATGGTTCGTCTGTTCAATGACAACGAAGCCAAGGCAAATGGACTATTGAACCGGTATCGCGAATGCACTGATGACTCGGCGAAGAACTATCCGTGTATGCTGACCGAAGCTGATAAAGCTGTGTATTATGATGCAGGGCGAACCTATCGTGGGCTGGGAACAATCGTTGACGGCGGCTGTTTTGTCGGGGGCACTACTTATCATCTGGTGCAAGGCCTTAAAGACAATCCGAACTTTAACGATGATGACCCGGCGCTTCGCAAACTGATTAAGGTATACGATCTCTTCCTTATTGATGAAGACTATATCCTTATTGACAAAGACTATGTCTTTATTGGCGAAGGTTATATACTTGAGCACCTGGAACGAAATTTCCCGGGCAAGGAGTTTTCCGTCGGGGGAAGCTTCGAACAAGTATTTCGTGAACAACTGGCGGAAAACGCGCAGTTCCTGGAAGTGTTCCCCGGCGACGTAATGAAGTCCGGCTACACCTTTGAAGAGCCTATCGAAGTGCTTGGAGTCGATTTGTGTAAAGCGCTTCCCGTGACAGATTACGTTGTGAGAACGTTCTTTCCTCGTTTGATACCAGACGGTCTGGTGCTTCAGCAGGATTTCATTCACGAGTTTCATCCGCACATCCATCTCTCGATGATGAAGCTGGATGACTTCTTCAAACTGGAAGCCGAGATGAAGTGGGGAGGCAGCGTCACATTCCGCCTTCTCCGTGAGATTACCCCAAAAGTGATCGAGGAACGCTTCGGACAGGACGAGTCGTGGTATTATGACGCTGAAACCAACGTCAAGCTTCTGGAAGATCTAATTTCGAGGACCTTCTACGACGAAAACCGGTGGATCATGATATTGACGCTGGGATTCTACTACTTGGCAATTGGCGAAAAAGAAAAAGCCAAAGAAACCTACCTGCGCGCGGTTCAAGAATATCCTCAGCTCGAGCCAAGCGAAATTACGACGAGGCTCCTTTATGAAGAATGACATCCGCGACATGCAGTCCCACATTGCAAACGAGGCGTTTGCGCAGCTGCAAGCTGTTTCGGTATCACCCACCGAGGGCGATTACCTGACACGAGATGAGGCCCAGAGCATTGTCGGAGAGACGCTTTTAGCAGTCGAGGACGGCAGCGTTGAGCACAAATATCTGAACGGGCACCGAAAGAGGCTGATCGAGACTCTGACGGTCATCCCCAAGGCGTCTCACGAAAACGCGACTTTTCTAGATGTCGGGTGTTATGGCTATTTCGGATTGTGGGCGATCCGACACCTCGGGTATCGCAAGGTTGTCGGAACGGAAATGCCGTTGGAAAGTGGCGAGATCACGTCCAGCAAGACCCTGGCAATCGGAGAAGACAGTGTTGAAATCGAAGTTTTCCATTTCAACCTGACGGAAGATCAATGGCCAATTGCAGAGAGTTTTGACACCGCAATCTGCTTGGAAGTACTGGAACATGTTGACCATGATCCATCCGGCGTGCTGTGCCGCCTGAGAGACCTAATTAAACCCGATGGGACGCTGGTGTTTTCCGTGCCAAATGGCGTGTCGTACAAAACGCTTGGTGAGTTTATTGCCGGGATGCCACCCTGGACCTATTGGTTCTACAGTCCGGATTTGGCCCATGAGCCCCGGCACTCTTTAGAATATACACCGTTCATGGCGTCTCTTGTCCTGCGCGCGGCAGGGTTCCAAATGACGTCGTTCAGAACAATGGATGCATATGAAGAACGTGAAACTATTACGGATCTTTACCAGATCGGCGAGTTTTTAGGCGTTGACTCAAATATGTTTGGGGAAACGATGATCATGACTGCGTCTAAATCTGAAGGCCAGCCTCCGGTTCGATTTCCCGATGCGATTTACAGCGGCGAAGGTTACTATGAATCAACGTGGCCGATGATCAATAGGTTGCAGCGAGCGAAAACCGTTCAAATTCAATCGAGATTAGAAACCCTGGAAAATGTATCTCAGATCAAGGGTCAGGCTAGCAAAAACCCCCAAGGGCAATTTGATGATCTCAGATTGGCTTTGAAGAAAGCCAGGGCAGATGCGCGTGAGCAAAATTTCCGTGTCGAAGAACTGACCTATTTGCTCAATGCTGCTGAACGTAGACTTGAAGGGACCGTCGAAGAACACCCTGAGCCTGAGCCTGAGCAAAATCAAGGCGTTCTTCTGCTTTATCGACTGCTTTCACCAAAACGAATCCAGATGTTGGCAGAACGGGCGGAACTTCCCGCTGAAAAGAACTGGAGACGTCAGCTTATACGTCATCCTTTCCGCATTTCTGAGTGGAAAGGGCTTAAGCGGTTGCTGCGCAGACTCGAGCGGGGTGAATTCAGAGAAGAAGTTGAACGCTCGTTGAAATAACTTCGATTTTGCTGAAAACAGCAGTTCGCCATATCTGTTTTTCGGATCAGCCACGTGTGCTGGTCCGAATTTCTTATGTAAAAAGTTTTTTGTAGCCACGACAATCTCATGCGGACACGTCCAGAGGGAAAGTTGATGGGCGGCTGATACTTAAGACCCGGATGGTAAGGCACATCGCTTTTCTACGGAATCTGTGTAGCAAATAGAGCACGGTTCCAAACAACCTGACTGCCAAGTTTTCTGCCGGCAAGACTGTGATTGGACACCTGAGCAGGGCAGTGCCACATTCGTTTTACAATTTGACGAGTGCATCGAACGATATCCTTTGAGGTATTGTTTTCTTTCGAAAAATACATGTTGATACAGTTCATCCCTAAGACGAATAATACGGGCTGCTTTGCCACGAACTTGACAAACTTACATGTAAATTGAGCGCTTGTATTAGACATGTCCGCTAAGGCCGCAAAATGACCACTTATATCTCTCCGCCATCTTCCTCCTCCCCCCTTAGTTCTATTCAAGGCACACGTGCCTATGGTGACGGCAACCCGAATACGACAACGACCATCACCTATAATTTTGCACAAAAAGCAGGTACTTATGGGTGGTCCAACGCTTACAAGGCAGATTTCCGAGCTGCGCTTGCGGTCATCGAATCCGTCGCAAACATAAAGTTTGTGGAAACCTTCAACTCCTTTTCAGCTGATCTGGTCGAGTACATCGCACCAAGCTCATATTTCGGGTCCAACTCTACGTTGGGTCATCACGTGGGACCCTGGCTTTACCCTTCAGAAGGCGCGTTCAATATCGATTATTGGAGCGCTACGTCCGGCAATGGCGACCCCGGGGGGTTCTTCTTCACAACAATTCTGCACGAATTGGGACATGCGCTTGGCCTGGGTCATCCGCATGACACGAGCCTAAACACAACGATAATGAATGGAGTGACAAGCCCCTTCTACTCATACGGGACAGGCGACCTGAACCAGGGCATCTTCACAGTGATGTCTTATAATGATGGCTGGACACAACGAGACGGTCATTTGCCTATTAACGCGAATTCCGGTGGCGCGACCGGATTCGGAGCGCTGGACATCGCCGCGCTGCAGGCAATGTATGGTGCGAATACAACCACAAATTCGAGCAATTCTGTTTATTCTCTCGCCGGGTCAAATTCGAAAGGTGTCGGATATCAGTCAATCTGGGACACTGGCGGAGTTGACACGATTCAACATACCGGCAGCAACAACGCCGTGATTGACTTGCGTATCGCAACGTTGGACTACAGCAACTCTGGCGGTGGCAGGGTCTCATATGTGGATGGTGTCAAAGGCGGTTTCACGATTGCGAATGGCGTGGTTATCGAAAACGCTTCTGGAGGGTCAGGCAACGACCTCATCACCGGCAACGCGGCAGCGAACGTTCTGCGCGGCAATGCTGGTAATGATACAATCTACTCAGTCTCGAATGGACAAAACGACAACACCATATATGGCGGGGACAATAACGATGTCATCCACTTGGCGATCGGCACTGGTTCAGACACTGTTTTCGGTGAGGGCGGAAATGACACAGCGTACGTCATAAGGAATTCCGGTTCGTTCTCTGGCGGTTCTGGCTGGGACACTGTGAATTTTTCAAACGCACTAAGCGGTTATCTGGTCTCGGATCTAGGATCGCGGTTTGAGATCTACGATGTCGCAATGGGAGAGACATTCACAATATTCGACGATGTCGAGCACTTTGGTTTCTCTGGCGGTACATCGACGAAATACACTCAATCGCAGCTTACCTCTGCCACCGCGATAGTTGATATTGAGACAACCGGAACCGCACTGCGCCATGCAGAGCAAGGAGTTTACGTCCTCGGCAACCCGGTTTCGAAAATTGCCGTAATCTATAACAACCAGTCAGTTGGGGATAGTTCATTTGGCAATTGGCAAGCTATACATGCCGAAGCCGCAAGTGGTGGTTACAAAATCCTGTGGGAAGGCGCAAATGGCGCGTATACAGAATGGACTGTAAACGCCTTTGGGCGGTACATTTCCCATAGTCGTTTGAGCAACTTTGTGGATCGCGAGGTGTTTTATAACGCCGATCTGAACAACGACGGAACAATCGGGCATCTGACACAAGTTGTTGAATCTGTTGGTTCGGCATCCCTAACTGGATCGACACACGGATATTATGAGATCAACAACAGTGTGAGGGTCAAACTTAACAACGCTGAAGTCGGCCCAGAGAGCATTCCAGGCTGGGACGCTATTCACGCCGAAGCCTCAGGCGGCGACTATCGTGTGCTTTGGAAAAATGCCAGTGGTGAGTTCTCTGACTGGACGCTCGACTCTAACGGCAATTACATCACGCACACCCGGTTGACCGATGTACGGGATGTTGAAGCCTTCTATGGTGTTGACCTGGATAATGACGGTCGTGTCGGACACTTTGTGACCTCGATCGAAACCGCAGGATCCAACACGTTGTCCGAGGCGAGTCAGGGCCATTACCTAATCGACGGAAGTATCCGCATAAACCTCAACGAAGCTGATGTCGGCCCAGGCAGTATTCCGGGCTGGACTGCTGTTCAAGTCGAAGCCACGACCGGCGGCTATCGTGTGCTTTGGAAAAACGCCAATGGCCAGTTCTCGGACTGGACGCTCGACTCTAATGGGAAATACGATTCACACACCCGATTAACCGATGTACGGGATGTCGAAGCGTTTTATGGCGTTGACCTGGATAATGACGGTCGTGTTGGTCACTTCGTCACCTCGATCGAAACCGCAGGATCAAACACGTTGTCCGAGGCGAGTCAGGGTCAGTATCTGATCGATGGAAGTATTGGCATAAGCCTGAACGGTGTGGATGTTGGGCCGCAAAGCTATGCCGCATGGCAAGCCATCCATGTTGAATCGGATGGCACCGGATACAAGGTTCTTTGGCAAGGTCCGGGCCGTACCTACACCGAATGGACAGTGGATGATCAGGGCCGGTATCTATCTCATAGGACTGTCGGCGACGTAATCGATGTGGAAAATTTCTATCAATGGGATATCGATGGCAGCGGAACTGTTGGTTATGCCGAGCCCAAAGTTTCTCAGGCGCCGGGTGCGCAGCAAAAAACCGTCGCAGACGGCGTTTTGGACCTGGATGCAGAGACGGATGTTATCTCGTTCATTCCAAATCTGGGCGAGCATCTGCCCGAATTGGAATTTGATGATCCTGGCATCGTGGAAGCCACTGAACTTGCGTCCAATAGCTTGAAGGCATGGGATGGAGTTCCTGACTACGAAAGCCTGACACTTGAACATTCAGAGCCCTCAACCGTCTTGGAAGACGACGTATTTCTTTTGTAGTGGCTTTACAGCAATGCGCTGGGAACCTGTTCAAAAAACATACGGGTGAGAAAGGCGAAATCGGGAGCAATCATGTCATTGCTCCCGACTGCGAAATCCGAACGAGCAGTCATTGCATTTTGAATGGTTCAGGTTTCGCGGCGTTTCAGACACTGTAACGAAAGAACTAACCGCGCCCACGATAGGGTGGGACGCCCTGATCGGGTATCCAGACACCATCGGGCAGCGGGCCGGTTTGCCAGAACACATCGATCGGAATACCGCCGCGCGGATACCAGTACCCTCCGATGCGCAACCAACGGGGGTTCAGGAACTCCTGCAAACGGCGGGCGATTGAAATTGTGCAGTCTTCGTGGAATGCACCATGATTGCGGAAGGACCCCAGGAACAGTTTCAGGGATTTGCTTTCCACCAACCAATCGCCCGGCACATAATCGATAACCAGATGCGCAAAATCCGGCTGGCCGGTCATCGGGCAGAGAGAGGTGAATTCGGGCGCTGTAAAACGCACGTTGTAATCCACATCAGATTGCGGGTTCTGAACGCGTTCCAGAACCGCTTCATCGGGGTTGGTGGGCAGGACAGTGTCACCGCCCAGTTGAGTAAGATTGCTATAGATGTCGCTCATGTCTGTCTCCTTCTGGTCAGACGCCGCGTTTGTTGCCCCAGACCAGCACATGAAGCTGGGGTAGGATACGAGGGGTATACCAACCGGTACTGAGGGTCTTGTCGATCAACCATTCCAGCCGTCCGGTCGCCTGATGAAGATCGACTGGCAGATCAGGATCGGTCTCGGGGTTGCCGGGTTGCAGATACAAGGGCAGACCGGGATAGCGTGCAGAAACATTTTGCGCCCATTGAAAATCAGCGTCATCAAAGATCACGATTTTCAGCGCGGTCTGCGAGGGCCGCACCATAAGGCACAATTCAAATGCGTCCCAATTCATCACCTCGCCGCTGCTGGGTGGTTTCGGGCTCAGCACCAGCATATCCAGTTCAGAGAACCATGGCTTGGCCACCGACCCCTGGGTTTCGCAGGCAAATGTATAGCCGGCTTCCATTCCGCGTCGGATCAGAGGGGCAAAATCCTGTATGGCCGGATTGCCTCCAGACAGCGACACTGTCAGGGGGCGTCCACCAGACAAACGTTCGACCTCGGCCCAGACAGAGTCTGTGTCCATGGCTCGCCAGTTGTGGCGAAAGGCGCTGTCGACGGCGTGCAGACTGTCACACCACGTACAGCGAAAATCGCAGCCACCTGTGCGGACAAAGACTGTAGGCTGGCCGATCAATGCGCCTTCGCCTTGAACGGTGGGTCCAAAGATTTCGGCAATGCGCAAGGTCATGGGCGGTACTCGGCCCATGTCTTGGGTGTTTCCGACACTTTCACGGCAGCTGTTTCAGGCCAGCGTGCGGCGCACCAATCATAGAAATGGCGCGCCATGTTCTCTGCGGTGGTCACGCAATTCAGAACATCATTCAGGTGCCGATGGTCGAAAGCGTCGTCGATATAGGCTTTGAGCGGTTTCAGCTCATGGTAATCCCGCACAAACCCATCATTGTTCAGATCGGTTGATGCCAGTTCAACCAAGACAATGTAATTATGCCCATGCAGCCGTGCACATTGGTGATCGTCAGGCAGGTGAGTCAATTGGTGCGAGGCCGAGAAGTGGAATTCCTTGGTAATTCGGTACATCAGCCCTGCTTCCTTTCCACAGCCTGGCGCCAGAAATCGGGATCTTCGTATGCGGTAGGGTCGTTGACTCCAGCCAGATCAAACGCCTCGCGCCGCTCGACACAGGTACCGCAGCGCCCGCAATGCAGGTCGCCGCCTTTGTAGCAGGACCAGGTCTCGGCAAAAGGTGTCTTCACCCGTTCCCCTTCGGCAACGATGTCGGACTTGGAGCGATGCACGAAAGGAACATGCAGCAAGATATCCGCGTATCCGTCCAACGCCGCCCGTTGCATGGAATCGAAGGCGTCAGTGAATCCAGGGCGGCAATCGGGATAGATGAAGTGATCACCCCCGTGTACGGCTGTCGCCACCGCATCATCGCCATTCGCCGCTGCGATGCCATAAGCAATGGCCAGCATGATTGCGTTGCGGTTGGGAACTACGGTGACCTTCATGGTCTCTTCTTCGTAATGCCCATCTGGCACGTCCAGATCGTCGGTCAGAGCAGACCCGGTTAACGACGCCCCCACCGAGCGCAGGTCGATCACATGATGCCGTACGCCTAGCCGTTCGGAACATTTGGCTGCAAAGTCCAGCTCTTTGGTATGGCGCTGGCCGTAGTCGAATGAGATCAGCCGTGACAGGTTGCCTTCGGCCGCCAATACATGGGCCAAAGACACAGAATCCAGTCCGCCGGAGCAGACTAAAGCAGTTTTCATTTTTTCAGTCCTTGTTTTGTTAGCCGGGTAGGCTGCGACCGGCGGGGCGCACCGATAGGCCTGATTGTTTCCAAGCGCAATGTCTTTCCAACCTGTGTGCGGTAAATTGCGCGCGACCAGCCTTTGCGCGCTGGTGGTAACCTCTCTATCCTCACCAATAGTGCCACCCTTCGGCACGGGTCGCGGGCATGAATATGAGGGCACTGAAAAAATGATAGACGAGGCGCTTTCAGACTTTCCCCGCGCGAGGCTGATGACATCGGTCACTCCGGTTGAACGGCTCGAGCGCCTGTCTGATCAACTGGGGCTGGATCTGTGGATCAAGCGCGACGACTTGACCGGGCTGAGCTTCGGAGGGAACAAAACCCGTCAGCTCGAATTTTATATGGGTGAGGCGCTACAGCAGGGGGCGGACACCATCCTGATCACAGGTGCTGTCCAATCCAATTTTGTACGCACGGCGGCCGCGGCGGCGGCAAAACTGGGCATGTCCTCCATCCTTCAATTGGAAGAACGTGTGGCGGGTATGGGAGAATACTACCATCAATCCGGTAATGTTCTTCTGGCGCAGCTTCTAGGCGCTGAGCACATGAGTTACCCCATGGGCGAGGACGAGGCCGGCGCCGATAACGCTCTTCACGAACGCGCCGATCAACTGGCTGCTGAGGGGCGAAAACCATATGTGATCCATCTGGGCATCGATCATCCTCCTTTGGGGGCATTGGGTTATGTGGTGGGGGCGGCTGAATTGCATGCGCAGATGAGCGATTTTGACGTAGCTGTGGTGCCATCCGGCAGCGGGTCAACTCATGGCGGGTTCCTGACCGGATTGCGTCTGGTCGGGCAATATGCACCAGTCTATGGCATATGCGTTCGCCGTGATCGGAACCAGCAGCATATGCGTTTGCAAAAGGTCTTGGGACGGCTGGCAAACATGATGGGTTTCGACCCTGCTTTGGTCATGGAAGACGTCCACACTTGGGACGGCGCCCTGGCACCTGGATATGGACGGATTGGGCGATCAACCCGCGAGGCACTGACCCTGATGGCGTGCGCCGAAGGCATCTTTCTTGACCCTGTTTATTCTGCCAAAACCTTTGCTGGGCTTCTTGGGTTGCTTGAACAAGGCGTCATCCGCAAAGGCCAGAAAGTTGTCCTGCTGCACACGGGCGGACAACCGGCGTTGTTCGGGTATCAAGACGAGTTGCAATCGAGTTGAAGTTGGGGCGCATCGCACGTCCGTATCTTCAGGAAGAGTGGACAGATAGAGGGCTATTGGCCTCCGGACAGGCCAGGAAAGGCTACTACGGTACTTTTGCCTGATTGAGCAGCGACATGGCCTGCGCGACATCGCGGGTTTGCGCGCCACCGACAATCGCATCCAGAATTTCCCCAAGATTCAGTGCCGAGGCCGGAGTACAGCCAAAGCGGCCGCAGGTTTGCACGTAATTCACGGCAGTTCGCAGCTCGAACATCCTTGCCTGTTGTCCGCGCGCGGTTTTCAGGGCGTCAGCGAACAGATCCTCAGCAGGTTTGTCCGTTGACCGCACCAACGCCTGTATCCGATCTGTTTCCGCTTGGGCCCACCCTTCATTGGTCAGTAGCTGCTGTTCACGTGCTTCATCCAGCAGGCGCTGTGCCGCCTCCGGTTCGTTCGTCTTCAGTGACGCTTCGGCAAGGGCTGTCAGAAACACCGGCTTGTAGTTTCCTGCTCCGCTGGCCCACCAGGCTTCAGAAGCCTCGCGCATTGCACGGATTGCATCAGGGCCAGGCGCAATCTGCGCGTCTGCCCAGCAACGCCAGACATTCGCCGTCAATATCATGAACGGGAAGGTATGTTTGGTCGCCAATTCTTGAAGACGGGCAACAACGTCGTAAACCTTTTCAGGTTCACGCCGCAACAGGTGCAGCATGCACAGATACGTCAGGGTCTGAGCCAGACTATGTGCATGATTCAGTTCCTCTGCTGCCGAGATTGCCTGATGCTGAATCTCAAGTGCGCGATCCGGTTCCCCGCGCAACCAGACCGTTATGCTTAAAAAGCACGATGTAATGGCGGCATGATCCGTTCCATAGACATAGGCAAGACGGCTGTGCTGCTGAGGATCATACAAGTGCAACGCCTGCCGTAGATGATCGTAGGCGGCTTCTTGGTGACCGATATGCAACAAGACGGCGCCCATGGCCCGGTGAGCAATCATAGTGTGGTGCGTTTCTTCGGTCAGCGTGGACAGTTCCAACAGTTGTGCCGCGACGTCTTTGGCAAGGTCGTATTCGCCGCGGACCAGATGATATGCATAGAGGCCATTCAGCACAGGGAACAATTGCTCGGTTTCGCCCAACCGATTGCACAGATCCCGAATCCGGGCATATACAGCCCCCGTTTCGTCGGCCGCGATGCCCG
This sequence comes from Ruegeria sp. AB9, assembly GCF_056542585.1. Lineage (NCBI taxonomy): Bacteria > Pseudomonadati > Pseudomonadota > Alphaproteobacteria > Rhodobacterales > Roseobacteraceae > Ruegeria > Ruegeria sp. AB9. The sequence goes on along the minus strand of NZ_JBQGAA010000006.1, from coordinate 132,921 downwards.
CTGTCGAGCGAAGAACGCCAGCCCGCAAAGTTTGGATTTTGGTTTCCTTGCGGTCGCGGTCAACCGAGTCATCCTGCTGTTCCAACAACGCAACAGCACGGCCCAACTGGGTGGACGCTTCAATCCCGGCCGAGCGTTCAACGGCACGCTGACCGGCCAGATACCACTGATCGATCGCTTCATCAGGCATATCTGCCATCGTGTAATGATGAGCCAGAATTTCAGGACCTGTAGAATTGTCATGCGGTGACAAACTGTTAAGCGCTTCGACCACACGCGCATGAAGCGTTCGCCTCTCGCGTTTCAGCAGACTGTTATAAGCGGTGTCCCGAATAAGCGCGTGGCGGTAGCTGAATGTTTCCTCAGGCTCTGAATCCGAGACAATCACGATTCCGGCCTCCACCAACAAGTCCAGACCGGAACGCAACGCACGTTCATCAAAACGGGAAACGCTTGCTATCATCGGATAAGAGAATTGTGGACCAATGACAGCGCCGATCTGTGCCACTTCCTTGGCCGAGCTTAATCGGTCTAGGCGGGCCATCAGGGCATCGTGCAGTGTTTTGGGCACAGTAGGCGATGGATTGGACCGGTCCATCGTATAGGTATCGGCGCGTTCTGTCAGAAGATCGGATTCCAACAGATCCTTCGTCACCTCTTCCACGTAGAGCGGAACGCCGTTGGATCTGGCGGCGATCAGATGATAAACTTCGTCCGGGACGGTTTTGCCTTTGGCGACACCGTTCACGATCTCTTTGACCTGTGCGAAGTCCAGTTGCTGGAGCGCGACGTGCATTAAGTTGGATGCGCGTTCCCAGCCCGGTTCAAAACCTGAGCGAAAACTCATCACAATCAACAAAGGCACGTCCCCGATCCGGTCCACAAGCCGGTCTAGCAGTGTCTTTGTCGATGGGTCGATCCAGTGTGCATCTTCAAACAGCAAGAGGATCGGGGTTTCCCGTGCTGATTCAATCATATGATTGACCAGCATTTCCAGTGTTTGCTTCATTATCTGCTCAGACGTCAGATCCAGCGGGCCAAGCCTGTCCTCATACGGGACCGACAAAAGCGTCGCTGCCAGTTTCAATGCAAGCTCAGAAGGATCACCGAGGAGTTTGGAGATCTTGTTCAGTTTTTCACCAGCACTGTCATTGGCCCGCAGTTCCGCCGCGGTCTCCATTTGGCGAATAACCGGGTACAGTACGCTCGCATCATGGAAGGGCGAACACTGAAATCGAAGCTGTCGGTGTTTTGCGTCCGGGATGGTACGGCGAAGCTCTTCGATCAGCCTGGACTTTCCTATACCCGCCTCACCCGAGACCAGCACCACCTGACCATGGCCCCGGCGGGCCAGCGTCCACTTGCTTTGAAGGGTTTCGTGCTCCAACGCCCGCCCGACCAGAGAATTCATCCGGACATCATCTGCCGCAAGGAAGCGGCTGAAAGTCTGCCGGGTGCCGGTGACCTGCCAAGCTTCAACCTCTTTCGCAAATCCTTTCAATTGAAAGGTTCCGCGGCGGACATATTCGAACGCTTCGCCTGCCAGTTTCTGCGTCGTCGGTGCGACAATCATAGTGCCTGGATCAGCCATCGATTGGAGCCGCGCGGCAAGGTTCGGGGTTTCGCCCATGGCCGTGCCATCTTCGAACATCTTCTCTCCGCGCAGGTCACCGACAACAACCAGGCCAGTCGCGATCCCAATGCGGACTTCAAGATGTGCGTGCGAGCGGATTTCCGGAATTTCGCGAACAATTCGAAGGCCTGCATGAATGGCGCGTTCCGGGTCATCTTCATGCGCATGCGGAAACCCGAAAAACACCATGATACCGTCGCCATAGTAACTGGCGATATGACCGTCAAAAGCGGCAACCGCAGCGGCGCAGGTTTCTTTGAACAGCCTCAGAACCTCGGCCAGATCTTCAGGGTCCAGCTTCTGCGATATGGCCGTCGATCCAACAAGGTCGATGAACATGACCGTCAGTTGTCTGCGTTCAGCAACGATGTTGGGTTCCTGAACCGTGCGAAGCGATCCTGCGCGCCCTCCGGTTTCTTCCCGTATGGCTTTCAGAAAACGGCGCCTGGGTCCAAGGGGCAAGCCAATGGTGACCAGGTCGTCGTCACTCAGCTCTGTCAGATCACCCAGTTCGATCTCGTGCCGAGAAAAGGCATCGACATACTTGGACAAGCCGTGCCTGATTAGCCATTCCTTTACTTCAGCCATTTGACCCCAAAGCATGTCAGCGGTGATGCGATGTCACGCATTCCCCATTTTCCTTGGTCGACCTGACCACCCCGAGCGTAGTGCGGGAAAACACAATGCTATCAAGGACGACCCGGTAACTCCGGTCAAGTCTTCAAATCGAGGACCAACTGTTTTCTCACCTGAAACGGTTTCGGAGACTTTCGAATTTATTCATCAGACGGAAAATCGATGTGGATATGATTTCCGTCAGGATCCCAGACATTCAACTGAACTATGTTGACCGCCGTCAGATCCACGCGACGATAGGAAATATCCCTTGTTCTGAGGTGTGCTTCGAACTGATCCAATCCGTTTGCTGAAAAGGCGAAATGTTCGAGCTTCAGTTCGGTCTCCGATCCCGTGGCTTCGGCCTCCACTCCAACAAGATGTACGTAGGCGCATTCACCGATATAGAGCCAGGCTCCGGGAAAGGGGAAGGGCGGGCGTGAGCCGACCCGCATCCCCAGCACGTTGTCATACCATTCGATCATTTCGTCCAAACGTGTGGTGCGCAGATTGACATGGTCCAATGAAGCGATCCCCATGACCTAGCCTCGTGTCCATTTGATCGAACATCCCATTGACGGAATCTGATCCTGGGGGCCTTGCCCGGTCTCAGCGATTTGCAGCATCGCATTGACCAATTCGGGTTCGCGCTCGCGTGTCTGGCCGCGGCTCAGATTATCCAGGCGGCCACGGTACTGCAGCCTTCCATCCGCGTTCAATCCAAAAAAATCGGGAGTGCAAACAGCACCGTAAGCCTTTCCCACTGACTGATCTTCGTCCACGAGATAGGGAAAGTTGAACCCGTTATTCTTCGCAAATTCCAACATCTTCGACGGAGTATCTTCTGCATAGTCACGAAAGTCATTCGACATGACCGCCAGCACCCCGATCCCTTTCGACATCAGCAGGTCTGTGTCCCGTGCAAGCCGGTCAGTGATCGTTTTGACATAGGGGCAGTGGTTGCAGATGAAGGCGATCAGCAATCCTGATTGCAGGTGATCGGACATGGTGAAAGACTGACCGTTCGGGTCCTTGAGCGTGAAATCCGGGGCCTGCCAGTCGAAATCGCAGATAGGAGTGTCGAGCAGCATGAAAAACCTTGTGTGTGACCTGTTGGCGGTGTTCCTGCCAGTTTAGCTGACAGCTACTGATAAGTTGAGCGTGTTTTCTGACGCAATACGTGGAACCGTATGCCACCGCAAAACGTGTCCAACTCAGATCAGCATCGTTGACAGGCTTGGGTAATAGCTGAGCAGAAGCAGCACCAAAGTGACCGCGATCAGAAATGGCCAAAGCGATTTCAGGATTGAACCGGGTGATGTACCGCTCATGGATGAGGCGATGTACAATCCGATGCCCACTGGGGGCGTCAGCAACCCAAGTACAAGGTTCAGGCAGGCAACAATGCCGAACTGATAGGGGCTGATATCGTATGAACCGGTTGCAATAGGCAACAAAATCGGGGTGATCAGGATAATCGCGGCGATGCCATCGATCACCATTCCTACCAGCAACAGCGCAAGGTTTACGATCAACAGGAACACGAACGGGTCCGAGGTGACGGACGTGATCAACCCAGCCAGTTGCTGTGGTATTTCCTCATAGATGATGACCCAGCCAAACACGCTGGCAGCGGCGATCATGAAAAGGACCATCGAAGCATTGGCTGCAGTGCGTTTGAACATCTCTGCCAGATTGCCCGGTTTCAGGTCTCCATATACCAACCAGCCCACAAGAAATGCGATCAGGGATGCTATCGCGGCGGATTCAGTTGGTGTGGCGATCCCGAACAGAATACCGCCAATGATCGACATCGGGATCAACAGGGCAGGGGCTGCATTGATCAGGGCCCGGATGGCTTCGGTACGCGTCATCCACTGCCCTTTCGGAAACTGCTGCCACCACCCGATCAGGGTAATGACCAGCGCAAAAGCAGCGGCGAGGATCAAGCCGGGGAGGATCCCGGCAATGAATATGTCGCCGATCGGAATCTGTGCCAGAACGCCGAAGATCACAAACATCATCGACGGGGGGATCACCGGAGCCAGAAGCCCGCCCGCCGCAGTTGTGGCAGCCGCGAACCCCTTGTCATAACCTTCTTCTTCCATTGCGGGGACCATGGCACGCGACATGACCGCGATTTGCGCCGTTGCAGAGCCAATGATTGCCGCCATGAACATGTTGGCCAGCAAGTTGATATAGGCCAGCCCGCCGCGAAATCCGCCGACAAACACCCGGGCCAGCGCGACAAGGCGCCGGGTCATACCGCCTTCGTTCATCAGCTCACCCGTCAACATGAACAGCGGAATGGCCAGCAGGCCGTAGTTCTCAAGACCGCCGAACATTTTTTGCGCGAAGCTGTCATAAAGAACCGTGTTTCCGCTTTCCCAGATGTACCAAATGGCCGTGATGGCCAGCACAATCGCTACAGGCACAGACAGAAGCAGAGTGGCCAGAAAGACAATGGGGCTCATGGCTGTGACCCCTGCGCCGGAGTACTCAGCAAATGCATGGTGGAATGCAGGGTCGCGCCAAGCGCAAAAAGCCACATCACCAACCAGAACAGGAATTTCGGCAAGCCAAGCGTTAGTGTTGGCTCTGCATATATGAAATTGAATGTTTGACCTTGGAAAGCCACCGCGTCAAAACCACTGCTGGCGATATCCAGCGGCAGGAACCAGCGCCAACAGAACCACAGCATCGCAAGGGAAAAGGCAAACACGACCACGTCCACACTCTTGCGGATCAGTCGCTTCGCGCGATCCGGCACGTTGTCGGAAACAATGGAAATCGACACTGAGCTGCGATGATGCAAAGCGGCAGACGCCCCCAGAAATGTCATCCAGACCATTGCGTAAATCGCCAGCTCATCGACCCAGAACAAGGCGTTGCCCGCTGTACGCGTCACGACATTCAGCAAAATCAAAACCGTTATGCAGACCGCCAGAAAGGCGGCGCACCACAATTCGACCCGCGCCAAGCCAGCCGACAGCCGATACAACATCGCTGTTCTCCCGTGAAAAAGGGCGCAGGATGGACCTGCGCCCTTTTCGTCATGTCGTTTTCGTTATTTTGTTTCTGCCGCAGTCTGCCGCAAAGCGTCAAGGGAAGAGGTCTTCTCGGACCAGATCCCATTCCACTCTTCAATCGCGTCGCCAAAGAACGAGGCATCGACTTTCTTGTAAGCCTTGCCTGTACCCTCGATCTGCTCCAGCCATTTGGCATCGTTTTCAACATACGCGTCGATGGTGCTGTCGACATGTTTGGCCATCAATTCAGCAATCATCGCCCGGTCTTCTTCCGATAAACCCGCCCAGACCTTGGCCGAAACCAGACCAACCATGGGGAACATCATGTGATCCGACTGCACGATCGTATCTGCGTGTTCATAATATTTCAGAACCCAGATCAACTCGGCATCCATGTCGATGGCATCGACTTGGCCGTTGGCCAGCGCATCATAGACCGCAGGCAAAGGCATTGGCGTCGGCGCAGCTCCGACAGCATTGTAGAAATCAAGAATGGGCGTAAATGGCGTGATCCGTAGCTTCAGGCCAGAAAGATCGTCGGCGGATGAAACCTCGCCGCGGCTGACGATCTGGCGCAACCCGGCCATACCATATCCCAAGCCCACGACACCAACCTGCCCCGGCAAGGGTTCCAGCATGGATTTGGCCGTATCAGATCGCAGGATGCGCCCCGCGTGCCCGATGTCATCTGCCAGATAGGGCGCATAGAACGCCCCCAACTCGGGCGCGCGGTTGGAAACCTCGGCCACCGTCATGAAGGCCATGTCCAACGCGCCGGTCTGCAATTGTTGCAGCATTTCGGCCTCGTTCCCCAACTGGCGGGCCGGGAAAACCGAAACCGAATGTGCGCCACCACTGGCCTCATTCAACTCGGCCCCAAACGCTTCGGCGGCTTTGGTCCAGATATGCGGTGGCGGTGTGATCAGACCCAACCGAAACTCTTCGGCGTGAGCGGCCACGGACGCCAGTGCCAACGCAGCCGCAGAGGCGGCGATTTTTGCGAAATGTCTCATTACTTCCCCTGTTCGATCTTGTTTTACAACGTGACCCAGCCCTCGGGCGGTTCCTTTCCCGGGTGCACAGCCTGACAATCGGGGCAGGTGCGGTCTTGTTCCGAGGCATAGAACTTCTGATAAACCGGAGGCAGGTCATCAACGATAGACTTTAGCTGCATTTCCGCTCGATGCACCAGTGATCCGCATTCAAAGCAATACCATTCGATGGCGTCCAGCTCTCCGGTCTGGCGCTTGGGTTCAATCACAAGCCCGATCGAGCCTTCCTGAGGGCGCTGTGGCGAATGGCGTACATGCGGAGGCAGCAGAAAAACCTCGCCTTCACGGATCGGAACATCATAGAACTTCTCTCCGTCATAGATTTTCAGCACCATGTCGCCTTCAAGCTGATAGAAGAACTCTTCCACCGGATCATCGTGGTAATCGGTTCGCTTGTTCGGACCACCCACAACAGTGACCATCAGATCGGCGTCTTCCCAAACCTGACGATTCCCTACGGGCGGCTTGAGCAGATGGCGATGCTCGTCGATCCAGGCCTTAAAGTTGAACGCTTTCAGTTTTGACATGTCCCACTCCCTTTACCGGAAAGTTTGGCGTGTTTTTCCATAACCGCAAAGAAATTATCAGCATCTAGCTATCAGAATTCTTTATAGTGCCATGGATTCAGCCGGTTCAGACGCGCAGGCCGCATTCGCCGAAGGCTTTGTGAATGATCATTTTTTCTGCGTCGGTCAGCTCGAGCATCGGTGGGCGCACGCGGCCACCGACCTGTCCCAGCAACTCCTGCCAGTACTTACCAAAGGCCGTTGGCTTGCCTGCCGGACGTGTGCGTTTCATTGCATCGCGAACCGGGTTGAGGCTGTCAAACACCCGGCGTGCTTCATCCGCCTTTCCGGCGAACGCCAAGTGCGTGTATTCGTTCATCCGTTGATCGACCTTGCTTTGCAGCTGATAGGGCGGGGAGGAGCACAGATAGAGCTTCCAATCGAGTTCGAGGATATTGTCCAGCCATTCATGCTCGGCCGAAGTCGATACGTGGATCTTGTCGCCCACCATATGGGTCAGTTTCACATACATCTCACGTGGGACCGAATACTTGATTGCCACGATATTCGGCAAATCCGCGATACGCGCGCATTCTTCAGGCTGCATCAGATAGCCACTGTCAGGATGGCTCCACATGGCAATACCAATATCCAGCTCATCGCAGAACCGTTTGTAATACTGGTACAAAACCTCGCTGCGATCTTGCACAAAGCTTAAAACGGGAGCGTGAACCACGATGTAATCCGCGCCGCATTCCTGGGCGTGATGTGCCAGTTCCAACGCCGTATTCATGTTCTGATCCGAGACTGAGACAATCACCCCTGCCTTACCCGCGCATTCATCTACGGCGACTTCGAAGTTCTTTTTGCGCTCTTCGATGTTCATCGAAAAGAACTCGCCCTGTTTGCCGGCGACGAAAAGACCCTGAATGTCCAGATCGTCGATCCAATGCCGGATGTTGGTACGCAGCCCCGGTTCATCCAGCGATAGATCTTCGTTGAAAGGGTTCAAAGCCGCGGCCCAAATCCCAGTCATGTTTTCGCGGGCGTAGGCTTTCGCGTCGTGTTTTGAGTACTTCATTGTCTGCGCGTTCCTGAGGTTCACCGGTGGCGTTGATCCCATGAAAGGCAAACGACGCAGGTCTATCCAGTGCAATTTCAAAGAAATGGATATCCGAAAAAATTATAGCAATAACTTATCAATTCAGTTTTTTTCAGCGCCGGTCTAGAGTTCAGGTATGAAAATCGCAGTCATCGGAACCGGCGCAATTGCGCAATATGTGCAGAGTGCCTTGCCAGAGCATGGGCATCAATTGAGTGCGATTCTGGTCAGACCGCATCGCGTTGATCCCAGTTCACCTCTGTCAGTCGTATCGGTTGAGGACCTGCCGACCGGAACCGAAATGGTCCTTGATTGCGCCGGGCACGAGGCTTTGGCGGGGTTGGGACCGGACATATTGGCGCGAGGACTGGACATCATCAGTGTTTCTGTCGGAGCACTTGCGGACCAGCAAGTCGCTGATCGGTTGAACAGTGCCGCGCGAAAGGGTGGGGGGCGCTTGCATTTTGCAAGCGGCGCCATTGGCGGCTTGGATTGCCTGAGTGCGGCGGCAGTCGGGCCTCTCAAGTCGGTTACCTATGTGGGGCGCAAACCTCCTGCGGGGTGGAAAGGATCGCTGGCTGAATGCCGTCTTGATCTAAATAGCATCAGTGCTGCTGAAACGCACTTTCAGGGTTCTGCGCGAGAGGCCGCACTGGCATATCCCAAGAATGCCAACGTAGCGGCGGCAGTGGCATTGGCGGGTGTTGGATTTGATGAAACGCAGGTTCGGCTGATTGCCGACCCTACGATCCACAAGAATATTCACGAGGTCGAGGCCGAAGGCGATTTTGGCACTTTTCAGTTTCGGATCAGCGGCACCGCGCTGCCCGACAATCCACGAAGTTCGGCGCTTGCGGCCATGAGCGTACTGTCTAAGCTGGACCAGCTCTGCAAACCAATTGTGTTGTAGCCATGGTTGCGCGTCACTCTCGCATCGTTGATCGTGCTTTGACCCGTCTGAAGTTGCGCCAACTGCGACTGCTGGTTGCCGTGGGCGGCTATGGAAACATCCAGAATGCCGCGCGGGAACTGGGAATCTCTCAACCCGCTGCCACCAAGATGATTCAGGATCTTGAACTGGACTTCGAAGTCAAACTGTTCACGCGCACCAATCGTGGTGTGGTGCCGACCGTTTTTGGCGAAACTCTCATACGTCACGGGAAACTGATTTTTGCTCAGGTCTCGAATGCCGCGCAGGAGCTTGATGATCTGAACGAAGGAAATTCAGGTCGCGTCGTGGTCGGCACTTTGCTCGCCGCGTCAACCAGCCTCTTGCCTGCGGCAATCGAGATGCTGCTGGAAGACCGCCCGAACGTAGCGGTCAAGATCAGCGAAGGGACTAACGAGGTGCTGATGCCCAGGCTGCTGTCGGGTGAGATCGATATGGTTGTGGGGCGGCTGCCGTCACACCGTCATCGTGACAAGATCCGGCAGGAAAAGCTGTTCGAGGATCAGATATTGGCAATTGTTGGCAATCAGCATCCGCTGGCCGACCGGCAGGACGTTACATTTGCACAGACAAAACCCTTCGGCTGGATTTTGCCACCACAAGAAACCACGTTGCGGCGTCAAGCTGACCACTTCTTTGTAGGTCAGCAACAATATGTACCGCCGGTCATGGTTGAATCAGTATCCTATCTGACGAACCGAGCATTGTTGCAGTCACGTGACCTGATCGGTCTTCTGCCCGCGGAAGTCGTCGCTCAGGATATCGAAAACGGGCACCTTGCCCAGCTGGCCTGGGCGGTTCCGTTCGGGCAGGGGCCGATAGGGGTGTCTTTCCGCGCAGATGACGATCTGTCGCCTGCGGGGCGGGCTTTCAAAACAGCTTTGCATCGCGCAGCGCAGGATAAACAAACCAGCTATTCGTCAAATTGATATCCGTATTTGTTCAATTCGCTTGAGGTAATACGCAGCATCGCGCGATCACAAAAACATGGCAAGTGGAGGCGCCGGTTTCATGTATCCAGAACTTAACCTGTTCATTGACGGCACGTGGCGAAAAACCGACCGGGATATTCCGGTTATCAACCCGGCGACCGAGGAGGAACTCGGTCGATTGCCTTGCGCATCAGTGAAAGACCTGGACGACGCGCTGGCGGCTGCAGTCAAAGGCTTCCGACTGTGGAGTCGCACCTCTCCGCGTGAACGTGCGGATACGATCCTTCGGGCCGCGGCCTTTATGCGTGAGCGTCAGGAAGAAATCGCGCACTCAATTACTCTGGAACATGGCAAACCCCTGAAACAGGCCCGGCTCGAGGTTATCCGGGGGGCAGAGTTCTTTGAATGGGATGCGGGCGAGGCGATGCGGGCTTACGGGCGGATCATTCCTGCAGCTCAGGGTCACAAATTTGCAGTGCATCACCAGCCCATCGGCGTTGTCGCCGCGTTTTCACCCTGGAACTTCCCCATGAGCCAACCTGCCAGAAAAGTCGCAGGCGCATTGGCCTCGGGCTGTTCGGTGATCCTGAAGGCAGCAGAAGAAACGCCAGCCGGGGCCTTGCACATTGCAAAAGCCTTCGAAGATGCAGGTCTGCCGCCGGGTGTTCTGAATTTGGTGTTTGGCGAACCGTCCGAGATATCCAGCCATCTGATCCCGCGGGGCCCAGTTCGTCTGGTAGCCTTTACAGGTTCGACAACCGTTGGGCGGCACTTGACCACTTTGGCGGCCCAACATGATACCCGGGTGCTTATGGAACTGGGCGGCCATGCGCCGGTCATTGTTTGCGAAGATACGGATGTGCAATCGGCAGCCGTTTCCAGCGCGGTTCGCAAAATGCGCAATGCCGGTCAGGTCTGCACTTCACCCACCCGTTTTTTCGCAAATGAGAATGTATTTGACGCCTATGCGGCAGGGTTCGTCGCGCGGGCTAAAGCCACAACCGTTGGCAATGGGCTTGAAGCGACTGTTGAAATGGGCCCGACGGCCAATGACCGGCGCGTGCCGGCTTTGACCGAACTGGTTGAAGACGCAGTGGCACAGGGGGCAACCCTTGCCACCGGCGGATCGCGGCTTGGTGATCGGGGATATTTCTTTGAACCCACAGTGCTTTTGAACGTTCCTGAATCGGCGCGGATCATGCGCGAGGAACCGTTTGGGCCGGTTGCGGTGATCAATCCGGTGGCTTCGTTGGGTGATGCTATCGCACAGGCGAATTCCGTTCCCTACGGGCTGGCCGGCTATGCTTTCACCAATCGGGCTGATTATATCGACCGTCTGATCGATGAGGTTGAAGTTGGCAATCTGTCGATCAACACACTCGAAGCATCCATGCCCGAAACTCCGTTCGGAGGCGTGAAATCCAGCGGATACGGGCGCGAAGGCGGAACCGAGGGGCTTGACAATTACATGACGGTCAAGAACGTCTGGCATTCGGTGGAAATAGTTTAACAAAGCCGCTCAATCATTTGATCTTGCAGTTTTTCATGGTCGATTCCGCCCAAGCTCCTCTGGTGCTGGTCGGCTTTGCCTGTGTAGAAACTTGGGCTCCGGAGCGATTTGCCGCGCATGGGTCACTTCGCAAATCTTGTTATGTCCAGCTAACAAGGATGCAGTTCAGGTGACAAAAAGCAGACCGTAGACATGATGACATTCTGGCGAACCCCCAACCTGTCAACTGCAGGCGTGACTCCGGATTATTCTCCAACTGCGCCGCTTGGCATTGCCGTCGCCATGGGCATTGCGCTTGCGTTCATTCTGTCGGTGTTTCTGTACATGTCTCGGGAAACCACGAACCGTATTGGTGAGATGCGCCAAGTCTGGCAGGATTACTCGGTGGAAACCACGCCGCGCGGTTACTGGATTTCAGATATCCGCGGCTATTTTGGGTATGGCGGGCTGATCCACAACTTCAAGAACTACGTTTTGCGGCATGACGTGGAATATAGTCCGACGCTGCTGCGGCAATCAAAAAACCTGCTGGCCACGATCGAAACCTATCGCAATGCAGCCCCGTCCCCAGTGGAACTGGACGCATTACAGCGGATCGAACGTGTCGCACTCGAATACGTTGGCAATATTCCCAAGATCGAGGCCGGCATAGCAGCAGGCCTTGGCGCGGAAGAAATTGATACACTGGTTCGGGTTGATGACAGTGATGCGCTTGAAGCCTTAACTACACTAGAAAGACTCTGGATCGCAGAACGGGATCAGAGCCTGTCGGACATGGTACAGGCGTTTTCGGACGGTGAGCAGCTTGTGCGCCGCTTTTCCTTCCTGCTGATTGGATTGATTATCGTGGTGGGCATTATTGCCATTCTGACAACCTTTCTGATCACCAAAACACTAGGCGCCAATCGCCGTCTCAAGGCTGAACTCGAATTGCGCGAGCAGGTAGAACTCGCGGAACGCAAGCTGGCACGCGCGGTTGAACAAAGCCCGGCCTCGATCCTGATCACGGATACCAATCTGAAGATCGAGTACGCCAACAGAAAGTTCTTTGACCTGAGCGGGTATGAGGCGGACGAGGTTTACGGGCAAACACCGAAATTCCTTCAATCCGGTCATTCGGGGCGGGGGACGTACAGCGACTTGAAGCAGAAACTCCAACGCGGGCAAAGCTGGTACGGCGTTTTCCGGAACCTCAGCAAGGATGGAAGTCATTACTGGGTCTCGACCGCAATCTTCCCCCTGGTCGACCAGAACGGAATGGTTACGCATTACATCGGTATCGGCGAAGACATCACCGAAACCCGGCGTACCCATGAGCAATTCGCTCAGGTGCAGAAAATGGAAGCAGTGAGCATATTAGCAGGCTCGGTCGCGCATGATTTCAACAATGTGTTGATGAGCATCACCGGCAATGCCGATCTGATCGAACTGGATGCAGACGGGAATGACGAGATCCTGACTTCGGTCAGTCACATCCGTATTGCGGCGCGTCGCGCGCAGGCGTTGGTGCGTAAAATGCTGACATTTGCGCGTCAGAAACCACGCAACCCCCGTCGGGGCGACATGGTCAAGGCCACACAGGAAGCGTTGGACCTGATACGTGTGTCCGCTCCGCCAAGTGTCGAGACCCGCTTTGAGGTTGAAGTCGAAACCGCTTTTTCTGATTTTGACAACACCCTGTTTTTCCAGACGCTGCTGAACCTATGCCACAATGCGTTTGAAGCGATGGCCAACCGACCTGGCGAAGTTGCGCTGCGCATCGGTTTGGCCAGCAGGGACAAGCTGGAAGATTTGCCGGATGAAGCGATCGGTGTGATCCAATTGGATGTCAAAGATACCGGCCCGGGTATGTCAAAGGAGTTGCAGGAGGAAGTGTTTCAGCCCTTTTTCTCGACTAAACCCGTGGGCAAAGGCACCGGTTTGGGCCTGACGATTGTGCATGACACCGTCGAAGAGTGCCACGGTCGGGTCGAGCTGCATTCAGACCCCGGCAAAGGCACATGTTTCAGCCTGTTTTATCCCCTGATGCCCGCACTCGGCCCCGAAGATCAGGCAGAGGTTGAGGCCGTGGCCGGGGAGGAACATGTCCTGTTGGTGGATGACGACGAAAACATCCTTTATGTTACAAGGCGTCTGCTCACGCGATACGGCTATCAGGTAGAGGCCTATTCCGACCCGTCGAAAGCGCGCGATGCGTTTCTGGATAGCCCGCAAAACTATGATATACTGATCAGTGATCTGATGATGCCTGGTCTGTTGGGTACAGATTTGATCGACTCTGTTCGCACGGTTCGATCGGATCTACCCGCGATCCTGATCAGCAGCTATTTCGATGATGCCGAAGTCTCCGTTATCGGAACGCCACCGATAATGGTGCAAAAACCTTTGGAGGTTCAAGCGCTTGCCCGGATCATCAGGTCACAGATGACCTCAGGCTCTTAACATAAGTTAATAATTCTTCACGAAATTTAACTTAGGTCAAATCGCTACGAAACAACTGCCCTCTAAAGTTCACTGTGCCGGTCCCCCGCCATCCGGAGAGACCGGACCAGCGATAAAGGGGCATTTAGATGATGACCAAAGCCAGAACATGGTTCTCGGCGCTGTCGACAGTTTCACTGCTGACGATGGGCGTTGCGTTCCCGGTTCACCAGGCCCAGGCACAGGAGCCGGGCCCGGTCGAAGCCATAGAATTCGACCCAGCCAAAGCGGCCCTTGGCAAACGTTTGTTTTTCGATCCGCGTCTCAGCGGCGATACCGAGCTGTCCTGCGCCAGCTGTCACCAACCGGAGAACGGTTTCACCGACGGGCAGGCCCTGTCGGACGCTTATGCTGGCAACCTGCATTTCCGCAACGTGCCGACTCTGATCAACAGCGCCAAGCGCGCTGCGTGGTTCCATGATGGGCGCATCGGCACAAACCTTAACGACGTAACCCGCGAAAGCATCACTGAGACCTACTCGATGAACATGGACATGCGTCTGATGCAGGAACGCATCAAGCAGGACCCGGTTTATGTCGAGATGTTCGAAGCCGCCGGGTTTGGCGAGCCCTCGAATGGCGGCGTGCGTAACGCGATCCCGGAATACCTGAAAACGCTGATCTCTCGCGGAGCGCCGTTCGATACCGGCGAGATGTCTGACGAGGCAAAGGCGGGCTATGAGCTGTTCAACGCCAGCGGTTGCAATTCCTGCCACGCAGGCGAACGGTTCACCGACGACCTGCCACACAATATCGGTGTGGGTGACAACCCCGATATCTGGGAAACCCCTGAACGCCACATCACCTTTGTGGCGATGATGAAATTCCTGGGCGTCGCGAACTATATGAACCTGCGCGCCGACCCGGGCGCCTATATCCGCACCCACACCGCCGACACCTTCGGCACCTTCATGACCCCCACGCTGCGCGAGTTGACCTATACCGCGCCTTATATGCACAACGGCACGCTGGCGACGCTCGAGGATGTGGTGGCCTTCTACAATTCCGGTGGCGGCGACGATGAAAACAAGGATCCACGCATCAAGCCGCTGAACCTGAACGAGACTGAACAAGCGCTGTTGGTGGCCTTCCTGGAGGCGTTGTCTGGCGACCCGCTGACCGGTCCCGACTTCGTCGCCGAGCAGATCGATACGGACTATGCGCCGATCGAAAACTGGCAAGACGCGACAAACTGAGGAGTGGACCCATGAAAGACCTTTCGTCTTATCTTAAAGGCACAATCGCCACCGCTGCCCTGTTTGCCGCCATTGGGTCGCAGGCCGTCGCGGAAACCAGCATGGAAATCGAGACCGGCATCGGCGGGGCAGACCCCGACTCGGACGCGCCATTGGTGGCTCTGGGTGAACCACCCATCCCATTGGACAATCCGCAGACTGATGCCAAGATCGAACTGGGCAAGATGCTGTTCTTCGATGCGCGTCTGGGTGGCAACCCATCAACCCCATGTTCGGCCTGTCACATGCCGGAGGTGGGTTGGGACGTCGAAGCCCCGATCTCGTTCGGCTATCCTGGCACAACGCACTGGCGCAACAGCCAGACCATCGTGAACTCGGCCTATTACGGCAAGCTGTTCTGGGCGGGCTCAAGCAAAAGTCTTGAAAGTCAGGCCAAATCCGCTGCTGGCGGAGCGGTCGCCGGTAACGGCGAGGCCGACATGATGGAGGCCCGTCTGGCTTTCGTGCCCGAGTACGTTGAACGCTTCAACGACGTCTTCGGCGATCAGTGGCCGCGCATCGGAAACGCATGGCGGGCTATCGCCGCGTTCGAACGCACCATCGTTCAGACTGACACGCCCTTCGACAACTACCTGCGCGGGGACGATGCGGCACTGACCGAAGAACAGAAACGCGGTCTGGAGCTGTTCACCGGCAAGGCGCAATGTTCCGAATGTCACAACGGCGCGTTGCTGTCGGATGAGAAGTACTACAACACCGGCGTGCCCGCTTACGATGGTTGGCAGGATGACGGTCTGGCGCAAGTCACCTTCCGGTACGAGCTGTATGCCAAAGGCTCGACCGAAGAGATGTATCGCCACACCAAGGACGACCCCGGTTTCTATTTCCGCACCAAGGAAAAGGCTGACAAGGGCAAGTTCCGCACACCGTCCCTGCGTTATACCCTCTATACCGAGCCCTACATGCATAACGGCATGCTAGAGACGCTTGAGGATGTGGTCGAGTTCTACAATCAGGGCGGCGGCGAGAATGAGTTCGCCGATAACAAATCCCAGCTGATCCAGCCCCTTGGTCTGAATGATCAGGAAAAGGCGGATCTGGTGGCCTTCCTTAAATCCCTGTCCGGCGAGGAAATCCTGATCGAGGAACCTGACCTGCCGGACTATCAGCCGCTTCTTGCGGTTGCAGCAGAGGAGTGAGCGCTGTGACGAATCATAACGCAACCGGATGCAGCTGTTCCGGCGAGGCCAAGAAGGCTTGCACCGTGAACCGTCGCCAGTTTCTGTTCGCCTCGGGCGCGACAACCTTTACCGTGATGGTGGCCATGCCCACCCGCCACGGTCAGGCCGAACAGGTGCCCGCGCTTGTGTCCACCTATCCACGCAAATTGATCGGCAAACTGTCCGAGCTGGAACAGGATGTGCCTGTCGAATTCTACTACCCGGATGAGGGGGATTATTCGGATTCGATCCTGGTCAAAACCGGTACCGAATGCGGTGGCGGTATCGGCCCGCAAAAGGATGTGGTGGCGTTCAACCTGACATGTACGCATCAGGGCGGATCGCTCTATGACACCTACAAGGCGGATCACAAAGTGCTGGGCCCGTGCCCGCTGCATCTATCAACCTACGATGTGACCCGACACGGCATACTTGTGTCCGGCCAGGCGTATCAGTCGCTGCCGCAAGTCCTTTTGGAGCTGGATGGTGACGATATCTACGCCGTCGGCATGTTTGGCCTGATCTACGGCCGTTACGACAATCTCATTGCATAAGGGGAGGGGAGACTGACAATGGCAACCCCGTATTACGTACCCGAAACCAACGTCCCACTGCCGCCCAAAGGTGCTGAGGTCATTTCGACCGCTTGCGACTACTGCATCGTGGCCTGCGGTTACAAAGTCTATCGTTGGCCTGTAACAGCCAAGTCGGGCGGCCCCGGCGCGGACGAAAACGCCTTTGGTGAGGACTTTCCTGTGGCACCCTTGGGTGCATGGGTCGCCCCGAACCAGCACAACATCGTGCTGCACAAGGGACAGCCGCACCACGTGGTGATTATCCCGGACAAGGATAACCAGACCGTCAATACCGACGGTGACAGCTCCTTGCGGGGCGGGTGTATCGCGCAGAAATGCTATAACCCGCAAACCCCCACACGCGACCGTCTGAAGACACCGCTGATGCGAATTTATGGTACGCTGATGCCGGTTCCATGGGATCTGGCGCTGGATGTGGCCGCAGAGGTGGGCAACCACGTCATCGCTAAGCACGGCACCAACGCTTATGGCGTGAAGACCTTCAGCTATCAGTATATCGAGAACACCTATGCGATCTCGAAATACGCGCTGCGCCATATCAACACCGCGAACTTCACGTTCCATGACACGCCGTCCGACGTGACCTCGACCCCCGGTTTCCGGGATGCGGGCTTTGACAATTTCGGCCCCTCCTATGAGGACTGGCGTGATGCTGAGACCCTTCTGGTCTGCGGCACCGACCCGTATGAGACCAAGACCATCCTCTATACCCAGTGGATGATGAAGGGGATGCAGAACGGTCAGAAGGAAATCTATTTGATCCCGCGCCGGTCTGCCGGTGTGGCCCATGCGGAAAAGATGGGTGGCCTGCATATCGACGTTCTGCCCGGCACCGACCTTCTGGTCGTCAACGCCATTGCCCGCGTCATCGTGGAAAATGGCTGGGAAGACAGCGACTGGATCAAGAAATGGGTCAATAACAAGTGGGAAAGCTCCTCCGGCTTCGGTCAGGGTACGCGGAACACGCCATGGCAGTGGCGCACGACCTGGGGCAAGTTCCAGACCAAGGGGTTCGAGGACTGGAAAGAATGGCTGTTGTCGCAGGACGAATTCGCGCCTGAGACTGCCGCAGCCATGGCCGAGATCGACGTCCAGAAGATCTATACAGCTGCCGAATGGCTCGCCAAACCCAAGGATGACGGCTCGCGCCCGAAAACTTCGATCATGATCGAAAAAGGGTTTTACTGGTCCAATAACACCGGCAACACACAGGCGATTTCCGCTCTGGGCATCATCTGTGGTTGCGGTGGGCGTCCGGGTCAGGTCATTGGCCGAGCTGGTGGTCACCAGCGCGGCGGCGTGAAGGGCGGGAAATACCCGCGCAACAAATCGCCCGAGAAACTGCCGGGTCGCCGTCGCCGCGCCATGGATACGGACCGATATCTGATCGCGGGTCATACACGTATGGCCCACGTGATCGGCACCACCTGGATTCAGTCCATGTGCGGCAGTCAGCAACTGGCCGACAAGTTCGAGGAACTGACCGTCCGCAACCCGCACCAGATCGCCTCTTTCGACAGGCAGGAGATGATCGACACGCTGAAGGCGCGCGCCGACAGCGGCGGTATGGTGGTGATCAATCAGGACATCTATCTGCAGGATCCGATCGGCAACCGTTACGCCGACATCGTGTTCCCCGCAGCAACCTGGGGCGAAGAGGATTTCCTGCGCGCCAACGGCGAACGTCGCCTGCGTCTGTATCAGAAGTTCTATGATGCTCCCGGTGCCGCCAAGCCGGACTGGTGGATCATCGCCCAACTTGCCACGCGGATGGGCTTTGACGGGTTCGACTGGCAGAACTCGAATGAGGTTGCGGAGGAGGCCGTGCGCTTCACCCGCGGGTCGCGCAAGGACTTTCACGCGGTGTATCGTCTGGCCAAAAAGGAAGGCAAAGGCCTGCACCAGAAGGTCCGCGAGTTTGGTACCGATGGCGTACAGTGTCCGGTCATGCTGGATGCCGATGGGGTTACGCTGATTGAAACCAAGCGCCTGCACGACACAACCCGCACGCTGCCTGATACCGGTGCAGCTGGCAAAGATGTGTTCAACAAGAAATTGACGCACTTCAACAGCCAAACCGGCAAGTGCAACATCCAGAAATCGCCGTGGGGCCTGTTCTCGGACTATTGGGAATGGCTGAAACCCAACAAGGACGAAGGCGAGCTGTGGGCGACGTCGGGCCGGATCAACGAACGCTGGCAGTCCGGTTTCGATGACCGCCGCCGCCCGTATATCGTGCAGCGCTGGCCGGAAAACTGGGTCGAAATTCACCCCGATGATGCGGCCGAGCGTGGTATCGAAAGCGGCGATTATGTGATGGTCTATTCTGAACGTGTTCCGGGTAACAAGACCACGTTGCTGGGAGTAGAAGGCGATGACTTCCAGTTCTCGAAACTGATGGAGAACGGGCATATCGAACTGACCAAGGCGGCAATTACCGCCGTGGCCATGGTCACACCCGCCATCAAGAAAAGCGTTGTTTATATGGACTTCCTGCACATGCAGCAGCCCGCAAATGCGCTTGAGGGCCGGATCGTCGACTGGATCAGCGGCAACTACAACTACAAGATGGGTGTCGCCAAGCTGCGGAAACTGGGGCCAAGCCCCTACAAGACCTCGTTCCGTACGATGTCCTTTGCGCCGCGCGACATTGCCTGATGACGGCTTCCCGGGGGGCGGTCGCCATGCCGCCCCCCGGGACAGGTCCCACTGCAGAAGGGACCTTGGGCCGGGCGTCCCCGGTTCACTGGAAGGCAGGGTTCGGTTGGGAAACCTGTCTTCCACGTTCACCCAACCTCTCCCGACCACAAACATGGCAGCTTGATATGACCATTCAGACCAATACCGTCCTACGTGATGAGGCCATCGGCCTGTTCTCCGATTACGCAAAATCCGACTATGACGTGATCCGTCTGCGGGTTATTCAGGCGCTGTCCGCAATCGGGGCAAAAGACAGTCCGGTCTTGATCGAGGCGTTGCTTGATGACGACGAAGATGTCCGGCAGGACGCAGCCCGTGCATTGGGCGCGCTGGATGTACACGATGCCGCGCCGCAGTTACTGGAGAACCTGATCCACGACCCGTGCGGCGAGGTGAAACTGGCCTGCGTGACCGCATTGGCGGAATTGAAATCCAAAGACGCCAAGCCTTATCTGCGAACTCTCGTGACCGGACGTGGCGAGGGCATCACGTGGGATGAGGATGAACTGCATCAGGACGAATGGGATGACTGGCTGGATATCCAGATCGCCGCGATCAAGGCTTTGGGACGTGTGGGCGATGAGGCTGCGATTGAACCCATCGTTCTGGCCCTCATGGACGAAGACGGGCAGGAGCTTGGCGATGTCGCCTGTGAGGCTCTGGGTGAGATCGGTCAACCTGCGGTGCCGACGCTGGGCGTTTTCGCGCAGTCTTCAAATCGCCGTCTGCGTCACCGCGCCCTACGGACATTGGCTTCAATTGGCGGTCCCGAGGTAGAAGTAATTTTGCGCAAGGCGTTGACCGAAAAGGACGGCGCAGTTCGGTTGATTGCCTATGAGGCACTCATGCCCGACAATTCCGATTTGGTCGAGCAGGCCCTGACCGATACGGTCGAAGACATACGAATCGCGGCACTGAACCTGTCTCATTTTTCAGAACCCGAACTACTGGACCGCATGATGCGTGATCCCGGCGCCCGGGTGCAGTTGGCCCTGATCGACCGGCTGGATTGCAGCATCCCGATTGCCGATCAGGAAGACCTTCGCTGGCAGGTGCTGGATTTCCTCGCGACTGGTAAGCAACCAGAAGTGTCTGCACAGGCATTGGGCCTGCTGGCTGCTCTGGCGCCGAAATTGGTGGCGGATCGCCTGAACGCACTGTTCTCGGTCGATTTGGGTGACCTCCAGGCCGAGCGCATCCAATGGGCCGTTGTCGACGCTCTGGCTAAATCGCCTCTGCCTGAGGCGGCGGAATGGCTGCAGCGCGCCTGCAGGTCTCCGTTCCGGTCGGTGCGGTTGAAGTCTTTGGCGTCGCTGGCGATGATTCTCACCGATGCAGACCGCCCGCATGTGAATCAGCAGCAGGGGCGCGAGCTGCTCTTGTCCTTCGCTTTGGCCCCGATGCCGGTTGCCGTGGAAGCGGAGGTGGAAGAAGAAGCTCCACAAACCGACATAGCCGCGCTGGAAGAGGCCGGCCTGAATGTCGCAGACGGTGGCGAGAATGGTCCGATCTCGAGCCTTGGTGCTATACTCGGCCATGACGCCATCGCTGCCGAGATGACGCAAGAGGCCCAAGAGAATGATGTCCATCCCCTGACCCCGCGCGAGCAGGCGTTGCTCGCTAAAGCGACCCGCAACCCCAAACGACGCCATGTTGCGCTGGACGGTAGCATCGATTCTCTGGACCGCGAAACCCGCTCCGCTGCCATCCGGCTGTTGGGTGAGGTAAGAGGCATGCAGATCATGTTGATGCAGATCACCCAGGACCCTGAGACAGAGATTGCGCAGCACGCCTTTGGGGCATTGAGTGTCGCAATCACACATCATGGTTTAGAATTAGAAGAAAGCCAATTGACCGATCTGATCACCAAGGGGCTGTCACACGCGGACTCCGGCATGTCCTTGCAAGCGCTCAAACTACTGCTGCAGACCGACCTGCCGCAGCAGGACGCATTGCGGGGCAAGCTTCGGGCAATGGTGAAAACCGGCGATACCGCATTCCGGATTGATGCCATGCAAATCCTTACCCGGTGGGAAGGAACTCCGGATGTAGCACGCAGCCTGTTGGACGACGTTTCAGCCCCCGTGCGGCAAGCTGCGATGCGGTTGCTTTCAGAGACTGCTCCGGAACAAGCAGCGGCGGCTATTGTGCCCTTCCTGATGGCCAACCCCGAACAGCGGATCGTGACCTATGTCAATGACAGCGCACCTGCGGTGGTGTCCATTGGCCGGCAATTGCTGGCTGAACTGCGCGACGAAAACCGTCGCGCACAATGGCCGGTGATGATCAGCGCGCTGGCTGACCTGCTGGGGGACTCCTGCCGGGCGGCCTGAACTCCGGAGGGGCAGATGAACTTTTTGCTGAAACTATGTGCGGTAATCCTTGTTGGGGTGCTCGTCTTTGCCCCCGCCGCACAGGCCGAGGATATCCCCGAGGTCGCTGTTGTCCATCAGATCATCGACCTGAACGCTGACACACCGGCCCATGCCTTTCGATTTGAACCCAAGTTCCTGCAAGTCCCCGCAGGAGCCACAGTGCGCTTCAAAGGCTCGACGGGACGGCACACTGTAACGTCCATCCTTCGCATGATCCCTGTCGGCGCGCGTGCTTTTGAAATTCGCGGTCAACCTGAGCTGGATCTGACCTTCGAGAAAGAGGGCGTCTATGGCATCCGTTGCCGCGTACATGGTCGGCATGGCATGGTCATGCTGCTGGTCGTTGGCGACCCCAACTCGAATTTGGAAGAGGCTAAGGCCTATCTGCCCAAACTTGGCGAGGCAGAACAGGCGGGGTTTGAAGAACTCTTTGCATATTTGGAGGCTCAAAATGGCTGATGGATGCGCCTGCGACCGCCACGCCCATATGTATCTGACTGTCGATGACGCCCTCAAGCGCGGTCTTTCTGTTGCCGATCCTCTCACTGAAACCGAGACTTTGCCGCTGAAACAGGCGATTGGTCGGGTTTTGGCCGAGGATTGCACCAGTAAGGTCGACATGCCTGCCTTCGACAACTCCGCCATGGATGGTTATGCCATCCGGACCGGTGATCTCGGCGACGGGCCGGTGTTCGAATTACCCGTTACCGGGCGTGTGGCCGCAGGCGATTGCGGCGACCATGATGCGCCCGAAGGCAGCGCTTTGCGCATCTTCACGGGCGCTCCCGTGCCACCCGATTTCGATGCTGTGCTGATGCAGGAAGACTGCGATCTCCTGATCGACAGAATTCGGTTCAATCGCCGCCCGAATTCCGGCCAGCACATCCGGCGGGCGGGTGAAGATCTATGTGCCGGATGCCCGATCCTGCGGCGCGGCTGCGAAATTGGACCGCGTGAGGTGGCAGCCTTGGCGTCAGCCGGATACGGTGACGTTCTGGTGTATCGAAAGCTGAAGGTCACAATCTTTTCGACAGGCAACGAGCTGCGCCAACCGGGCGAACCCCTTGGTCCTGGGCAAATCTACAACTCGAACCGATATACGCTGCTGGCGTTGTTGCAAAAACCCTGGATTGAATTGAACGACCGGGGGCCGGTCGAAGATGACCCGGCGCGTCTGGAGCAGGTTCTGCGCGAGGCGTGCGAAACCTCGGACCTTATCGTTACAACCGGGGGCGTTTCCGTTGGGGATGAAGATCACATGCCGCGACTGTTCAGCGAGATCGGTGGAAAAACCGATGTCATGAAAGTGGCTATGAAGCCGGGTAAACCCATAATGTTCGGGCGGCGTGGGCGTGCTCTGTATGTTGGTCTGCCCGGCAACCCGGTTTCGGCCTATGTCACATGGCAGATAATTGGGTCGCAGATGATGGCGCGCCGCGCAGGCCTTCATCACACGCCTCAGATACCTGTACGGGCTGTGCTGGCCGAACCCCTGCAGCGCCGCGCGGGCCGGCAGGAATATCGCCCGGTTCAGATTGACGGCACCTCGCCGGATGGCCGTCCTAAGTTGCGGCTGATGGCGCCGTCTTACAGCGGCCGTGTGGCTTTGCTGGCGCAGGCGGACGGGTTGGCAATCATACCGGCAGAGATTGAGGAACTGCCTGCAGGGCATGGCCTCGAATTGCTAAAGTTCTAATCCCGCCTTGCCGATGTCTTATCAGCGTCAGCCATTGAGGCTACAAAACTTGGCAGCCTGACCAACCCTATTGGGCCGAGCAAAATGAGAGTCAAAGACCATATACTTGTCGTCGATGACGACCCGCAGATCACATCGTTCCTGCAGCGCTATCTTGAAAAACAAGGGTGCGAGGTGACCTGCGTGACAGATGGGAACGCCATGGACGCTGTTCTGACAAAATCGGATGTGGATCTGATTTTGCTTGATATCGGGCTGCCAGGACGCAATGGCTTTGACATTACCCGTGAATTGCGGGTCAGTTCGAACATACCGATTATCGTTTTGTCAGGCCGAGACGAAATATTTGACCGCGTCGTTGGCCTGGAATTTGGGGCAGATGACTATATCACCAAGCCGTTCGAGGCGCGGGAAGTTCTTGCACGCATCCGGACTGTACTACGCAGGAGCCGCACAGACAGTGCCCAAACTGTTCAGGCCGGATCGGACGTTCCGCTTACCTTTTTCGGCAACTGGATTCTCAATCAGAACGAACGGACACTAACTGACGCTGGCAGCGGGCAGCAAACTCCGCTGACCACAACCGAATTCGACGTGTTGCAGGCTTTCGTTACAAACCCGCATATTGTCTTTTCGCGCGATCAACTACTGGATAAGGCACGCGGTCGGGAAACTGTGGTCGGCGACCGGACAATTGATGTGCATGTTTTGCGGTTGCGCAAGAAGATCGAACCGGATCCAACCGCGCCGACTTATATCAAGACGGTGCACGGCATTGGGTATTGTTTTGCAGCCAACGTGCGTAAGACTGGTGGCTGAGGCAGCTTTCGCAAACCTCTGAGCAAACGCCGGTATCCCTCGGTAGGCTGATCCACCGCCCCAGATAATGCGCGCTTGGCAGAACTAACGGAGTCGCGCTAGGATTTCCCATTGAAGAGAGGAGGCGCATAATGTCCGATCCTTATTCTGACCTGGCCGCACAAGATAACGCACTTCAGGAACGCATCGCCGATGCAATCGACGCAAGATGCCTGGACCCTGCGCAGATAGAAATCCGAGCCGGTTACCTGTCAGACCTTGATTTACCCGCCGGTGCTTTTGCCGTTGAGCTGGGATCGGGCACCGGTCATATCACGCAAGAATTAGTCACATTGGCCGGGGCGAGCTCCGCATTGGGGATAGAACCCTCTCCGATCATGGTGGAACGAGCGAAGAAGACCTTTGCTGCGGATCATCGGCTTCGTTTTGAATCTGGCGATGCCAAAGCAACAGGGTTGGCAGATGCCTCAGTCGATCTTGTGGTCGCACATACGTTGTTGTGTCACGTTCCGGGACCGGAAGACGTGATTTGCGAGGCCTATCGAATTTTGAAGCCTGGCGGGATTTTGGCTATTTGCGATGGAGACTATGACACCGCATCAGCGCAAATCGCGGATTTTGACCCTCTGGATCAGCTCGTTCGGTACATGATCAACCAGAATGTGACCAACCTCTGGATCATGCGTCAGATCGGCGGCCTTCTGGCCCGCTCCGGATTCGAGTTGGGCCGCTGGCGAGGGCATGGCTATGTGGCAGAAGGCGACGCCACTTACTTTCTGACAGTCATTGACCGGGGTGCGGACCGGATGGCCGAGACAGGCGTCCTTCAGGTTGAAACCGCTGCGGCTCTGAAAGCCGAAGCGGCAGCGCGCGTGTCGCAAAACCGGTTCTTTGGCTATATGTCATATGTCAGCCAAGTTGCGTATAAGCCTGCGGGCTGATCTGCTTACCAGACAGCAACCGGTTCGCCCAGAACGGACCGGTCCACGGCGATACCCAGACCGGGTGCCTTCGGCACGATGACACCCCCATTTCGCACCGGTGCGTCGAACTCGGCAGTTTTGAGTGTGACCATGTCGCGGCAATCCAGAATACAGCGCAAGTAGCGTTCGGGTACTGTGGCCCCAAGATGAACGATCCCGGCAAAAGCAATCGTCGAACCAACAGTGTCTTGCACGCTGACCGTCAATCCTGCCGATCGGCAGATATCGCGGTGGCGCCGGCCACGGGTCAGGCCACCTGCTTTCGAAATTTTCAGACCGATTCCGTCCGCAATATCCTGCGCGACGATCTGGGTGATGTCCTGATCCTGTTGCGCCAGTTCATCGATGATGATCGGCACGTCGCACCTTTGCCGTAGAGACAACGTTTCACGCCAGGAAGAGCAGGGGGCCTCAAGCACGAAATCCAGCCCGTGCGGCAACATCCGTAACATGCGCAGGGCAGTTTCCGGAATGAGACCACCATTGGCATCTACAATAAAGTACTCCCCCGGCTGGCGATCCGCCAGTGAGGTCGCGATCCGATCCGCATCCAGTGCTGGACCGCCTTCGCTGTCCAACGCACCTATCTTGATGGAATGGCCCATATACCCCATGGCACGATGTTCAGCGACGCGGCGGCGCATATCGTCCGGGTCTCCTGCATAGATAGACGATATGGTCGGAAGCCTGTTGCCAGTAGAGCCACCCAAGAGTTCGCAGACCGGCATATTGACGGACTTTCCGAACACGTCCCAGCAAGCGATATCCAATGCGGTTTTGGCGTGGTTGTGCCCCACCAGAGCTTCATCCATCGCGTCGTTGATCCGGTCCGCCTGACGCGGGTCACGGCCAATCAGATAAGGCGCGATCTCCTCGATCCCGGCCCGAACACCGCGCGCGTGAGACGCGATGTAGGTAGAGCCGAACGGTGTACTCTCACCCCAGCCCTCTAGGCCTGTGTTGGTTTCGATCCGGACAATTCCGGCGTCAAAACTTCGGTATTCACGCCCGCCTGACAGCAGATAGACCCCTCCGGAATAGGGAAGAGCGACTTGGTAAAGCTCAATTGTCTTGATCTTCATGCCCCGACCTCTGGCGGCAGTAAAACCAGTTTGCCCGTGTGCTTTTTCGCAAGAAAATCTTCTTGCGCACGGGCGATGTCTTTCAGCGGATAGGTCGCCGACAATGTCGGACGGATTTCTCCGTGTTCTATGTGACGGATAAGGTTGGGAAATACCTCATCCGCCTGGTAGGTGGACCCGAACAGTGATAGGTCTTTCAGGTACAGAGTACGTACATCCAGTTCGGTGATTGGCCCTGCGATGGCTCCGGCCGTGGCGTATCTGCCACCCCGGCGTAACACGTCCAGCATGCCGGGCCATTGCGGACCTGCCACCAAATCAATCACCACATCTACAGACATCTTGCCCAGCGTAGCCACCAGATCGGCATCACGATCAACAACCTCGTCAGCGCCCAGCGCGCGGACGTCATCCGCTTTTGAGGCTGAGGAAATTGCAATCACGTATGCACCGCGACGCTTGCATAGCTGTACAGCAGCGGAGCCGACACCGCCTGATGCACCCGTGATCAGAACCTGTTCGGCCCCGACCGATGCTCGGTGCAGCATGTTTTCCGCCGTTGAGTATGCGCAAGGCACCGAAGCCAGTTCTGCATCCGTCCAATCGCAGTCGATTGCATGGGTGAATTCGGATTTTGCCACAGCGAACTGCGCAAACCCGCCATCGCATTCCGACCCGAAGGTGATGCAGGAAAAGGGATCGGCCTCGCGGCGGGGCTGGATGGTCTGCACCAAAACCCGCTCACCAACACGCGCCGGATCGACACCTTCTCCTACGGCTTCGATATAGCCGCAGGCATCGGCGCCCTGAATGCGCGGGAAGGTCAGCGGAATTCCTGACCAGCTTGCGTCATCATCATTCACTGTATCAAATCCGTCGGCACCGCCGGTCTCGGTGTCTGCTGTGACCGCCTTGGAGTACCAGCCGATCCGGGTATTGATATCGGTGTTGTTGATCCCTGCGGCGGTCACACGGATGAGAACCTCACCCGCACCTGGTGTTGGAACCGGGATGTCGGTGCGGTATTCCAGCTTCTCTATCCCGCCGTGCCCCGTCAGGTGGACCCCGGTCATGTATTCGATCGGCATGATGCGCAACCTTTCTTTTATGCGACGTCTTGCTTGAGGTGGGCGTAACTGGCCGCAAAGCGTCCAAAC
Source organism: Ruegeria sp. AB9 (assembly GCF_056542585.1). Taxonomy (NCBI): domain Bacteria; kingdom Pseudomonadati; phylum Pseudomonadota; class Alphaproteobacteria; order Rhodobacterales; family Roseobacteraceae; genus Ruegeria; species Ruegeria sp. AB9. Next base: position 105,288 of record NZ_JBQGAA010000006.1, on the reverse strand, counting down.
TTATGTGCGCCGCAGGTGACGCTATCATAGCGACGCGGGTTGTCATTCGAGATGCACGACTCAAGTGGTGAAAAAACGGCATCATAATCGGCATCGATGAAAAACGGGACCGAGTAACGCTCTCGACCCGACGCGTTGATCACCCGGTGCATGTTAGCCAGATACACGTCGTTGGTCAGACGTTGGATCAGGTCCCCGATGTTGATCACGAACGTACCGGGAATAGGTGAGCCTTCGACCCAGTCGCCTTCGCGGTTCATGACCTGCAGGCCTCCGACATCATCCTGTGCCAGAATCGTCAGGTTGCCGTAGTCGGTATGTGCGCCAATGCCGATAATCTTTTCATCCACCAATCCGTTTTGCGGCGGGTAATGCAGTAGACGTTGGATGCTGATCGGGTTCTGCATCAGGTTTTCGAAATGGTCTTCAGGCAGGTCCAGACTTAACGCGATGCCACCGAGTAGTTGCTTGGACAGTGTGACCATCTTCTCGTGATAAGCATATACAAGCTTTTGGAACTCCGGCAGGGCGGGGGGCCATTGGTTCGGGCCAAAGAATGGACCTTCCAGAACGTCGCGCTCGGGGCCAATGTCGAAGCACTCTTTCAAGTCCTTTGTTTTTGTCGGGTCGGTATTTTCGCCAAAAGGCTCGATATAGCCACGCAGTGCCACGTCCGAGTTGCTGACATGCAGCTTCATTTTTTCGTCCATAGGCAGTTCGAAAAACCGGCGGGTGATGTCAAAAACCTGATCGACGAAACTCTGCGTGATACCGTGGTTTTTTACGTACATGAACCCGGCATTCGACAGTGCCCAGCGAATATCTTTTGCCACTTTCCGCTTGTCGCTACCGTCCAGCAACGCGGCGATATCGATCACCGGCAATTTGTCAAAGGATTCGCGCTTTGCACGCAGTTTGTCATCCAGCTGAGCGACGAGATCTTGTGCCATCGGGATTTCCTCCTCGGTCCTTGATATGGCCTTATTACCGAGGCGCAAACTGACAGCGCTGCGATTGTTTTCAACAGCCCAAAAATTCGATTACAGTTGAGTAAAATTCATCAAAAAGCAGCACTGCTTTTTATCGCCCTTATGCTCGAAACCTTATTTGAAAGGCCTTTACCCCTTCTTTGGCCGCCGGTACTTTCTGCACGTTTTAAGTATGCATTAGAATACTACACCTGAAAGCCCTCAAAAACGAAAAGAGCCAGCCGTATTGGCTGGCTCAACCCCTGCTGGTGAGAGCTTAGGCCCGCAGGATCTTTCCGGCCGCATCAAAGGGAGGTTCATGCAGGATCGTAGCCTTGTGCGGACGGCCCAGCACCATCACTTCGACCTCATCACCCGGCTGCGCGTTTTTGATGTAGCCCAAAGCCAGCGACATGCCCACAGTGTAGCCGTAGGTGCCTGAAGTCACGCGGCCGATACCTTCGCCGTTCTTGAAGATAGGTTCACCTCCGGTTGCGTCAGCATTGGAAGCCGTCATATCGGCCTCGTCTAGATGCAGCAGCACCAGTTGCTCTCGGGCCGGATTTTCCAGAACCTTCTGCGCGGCGCTCTTGTTGAGGAAGTCCTTCTCGAACCTGCATAACCGATCCAAGCCCACCTCATGCGGCCAATATTCGGGGCTGTATTCTCGGCTCCAAGAACCATAGCCCTTTTCAACGCGCATCGACATCAGGGCTCGTGCCCCAACAGGGCCTGCGCCGAATTCCTTGCCAGTTTCCAGCAGGGCCTCGTACAGCCGTGCCTGATGTTCGGTGGCACAGTGTAATTCCCACCCCAGATCACCAGTGAACGACACGCGCAGGGCGAGAGCCTCGATCCCCGCCAGTTCAATCTTCGCGGAACGCATAAAGGGGAAATCTTCGGTCGCCAGCGAGGTATTGGTCAGGCGTTGCAAAATACCACGTGACTTCGGGCCGGCCACGTTAAAACCGCACATCGCTTCGGTCATGCTTTCAAAAGTGGTGCCTTCGGGAAGAGGGACCTGCTTGAAGAACCGCTTGTGATATCGTTCGGCCATACCCGAACCGATCACCCAGAACTCATCCTCGGCGACACGGGTGACGGTAAAGTCGCCTGCGATACCGCCGCGTTTCGAGATCAGTGGGGTCAGGCAGGACCGGCCTACGGTTTTCGGCATGTTGTTGGCAAAGACGGCGTTCAACCAGTCCGCCGCGCCCAGGCCCTTGCACACATATTTGGCGAAGTTCGAGATGTCGATGATACCAGCACGCTCACGCAGCATCTTGCATTCCTCACCGACCGGAGCCCACCAATTCTGGCGGGTGAAGCCGTTGGTGTCTTTGGCACCCGGTGCGTCAGCAAACCAAAGAGGATGTTCCCAACCTGCGTTCAGACCAAAGACTGCGCCCATGGCCTTCTGCGTTTCATAAATCGGACGTACACGGGCGGGGCGGCCAGCGCTGCGTTCTTCGTTGGGGAAGTGGATCGCAAAGCGGTGGCCATACTGGTCTGCGACGCGGGCTTTGGTGAACTCCTTGGTTGCCCAACTGTCAAATCGTGCGAGGTCCCATGCGAACATGTCGTATTCGGTCTCGCCGTCAATGATCCATTGCGCCGCCATCAGGCCCATACCGCCAGATTGCGAGAATCCGGGGATGATACCGTTGCAGCAGAAGTATCCATCAACCTCGGGCACCGGGCCCATCAGAACGTTCGAATCGGGCGACCAGATCATCGGGCCGTTGATGACACGCTTGATCCCCGCTTCGCCCACGGCGGGCAGGCGTTCGATGGCGTTCATCATATTCTCTTCGATCCGCTCAAGATCGTCGGGGAACAGGTCATGAGCGAAGTCCAAAGGCGTACCCTCTTCGGCCCAGAATTTCATGTTTTTCTCATAAGCGCCGACCAACAGTCCGTTGCCTTCCTGACGCAGATAATACTCACCATCGCGGTCCGAGACCGAGGGCAGGCGGGTGCCGTGATCCTGAACGTCTGTCATGGCTTCGGTCACGAAATACTGGTGCTCGGTCGGCTGCAGCGGCAAGTCGATCCCGGCCAGCTTCGCGACCTCCCGGCCCCAAAGACCCGCGGCATTCACAACCCATGGCGTTCTGACGTCACCTTTGGGTGTTTTGACGATCCAGCTGCCGTCTTCCTGCTGCTCTGTCGCGGTGACGGGGGTAAAACGATGTATCTCGGCCCCGCGCTGGCGTGCGCCGACCGCATAGGCATTGGTCACACCCGAGGGATCGACATTGCCGCCATCGGGTTCGAACATCACGCAGCGGATGCCGCTGTAATTGACAAGAGGGTTCAGCTTCTGTGCTTCTTCGATGCTGATCTCATAGAAGTTCATGCCGTAAAGCTTGGCCTTGGCCGCCTGGAGCTTCAGTTGATGCTCACGCTCTTCGGTCTGAGCCAAATATAGAGAGCCGGGCTGGAATACACCGCAGCTTTGCCCGGTTTCAGCTTCCAGCGAATTATACAAGCTCATCGTATAGTGCTGGATGCGGCTGATATTGGTGCTGTCGTGCAGCCCGTGGATGTTGGCCGCTGCGTGCCAGGTCGAACCCGAGGTCAGTTCATCCCGCTCGAACAAAACGACATCCGACCAACCCAGTTTAGTCAAATGATAAAGGATCGAGCACCCGATTACACCTCCGCCGATGACGACGGCCTGAGCTTCTGTTCGCATTTTGCTATCTCGCGCGTTTTCCAGTCGCGCAGTTTGTTTCACGAACGCGGTCCAATCGACAATGTCGACAAAATTCGAGATCGAATGAAGTCAGCTAAACCCAAATCTGAAAATTGTCGCAACTGATAAACTCCGTGACGGATTACGTCGTGACTGAGACCTTCCAGGTGCCTCAAGATGCATCGACGCACAAAGGGTTAAGGACACATCCATATGCGGTATTCGGCACTCGCGATTATGCGGCAGGTTCTGAACGGGCACAGGGGCTGGAAGCCCGCGTGGCGCGATCCCGAGCCGCAATCGAGCTATGATTTTGTTGTGATCGGCGGTGGAGGCCACGGTCTGGCGACGGCATACTATCTTGCCAAGGAACACAAGGCCGCAAGGGTGGCCGTTCTGGAAAAAGGCTGGATCGGTGGTGGCAATGTCGGTCGTAACACGACGATTATCCGCGCCAATTACCTGCTGGACGGCAACCAGCCTTTTTATGAGCTGTCGCTGAAGCTGTGGGAGAACCTGGAACAGGATCTGAACTACAATGCGATGGTTAGCCAGCGAAGCATTCTGAACCTCTGCCACACGGATGCGCAGCGAGATGCGTATCGCCGCCGTGGCAACGCGATGATGTTCACTGGCTCGGGGGCGGAATTACTGGATACCGAAGGCGTTCGCGCGATGTATCCGTTCCTCAACTTTGACGATGCGCGCTTTCCGATCAAAGGCGGGCTGTTGCACCGACGGGGTGGCACGGCGCGACATGACGGCGTTGCTTGGGGCTATGCCCGTGCGGCCGATCAGCGGGGCGTCGACATCATTCAGAATTGCGAAGTCACAGGCTTCCACATCGAAAACGGCAAGGTTCTGGGTGTTGAAACCACGCGAGGCTACATCGGCGCCAAGAAGGTGGGCGTTGCGGTTGCCGGTTCTTCCGGTCGTGTGATGGCCCAGGCAGGGATGCGCCTGCCTATTGAAAGCCACGTGCTGCAGGCCTTTGTGTCAGAAGGGTTGAAACCTGTACTGGACGGCGTGATCACATATGGTGCCGGGCACTTCTATGTCAGCCAGTCGGACAAGGGCGGTCTGGTCTTTGGCGGCGATATCGATGGCTACAACACTTATGCACAACGCGGCAACCTGCCGGTGGTCGAGGATGTGGCCGAAGGCGGCATGTCTCTGATGCCGATGATTGGTCGCGCGCGCCTGCTGCGGATGTGGGGCGGGGTGATGGATATGTCGATGGACGGCTCACCCTTTATCGATCACACCGGCATTGACGGCCTCTATTTCAACGGCGGCTGGTGCTATGGCGGCTTCAAGGCAACGCCCGCCTCGGGCTTTTGTTTTGCGCATCTGATGGCGACTGAGCGACCGCATGAGGTTGCAACCGCCTATCGCCTGGACCGGTTCAAAACAGGGCGGATGATTGATGAAAAAGGCGTGGGCGCACAGCCCAACCTGCACTGAGGAGGCCCTGACATGATCATAAATCACCCACTGCTTGGCCCGCGTGATGCATCCGAATTCACCTATCTCGGCGATGCGAGCCTGATCAACCGGCCCAACTGGCAATCCGACACGGCTCAGGATGAGTTTCACGACTATCTTTACCTGCGTGACAACCCCGCTGGCACCCATCGCGAGCTGTGGTTTCACGAGCAAGGCGACCGCTCGTGGTTGGTCGTAACGCGTAACACGTTGACCCACGAAATTCTGGCAACGGAACTGGCGCGGGATGTTGCCCGCAAGACGGGACGGGGAAAATGACCCAGAACAATCGTTTGAAAGGCGGGCTGATTGACCGCTCTAAAAAGCTCTGCTTTACCTTCGATGGCAAATCCTATGAAGGTTATCAGGGCGACACGTTGGCCTCGGCGCTGCTGGCCAACGACGTACGGTTGGTGGGACGTTCATTCAAATACCACCGACCGCGCGGCGTACTGGCCTCGGGATCGGAAGAACCCAACGCGCTGGTCGAGTTGCGCACTGGCAACCGGCAGGAGCCGAACACACGCGCAACCACGATCGAATTGTTCGATGGGCTCGAAGCGACGTCGCAGAACCGCTGGCCTTCGCTGGCCTTCGATGCGCTGTCAATCAATGATCGGTTTTCACCGTTTCTGACGGCCGGTTTCTACTACAAGACCTTCATGTGGCCCAAGGCATTCTGGGAAAAGCTCTATGAGCCGATGATCCGCAAGGCCGCCGGTCTGGGCAGCCTGACGCAGGAAGCTGATCCCGACATCTACGACAAAGGCTATCTGCATTGCGACGTGCTGGTAATTGGTGCAGGTCCTTCGGGACTGATCGCAGCGCTGACAGCCGCACGTTCCGGCGCGCGAGTTATTCTGGCCGATGAAGACAGTCAGATGGGTGGTCGCCTGCTGTCGGACTGTGACCGGTTCGAGGGTGTATCGAACGCTGAATGGGTTGCGCAGACTTTGGGTGAGCTGGCGTCGATGAACAATGTGCGCCTGCTGACGCGCACCACTGTATTCGGGGCGTATGATCACGGCATCCACGGTGCGCTCGAACGGGTTTCGGATCACCTGGCGGTGCCGGAAGCAGGCAAACCGCGTCAGATCCTGTGGCGCATTTACTCGAAACACTCGGTGCTGTGTGCCGGCGCCACTGAACGCCCGATCGCCTTCGAAAACAACGACCGCCCGGGCATCATGATGGCGGGCGCGATGCGGGCCTACGCGAACCGCTGGGCTGTGACGCCAGGCAAACGCGTTGCATTCTTTACCAACAACGATGAAGGCCACCGCGCTGCGCAGGATCTGATCAAAGCCGGGGTAAAAGTTGTTGCTGTGATCGACCCGCGCAGTGATGCGCCACGTATTGCCGAGTGCGAATTGCTGGCAGGCGCCCAAGTCACCGACGCGCAGGGCCGTTTGGGTCTGAAATCGATCACCGTGCAGTTAGCCGATGGTCAGACCCGACCGATTGAGGTCAGCGGTCTGGGCGTTTCGGGTGGATGGAACCCGAATGTCCAACTGACATGCCATCAGCGCGGTCGCCCGCAATGGTTCGAACCGCTTGCAGCCTTTATTCCGCCGGCAGAGATGCCAACAGGAATGGTCGCTGCCGGTGCTGCCGCTGGCAATCTGACCAGTTTTGGGGCTATCGCCTCGGGCACCAACGCAGCGCTTGCGGCGCTTGACAGTTTGGGGATCAAGGCTTGCCCGATCGACCTACCAAAAGGTGAGGATGATGAGATCCGCATCACGCCGTTCTGGCATGTGCCCGGCAAAGGTCGCGCCTGGCTGGACTTTCAGAATGACGTGACTGTCAAAGACGTCAAACTGGCCGAGCAGGAAGGCTTCCGCAGCGTCGAGCACCTGAAACGCTATACCACGCTGGGCATGGCGACAGATCAGGGCAAAACCGCGAATGTCGGCGCGCTGGCCGTGATGGCCGAGATCACCGGCAAGAGCATTCCCGAAACCGGCACAACCATCTTCCGGCCACCTTACACGCCGGTGGCGATGGGAGCCTGGGCCGGGCGTTCGGTCGGAAAAGAGTTCAAACCCACGCGGCTGACCCCCAGCCACCAATGGGCCGAAGAACAGGGCGCTGTGTTTGTCGAGGTCGGCCAGTGGCTGCGCGCCCAATGGTATCCGCAAGCCGGTGAGACCCATTGGCGTCATTCGGTAGACCGTGAAGTTCTGGCGGTCCGCAGCGGTGTCGGCATCTGCGATGTGACCACGCTGGGCAAGATCGATGTACAAGGTGCGGATGCGGCAGAGTTCCTAAACAAGATCTATTGCAACGGCTTTTCCAAACTGCCGGTCGGCAAAACTCGCTATGGCCTGATGTTGCGCGAAGACGGTATTGCCATGGACGACGGTACTGCCGCGCGTCTGGCCGAGGATCACTTTGTGGTCACCACCACAACAGCCAACGCGGTGGGTGTCTATCGCCACATGGAGTTTGTGCATCAGTGCCTGTTCCCGGATATGGATGTGCAGATGATCTCGACCACCGACGCCTGGGCGCAATTTGCCATAGCGGGACCAAAGTCGCGCGAGCTGCTGCAAAAGGTCGTGGACGACGGCTTTGACATCAGCAACGAGGGTTACCCCTTCATGGCGTGTGGAGAGGTGACCATTGCGGGTGGAATCCCGGCGCGGCTGTTCCGTATATCGTTCTCGGGCGAATTGGCTTATGAACTGGCCGTTCCTACCCGCTACGGTGACGCGCTGATCCGGCATCTGATGGAGGTTGGGGAACCAATGGGAATAACTCCATATGGCACCGAAGCGCTTGGCGTGCTGCGTATTGAAAAGGGGCATGCTACCGGCAATGAACTGAACGGCACCACCAGCGCCCACAATCTGGGCATGGGGCGCATGGTGTCAACCAAGAAGGACAGTATCGGTGCGACCCTCAGTGCGCGTGAGGCTCTTTCGGATCCGGACGGTCTGGCGCTGGTTGGTATCCAGCCGGCCAGTGACGCCGATACCGTGCTGGCTGGCAGCCACGTGTTTGACGAAGGTGCACAGCACCTGCCGGAAAACGATCTGGGCTATGTCACCTCAGCAGCCTATTCGCCCCACTTGTCAAGCAGCATTGGCCTGGCCTTTGTGAAACGTGGGGTGCAGCGATTGGGCGAAACTGTGCAGATTGTCAGCCCGGTAGATGACTCCAACATCAAAGCGACGCTTGTCAGCGCGCATTTCGTTGACCCGGAAGGAGAACGGCTCCGTGCGTGATTTTGTTGCCAAGACCGCCATTGGCGGCACTGAACCCAAGCAGGACGTGGTCGGTACACTGACCTTTCAGGAACGTGAAGATGTAGCTTTGGCATCCGTCTCAGCCCGCCTGGGGCAGGAAGAGGCTGTGAAGACCAAGCTTCAATCCCTGTGTGGAATTGCAGTCCCTGAAGCGGGGCACTCGGAAAAGAGCGAAACCAGCAGCCTGCATTGGCTGGGTCCGGATCAATACCTCTGCGAAGAAGCCTATGCCGGCCCACTGGAGCTGGCCCGGAGGATGGCGAGTGAACTGGCTGGCATTGCGTCCGTCACCGATCAATCGGACGTGTTCACACGCATCGATGTGACCGGGCAGGGTGGCATCGACCTGCTGCAACGCCTGACAGTTCTGGATGTCGAGCAGATGCAGGCCGGAGCTTTTAACCGCACTGCAATCCATCATGTGGGATGCCTGTTGCGCTGTAATGAGGCGGGTACGGATTTCTCGGTCTACGCGCCCCGCAGCTATGCGATTTCAGTTCACCACGCGCTGACCGAGGTGGCCAAGGCCCTGTGAAGGGTGTTGACCAAAGGACAAAGCCGCATGTCTTGCGCCGCGGCTTCGTTCCTTGCGCTCTTGCGTGGGCGGCAGGCCAAATTCGCGCCGATAGTTACTTGAGAATGAACTGGCGCTGTCATAACCAACTGACAGCGCAATTTCCTGCAATGACTGGTCGGTATAAAGCAGCTTCTGCCGCGCCGCATCCAGCCGCAGCCTGCGATAGTACCCTCCGGGGCTGATCCCGGTTTCCTTTTTGAAATGCCGTTCCAGCTGCCGCATGGACATCCCGACAAGTTTCGAGACCTGCTCAATCGAGACCTTGTTTTCGATATTGTTTGCGAACAGCTCGATCGCCCGCCGAACCGGGCGCGGTAGACCATTGCGTGTCTGATCTTTGCTATAGCCCGGCAAAACCTGCAATGTATCCGCATCGCGCAGGGTCGCGTATTGGAACCAGCAGGCTGTTTCGACGGCAACCGCATCAGACACCTGATCCGATATCACACCCAGCATGAATTCAAAAACCGCCGAAGTCCCCGCAAAAGACATTCGGTTGCGGTCAACGGTGTACAGCGTATCGCAGAGGGTAACTTTGTCGAATTGCTCTTTCAAAGCAGCGGTGTAGCAGAAATGTGCGCTACAGCTGTAGCCATCGAAGAACTTCTCTTCCGCCAGCGCGAATAGTGAGCCGCTGACCGACCCGATCCGCGTACCATGGGACAGAAGGCGCCGAAGGGCGCCGCCCGACGCCTTGCGATCCCTGAACCGGGCAGAGGCCCCGGCAAAGACCAACAGCACATCTGTCTCATTCACTTCGGACAATGCCTTGTCAGGATTGATGCTGAGGCGTGAGCTGGACATGACCGGTAGCCCATCTTCCGATACGACGGTCCAGCCAAGACCATTCCTGCGGCTGATCTCATTGGCGACGCGCAGCGGGTCGATGGCCATGGACAGGGCAGCAACCGGGAAATCTTCAAGGCATAGAAAGGTAAAATGGGTCATGCTTTGTCTCTTTGCCCGAGCGATAACCCAGTTACACTGATTTCATCAGAACGCCAAACGGTGGGCACGACCGCGTTCATACAGTTTGCGGTTCAACTCATCTGCTTCGGGCGCACCATGTTCCAATGCGAACACGAACGCGTGCGTCAGATAGAAACAGGACGCGTCGTGATCCTGACGTTGCTCAGCATGGTCGGCCGCCTCGTGGTACAGTCGGATCAGCGCGGGTACATCGTGATCCGCATGGGCCTGCAGCAGTTGCTTATCGAGTTCTTGCAGATTCACCTTCGGCCTTTCAATGAAATCGCGATATTTTTGGTCACCACGTAATTGTACAGTGTTGCCAGCATTTTTTTGCGCCCGAATCCGGATTCCCGACACCACCAGCGAACCAATCATTGATAAACACCTGATCCGGCCGCAGTTTGCGCGCGACCCTGTGCGCCCACGCCAGATCATGTGCATAGATACCCGCAACGTGTTCCAGATTGCCCGGATCCTCGACAGCGATGGCCGCGCCTTTGTCGCCGTCAACCCACGATCCGGCCAGAAAGTTTCTGGCCAGACCGTCCTTGAGAAAGTTGCTCATGCCTCAGCACGGGCCTTTTCGATCTGCGTGGCCACCCAGTGGTGGAAGCAGTGCGTTGGGCCATCCATCGCAGGCGAGAAACGGCCACCGTCGAATTTGACGCCGTGGCGGCCTTTCTGCATACCCTCAACAACAAACACATCCTCTTCGAACACGGTTTTCCAAAGTTGCGCGTTCTTGGCGCGCAGCGCTTCGTGTTCGGGCGCGTCTTCTGGTTTCTTGGCGTAGTACAACTCAATCCGCTCATTCGACCGTTCATGGGTGATCGGATCGATGATGAAGGCAAAGCCGTGGTCTCGCTGAACGCCCAGCAAAGTATTCGGGTACACAACGATGTACTCCGCGCCTTCGTTCCACTTATCGCTCAGGTTCTGGAAGTCATCCAGTCTTTCGCCGTCCTGGCCTTCGAACTGGCGATAGACGTATGTGCCCTGACCAGAATACTTGCCCAGTTCATTGATGTTGTAGTGATCTTCCAGACGGGAATAGCTGTTCAGACCCGGGTGAACCCAAGGCAGGTGATAGCTTTCGCAAAAGTTCTCGACTGCCAGTTTCCAGTTTGAATCCAGCTCCAGCCGGACAGACGCGCCCGCACCGCCGTGATGCATCGGCTGTTCGAAATCCTTCCAGCGTTCCATCAATTCGCCATGGACCTCTTCGAACTCCGGGGCGTTACCATCCACATTGACGAAGATAACGTCGCGCCAGACATATGAGCGGATGCGGACCAGGCCCAATTCCGAGAAATCCAGATCTTCATGCGTGTTCCGTCCGGGACCGCCGACATGCGGCGCAGTGCGCAGCTCGCCATTCAGGCCGTAACACCAGCTGTGATAGGGACACCGGATTGCGCCGCGGATTTTCTGCGGTTTGTCAACCAAGATCATTCCGCGATGGCGACAGGTGTTCTGGAAAACGCCAATCTGACCGTCGCGGTCACGGACCATCAGAAGCGGCATGCCAAGGAAGTCGATCGGATAGGCGTCGCCCGCTTCGGGAATGTCCTTGCCAAAACCGATGCCGGACCAGTTCGTAAACAGTACTGCATCCCGCTCCTCGGCGAAGACTGCAGGATCGATGTAATGCTCGTTTGGAAGACCCTTGGCGGTGTTTACCGGGGTCAGAACAGACGAAAGCGGTGAATGCTTGTTCATCGGTTGCTCCTAAGTAATTTGGAATGCGTTTGACGTTGCTTTCCATTGGCTGGTTGAGCCAGCATCATTCAATATCAAAAAACCTAATGGCCAATTGAGGCAAGCTAAACCGAGCCCTCGGACAATTCTTCCAGCAGCCAGTTCTTCAACGCAAGGGCACCTTCTGTCAGTTGGTCGTCCGGGCGCCCGACGAGATAAAAATTGTTCGGGGCAGGTATGCTGAAGTCTTCCAACGCAACAAGTTTTCCCGAGGTCAGCATGGGCTGAATCAAGCGTTTCCACCCCAAGGCCAATCCTGCCCCTTTTCGGGCCACCTGCAATGCCAAAGCATAGCTGTTCACGCGCGACTCCACTGGCACAATTCCCGAGTATCCAAGATCGTGAAACCAGGATGGCCATGTGGTCCAGGTGTTGTCCTGCGTTGCAAGGTGGATCAGGCGTCGCTTGACCAGGTCTTCAATGCCGGCGCCTTTCAGTTCCACAGCCATCTCGGGGCTGCACACCGGCGTCAGGACGTCACGGTACAGCTTGGTATGGTCAAGCTGCGAGTTCACGTCACGACCGTAGCGGATGAAAAAGTCGATATCCGGTCTGTCTGTGAACGCCTTGTCCTGCGCCATCTGGTTCACTTTCACGTGCGGATGGTCCTGCCAGAACCGGATAACCGACGGAGAAAGCCACAATGCGGCGACAGCGGTAGTAGACCCAACCGTCACCTGATTCTCAGAATCACCACTGCGAATCTTTTCCAACACTTTTGATATCTGCAGGAATGACGAGCCCAGTGCTTCAAACAGATCCTGGCCATCCTCGGTCAGTTCCACCCCCCTATGCTTTCGGACAAACAGCGCCGCGCCCAGTTCACCTTCCAGCGCCTTTATCTGGTGGCTGACAGCACCGGGCGTAACAGACAGTTCACCCGCAGCTTCTTTGAAACTGCGGTGCCGCGCAGCGGCTTCAAAGGCCGACAATGTTGTGAGCGGAGGAAGATTATAATGGCGTCGTGACATGGCTGCTGCGTTGCTTGTGGAACAGAGGTGAGTTCTATTCATCCGAATGTGAGAAATTTTGCAATTGAAATCTATCTTTTTTCCTGCTGTTTGCCATCAAGTGCAGGATGGACGTCGATCGAGAACGAACAGGACATGTGATGGATACTCAAGTTGCCCGCCTTGTGCGTAAAACACAGCTGAGCCCGGACACGTCCGATTTTTGCTTTGAAACCGCTAACGGCCGCTTCACAAACCTCGAACCCGGCGCACATGTGGATATCCATCTGGCCGATGATCTGGTGCGTCAGTATTCACTGTGGAGCTGGAGCCAGGACGGTCGCTTGATCAACGTCGCCGTAAAACGTGAAGATGAGGGGCGCGGTGGTTCATTGGCCATGCACGCATTGCAGGATGGGGCGACCGTCAAAATCGGTGGGCCGCGTAACCATTTCAAACTCGAGAGTCACGATCGGCACGTTACACTGATTGCAGGCGGCATTGGGGCGACACCATTGGTTGCAATGGCGCGGGAACTGTTGAACCGAGGGCAGGATTTCCGGGTTTATTACCTTGTACGGTCAAGAGAATATGCTGCGATGGACGCACAGTTCCGGACACTTGGACTGGATGAATGGTATCATTTGCATTGCGACGACACTGACGGTCAGTTTGAACTGGCGTCGGTCATGCAATCGATGCCTATGGGTGCGGATGTGTATACCTGCGGACCTGAACAGATGTTGAATGCTGTTCTGGAAGCCGGAGCATCGTTGCGCGGCGGAGCCATTCATTTTGAACGATTTGCAGCCGCAACAGATATCGAGCGCGCTCCAAACGCCGATTTTCAGATAGAAATCCAGTCAACCGGTGCGATCTACCCGGTCGGCAAGGAAGAAACCATTCTCGAAGTTTTGCAGGCAAACAGTGTGCAGGTTGATTTCGGCTGCTCCGAGGGGCTGTGCGGGTCTTGCATCGTTGACGTCGTGTCTGGTGAGGTTGATCACCGCGACGGAATACTTACTCCGCAAGAACAGGAAACCCACGAATTCCTGTGTACCTGCGTATCGCGGGCCAAGTCCGGGAAACTGGTCTTAAAGCTGTAGGCAGAGCCATGAACACCGCAATTCACAGTTTCACACTGTTCCCGCTAACATCGCAAACGAGTGAATTCGATGGTCGTTTCATGCGATTGAAGTGTCGGATTCTCAAGTGAGGACATTTCACCCTTGATATAGGTTTTGCCGAGTTGGAAGCGTAGTCACCGCTAAAGGTGCTGCGATCAAGTTCAACGACATGCCGACTTACCACGAGGACTGGTGATGTTGGCAGGCAGTAAATAATTGGGAGGAAATCTGCAGTAAGTAACGCAATGGGAGCACGCGTTTTTACTGCAAGCCCACAATTGGGCTGACCACAATTCTTCATAAGTTTGTACATCGCGCATGATTGTCCACGCCGTGCAGCGCGATGTGTTCCAGCACTGTTTTCTAAAGAACAAAAAACGGCACACTCAAGGAGGAACGCGCAATATGTCGATACCCGAACCTTTTACGGACGTTGAAATAGAAACGGCGGATTCCGGTTTCTATGAAAACTACAGCGTCCCAATTGCCCTGATCAGTAAGGCCATCATGGTCGGGCTGGTCCTCTGGGCCCTGGTTTTCCCTGCAAATGCGAACAGCACGCTGGGTAGCCTGAACGGCCAGTTGCTTGAAATCTTCAACAGCTTCTACGTTATCATTGTCGGGATATTTTTCTTTTTCCTTGCCATTGTTGCGATCATTCCCGCCACAGGCCGCCGGATCATGGGAACACCTGGGGAAAAGCCTGAGTTTTCGAACTTCTCTTGGTTTTCCATGATGTTTGGTGCTGGTCTGGGTGTGGGCCTGATGGTCTTCGCCACGGCAGAGCCGCTGGGCCTTTGGGGGTCGAACCCTGTGGTTTTGTCGGGTGACGTTGCAGGAAACGATCCTGAATCTGTTCAATCCGCTTACCGTTTCACTTTCCTGCACTATGGCTTTCACGCCTGGGCGATTTACGTGGTAACCGGTTTGTCGCTGGCCTACTACGCTTATACGCGTGATATGCCTCTGACGATCCGCTCGGCGCTGACACCTCTGTTTGGTCGTTTCGTCAACGGCTTCTTCGGTCACGTGGTCGACGTTCTGGGTGTTGTTGCAACGATCCTCGGCGTGTCCGTAACTATCGGCTATGGCGTCAGTCAGTTCATCGACGGTCTCTATGCCATCACCGGCATACAGTGGATCATGGATCTAGGTGGCGAGGTTCCGACCCCGAGCAAGGTTGGTCTGATATCGGGCCTGATCGTGATCATGGGCCTGTCGATCATTTCGGCGGTGTCCGGTGTGGGGCGTGGTGTTAAGTACCTGTCAAACCTGAATCTGGTGCTTTCGATCATCTTGCTGGGCACTTTCGTGGTCTTCGGTTCGTTTGTATTTGCCATGACCACCTATGGCACTGCGATGGTCGATTACATCCTGCACTTCCTGTCGCTCAGCTTTAACGCCTATGGTCCGCTGTCGGCCGAAGGCTTTGCCGCAGCTCTGCCCGCCGAGGCGCAAGCACACGCGGCGGATCTGATGGGTGGCGCGACCAATGCCTGGGGCAGCTTTGACGGCTTCAAAGGTGGTCTGGAAGGCGCGGCAGCCGAGCTGGACGAAGCGACTCTGGCCGCGGCTTATGCAGCGGGTGAGCAGGGACGTCAGTTTAGCTGGCAGGCAGGCTGGACCACCTTCTACTGGGCCTGGTGGATCGCGTTCTCGCCCTTCGTGGGGCTGTTCCTGGCGCGTATCTCCAAGGGTCGTACCGTTCGCGAGTTCATTCTGGGCTGCGTGTTCGCACCGGCGCTGGTCTGCTTTGCATGGATGACCGTATTGGGCGGCACTGCGATTGATCTGGAACTGGCAGGCGCTGCCGAAGGCGCGATCATCGGCGCATCGAACACCAACAAACTGTTCGTGACGCTGTCCTATATGATCGACGGTGGCTTGCTGTCTATGCTGAATGTCATGTGCGTAGTCCTGATCATGACCTTCCTGGTCACTTCTGCTGACTCCGGCATTCTGGTGATGAACACCATTATGTCCGGTGGCAGCCAGGAAACCGGCATCAAGCACCGCATCATCTGGGGCGTAATCCTGACGGCAGTGATCGGTGCGCTGATCCTGGCAGCAGGCGAAAACAACCCAATGGACGCGCTGCGCAATGCCATGATCATCGGTGCGCTTCCGTTCACCATGGTAATGGGTCTGATGTGTGTTTCGCTGGCCAAGGCACTGTTCCGCGACAGTCAGCGAGACAAGCACGCCTCCAGCAGCACACAGGCAGCTGAGTAAGGCAGAAGCTCAAGAAAAAACCGGTCAGGCCGTCCAACTTGGGCGGCCTGCTCCTTTATTAGCCAGTACGGCATCGAGCGCAGATATCCGCAAATCAACTGGGGATCAAAAGGTGCTAGAACGAGCGATATACAAGGTTTGGCTCCTTGCCGAACTGCCGTTCATCGAGAATTTTTAACACGTCTTGGTGCTTTGGTGACTTTTTGCAGATCGGGTCGGTGACAGCGGCATCGCCTGCAAGGGCCAGCGCCTGACAACGACATCCGCCAAAGTCGATTTCCTTTCGATCGCAACTTTGGCAGGGTTCCGGCAACCAATCGATTCCCCGGTAGGCATTGAACGCAGGGCTATTCCGCCAGATGTCCAGCAGTGACTTGTCACGCACATTTTCGAATGACAGGTGGGGAATCGTCTGTGCTGCATGGCATGGTAATACCGTGCCGCTAGGCGTTACGTTCAGTCCTGACGATCCCCAACCACCCATGCAGGCCTTTGGATAGTCGGCATAATAGTCGGGTGGAACAAAATCGAAGGCCAGCACACCCTGCAAACGCTGCGCGGCCTCGGCAACAGTTTGTTTGACCGCCATTGTTTGCTCACGCGTCGGCAGCAGAGCCGTGCGGTTCGACATGGCCCAGCCATGAAACTGTACACATGCGACTTCAAGTCTGCGGGCACCTAACTCGACTGCCATTTCAATCGTGCGATCCAAGTCGTCCAGGTTCTGCCGATGCATCACCGCGTTTAATGTCAGTGGGATTCCCCTTGCACTGATCTCTTTCGCAATAACCATCTTGCGATCAAAACCGCCGCGATAGCCCCCGATTCTGTCGGCCAGCACGGCATTTGTGCCTTGAAGTGACAACTGAACGTGATCCAGCCCCACGGCTTCAAGTCGATCCAATCGCTTGGGGGTCAACCCGATGCCCGAGGTGATCAGATTGGTATAGAGCCCAATCCGTGCAGCAGCTTCTGTCAGATCTTCCAGATCCCGTCGGGACGCAGGCTCACCACCAGACAGGTGAAGCTGCAGCACGCCCATTGAATGTGCCTGCTGGAAAACGTCTGTCCAAGCTTCAGTGCCTAACTCCGTTTCTTTCTGTTCCAACTTGACCGGATTGCTGCAATAGGGGCAGCTGAGTGGGCACCGATGTGTCAGTTCAGCCAGCATGGCGATCGGGGCAGGGATGTTCATGTCTGTACCATCAGGTAGAGCCGACTGCGCAGGGTTTGCAGAAACTGTTGAACGTCTTGCGATATCACGTCGACCGGGGCGTTGTAGGTGTTTGCTAGATCTGCGACGATCTGATTAAAACGGGCTGCGCCATCGACCCGTGACAGGATAGCAGCACCAATGTCATCCAGTTCGATCACCTTTTCAGGCGCCATCAGGACCATTCGGCCGCGCACCTCATCCTTCTGCATGCGCACACCACGCGGCAGATAGGGGCGATCTTCGTTTTGCAGTTCCAGCGTCATTTCATACCTTCCCCCGGCGTCCATGCGCCCGGCGGGATATGCCCGGGTTCGACATATGCCGCCCACAATGCGTCCAGCTGTGCCCACAAGACGTTGGTTTTAAAAATCAAAGCCTCGCAGGCCATGTCTTCTTTTTCTGGGGTATCGGCATGATCCAGAACCCAGTTCAGACCAAAAGCCACATCCTTTGGGGCTTCGGTCAGGCGTTTGCGGAAATAGGACAGACTGTCGGGATTGGCGAAGTCGTAATGAGCCAACAGCCCTTCAATCCGTTGTTCATGTATCTTTGGGGCAAACAGCTCTGTCAGGGATGAAGCGACCGCCTGCAGCAAAGGCTTTTCGCGCACGTAATGCACATATGCATCCACAGCGAATTGCGTGGCGGGCAATACACCTTGGCCCGAGGCGACATAGTCAGGGTCCAGCCCTACGGCCTCAGCCAGTTTTAGCCATCGCCGGATGCCTCCGCCATCATCTACACCACCGTCATGGTCTTCGATGCGCGACCGCCATTCGCGGCGGATGTCGGGATCGGTGCATCTTGACATGAAGGCGGCGTCTTTCATCGGGATCGCTGCCTGATAAGCCCATCGGTTGATCACCCAGGCCCGCACCTGGTCAGCCGTACACTGACCGCTGTGCAATTTGTGATGAAACGGGTGCTTGTCGTGATAACGTTCCTCGCCAATCTGGCGCAGGCGGGATTCGAGAGTTTCCCGGCTCATATCGTGATCTCCTGCCCGTCATAGGCGATGGTCCAACCGGCATTTTCCGCAAAGGCGCGCTCCGGCCCGTCCGGTTGCAGCATCGGATTGGTGTTGTTGATATGGATAAAGGTTTTCGCTGCATGAATGCCTTGCAGCTGCGCAATTGAACCCTCGGGCCCACTGACCGAGATATGACCCATCCGTTGGCCCGTTTTTACGCCGGTTCCAGTGCGGATCATCTCATCATCTTCCCATAGTGTGCCATCGAAAAACAGCTGATCCGCATCTGCAACCTGATCCAGCAAATCTGACGTTACCTGTGCGCAACCGGGAATGTAATAAGCAACCTTGTCGCCGGTCGTCAGACGCACACCTACGGTCTGTTCCCCGATCATATCTGTCTGAACCGTGTCACCTTCCATGAACAAAGGCACTTTTCCGGGAACCGCGAACAATCGTGCCTTTAAGCCTTTTTGCAAGGTAAAATCCCGACCGAGGGCGATATACTGACGATCCACCTTCTCACGATTTACCGCGTCGAAAATCCGGTTTTCCGACAGAACGTCGTGAATATCTTTGGTCGCAAACAGCCTGAACGGAGTTTGCTCTCGCAGGCTCAGCAGGCCGGCGATATGGTCGATATCACCATTGGTCAGAAGAACCGATGCAACAGGCGTGTCACGAAGTGCGCGGGGATGCAATTGGCGATTGTCCAGCATCTGCTGCCGGATATCGGGTGAGGTGTTCAGGATACTCCAGCGTTCACCATCAGGGGAGACTGCCAATGAAGACTGGCCGGACGGTGGAATGTTTCCTTTGCGAGCATCCACACAGTTCCGACAGCCGCAGTTCCACTGCGGCAGCCCACCACCTGCGGAAGCCCCAAGAACCAAAAAACGCACTTTGGGCCTCCGCTCAATTCAGTTGATCAGAACAGGTCGCGTTCGTGTTCGCGGCCTTCGTCCTCAGACGGAGAATACATGTTGATCTCCATACCGCAGTTCACTTCTTTCAGCTGTGGTGTGCTCCAGGTCATGGTATCCTCCCAAAAGTGATTGACGTTGATTAGAACCCTACTACTGGCACCCGCATCAAAAAATGCTGCTTTGGTCGTAAGATCAACACCGATTGTCGACCTCGCGCTCCAAAATGTCATCTGCCTTAGGGTCGTAGATTGGGTGCTTAGGACTTTCGTCGAATGTCCCACTTGATGGCGGAAAGTTAGTCTTTCGACCATGCGCGTGCTTCTGAGTATTCTGATACTGCTGGTCAGCAGCCTGACGGTTTTAGCCGAGCCTTTGCCGCGTGAAGACATCGAGTCCTATATCCGTGCGCCGTTTTCTTTAGGAAAGGCGCTGAACGAAAACGGCGTCTACAGCCTGCTGAACTCCGGCGGGACAGAAGCGGGATACGTCTTTGAATCTGAGCCCCTAGCACCATTGCCCGGCTTTTCCGGCGCGCCGATCAACATGCTGATCGTGTTGGATCTTGAAGGTCGTTTTCTTGACGTACAACTGATTGAACATAACGAACCAATATTCGTTTCGGGGTTGGGCGAGGCTCCGTTTCACAGTTTTTTCGAGCAGTACGGGGGCCTTTCGATTTCGGATTCCATCGTTGTCGGCACACCGTACGGCGATGCAGCAAGCGGGTCGTCATTGGTCTATCTGGATGGGGTCACAAAGGCGACAGCAAGTGTGCGGATCGCGCATGAATCGGTCATGGGCGCCGCTTTGACAGTCGCGCGCGAGAAAATGCTGGGATTGGCAACCGCGCCGCCCGCTATTCCAAACCGCGATTACGAAGAAGAGCTCAACTGGCAGGATCTGGTCGACAAGGGCATCGCCACGCACAAGGTTTACACCAATGCGGAAGTTGACGCTCTGTTCAACGGCACCCTTTGGGAAGACGACGATCCCCAAGCACAGGATTACCCCGACGACCCCTACCTGGATCTCTGGATTGTAGATCTGGGCCCAAATTCCATTGCTCGTGCGGCTCTGTCCGACAACAGCTACGAAGAGCTGCAGAGCTTTATGGAAATCTCGGACAATGACGAGCCAATTCTGTTGATCGAAACGGCACGCCACGGCCTGGTCAGCGAAGATTTCGTCCGCAATACTGCGCCCGACTGGATTTCGGCGGAACAGGGCGGTCTGCCCGTCGCTCTGCGGGACGCCGATCTGTTGGTCGAGTTGGCAGATGACATGCCTGATGGTGTCGCCATGATACTGCGCACGGACCGGCGGTTGGGCTTCGACCCGACCCGGGAATGGGTCCTAAAGGTTCTTGCGGTTCGCGAGCATGGCATGTTCCAGCCTGAAACAGGCTCTGTCACTATGGATGTTTCACACATCACTCCTGAGAGGTTCTTTGATCGACCAGATCAGATTTCTCCGGCACCGCCCTGGCTTGACGCGCTGCGAAACCGCCAATCTGACCTGATCATTCTGGGACTGTTTCTGACTTCATTGTTGGCTGGTTTGGCACTGCGAATGAATGCCTTAGCCGCCCAATCGCTGTTCACCCCATTACGTCTTGGCGTTTTGGCCTTTGTCACGGTTTTTGTGGGGTGGTGGGGGCAGGGGCAACTGTCGACCGTAACGGCTTTAGGAACCTTGCGTACTGCATTGGATGGCGGCAGTTTTTCCTTCCTGCTTTATGATCCGTTCTCCTTGCTGATCTGGGCGGTGACACTTGCGGGTTTGATCGCATGGGGCAGGGGATTGTTTTGCGGATGGCTCTGCCCTTTCGGCGCGCTTCAGGAATTTGCTCATTATCTCGGTAAAGCCCTTCGCATTCCTCAGATCGAACCATCGCAAAAATGGGACAATCGTCTGAAATGGGTGAAATATGCAATTCTGGCAGCGCTGCTTGTGGTTGTCTTTGCTGCACCTGATCAGGTCGATAAAGCAGCAGAGGTTGAGCCGTTCAAAACAGCAATTACGACCTTCTTTGTTCGCGAATGGTATTATGTTGCCTATGCCGCATTCTGGCTCGTGCTGAGCATGGTCTTGTTCAAAGGATTTTGCCGATATGTTTGTCCTTTGGGCGCGTTGCTTGCAATCGGCGGATTGCTCCGTGGTCGCGACTGGATCGAGCGCCGGGCCGAATGCGGCTCACCCTGTCAGCTGTGTAAGGTCAAATGTAAATATGGCGCGATCAGGCAAACCGGTCAAATCCAGTATGATGAGTGTTTTCAGTGTCTCGACTGCGTCGCCATTCACGACGACCGCAACCGCTGCGTTCCCCTGATCGTCGCGGCCCGCCGTCAGATCAAGGAGGTCGCTGCCGAATGATCAACCGTCGCCGCTTTCTGGCCATTTCTGCCGCCGCGCTGGCCTCACCGTCGCAGGCTCAACCCACCCGATGGCAGGGCTACGCCATGGGGGCTGAAGTCAGCCTGACACTGGAGTCCAACTCAAAAGACGCAGGGCCTGCGATTGCCAAATTACAAAACATTCTGGCGGGTTGTGAAGCACTCTTCAGCCTGTACCGCCCGGATTCGGCCTTATCTGAACTCAACCGAACCGGATACTTAGTCAACCCTGACCCAGCTTTTCTTGAACTGTTACAAGCCTGTGGGACCGCGCACGCGTTAACACAGGGGCGCTTCGATCCAACAGTTCAGCCGCTCTGGTCCGCTACTTCCGAGCAAGATGCCAAGCGCGCACGCGCCCTTTTCGGATGGAACAGAGTGCATTTGTCCGACACATCCATTCAACTTGGGAAAGGCCAGGCGTTAACTCTGAACGGAATTGCTCAGGGCTATGCCACAGATCTGGTCGCGCAGGCGTTGCAACGTGCGGGTTGGGAAAAGATCCTAGTCAATATCGGAGAGTATTTTGCAAGTGGCCGGCAATGGACATTGGGTGTTTCGGATCCAGTGCATGGACTCGTCTGCAAAGCGCAAGTGACAGATCGTGCCATCGCTACGTCCAGTCCTGGGGTAATGCGCCTTCGGTCTGGCAGCACTCATATTATCGACCCGATAGGTGGAAACGAACCGCTTTGGTCAACGGTCAGTGTACAGGCGCCGGATGGTACGACAGCTGACGCGCTTTCTACGGCCTTTTGTTATGCGACGGAGGCCGAAATTGCGGCGACCTTCGCGCAAGCCACCGGTGAATTCACCGCTGTCTGCGTTCGACCAAACGGAAAAGTAATCAATATATCGTGATAAAAAGCCCCGGCTCACACCGAGGCTTTTCGACTACTTCTAAGAATTGTCTACATGCAGTTTGCAACCGCCCGTTTGGTCATGACCGAAACGAGATGCGCGCGGTATTCTTTGCTGCCATGCAGATCAGCGATCATATTCGCCGGGTTCACGCGCATGTCCATAAGGGCGTCAGGACGGAACTCTTTGTTCAGCGCCTGTTCGGCCTCAGACCACCGGAAAACACCGTCTTCACTGGCGCCGGTCACGGCTACGCGCACACCATCCGCAAAGCGAGCCAGGTAAACACCGACAAGCGCAAACCGCGACGCAGGCTGCAGGAATTTCTGATAGTTCGCCCTTTGCGGTACCGGGAAACGGATCGAGGTGATAATCTCTCCTTCATCCAGCGCGGTCGTGAACATTCCCTGGAAAAAGTCATCGGCTGCAATCTGGCGTGTATTGGTCACAACGGTAGCCCCGGATCCCAGCACACCCGCCGGATAACAGGCTGCAGGGTCATTGTTGGCGACCGAACCGCCAATGGTCCCGCGGTTGCGCACCGCCGGATCGCCAATCTGACCAGCCAGTGCGGCAAGCGCGGGATACGACCCCGCCGCTTCGCGCGCCACAGTGGCGTGCGGCGTCGCCCCGCCGATCGACACAGAGCCATCGTCCTCGATGCAAACACCCTGCATCTCGGGAATTCCGCTCATCGACACCAGTTTGGATGGGGATGCCAACCGCTGCTTCAACGTGGGGATCAGGGTCTGTCCGCCCCCCAACACCTGCGCATCCTCGGCTGCCAACGCAGCAACCGCATCGGCAATGGTCGAGGGTTTCTCAAACTCGAAATTGTACATTTCGCTTTTCCTTTCCGAAAGGCGCGGATCCGCCCTTCATCTGGCTAAAAATATCTCGGGGGTCCGGGGGCTGGCCCCCGGTCCGCCCTCTCCACTCAACCGTTCATCGCGGCCCAGACGCGCGACGGGCTTACCGGCATATCGATGTGATTGATCGACTTGCCGCCTGAGTTCAACGCATCCAGAACCGCGTTAACCACCGCAGGTGGCGAGCCAATCGCTCCGGCTTCGCCGCAGCCTTTCACTCCCAACGGATTGTGCGTGCAGGGCGTCTGACTGGAATGATCGACCCCGTAGAACGGCACATCATCAGCACGCGGCATGGCGTAATCCATGAAGGACGCGCTCAGCAGCTGACCATTCTCGTCATAGGCACAGTTTTCAAGCAGCGCCTGACCGATTCCCTGACCAATGCCACCATGGACCTGACCATCCACGATCATCGGGTTGACGATGTTGCCAAAGTCATCCGCGGCGGTGAAGGCCTCGATGCTGACCTGACCGGTGTCGGGATCAACCTCGACTTCACAGGCGTAAGCTCCGGACGGGAACGTGAAGTTAGCAGGGTCATAGAACGCTGTTTCTTCCAGCCCCGGCTCCACCTCCAGCGGATAGTTATGTGGGACGTAAGCCGTCAAGGTGACATCGCCCCAGGCCACCGATTTGTCAGTGCCCGCGACGCTGAACTGACCGTCTTTCAATTCGATATCGGCCTCGGACGCTTCCAACAGGTGGGCGGCGATCTTCTTGGCCTTGTCGATCACCTTTTCGGTTGCCTTAACCATCGCCGAACCACAGACCGCCAGCGAACGCGAGCCGTAAGTTCCCATACCAAACGGAATCTTCGAGGTGTCGCCATGGACGATCTCGACCATCGATTCGTCGATACCGATCATGTCGGCCACAACCTGCGGGAAGGCGGTCTCATGCCCTTGCCCGTGACTGTGTGCGCCGACCATGACGCTGATAGAGCCGGTGGCGTTTACCCGCACGGTCGCCGCATCATACAGGCCCGCGCGGGCCCCCAGCATGCCGACGATATTCGAGGGCGCGATGCCGCAGGCCTCGATATAACAGTTGATGCCAAGGCCACGCAGCTTGCCCTTGGCTTCACTTGCCGCGCGGCGCGCTGCAAAACCTGCCAGATCAGCAGCGGCTTCGAGCTTGTCCATCGTCCCGTCGTAGTTGCCCGTGTCGTATGTCAGCGCGACCGGCGTGTCATAGGGGAACTGTGTGATGAAGTTCTGGCGGCGCAAGGCAATCGGATCGACCCCCAGTTCACGCGCAGCCTTGTCCACCACACGCTCCAGCTGGAACGTTGCCTCCGGGCGACCGGCGCCGCGATAGGCGTCCACGGGCACCGTATTGGTGAACATCGCCTTCACATTCACCTGAATGACTGGTGTTTTGTAGTTGCCCGCCATCAGCGTGCCATGCAGCCAGGTTGGGACCGAACTTGAAAAGGTCGAGAGATATGCGCCGAGGTTGGCATAGGTACTGGTGCGCAGACCGATAAAATTATTGTCCGCATCCAACGCCAGTTCAATTTTGCTGACATGGTCACGACCATGGGCATCCGACATGAACGCCTCGGACCGGCTGGAGGTCCACTTGACCGGTCGGTTGCAGGCCTTGGCGGCAAAGGTGCAGAACGCTTCTTCGGCATAATGGAAAATCTTGGTGCCAAAGCCGCCGCCCACATCCGGAGCCACCACGCGCACCTTGTGCTCGGGCAGGCCCAGAACAAAGGCGCACATCAACAGGCGGATCACATGCGGGTTCTGCGACGTTGTAAAGAGCGTGTACTCATCCGTGCCACGCTTGTATTCGCCTACGGCGACGCGCGGCTCCATCGGGTTGGCAACCAGCCGGTTGTTCACCAGATCCAGAGTGGTGACGTGGGCCGCGTTGGCAAACACCTCGTTCACCTTGGCATCGTCCGCTTCACCCAGTTGCCAGTCATAGCAGATGTTGTTCTTCAAATCGTCATGGACCAGCGTCGCGCCATCCTGCGCGGCTGCCTTCATGTCGATCACGGCAGGCAGTTCCTCGATATCCACACCGATCGCCTCAGCCGCGTCGCGCGCCTGTTCAAGGCTGTCGGCCACAACGGCCGCGATCGGGTCGCCCACATGGCGCACTTTGCCTTGCGCCAGAATGGGGTGCGGCGGCTCTTGCATCGGCGCGCCATGCTTGTCGGTGACTTCCCAGCCACAGGGCATCCCGCCCACGCCTTCGAAATCCTTGCCGGTAAACACCTTGACCACGCCCGGCATGCCTTCGGCCGCCGAAGTGTCCACGGATTTGATCCGGCCATGCGCGATGTCGGACCGCAGAAAATGCACATAGGCCTGGCCATGTACATTGATGTCGTCGGTGTAATTGCCCGCTCCGGTCAGAAAGCGCACGTCCTCGCGCCGCTTGGAACTGGCTCCGATGCCACTGTCTTTGGGCATTGCTTGTTCTCCTCCCATAAACGGATGCTGCTGCATCCTTCACTCATCCCACGGGCGCGTTCATTACGCCCGCAGTGGCATCATTCTGCAGCTATGCTGCCTACGTCCTGACCGGATGCGGCCATGATCGCTTTGACAATGTTGTGGTATCCAGTGCAGCGGCACAGGTTGCCTTCCAGATACTTCCTGATTTCGGCCTCGGACGGGCGCGGGTTCTCTTTCAACAGCGCTGCCGCACTCATCACCATCCCCGGTGTGCAGAACCCACACTGAAGACCGTGGTGATCCTGAAAGGCCTGTTGGATTACGTTCAGCGAGCCATCCGCAGTCGCCTGACCTTCGATAGTGCCAACATCAGCGCCATCTGCTTCGGCGGCCAGCATGTTGCACGATTTCACGGCTTCGCCGTTCACATGTACCACACACGCACCACACTGCGCGGTATCGCAACCCACATGTGTCCCTGTCAAAGACAGATGATCGCGCAGAAAACCGGACAACAATGTCCGGCCCTCGACGTCTCCGCTCACAGCTTTGCCGTTCACGGTCATGGAAATCTTCATGACTTTCTCCTCCCTGAATTCCAAAGGTTCAATCGCCTAATACGCGTTTGAACCAACTTTTCTTTTCTTCCCCGGCCTCGCCTTCGTTTGAGGCTTCGGGCTCGAGTGTATCCTGAGGTTCGACCGCATTCTGGAAGTTCTCAAAGAACTGATCGGCCATTTTTCTGGCAACCCCATCGATGACTCGCCCCCCCAACTGAGCCAGTTTGCCACCGACGCGCGCATCGACCTTGTAGGTCAACAGCGTGCCTTCGGCGGCATCCGACAAGGTAACGTCGGCCGCGCCCTTGGCAAATCCGGCGGCTCCTCCCTTACCTTCACCCGATAACTTCACGCTTTCAAGCGCCACGAGATCGGAAAGGGTCACCGCGCCTTTGAAGGTCGCTTTAACGGGGCCGACTTTTTGGACCACAGTGGCCTCGAACCCTTCTTCGATTGAACCTGTCATCTCCTGACATCCCGGCACACATTCTTTCAGAACCTCTGCCGACAAAAGCGAGTCCCAGACCTTGGATCGCGGCGCGGCGATGACGCGGCTGTCACTGAGTTCCATTTCACTTCTCCAAGTATTTTTCGTTACGCTACGCGGTGTTCGCCACCCTGCCTATTAGACCTTGGGTGTAGTCAACGCAGCGCGGGCGGCGAATGTGTTAGGCCATGGCGTTCAAAGATTGCGGGTATGCGCCCGTCCTGCAATGCCGCATAGATGGCATCGTCAACGGCATAGCTGAGGCCGCGATAGGCGAAATGAACTGCCACGCCACTTGTCCATGAGCTGACTGCGAAGCCGGGCAGGGGTGGGGTATGGATGTCCAGCGCCGGGGTCAGACCAGCCTCAAGTTGGGCGCGCGGTCCCATGGCCGCCATTGTCTCGCCATCGGCAAGCGCCTGCATTGCCTCAGCAGCGGTGGGATATCTGCGCAAATTTTGGGCCAATTGACCGCCGGGAAATGCCGACAAATAGAAATCGGCAATCGAATCGTTCTCCACCGCGACGGTGTCGAACCGAAAATAAGCGGGAACTGGCGGGTCATCGGGATAGGCATCGCGGCTATACGCGATTGCTATCTCCTCGTCATGGTATTGCCCGGTGAAAACCACCTGTTCGACGCGGCAGGCGAACTCGCTGTCATAAGGGACGTGCAACATTACGTTCGCTACCCGCCCATTGATCAAAGGTCCCTTCCAGATCCAATTGCGCAGATCCGCCTCAAGATTTTCACCCGCTGGCACCAGATTGAAGCGTGCCTCAACACCTAGTTCTTCGGCAATCAAGGTGCCGATATCGATATCCACGCCCTGTATCTTGCCGTCCTTTTCATAGGACCAGGGTGCGAAATCGTCATAGGCCGCGAATTCGATATAGCCGCGCTCGACAATGGTATCGAGATCGGCGCCCACGATGTCCCGGCTGGTGTTTTGTGGTTTAGGTTGAGGCACATGATCTTCGCATCTGGCCATCGCCATTCCAGTTGAAAGAGTGGCAGCCAACAGGGAGAAAAAAAATATGCGTCCGATCATATGCCTCAGTCTGCCGTTCTATTGCGCGGCAGACAATCCAATTGTCAGTTGTTCTGCTGCCTCCGCGAAATTGGGACTGTCGCCCGAGATCAGAACAGCGGCGCGGAAGGCCACGCTGTCGGCCACAGGGGCACCCGATCCTGTTTCAATAGTGCTTGCAATCTCGCTGAGCTCAGATTGAAGGACTGCCGCATCGCCTTCACCACCGTCGGCCATGGTAGCCAGCAGGTCGCGGATTTCCTTCAGGCGGTCACTATGATCGTCCAGCGCGCCATCATCGGGTCGCGTTTCTATATAGGTACGAATGGCCCAGGCGGCTTTTTGACCCAATAGTTCTCCGAAGGCCGGCATCTTGGTGATCCCGTTTTGCGTGTAACCCTCGCGGAACCGTTCCATGTACCATTCATCACCGTATTCTTCCGCCTCGAGATAGCGCAGGTCAGGCGCCAAACCACCAGAAACCACGCCCAACCCATGGCAACGCGCACAGTTTTGATTATAGCCTGAATCGCCAATCTCAATGGCGGCTTGCCAAACCTTTTCACCCTGATCGCGATATGGGTTTTCGATCAGCCATTCCTCGCCCACATCCGGCAAGGCATCTGTATTCACAGGTTGCGGGGCGACATCTCCGTGCGCAAACGCCATGCCACCTGCGGTCAGGGCGGCCAGCGCTGTGCTGTAAAAACCAAGACGCATCGTCTCCTCCTTCTGATGCTTACTCCGGTCATAGCTCAGAGAGAATCGTCGCGAAATTCGACCTTGGTTGCAGATGGGTCCTTTCTTGCGACTATGGTCGAATGGCTATGTCAACCAAGGATCGATTTTACTGGAGTTGCATGGGAGGAGAAGCAACCTTGGCTGTGTTATTTTACATGTTTGCGGCGTTTGTTCTGTTCCCGGCGGTTGCTGTAGCTGAGGTTGCGGTGTCTGTTGTCTATCTGCAGCAAGAGATTGACCGTCCACCGGTTTTATCCAACCTTGATCCGGTGCCCGAAGATTTGGGTGCCGCAGGCGCTGAACTGGCATTGGCAGACAATCTGACAACGGCCAAGTTTCTGGGTCACAAATACGAACTGACGGTCACGACAGTCCCCAAAGACGGTGATTGGCTTGATGCGGCGCGACAAGCTCTGTCTGAGACATCCTACTTGATATTGGACGCTCCGGCACAGGCGCAACTGGGGGTTGCTGACCTTCCGGAGGCTGCCGGGGCACTATTGTTCAACGTCTCTTCCGCCGATCGCGACCTAAGAGACGCCACCTGTCGTTCCAACCTGCTGCACACCTTACCGACAGACGCGATGCGTGCGGATGCTCTGACACAGTTCCTGGTCAAACGGCGCTGGGACGATCTGGTTTTGATCACCGGAGAACACCCGCCAGACATGGCCTTTGCAGATGCTATGAAACGGTCTTTGGCAAAGTTCGGGCTGGAACTTCAGGCAGAAAAGACCTGGCGCTTTGACGCCGACCTCAGGCGTAACGCAGCGCAAGAAGTTCCGCTTTTTACTCAAGATTTCGGAGATTACGATATCTTGCTGGTGGCCGATGAGCTGGACGACTTCGCCCGTTACATCCCGTTCAACACGTGGGAATCAAGGCCTGTCGCGGGTTCGGAAGGGTTGCGACCGGTGGCATGGTCGCCTGTGGTCGAGCAATGGGGGGCGGTTCAGTTACAGAGCCGGTTCGCCAATCAAGCAGGACGATCGATGAGGCCAATCGACTACGCAGCATGGGCTGCGTTTCGGTCATTGGGTGAGGCTGTGACCCGAACGCAATCTGATGATCCTACTGTTCTGCAGGAGTACATCCTGTCGGATAAATTCGAATTGGCAGGCTTCAAGGGCCGGGCCATGAGTTTCCGGGCATGGAACGGTCAGTTGCGTCAGCCGATCCCTTTGGTGACCGACCGCGCCGTGGTGGCGATGGCCCCGTTAGATGGGTTCCTGCATCAGCGCACTGAACTCGACACGTTGGGCCTTGATGAACCAGAGACTCAATGTACGGCCTTTGAGGAGGAAAACTGATGAGGTTCGCTGTTCTTCTGGCCGCAATGGCTCTTGGCACTTTGGCCCAAGCGGATGAAATCTGGATCAGCAACGAAAAGGACGACACGCTCAGCGTTATAGATATCGAAACACTGGAAGTGATCCGAACCCTTGAAACCGGCGAACGTCCACGTGGGATCACGTTTTCCAAGGATTTCTCGGTTCTCTACATCTGCGCGTCAGATAGCGACGCTGTACAGGTCATGGATCCCGAAACCGGAGAAATCCTGCATGATCTGCCCTCCGGTGAAGACCCTGAACAATTTGTGCTACATCCAAATGATAAGCACCTCTACATAGCCAACGAAGATGACGCGATCACAACCGTCGTTGACACGGAATTGCGGACCGTGATTGCCCAGATTGACGTGGGCATTGAACCGGAAGGCATGGCGGTCTCTCCCGATGGCAAGACCGCGATTACCACATCCGAGACCACCAATATGGCTCATTGGATTGATACTGAAACGCAGGAGTTGTTCGCCAACACTCTGGTGGACTCGCGCCCTCGGCACGCTGAGTTTGTCAAAGATGGAACCGAGCTATGGGTCAGCTCTGAAATCGGCGGCACCATTACTGTTTTTGACGTTGCGACACAGAACGAGAAGGCCAAAATCGAGTTCGAGGTTGACGGCGTCCATCCAGATCGGGTGCAGCCCGTCGGGTTCGAGTTGTCGAACGGGGATGAAACCGCCTTTGTCGCTTTGGGTCCTTCAAACCACGTTGCGGTCGTGAACGCTGAAACTTTTGAGGTCGAAGACTACATCCTGGTTGGCCGTCGTGTCTGGCACATGGATTTTAACGCGGACAAGTCGCTGTTGTTCACCACAAACGGTGTGTCCGGGGATGTGACCGTTATCGACGTCGCCAAACGTGAACCCATCAAAACGATCAAGGTCGGGCGCTTCCCTTGGGGCGCAGCTTTCCGCCCGACGAATTAAGGCAAGGTGAGGAGTCTTTGAAATGATCCGCCCAACCCGTTTGATTGCCATGCTGGCTGTGGTGTTTTCACCGACCGTATTGGCAGCAGATAATGACGACGATGACAACGGCTTTGGCCTTGCTGGCATTCTCTCAGCCAAAAACAAGGAAGACTTGCCGCCGATTACTTTGTCTGCAGGTGTGCCTTTGGCCGAGGCCCCTTGGAAATTGAAGTCCGGCACGTACTATGAATTCGAAATTCTGGGCGACGGTAGTCAGGAACTGGCTCTGGTAGGGCCTGAGTTCTTTCGGGCCATCTGGATCGACGAAATCGTCGTCGAAGGTCTTGAGATCCGTCCCCTGGGTCTGGATTCCGTTGAGTTCGACGAAGCTGGTGAGATGGAAATAGGCTTTGTCGCGATCAAACCCGGCAGATACTATCTGAAGGTTCCGGGAAGTACCGGGGAAACGCAGCGGCTGGAGATTACCATTAAGTGACAGGGCTTTCCGTCCGAAATGTCAGCTATGCCTATGGCGAAAAACGCGCCCTTGACGATGTGAGCTTTCATGTCCCGCAAGGCGCGTTTTGCGCCCTTTTAGGTCCTAACGGTGCAGGTAAGTCGACACTGTTTTCCCTGCTTACGCGACTGTTCACCACAGCGCAGGGAACGATCGAAGTCGCGGGTTTTGATATCTCGAAGCAACCGCGCCAGGCGCTGGCAACAATAGGTGTGGTCTTTCAACAGCCCACGTTGGATCTGGATCTGACAGTACACCGAAATCTCAGCTATTTTGCGGCGCTGCACGGGCTTTCCGGTGGAAAGGCCGAGACCCGTATCGCCGAAGCTCTGGAAAAACTGGACATGGCTGAACGCGCGCGCGAACGTGCGCGCGACTTAAACGGCGGCCACAGGCGGCGGCTGGAAATCGCGCGCTGCCTGATCCATGCACCGTCTGTTTTGCTGTTGGACGAACCTACCGTCGGCCTGGATGCCGCTGCACGCAGTGCGATTACCAGGCACGTACATAATTTGTCCGCTCAGGATGGATTGACCGTTCTCTGGGCCACGCATCTGACAGACGAAATCGAGCCAGAAGACCAAGTCGCTATCCTGCATCGTGGCCGCCTTCTTAAGCAGGGCACTTGTGTTGAGATCACAAAAGGAAAGCCCTTGCAGCAAGTGTTCCTTTCGATGACCGGAGCACCGACATGAGTGCCGGATTAATCGCGCTGCGCGCCATTCTTATCCGCGAGGCATTGCGCTTCGTCCGTCAGCGAAGCCGGTTTGTCGCGGCATTGGTGCGTCCGCTGGTATGGTTAATCGTCTTTGCTGCCGGGTTTCGCGCTGCGCTGGGGCTGTCGATAACTCCGCCGTATCAAACCTACATCACTTACGAGATCTATATCGTACCCGGCCTTTGCGGAATGATCATGCTGTTCAACGGGATGCAAAGCTCTCTTAGTCTTGTGTATGACCGCGAAATGGGCTCAATGCGGCTGCTGCTGACCAGCCCTTTGCCGCGTTGGTGGCTGCTGTTTTGCCGGTTGCTGGCCAGCACGACGATTTCAATCCTTCAGGTTTATACCTTTTTGGCAATAGCAGCGATCTATGGAATAGACATGCCGTTGGCTGGTTATCTGTTTGTATTCCCTGCATTGATTTTCAGCGGGTTGATGTTGGGTGCACTTGGACTTGCACTTTCGTCTGCGATCAAACAGCTCGAGAATTTTGCGGGCGTGATGAACTTCGTCATCTTCCCGATGTTCTTTCTGTCTTCCGCGCTTTATCCGCTTTGGAAAATGGCCGAAAGCTCAGCCCTGCTGCACGATATCTGCGCAATCAATCCCTTCACTCACGCGGTCGAGTTGATCAGGTTCGCCCTTTACGGGCAGGTCAACGCATCGGCGTTGGGATGGACGATCTTTGCCGGAACTGTGTTTCTGGGCATGGCGCTCTGGGGGTATGATCCATCGCGCGGGATGAAACGCCCCAAAGGATGATTGCGTCTACGACCATGGCAGGCGTGAATTCCTGACCCTTATGCGTTAATGTGCGCACGAGACCGAGGGTTTGTCATGTTCCGCATCGCCACTATCGCACTATTATTCGCGACGGCCGTTTCGGCGCAGACGGTTGAGGACGAGTACGGCACACTCAATCCCCAGGACACGGGGTGGGGCAAAGTTATGCGCAATATCGAGAACGGCGTCACCGATATGACAACCTGCGCGACGGGCTATTACATGACGAAGTCCGGCCGTCATGACATGGCACGTAACCTTTTCAGAACATGTGCAGAGGCCGGTTATACCGGCGCAATGACCTGGATGGGGCAACTGGACAATAACGGACTGGGCGGTCCCTACGATCCTGATGCCGCTGCCGAATGGGACAAACGCGCGGCTGATCTGGGGGATCCTGTGGGCAAATTCAACTATGGGCTCAATCTGCTACGAGGGCATGGCGTTGCGAAAGACGAAAGACTGGGGCGCGCCTATGTCGACGAGGCGGCTCAGCACGGGTTGAAAATCGCGATACGGCTGCAGGAATCGGGCTATGATCCAAACGAAGTGACCCCTGATGCGGATGAGCGGAAGTATGCGCCTCTGTTCTGAAGCTGACTTTTTTCAATTTTCTACGACCAAAGGATAAGGCTCGGCTCCGATTTTCTTGATGTAGGTCAAGCCAGCTCCGGATGTGCGACAGGTATCTTTGCGCAAACGTCGGAGGACCAAATGAAACACATTTTTCTTTCCCTCGGTCTGGCTGCACAAATCTGCATTGCACCGCCGGCAAGTGCCGAAAGCGCTTTCGATAAGGTCAAGGTCCAAGCAGGGGAAACCCTGTATTTCTCGGAATGCCGCCGTTGCCACGCACCGGATTCTACCGATCCAAGTTATGGTCCAGCATTGGACAATATCGTGGGCCGGGCCGCAGGCACTGTTGAAGGATATGAGTATTCCGAAGCACTGGCCGGGTCCGGGATCGTCTGGACGCCCGCCGCCCTGCGAGCATGGATGGAGGATAACGACGGTTTCATGCCTGGCACGAAAATGCGCCACGTCGGGATCGAAGATCGCACAGTGCAGGATTTCATATTGGCTTATCTGGGCAGTATCTCAACTCGGTAGGGCTATTCGATCACAGGCTGTGGCAGCCAGTTGCTGTCTGGGTCGGCTTCATGAGTGTCTCTGGCAGCGACAGGCCTCAGTTCGCCCTCAGCAGGCGGGACTGCCAGCAAGCCCATATCCATCTCGTGCAGCTGTCCGATCAGTCGATCACCTTCGATCTGAAGCTGATAGTAAACCCCGCTCCACATAACGATGCCGTATTCGGTTGCGTCTTTGTGGATGAACAAAAGATCGTATTCCAGATCGGTTAGATTACCGGCTGGCACCTGAAGCTGCGGCACGTATGGGTGGGGTATGTGACACCAATGCTTGACCGGCCCTTCCAAATACCGAAACGGGTGCAAGGACAAGAAATGCTCTGTAAACAGTTCAGCAGAAGCGTCGATTTCACAATAATAAATAGAACTTTACAGGAGAAACTTAATGTACCATATCGGAGATTTTCTTCTCGCATCTTAAACCAGAAATACCTGCTTCTGTCCGTACAGTGGATCGGTGCTGGCAGGCAGACGAACGAGCCCCTCCAGAATAATAACCCTCGCGATAGCTTTCTGCATTGTTTCCACGCCCCAAAAAGATGCGTTACACTAGTTGAAATCCGTGAATTGCCCCCTACGACCATTGTGCAATTTCACCAATAGACCCTCCTGCGAATAATACCCACGCCAACAGCTCCGACCTGTCGGGGATTCGGCGTGGAGGGAAGACACAAGTCTAAGGAGGACACCGATGAACCGGTTTATCATGGCGACGGTCGCAAGTGTGATTGCAGCGGGCGCGGCTTATGCAGAAGTTACCGAGGACGATCTGGCCAACGACCAAACCATCACAACTCAGATTGTGACGAACGGCATGGGGCGCCATTTGCAGCGCTACAGCCCGCTGGACATGTTGAACAAGGACAACGTCAAAAACCTGTTGCCTGCCTGGGCGTTTAGCCTTGGTGGTGAAAAACAGCGCGGGCAAGAAACCCAGCCGCTGATTTATGACGGCATGATGTATATCACCGGGTCGTATTCGCGCCTGTATGCAATAGATCTGGAGACCGGGAAAGAGGTTTGGCAATACGATGCTCGGCTGCCCGAAGGCATCCTGCCCTGTTGTGACGTGGTAAACCGTGGTGCCGCCATTTACGGTGACAAGGTGATTTTCGGGACGCTTGACGCCCGAATTGTGGCCTTGAACAAGGACACCGGTGACGTTGTGTGGCGTGACAAGATCGCGGATTACAAGGCAGGGTATTCCTATACAGCTGCTCCGCTGATCGTCGATGGGCTGGTGATTACCGGAAATTCCGGCGGTGAATTCGGCATCGTTGGTGCCGTGCAGGCGCGCGACGTAAACACCGGAGATCTGGTGTGGGAACGCCCGGTGATCGAAGGCCATATGGGTACGCTGAACGGTGAAGAAAGCACCATGACGGGCGAGTTGAACGCAACTTGGCCAGGCGACATGTGGAAGACCGGTGGTGGCGCGACCTGGCTGGGTGGTTCTTATGACGCAGATACGGATACACTTGTTTTCGGGGCAGGGAACCCGGCGCCTTGGAACTCTTGGCTGCGCAATGCAGGAACACCAACCGAAGGGAATGTCGGAGACAATCTTTATGCTGCCAGCCGTATCGGCATTGATCCGAAGACCGGCGACATCAAGTGGCATTTCCAAACCACACCGCGCGAAGGTTGGGACTATGACGGTGTGAATGAGGTCGTTGCCTATACCGATCGCGAAGGAAACAAACGTTTCGCAACCGCAGATCGCAACGGATACTTCTACGTTCTGAACCGCGAAGATGGCGCCTTTGTGTCGGCCAATCCGTTTGTCAAAGACATAACCTGGGCCTCTGGCGTCGATGAGACCGGCCGTCCGATCTTTGTCGAAGAAAACCGCCCTGGCGATCCGGCATCAGCGGCGGATGGCAAGAAGGGTGAAGTGATCTTTGCGTCCCCTTCTTTCCTTGGTGGTAAGAACTGGATGCCGATGTCTTTCTCGCAGCGGACTGGCAATTTCTATGTACCGTCCAACGAATGGGGCATGGATATCTGGAACGAACCGATCACCTACAAAAAAGGTGCTGCTTATCTGGGCGCTGGCTTCACCATCAAGCCCAACTATGAAGACTACATCGGCTCGCTCAAGGCCATCGATCCGGATACCGGGGAATGGAAGTGGGAATTTAAGAACGACGCTCCGCTTTGGTCAGGTGTGATGACAACGGCCGGAGGGCTGGTGTTCTTTGGGACACCCGAAGGCGAGTTCATTGCGCTGGACGACGAAACCGGTGAGAAACTTTGGTCGTTCCAGACCGGTTCGGGCATCGTCGGGCAGCCTGTAACCTGGGAACAGGACGGCGAACAGTATGTGTCGATCATTTCCGGTTGGGGCGGCGCTGTTCCGCTTTGGGGCGGTGAGGTGGCCAAGAAGGTCAACTACCTGAACCAGGGTGGCACATTGTGGACTTTCCGCCTGCCAAAAGAACTGGCTTCGGCGAATTAACCCTGGACAATACAAACCTCCGACGCGTGCCCCTATCCGGGTGCGCGTTTTTATACGACCTTCCGCCAGTATGCGCGGTTTTATTTCGTTGCTAGGATTGGTTAGGCTGGAGACCATTTGAACGCAAAAGGCTATACCGAATGCTTGCTGAATCCGCCGCACGAAACGACTTCGAAAACGTGCTGATCGTTGATGACCATCCGTTGTTTTGCGACGCTTTGTCTATGACCCTGCAAAGTGTTGCCCAGATCGGAGAAATCCACACCGCAGACCGGCTGGAGGGCGCGATGGATCTGCTGGCAAGCGGGCTGAAACCCGATGCGGTCATGCTGGACCTTAACCTTCCAGATGTAGACGGCTTGGATGGCCTTGTCCGCTTGAAGGCTGCAGCGAACGCTCCGGTAATTGTGGTGTCATCGCTGGCCGACAACCGTGTTGTCAGTCAGGTGATACAGGCCGGTGCATCAGGTTATGTCCCTAAGCACAGCCAACGCGACGTGTTCCGTACTGCATTTGAGACAGTTCATGCCGGTGATGTCTTTGTGCCTGAAGGCTGCGTTTTGATTGATGCAGAGGAAGAGGACGAACACAGCGACGCGGTAAATCGCCTTGCGACGCTGACAAATCAGCAGGCACGCATCCTGCAACTGATCTGCGAAGGCAAACTGAACAAGCAAATCGCTTATGACCTGTCAATTGCGGAAACAACGGTCAAGGCGCATGTGACTGCAATCATGCGGAAACTGGGCGTGCAAAGCCGAACGCAGGCGGTTTTGATCGCCAAAAAAGCATCCTTTGCCAGCGTCTTGCAAGACCAAGGTTAAGCGTCATACTCTCACGTCATTATCGCGCTTTTAGGGAGGAGGCACGATGGACCAAGCAATCGGGTCGGCAACAGTCCAGGCCCGTGCGCCAGGCATTGTTAAAACGGCTTTTACGCAACACGACACCGGACAGTCAATCGAGACACTCAAGCGCCAACTGGGTGATGGTCCACTTGCGCTTGTCATTCTTTTTGTCAGCCCGAACGCAGATGCATCCGCCGTGATTGCCGAAGCCGCACACGCCTTTGCTCCAACTCCGGTCGTTGGCTGCACCACGGCTGGAGAACTGGCGGATAGTGGCTACTGCGAGGATCAGATCGTTGCGATCGGCCTGCCACAATCCCATTTCGACATACGAACGGTTCTTGTGCCGGACCTGAACGATTTTGACGCCGACAGCATCATCAAAGAGATGATCCACAACAGAAATGCAATGATGGGAACCTCGCCCGAGTGGGGCCATGAATTCACCTTCTTGATGATTGACGGGTTATCGACAAAAGAAGATGAATTGACGTCGGAATTGGCTGTCGGCCTGGGGCCGGTGCCGTTGTTCGGTGGATCGGCAGGGGATGGAACCCAGTTCCGGCGCACCTATGTTCTGCATCAGGGGCAGGCACAGAGCAATGCCGCCATACTGACACAGGTTCGAACGCGGTGCCCGATTAAAGTGTTCAAAACCGATCACCTCGTCCCCGCCGCCCGTCGCATGGTGGTGACCAAGGCAGACCCGGCCAAACGCATCGTTCAGGAAATCAATGCCGAACCCGCTGCCCGCGAATATGCCCGTATCCTCGGCAAGGACCCGGAACAACTCACGACATTCACATTCGCGGCGCATCCTGTCGTGGTGCAAATCGGCGGGCAGCACCATGTCCGCGCTATTCAGCAGGTGGCAGGTAACGGGGATCTGGTCTTTTTCTCGGCCATCGATGAAGGTTTGGTTCTGACATTGGCCGAACCTCGGGACATGGTCGAACACCTGCAGGAAGAAATCGACCTTCTGACCGAGAAACAGCAACCCGACACCATTTTGGGCTGTGACTGTATTCTTCGTCGGCTGGAAGCACAGGAAAAGCAGAAGACGCGCGATATCTCGAACATTCTGTCGCACAATCACGTGGTCGGGTTCTCGACCTACGGAGAACAATACAACTCGATCCATGTGAACCAGACCCTGACCGGCGTTGCGATTTACCCTCCCGAGAAAGAGTAAGGCATGATCGAGCATCTCACAGATCCCTCAGACTCGCTTGATCGTCAGAATGAAAAGCTGAGGAAAATCGTCGAGGCCCTGATGCGGCGGGTCGAAGAATCCACTGATGCCTCGGGCGCGGCCTATGCGCAGTTTCAACGGGCCGCGGTGCTTGAGCAAGAGGTCCGTGCCCGAACGGATGACCTTGAACGCGCACTTGAGCTTTTGAATGACTCCAACGCCAGGTTGGCGCAGGCCAACAAGGAAACCGAAGCGGCGCGGGCGGATTTGGCGAATGCAATCGAA
The DNA here is from genome assembly GCF_056542585.1 of Ruegeria sp. AB9. Taxonomy (NCBI): domain Bacteria; kingdom Pseudomonadati; phylum Pseudomonadota; class Alphaproteobacteria; order Rhodobacterales; family Roseobacteraceae; genus Ruegeria; species Ruegeria sp. AB9. The sequence continues at coordinate 66,596 of NZ_JBQGAA010000006.1, read as the reverse complement.
ACAGTGCAGGAAGGGTTCGCCCTTTTCAATCGCGACGAAGAATTGGTGCTGTGTAACAGCCGGTTCGGCCTGCATATGCCCGACATTCAGGAGAAACTGAGTCCCGGCTTGCGGTTTATCGAATATGTAGAACTGGTCAGCCAATCCGGGTTCCTGTCTTTGCCAGAGGCAATGACCCCAAAGGACTGGGCCAAAAGCCGCTTGGATCGGCATGCGGACGACCACGTGGTGTTCAATGTCCGTCTTGCAGGCAATCGATGGTCGCAGGTGTCCGAACACCGCACACCCGACGGTGGCACCGTGATCCTGCAAACCGACGTGACGGATATCATGCGGATCGAACGGCAGGAGAGGGATCGAATTCTCGATGACAAAGCAAGACTGATCCGCGCCACACTTGAACACATCGATCAGGGCGTTTGCATATTTGACAACAAACACCGCCTGATCGGCTGGAACAACCGCGCAAGTGAGCTTCTGGCCATTCCGATCACGCAGTTTCAGATGGGTACGCGGTTTGAAACCCTGTCCAATCGCCTCAGCGCCAATATCAGCTTTCAGAAAGGGATCACCGAAGCGGACCTGCTGGATTGGGTCATCCGGCAGACCTATCGCCGCCCACTTCAATTCCAGATGCATCGGGGGCGATCGAAAATTCTGTCTGTTTATGCCCAAGAAATGCCTGACCGGGGCTTTGTGATTTCTTTTACCGATGTGACCGCAGAACGAAAATCCGCTCAGGCCTTGTATGAGGCCAAGGAATTGCTGGAACAGCGTGTAGCGTCGCGCACAATGGAACTTGCGGATGCACTGAACGAGGCTGAGCGTGCGAATGCGTCAAAATCGCGCTTTGTTGCAGCCGCCAGCCACGACCTGCTGCAGCCCCTGTCTGCCGCAAAACTCTATGTTGCGTCACTGGGAAGCGGTTTGGGCAAAAGTGACGCTCAGACCGTGGCCGCAAAGGCCGAAAGCGCGCTGAACAGCGTTGAACACATTCTTGAAGCTTTGTTGGACATCTCGAAGTTGGATTCCGGGCGGGCCACGGCGCACTTGTCCACGGTGTGCGTAGGCGAGCTTTTCTCTCAGATGGAAGACGCCTTTCGGCCTGTTGCTCAGGCCAAAGGTCTGGATTTGAGTTTTGTTGACACAAAGGCTCTGGTCACCAGCGATGCCAGCTATCTTCGGCGTATATTGCAAAACTTGCTGTCAAACGCGATCCGGTACACCGATGCCGGTAAAGTTCTTGTCGGTGTCAGGCACCGCAAAAACGCAGTTGCCCTGGAGGTCTGGGACACGGGTATCGGCATTGCATCAGATCAAAAAGACATTGTGTTTCAGGAATTTCAACGCCTGCATTCAGATGCCAGTGCCGCCGAAGGCATGGGGCTGGGTCTTGCAATTGTTGAACGGGCCTGCGGGTTGCTGCAACACCCAATCCATCTGCACTCCGAAGTAGGGAAGGGGACAGGATTTTCGGTCGAGGTACCTTTGGCGCAGGCGGAATCGGCGATTCCACTCTGCTCCTCAGCGGCACAAAAACCAAGCTCCAAGGTGCTTGGCAACACCATCGCCTTGTTGATCGAAAACGATGAAAACCTGCGCAGCGCCTTAACCATGACCATCGAATCCTGGGGCGTCGAAGTTCTTGAATGCGAAGGCGAAGACGAAGCTGTGAATCTTCTGCGCGAAATCGGTATACTCCCGGATTTTGTAATCGCCGATTATCAACTGAGCAACGGGAAAACAGGTACTGACGCCATGCGCGCTCTGACGGGCAAATTTGGGCATCTGCCCGGATGCATAATTTCAGCCAATCGATCCCCTGAGCTTGTCGAGCAGTGTAAGCAAGCCAAGCTGCCCCTTCTTTACAAGCCGATTGATCCGCAACTGCTCAAGTCAGCTCTGGAAACCTCTGTTGTACGCGACAAGTGAGTGTTGCCGGTTGTCGTTTTAGCAGCAACTCAGTCAGCCATGTTTCTTTCAAACGTCCTCAGTCCGGGGATTGGCGTTGGTCTGATCCAGCATCGATACGACTTCAGCCTTCCAACCCGCTTTGATTTTCAACGCCAATTGCGAAGGCGGACGATGATCGGGGGAAAGAATCGCGTATTCATATCTGAGCGGGTCCTTGAAGGGTAGGAAAACGACGCGGTCGTTTGAGATGTTGAGTTCTCGTTCTGTTGCGACAGTCAAAGGATCGACAATTGTGCAGCATTGTCCCGATCCGACAAAGGGAATGAGCGGAAGGAAATACTGGCACGTCACGTTTGGCCTGTAAGTGGCCGAAACCATTTGAAATGCACGCTGCACTTTCTTCTGAAACGGGTGGGTGTCGTACAGACCGCCCATTGGCACCCCATCAAGATCCGAAATTGTCAGGGACTTTTTTTGCGCTAGTGGATTGTCTCGGTCCATCGCGCAAAAGCAATCTCCACTGATAATCTCTGCTGAGAACTGTGGTTTCTTTCCGACCGGATGCTCGAAATCGGCGAACCCGAAATCAATGTTCTGAGTACCTGCCAGCTCCATTATCTGAGGCGAACTGCGGGTCGACAGCGTGACCCGGATGTCCGGGTTTCCACCAACCGAGCGGCTAATGAAATTCGGGAAGGCAAATATGGAAGGCCCCGGCATGGCAGCAATGTTCAAATTACCGGAACTCCCTTTAAGAAGCCCATGCATAGTGCTGGAAATAGTTGATAATCTGTCAAGAACACCCGTGGTTTCAGCCAAAAGGTAATGCGCCTCGGGTACCGGTATCAAACGCCGTCCTTTGCGCTCAAAAAGCGTCAGCCCAAGGCTTCTTTCCAGGTTCTTGATCGCAAGGCTGATGGCGGGCTGCGTCCGGTTCAGTTTCTTTGCAGTTTGAGAGATAGAGCCTGTCTCCATCACCTCACGAAAAACGGTCAATTGAGTAAGGTTCATTCTCTATGTATAAGCAAAACTTTCGTTTTGTTAAATATAACAAATTTGTATTTATGATAATTCTCCCTAGGCTGATCAGATCAGAGTTCGGACGAACCGAATCCAACGATCCAAAACTGGGAGCTTATGATGAAACTGATGAAATGCCTGACGGGTCTGGCTTTGGCGGGTGCACTGGCTGCACCTGCGTTTGCGCAGGACCCAACCTTTTTCCGCATTGGCACCGGCGGCGCGGGAGGCACTTACTTCCCGATCGGTGGGACTATTGCTAACGGGATTTCCGCCCCTCCGGGGTCGCGCCCCTGCGAAGAGGGTGGCCAGTGTGGCGTGCCTGGGTTGATCGCGATTGCACAGTCGACAACCGCGTCGGTCTTCAACAATGCCGCTGTGCAAAACGGCGAGCTTGAGGCTGGTCTGGCCGCTGCAGACGTAACCCGTTCGATGTATCTGGGTGAGGGCAAGTTCGAAGGCAAACCTCATCCAAAGCTGCGCATTGTCGCGAACCTGTTCCCCGAAGACTTGCATCTGGTTCTGCCTGCGGGTCAGACCATCAACGATCTGAGTGATCTCGAAGGCAAGCGCGTCGGTATCGCACAGGCGGGTTCCGGTACTCAGGTGGCAGTGCTGCAAATGCTGGACGCCTGGGGCGTTAACCGTGACAACATGGACGAGGCCGAGCTGAACAACAGTCAGAGCGCCGAACGTCTGGCTGATGGTCAGTTGGACGCATATTTCTACGCGGCGGGCTGGCCGGTTGCCGCCATGGTGCAGCTGTCTTCGACCAAAGGCATGAACCTGCATTCCTTCAGCGACGACGATCTGGCCAAGATCAACGAGATCATTCCGGCCTATATCCCCTCGGCCATACCGGGAGGTGTCTACGAGGGTATTGACGCGGAAACCAAGACCCCAGCGGTCAGCGCTATGCTGGTTGTGTCATCGGACCTGTCCGAAGATCTGGTCTATCAGCTTACCAAGGCTTTGTGGAACGATAACACCCGCAAACTGCTGGATAACGGCCACGCCAAGGGCAAGCAGATCACGCCTGATACTGCTCTGAACGGTGTGGAAGCACTGGGCGTTCCGCTACATTCGGGTGCCGAGAAATTCTATAAAGAAGCCGGTCTTCTTCAATAATCACACCTGACTGAAACATGTCGTCGGTGCCCCGGTCGGGGCACCGTACTCTGGAATTATGCGAAATCGGGGGGCCATCATGTCCGAGACCCAGAAACTTGATGACCACGAACTGACGGCCGAGGAACTGGCGGCCATCGAAGAACAGTTCGACGAGGGCGCCGCTGTCCGGCAGGTCACGCCCTCTGCAGGCAAGGTATTGCGCGTCGTCGCCCTGATCTTTGCATTCTATGAATTCTTCACAGCTGGATTCGGCCTGCCTGCGGACCACTGGCATATGGGCATCTATCTGTCCCTATTGTTCATTCTCGTTTACGCCACCATCCCGATTGTAGGGGCCAAAAGCCTTTATGCTCTCAAAGTCAGCCGCTTCCGCATCGGTAACATCCCTCTCTACGATTTGGTCTTCATGGGCTTTGGCATCTTGGCCGCGCTTTACGTGGGTCTCGCCTGGCGCGGCATTCCGTTTCTCGGGATCGAGGAACAGACCTTCCGCATGGGCAACCCGAACAACTATGATGTGTTCCTGGGCGTCGTCATCATCCTGCTGGTACTGGACATAGCACGCCGCACGTTGGGTTGGGTACTGCCGCTGATCATCTGTGTGTTCATCTCATACGCGTTGCTGGGTCCCTATTTCCCCGGGTTGCTGCAGCATCCGGGTGTGAACTTCAAAACCTTCGTATCGTCAATGTACTTCCCTCAGGAAGGTATCTATGGCGTCACGCTTTGGGTCGTTTCGACCATCGTGTTCCACTTTGTCCTGTTTGGAGTGATCGCGCAGCGGACCGGGCTGGGACAACTTTTTATCGATAACGCTACAATTTTGGCGGGCCGCTATACCGGCGGTCCGGCAAAAGTGTCGGTGGTATCCTCGGCCTTCTTCGGCACGATCTCGGGCTCTTCGGTGGCTAACACCGTTTCGACCGGCGCGCTGACAATTCCCAACATGAAGCGCCTTGGATACCCCGGCCATTTTGCGGGCGGTGTCGAGGCTGCGTCTTCGGCAGGTGGACAGATCACGCCGCCGATCATGGGGGCCGCGGCCTTCATCATGGCCGAATTCCTTGAGGTTCCCTACACAACTATCGTGATCGCGGCGATCTTCCCGGCCATCCTGCACTATGTCGGCGTTTTCGCTGTGGTGCACCTGATGGCGCGCAAGCTGAACCTGAAAGGTCTGGCCAAAGAGCAACTGCCGCAGCTCAAGGCTGTCTGGGCCGAAGGCTGGGCCAATATCGTTCCACTGATCGGCCTGCTGGTCGTACTGTTCACCGGGTACACGCCGTTCATGTCAGCCTTCTGCGGTATCTCGCTTGCGGTGATCGCGGGCATGTCGCGCCTCAGGCAACCGCCAACTCTGGTTTACGCGGCGGCGTTTCTTGCTTTCGTGCTTTGGAAGTACTCGGATGGTGGATTCGATCTGACGATGACTGCCATACTGTGCGGCCTATCGGTGATCGCCACACTCAACCCGCAGAAACGAATCGAAGTACCCGAGATGCTGCAGGCCGTTGAGTTGGGCGTAAAATATTCTCTGGCTGTTGGCGCCGCTGCCGCGGCAGTGGGCATCGTAGTGGGCGTGATTAACACCACCGGCATCGGCTTCCGTATAGGCTTCATGGTGACACAGGGCGCGGGCAATCTGGCGGCGGATCTATACAATATGATCTCGTTCGGCAGCTTTCAGCTGTTTGCCAAGGAAGACCTGCAACTGTTCATCTCGCTGGTTTTCATTGCAATCGTCTGCATCCTGATGGGGGCGGGTATTCCGACCACGGCGCTTTACATCATGCTTGTCTCGGTGGCTCAGCCCGCGCTGGCGCAGTTGGGTGTCCCACCCATCGCAAGCCATCTGTTTGTGCTATATTACGGCGTGGTGTCTGAGATTACCCCTCCGGTCTGCACGTCAGCTTATGCAGCGGCGGCGATTGCGAATTCCAACCCGTTCCGCACCGGGCTGTCCGCCTTTACGCTAGGTTTGGGCAAGGTTATAGCGCCGATGGCTTTCGTCTATGCGCCAGTCTTGCTGTTCGTATCGTCAACTGGGTTCGATTTTTGGGAATTCACCTATACCGCCGCCAGCTGTATTGCCGGGGTCATCGCCCTTTCAGCGGCGGTTGTCGGCTACTGGTTGCAACCTCTCAACATGGTGTCACGCATCCTGATGGCCATTGCCGGGGTCATATTTGTGGCCCCTACATTGACAGCTGACCTGATCGCACTGGCGGTGGCTTCACCTGTCATTGTCACACAGTTGATCGCCCGTTCCCGAACTCAAGCAACGGCCTGACATGTCTGAACAGGTGACCATTATCGGCGCAGGGATCGTCGGCATATGTTGTGCGCTCTCCCTGCAGGAGCGCGGCATAGCCGTCCGGCTGATCGACCGGGGGGAACCGGGACAGGAGACCTCCTTCGGCAATGCCGGTGTCGTCTCACCATGGTCGGTGATCCCGCAGGCCACACCCGGCATCTGGAAATCGATCCCCCAGATGTTGCTGGACCCCAAAAGTGCTTTGTCAGTCAGGCCATCTTTCTGGCCCAAGATGATACCCTGGGGTCTGAGGTTCCTGAAGAAATCAGATGTGAAATCTGTGCGCAACATCTCGGATGCGATGGAATTGCTGTGCCGACCATCGATAGAGCTCTACCGTCGACACCTGCAGAATACCGGGCATGAAGACCTTATTGTTGATTCCAACTACATCCATGCCTTTCGCCATCCGGATCAGGCTGACCTGAATGACCTGGGGTATCTGATCCGGCAGGAAAAAGGCGGACAACTTGAGCGGATCGACGGACCGGAGCTGCGCCGGATTGAACCCGCTTTATCCATGGATTTCAAAGCGGCCATTCTGATCAAAGGGCAAGCGCGGGTGACCTCTCCCGGTCGGGTTGGCGCGATTTTGGCCGACAAAGCCCGCCAACAAGGCGCTGAATTTGTACGGGCCGAAGTCACAAGGATAACCCGTACAGAAGATGGGCAGTGGCAATTGGCGACTCCGCAAGACACTCTCCAGGCCGATACCGTCGTGTTGGCCGCCGGAGTTTGGTCTGCTGAGCTACTGAAACCTCTGGGTATGTCCGTGCCGCTGGTGGCCGAACGCGGGTACCATGTTCAATTCCCGACTCCCTCGGCGAGTTTAGAGAATTCGGTGATGGACGTTGACGCCAAAGTGGTTGCCAGTTCGATGCAGGATGGTCTGCGCGTGGCGGGTATGGCAGAATTCGGCAACATCAACGCGCCACCAGATTCACGCAAACAGTCGCTTCTGACAGAACAGGCGCGGGCAATGATGCCGGATCTGAACACTGCAGATACGCAGTTCTGGATGGGCCGACGCCCGTCTTTCCCCGACAGTTTGCCTGCAATTGGTCCGGTTGAAGGCCACAAGGGCTTGTTCAGCGCCTTTGGCCATTCCCATTACGGTTTGATGATGGCACCAAAAACCGGAGAGCTCGTGGCCGACCTGGTGTCAGGGCAACGCCTCAATATCGCATTGGACCCGTATTCATTGTCGCGGTTTTAACACGTGCAAGCCACCGTTTCGAAGAAGGATTACCACACTATGCCGATCTACCAGGGTGGACAGAATATCTGCGGCGCCTCCATCGGGGTTTTGTGTCTGGAAAGCTATTTCCCCAAACCTCCCGGGCATATCAAAAACCCATCCAGCCTGCCGTTCCCGGTGCTGTACGAGATGATAGATGGTATCACAGTGCCAACACTGCTGAACAACCCGACGCCTGAATTGTTGGATCCATTCATCAAGGGCGCACAACGGCTTGAGGCCGAAGGCGTGCGTGCCATTACCGGCAGTTGCGGGTTTCTGGCACTATTCCAGAAAGAGCTGGCCGCAGCCGTTTCGGTGCCTGTCTTCGCCTCCAGCCTGATACAGGTGCCGCTGGCCTATCACATGGCCGGAGCCAACGCGCCTGTTGGAGTGATTACCGCCGATGCCTCGGCGCTGACACAACGCCATTTCGACGGCGTCGGTGCAGGGGATATTCCTGTGGCCGTACAGGGGTTGGAACACACCAGCGAGTTTGCCGAGGTGATCCTGCGCAACACGCGCACCCGCATGGACACCGATCTGATCGAGGCCGAAGTGCTGGACGCCGCGCGCAGGCTGAAATGCGACACGCCCGAAATACGATCTCTGGTATTGGAATGCACCGACCTTCCGCCTTACGCTGCCCGCATTCAGGAGGAGCTCAAACTGCCAGTTTATGACCTGACGACATTGGCGCACATGGCGCATACCGTGAGCGCGCGTACCGGATACGGCGGACTTATGCCATGGGGTTGATACCGTCGCGCATTCCACGCGCTGGTGTCTCGGGTAGCTGAGCTGGCGAAAACCGGTTTCGGTATTCGCCGGGCGTCAAGCCGACGGTTTTCTGAAACATGCGCCGAAACGCAGATATGTCCATATAGCCCACGTCCCGGGCTATCGTTTCAACGCTGGTTATCGACAACTCCAACTGCTCTTTGGCTTTCCCTATGCGCAGCTGCTGCAAATATTCAGATGGGCTGACCCCGGTTGCCGTGTGAAACCTGCGCCCGAATGTACGCAGTTCCAGCCGTGCATGGCGCGCCATATCCGAAACGCTTACTTGTTGGGTGTAATTCGTCTGCATCCAATGCTGGGCCCGCAGGATCGCATTGTCGCCATGGGTCAGGTTAGGTGAAAACGAACTGTAGAAACTCTGTGCTCGTTCACCGGGGTCGATCAAGAAAAATCGCGCAACTTCAAGCATAAGTGCCGGACTCATAAACCGGGCGATCAGGCGCAGACCCAAATCCGTCCACGCCATCAACCCGCCAGCCGTGACGATATCACCATCATCAATCAACAATCGTTCGGCACGCAGGTGAACTTTGGGGAAATTGGCCGTGAACTCCGACGCCAGTGCCCAATGGGTTGTGGCTTTTCGACCATCCAACAGGCCGGATGCTGCCAGCGGGAATGCGCCTGCGCATACTGAACAAACCAGTGCGCCCTGCTGGTGGTGCTGCCGGAACCAGTTGATTACGCCTTGCTCATTTGCGCCAGTGATCCGTGGTCCTATTGAAGGGGGCAAAACCAGTGCATCCAAACGGCTTTCGGTATTGGTAAAATTCCGTACGACCCGTGTGTCAATCGGGCGCAGATGGTCGGAATACTTCTGCTGAAGTCGGTTCGCAACAGTAAACAAATCCTGCAATCCATGGATCGCGGAGTTTTGAGCTTCGGGATAGCCAGCCAAACCGATCGTGATGACATCAGGTACTTGGGTCATTTGTCCGATTTAACATCGTTTATGTCCGATACGCCAATCAAACTTTGGAGAACCCCGGCCTATATCCCAACTTCATTCACCAGAAACGGAAACAAAGATGACAAAATCCGCCTTGATCCTGATCGACATTCAGAACGACTATTTCCCCGGTGGCAAATGGGAGCTGCACAAGATCAAAGAGAGTGCCGCAAACGCTGCTCGTTTGTTGGAACAGGCCCGCACAGCTGGTCAGATGATCGTGCACGTGCATCACGAATTTCAGATCGAGAACCCTCCTTTCTTTGAGCCAAACACAACAGGGGCCGAGATTCACAGTTCGGTGACGCCGAAAGCGGGCGAATACAAGGTTCTCAAACACTATGTTAATGCGTTCCGTGACACCAATTTGCAGACGCTCTTAGAAGAGAACAGCGTCACTGACGTGACAATTGCGGGCGACATGAGCCATATGTGCATCGATGCCGCCACCCGTAACGCCGCGGATATCGGTTTGAACGTCACCGTGGTCGAAGACGCTTGTTCTTCTCGCGATCTGGAATTCAACGGCGAGGTGATCCCCGCGGAGCAGGTGCACAAAGCCTATATGTCCGCGCTTGGTTTTGCTTATGCCAAAGTTGTGACCACTTCTGACTATCTGGCAACGGCATAAGAACCTGAAAGGACAAAGAAACAGATGACGACACTTTACCACGCCCCTCTCACATGCTCACTGGCAGCGCGTTTTGCAGCGGCCGAGGGTGGGGTTGATCTGGATATTGCGCCTCTCAATCTGGCCACCAAGGAGCTGGTTGCAGGCGGGTCGCTCTACGACGTTAACCCGCTGGGTCAGGTTTCGGTTCTAAAGCTGGAGGACGGCACCCTGCTGACCGAAACCTCGACCGTGATCGCCTGGATTCAATCGCAGTCCACGAATGCGGATTTCCGAGTCGATCCCCCCAGCCCCGAATACTATCAGATGCTTCGCTGGTTGGCCTTTTGCGCGACCGAATTGCACAAGGGATTGTTCCGCGTCGTGTTCTATCAGGAAGCCACATATGAGGTGAAAGATCGTGTCCGGGCCTTGGCACCACTGCGGTTCGAGGTTCTTGAAAACCAACTGAACGGGCGTGAATTTTTGCTGGGCGACAGGTTTTCCGCAGCAGACGCTTATTTGACATGGTTTTTTGTGCTGTCCGGGTATGCGCAGGTAGATCACACAGCTTATCCGAATATCGAGGCCTATCGCCAACGCGTTCTGACGCGCCCGGCAGTTCAGGCCCTGATCGAGAGCGACAGGCAACTGGACCGGGATCTGCAGCAGAATCTGTTTGCCGCCTAACCCAAACAGCCGGATAGCCGCATGAAATAGCGGCTATCTGCTGATGCTCGACGACAGATCGGAACAAGGGTCTTTCCCTTGCTGAAACGGCTGGTTATGAAGCCCTTCCACCGTCGCTTCAGGAGGCCCACTTGGACCGTATCGCCCGCAACATCGCCACCGAGATTAATGCCCGTTCCGATCAGGTTGGTGCAGCGATCAAACTGCTGGACGACGGCGCGACAGTGCCCTTTGTCGCGCGCTATCGGAAAGAAGCGACCGGCGGTTTGGACGATACCCAATTGCGCGTATTGTCCGAGCGTCTGACCTATCTGCGTGAACTTGAGGCACGACGCGAAACCATTCTGAACTCGATAAGAGATCAGGGGAAATTGACCGAGGACTTGAGCAAATCGATAGATCGGGCCGAAACCAAGGCACAGCTGGAAGACATCTATCTGCCTTACAAGCCCAAGCGGCGCACCAAGGCAATGATTGCGCGCGAAAACGGTCTGGAGCCCTTGGTGGATGCCATTCTGACCGACCGTAACGCGGAACCGGAAACACTGGCCGAAGCCTATCTGACTGACGCTGTTCCCACGTGTCGGGACGCGTTGAATGGTGCGCGGGACATTCTGACTGAACGATTGACGGAAAACGCGACATTGCTAGGTGAGTTGCGCGCATTCATGCAGCGCGAGGCTCTGCTGAGCGCCAAGGTCATTGAAGGGAAGGAAAAAGAAGGCGCGAAGTTCAGCGATTACTTTGATCATTCCGAGCTTTGGGCGGATGTCCCATCGCATCGGGCGCTAGCAATGCTGCGCGCCTCAAAAGAGGGCATTGTTACGCTTGATATCGCGCCGGAAGCGGAATTTGGGGCAGCGCGGGCCGAGACCATTGTCGCTGCACATTTGCAGACACGTGGCAAAGGGCCGGGCGATGCTTGGCTGCGCAAAGTCGCCGGCTGGACATGGCGGGTTAAGCTTTCACTGTCCATGATGGTCGAACTGATGGCCGATCTGCGCAGCCGGGCACAGGACGAGGCCATTCAGGTTTTTTCGCGCAACCTCAAGGACTTGCTTTTTGCCGCTCCTGCAGGTGCCAAGGCCACTTTGGGTCTCGACCCGGGCATCCGCACCGGCGTTAAGGCGGCCGTGGTTGATGCAACCGGTAAGGTCGTGGCCACCGACACGCTCTATCCATTCCAACCGAAGAACGATTTACGCGGCGCGCAAGCAACCATCCTCAATCTGATCTCGGCCCACCAGATCGAATTGATCGCCGTCGGGAACGGAACCGCAAGCCGAGAAACGGAACGGTTGGTCACAGACACGCTGGCCCTGCTTCCGAAAACCGTAAAAGCGCCGACAAAGGTGGTGGTGTCCGAGGCCGGCGCCTCGGTCTATTCCGCATCCGAACTGGCTGCGCGCGAGTTTCCGGACCTGGATGTTTCGCTGCGCGGCGCGGTGTCCATCGCAAGGCGGTTGCAGGATCCGTTGGCGGAACTGGTCAAAATCGAACCGAGATCAATCGGCGTAGGGCAATACCAACACGACGTTGACCAACACCGCCTGTCGCAATCCCTTGATTCGGCAATCGAAGATGTGGTGAACGCCGTTGGTGTCGACCTGAACACAGCCTCCGCGCCGTTGTTGTCGCGCGTTTCCGGTTTGGGTCCGGCCCAGGCCGAAGCGATAGTCACGCACCGCGATCTGAACGGGCCGTTTCAATCGCGCAAAGATCTGTTATCCGTCGCCCGGCTGGGCCCACGGGCGTTTGAACAATGTGCCGGTTTCCTACGCATCCGGGACGGTGCGGAACCGCTTGATGCGTCGTCGGTTCACCCGGAAGCCTATGATGTCGCCCGACGTGTCGTTTCTGCCTGCGGGCGCGACATCAGGCACATCATGGGCCATGAAGGGGCCTTGAAAGGGCTGCGGGCACAGCAATTCGTGACCGAAGATTTTGGTCTTCCCACTGTTCAGGATATCTTTGCCGAGCTTGAGAAACCCGGACGGGACCCCCGGCCCAGCTTTGTCACGGCTTCTTTTGCGGATGGAATTGAAGAGATTACCGACCTGAAATCCGGAATGGTTCTTGAGGGCACTGTGACAAACGTGGCCGCCTTTGGGGCATTTGTGGATGTGGGCGTTCATCAGGACGGTCTGGTTCATGTCAGCCAACTGGCCGACCGCTTTGTTAAAGACCCGCATGAGGTCGTTAAAGCCGGGCAAGTTGTGAAAGTCCGTGTCGTCGAGGTGGATGTGCCGAGAAAACGGATAGGTCTTTCGATGCGCAAACAGGGTGGCGGCGGGAAGCGGCGCACCTGATCTGCAATATGCACACTTTCCGGGCGCGACGACATGAAGACGTTGCATATCGGAATTAGCGTGTTGGCCATTACGGGCGGTCTTTGTGCGTTGTTTTCATTGAGCCCTGAACTGGGTATCAGCAAGAGAGTACGCAAAACCCGTCACGCAGACCGAAGCGGAAACGAAACCCAATGCACTATCACAACAAGCCTTATGACAAGCTTCAGGTCGGCGATACAGCCGAGTTGGTTCGCACCTGCTCAGTCGACGATTTCTATGTGTTCGCCAACAATTCCGGCAACCACAATCCGCTCCATTTGGCCAGCGAGGACGGCGACGGCGATCACGCCAACGAAGCTGTTGCACCTGCAATGTTCGTGGGGGCATTGATCTCTGCCGTGTTGGGGAACGTTCTGCCGGGGGCGGGGACGCTCTATAAATCGCAGAGTTTCGATTTTGTTGAGCGGGCGCATGCCGGTGATGAGCTGGTGTCCAAAGTCACCGTTTCGGAAAAGCGACCGAACCGCGAGGTCGTCTTCGATACGATCGTCACGCGTCTATCGGATGGTGCTGTGATCGTTAGCGGGCAGGCCGTTGTGGTCGCGCCGGATAAGGAGTTGGTGTTTGCTGAGTTGGATTTACCTGGCCTGGTGGTGAAACGTCATCGGCACTTTGATGCCATGCTGGAAAAAGTGCGCCCACTGCCGCCCATGCCCGCAGCCGTTGTGGCCCCGGAAGAACCAAATTCCTTGGGTGGAGCTTTGCTGGCCGCGCATGAAACCATCATCACCCCCATTCTGATCGGTGACCCGGACAAAATCGCAACCGCAGCCGCCGAAATCGGAGCGTCGTTGGACACGTTTGAAATCATACCACAGAACGATCATTTGAGTGCGGCCAACACTGCGGTCGACCTTGTTGTGGAAGGTCGAGCGAAAGCGCTCATGAAAGGGCATCTGCATACGGATGAATTGCTGAAGGCTGCGCTCAGGCGCGAGAATGGTCTGCGTACTGGCCGCCGCTTTACTCATGTCTTTGTCATGGACGTGCCCGGGCAACCCAGACCGCTCTTGGTGACAGACGCGGCGATTAATATCGAACCGGATCTGGAAACCAAGATTGACATTGTCCAGAATGCGATTGATCTGGCCCTGTCGCTGGGGATCGAAAACCCCAGGGCAGGCATCCTTTCTGCCATCGAAACCGTCAATCCGGCCATCCGATCATCTGTTGACGCGGCCTTGTTATCGAAAATGGCGGAACGCGGACAGATTACGGGTGGGTTGGTTGACGGCCCTCTTGCCATGGACAATGCGGTCAGCCTTGCTGCCGCCCGGTCCAAGGGAATTGTGTCGGATGTCGCGGGCAAAACGGATATTTTGGTGATGCCCAATCTGGATGCCGGAAACATGATGGCCAAGCAGCTAACCTATATCGCCAATGCAGAAGGGGCCGGTCTGGTTATGGGTGCCAAAGCACCGATCATTTTGACCAGCCGGGCCGATGACGATAAAGCACGGCTGGCGTCGTGCGCTGTGGCAGCACTACACGATGCCTTTATTCTTCCGCACGCCGGAGCACCCACATGACACATGTCGTGACACTGAACGCCGGATCGTCTTCTATGAAATTTGGTCTGTTTGAACTGACCGAAGATGATCCGATCATGGTTTGCACCGGAGCGGTCGAACAGATTGGAGAACAGGAACCGCTTGTTAAAGCGAAGTCTTCCGACGGAAGCGTCCTCGCCAGCGGCACTGCCGGAGAAATACATGATCACGCTGCAGCCCTGGATTGGGTTTTGAACCTGCTAGCTCGTTCTTTCCCAAACAGCGATGTGACTGCGGTCGGGCACCGTGTTGTCCACGGTGGGCCTGATATCGATGCGCCTCTGCCACTGACCAAGGCTTCGATTGAAGCGCTGGACAAGCTGTCTCCGTTCGCACCTTTGCATCAGCCGCACAATCTGGCCGGGGCCAAGGCCGCTATGGAGCGTTTTCCAAACGCTGTTCAGATCGCCTGTTTCGACACAGCCTTCCATCGCAATCATCCATGGGAGAATGACGTTTTCGCCTTGCCGCGCGAGTATTACGACAAAGGCGTTCGGCGCTATGGCTTTCACGGGCTCAGCTACGAATACATCTCGGATCATATGGCGAAAACAGCGCCGCTTCTGCACGAAGGGCGAGTGGTCGTGGCCCATCTGGGCAATGGCGCGTCGATGTGTGCAATGATCGGGGGGCGATCTGTGGGTTCGACCATGGGGTTTTCGGCCCTGGATGGGTTGCCGATGGGGTCGCGCTGCGGTCAGCTGGATCCCGGTGTCGTGCTGTACCTGATGGATCAGGAAGGGATGAGCGCGGACGAAATCTCGGACCTCTTGTTCCGCAAATCGGGTTTGTTGGGCCTTTCCGGGCTGTCCAACGATATGCGCACCCTTGAAAAGGCGGACACACGCGAGAGCCGTCAGGCTATCAGCTATTTCACCTTCCGTATTCGGCGGGAACTTGGCGCGATGGCGGCCATTCTCGGTGGAATCGATGCTTTGGTGTTCACCGGCGGGATTGGAGAAAACTCGCGTCTGGTGCGTGACCGGGTGTGTTCCGGGATGGGATGGCTGGGCATCGAGCTGAATCCTGACGCAAATGCAGATAACGATCAGGTCATTTCAACCGATCTGTCCCGCGTGGTGGTCATGGCGATCCCGACCAATGAAGAACTGATGATTGCCCGGGCAGCAGCTGATCTGTTGGCCAAACGCCCACGCCTCAGAACCGCCTGAAGACGCTCACGTCTCTGTAAACGTCCAGCGATAGGCAGGCGGGGTCGGTCCCTTGTTCCGGCCTCCTTGCTGCATCTGTTCCCACGCATGGGCCAGAATGCCAACAGATCTGGACAGGCAGAAGAGACCGCGCGCCAAAGGGGGCGCAAAGCCAAGCTCGGCGTAGATAACCGCGGTGGCACCATCTATGTTCATTGGAACCGGCTTCCCCTTGCGCCGTGCCAACTCTGCCTCGATAGCTTGCCCGGTCTGCATGAACCGACCATTGCAAGCCCCGTTTTTCACGGCTTCAGAAACCAATGCCATCAGACGCGGCGCACGAGGATCTGTTGGGGTGTGAAACCGGTGGCCAAAACCCGGCAATATCTTTCCTTCGCGCTCAATCCAGTCGTCCAGCGCCTGCGCCAAAGCTCCGGGGTGCTCGATGACAAAGTGATAAAGAGTTACAGCCTGCTCTCCGGCCCCGCCGTGAATGTCTCCCAACATGTTCACAGCACTTGCAATTGCGTTGTTGAGGGGCAGGCCGCAAGTCACGGCCATACGCGCGGTTGCGATTGAAGGCGCCTGAGGTCCATGGTCCACAGCGGCGACCAATGCAGCCTCGAATACTCGAGCCTGCGCCTCAGATGGGCGATCACCGCGAACCATGAACCAGATCATTTCGGCAAAGCTGAGATGCCCAATCAGATTCTGGATCGGTTCTCCACGCAGATCGATCCGGCCGGGTTCCATATCGATGATGGATGTCATCCACCAATCGGACACATCGCTCATATGATGCCTTCCTTACTCAAAGCGTCAATTTCCGCGTCGGACAGTCCCATTTCGGGCCAGATCATTTTGTTGTCGGCCCCAAGCTCTGGCGGTGCGGTCTGCGGCATTCGCCGCGCGCCGTCCATGACAACGGGACTGCCCGCAAGCTTCATGTCTTCGCCCTGAACCCGCACAGACCCGATCAGGCCCCGACCGGAAAGCTGTTCGTCATCAAGCGCCTCGGCCACGGTCAACACCTGCCCGGTAGGTACGCCAATAGCATTGAGTTCCCGCACCCAGTCTCCCGCCGATTTGGTTCGCAGTGTTTTCTCGAGCTCGTCGCGCAAGGTATGGCGGTTTTTCTTCCGGTCCTCGCGCGTCATGTAGTTCGGGTGTTCCAGCAGGTCTTTTCGGCCCAAATACCGGGCTAGAGCCTGCCATTGCTCGTCACGGTTCGCGGCAATGTTGATGACGCCGTCGGAGGTGGCAAATGTTCCTGACGGCGCTGAAGTCGTGTTTTCATTACCATGAGCTTCTGGCGTCACGCCGCCGACCAAATAGTTTGAGACGACCCAACCCATTGTCGAAATCACCGCCTCGGTCATAGCAATATCCAGATAGGATCCACGCGGGTTTGCGTTCAATGCGGCAGCAACTGCAAAAGCGGCCGTCATGCCTCCAACCGTGTCCGCCAAAGGATAGCCGACGCGATAGGGCGCTGTGTCCGGCGCCCCGGTGATAGACATCACGCCACTGATACCCTGCACGATCTGGTCATAGGCCGGATCGTCTCGCCTGGGACCATCCTGACCGAACCCGCTGATGGCACAGTAGATCAGATTGGGATTGACCTTGCGCAATACGTCATAGCCAAGACCAAGACGATCCATAACACCAGGTCGAAAGTTCTCGACCAAAACATCAGCTGACTCAACAAGGCGTTTCAGCATTGCCTTGCCCTTTACCGACTTCATATCCAGCGTGACGGATTTCTTTTCGGCATTTTGCGCCAGAAAACTGATGCCCATACCCGCTTTATTTCTATTGGGGTCAGCCCCGAGAACGCGGGCAAGGTCGCCGCCACCAGGGCGCTCGACCTTGATCACTTCGGCACCCATCAATGCCAGTTGATAGCAGCAATACGGACCAGCGAGCACATTTGTCAGATCGAGAACCCGTATCCCTGCCAGTGGCTCAGTCACCTTCTGCAACCCCATCAGCTCGGGCTCGCGCGCGGCGTGCACGGTAGCTGGGCAATAGCACCAGCAAAGCTGCGATGACCAGCAAACCCAACGTCATTGGGCGCTCCCAGATGAAGGCGATGCCGTCATAGAGCTGCATCGAGCGGGCAAAGTTGTCCTCCATCATGCCACCGAGGATGAAGCCGATCAGCAACGGCGCCAGCGGGTAGTCGGCAAACTTCAATGCGGTCGCACAGATGCCGAAGCCAACAAGTATCAACAGCTCAGTTGCATTGTTCTGGCCGATATAGGCTCCCATCAGGGTGAAGAACAAAATGAAGGGGATCAGGTAATTGCGCGGAACCGACAAAACCTTGGCGATATATGGGATCAACGGCAGGTTCAGGACCAGCAGGACAAGATTGCCAATGAACATTGACATGATCACGGCCCAGAAAATCTGCGGCTCGTCCAGCATCAGACGCGGACCAGGTGTCACGTTCAGCGCGATCAAAGCGCCTAACAGGATAGCTGTCGTTCCTGACCCCGGAATACCAAGCGTCAGAAGCGGCACGAAAGAACCGGTACAGGCGGCGTTGTTTGCCGTTTCGGGCGCGGCCAGACCTTTGATTGCCCCTTTGCCGAACTCTTCCTGTTCTTCTTTCGGGGCGATATTGCGTTCGACCGCGTAGCCAAGGAAGCTGGCAATGGTTGCGCCTGCTCCGGGCAGAACACCGATGAAGAACCCTTGTATCGATTGACGGCCGATAACGGGTGCGATGGCCTTGGCTTCGGCCTTGGTAATCCTAAGGTCCTTGATCTCGCCATCATCGCCTTTCAGGTCCTTTGGCTTAAGGACCAGGAACAGCGCTTCGGGCAAAGCGAACATGGCCATTGCGAGCGTGATGAAGCCAAAACCCGATTGCAAGTCCATGATGCCCATGGTGAAGCGCGGAAGGTTGAACAACGCACCTTCACCTACGGTTGCCATGATCAAGCCAAGCAATGTCATGATAACTGCCTTGGCGACCTGACCCGTGCCGGCAAAGGCGGCAATGGCGGATAGGCCAACGACCATCAGAGCGAAATACTCAGCTGAATGGAAGAGCAAAGCCACTGAGGACAGGGCAGGGGCGAAGACCATCAAGAGCACCGCACCTAATGTGCCGCCTGCGAAACTTGCGATGGCTGCAATAGTAAGCGCTTTACCTGCCTTGCCCTGACGGGCCATTGGATAACCGTCGAAGCTGGACGCAACGGTGCCCGCGACCCCTGGCGCGTTGAGCAGGATCGAAGACGTCGAACCGCCAAAAATAGCGCCGTAATACACACCGGCCAGCAGGATAAGCGCCGCGGATGGGTCGCCCATGGAAATTGCAACCGGGATCATGATGGCGATGATCGACATCGGCCCCAGACCCGGAAGCATGCCGATGAAAGTGCCGATCAGACACCCTGCGATGACCATAAGCAGGTTCTGGAGTGAGAATGCCGTTTGCAGGCCGATCAGAAGTCCTTCAAGCATGTCAGCCTCCAAAAATGCCCGGCAGGGGGCGCATGTAGATGCCAAGAACTTCCTGAACCAGATACCAGACCGAACCGGTCGCAATCAGCGCGACAGGCAGCATGATGTGCCATTTGCGCTCGCCCAGAATAAAAGATCCGAGGATCAGAAAGGCCGAGGTAGAGATCAGAAACCCAACAGGGCGCAGGCAAAGTGCGTAGATCACCATGAGGGCCAGCAGCATAAGCGCCTGATCCAGATGATATTCGCCTAAACGCCGGTAATCGATATCGGCTTCTTTGGGTTCAGCTTTTTCGAAACCCAGCAGAATGATCGTCGTCGTAACGATCCCCAGCACCGACAGCACTTTAGGGAAGGTGCTGGGCCAAATTGGATTTCTCTGCATGAAAGGGGGCAAGCTGCCGTCCATCGTGAACCAAGCGGCGTAGCCATATGTTAAACACACACCCAGAAGAATGAGCGCGATCCATCGATCCAGCGCCATGAGACCCCCTCCTTTTTTCTTGCTGTTGGGGATGGCAGAGCAGCTACCCGCTCTGCCAGAATTGGACTTAGAGGAAGCCCAGCTTTTTCATCAGATCACCGATCTGCTGTTCCTGCTGTTCCAGGAATGACTGGAAGTCATCGCCCGAATTATGGATGTTCACCCAACCGTTGCGTGCACGAACCTCTTCCCACTCAGGAGTGTCGTACATTTTGGCAATTGCGGCTTGATAGGCGGCCAGCTTGTCTTCTGGCAGGCCCGGAGCTGCGAAGAAGCCGCGCCAGTTCACGAAGGTGGTATCGATACCCTGTTCCTTCATGGTCATCGCGTCAGGAGCTGCGTCAACACGATCCTCGGATGTCACGCCGATAATCTTGACCTCGCCCGCGCTCGCCAGATCAACAGCTTCCGAGAAACCGGTGGACAGAGCAGCGATTTCACCCGACAGCAAAGCAGCCATGGCTTTACCGCCTGCGTCATAGGGGATGTACTTGACACTCAGCGCATCTTTGCCGGCCGCTTCCATCACCATCGCCGCAACCAGATGGTCCATGCCACCAGGAACAGAGCCGCCCCCGATCGCTGTGCTGCCCGGGTCGGCGTCAAAAGCAGCAAGAAGGTCTTCCATCGAATTGATGGGGCTGTCTTTGCCCACTACGATCGCGGCATAGTCGCCGATGGTGCCCGACACCAATGTCAGGTCGCGGAAGTTGTGAGGGAATACGCCAGTCAGCGAGCGGATCACGATCGGTGTTGAGTTCACCATCAGCGTGCCGTGGTTGCTGTCGGCATTTTCAATCAAAAAGCCGATGGCCTTGCCGCCACCGCCACCTGACATGTTTTCGTAAGATGCGGTGCCCACAAGACCAGCGTTGGTCAGCGCTTCGCCGGTGCCACGCGCGGTACCGTCCCAGCCACCACCGGCGCCGCCGGGGATCAGAAAGTGGATGCTGTCAACAACCTGATCTTCAGCCAGAGATGGCCCGGCCAGACTAAAAGCAGCCACAGCTGCGATCAGGGCGCGACGGCCCAGTGTGAATGTCGTCATGATATCCTCCCATTTGACAACCGGCCGCATGGCGGCTCAGATTGGATGGAACAAAAACACATCAACCTGACATCAACCTGTCACGCGCAAAAATACAGCGAAAACCCCATGAAATTCTTGCTTGTGGAAGACAATCTTGATCTAGCAAACGCCATCTGTTCCCGCATGAGGTTAGACGGACATGTTGTTGATCATGCAAGCAAATTGGACGATGCGACTGCCTTTACCGAAACACAGGAATACGATCTTATTCTACTGGATATCATGCTACCTGATGGGGACGGTCGCGACTTTCTGAAACGGCATCGTGCCGGCCATTTGGACACCCCCGTAATCGTTTTGACAGCCCGAAGTCAGGTCTCGGATCGAATCGGTTCGCTGGATCTGGGGGCCGACGACTACGTCACCAAGCCTTTCGACCACGCCGAGCTCGAGGCTCGCTGCCGGGCCGTTCTGCGCCGCAAATCCGGGAACGCCAAGACAACGATTGAAGTGGGGGGTATCGTTTTTGACCCTTTGGCAGGGCATCTGACTGTTGGGGATGAGACTGTTTCGTTGCGTAATCGCGAACTGCGCCTTCTGGAATTATTCATCAGCGCGCCCGGTCAGGTGTTTTCGAAACAAAAGCTCACGGACCGGCTTTTTTCTTATGATGACGATGTCTCGGACAATGCAATTGAGGTTTACGTTGGCCGCCTTCGGAAACATCTTGAACCTTCGGACCTGAAGATCACCACGCTTCGCGGTCTTGGATACAGGCTGGATCATGCCTCCTGATCCCTATGTGTCAGGATCGCTTCGGAACAGGTTGGTCCTGACTTTGATTGGCGGTGCCGCGATATTGGCGTTTCTTTTGTTTATCGCGGTCCGCAACTACGCCGCACAGGTCGCGCAACAAGGACAAGACAACATCCTTGGGGCGTCGGTGACATCAATTCTTGACGCGGCTGCCTTGCGTGACGGTCAGTTGGAAGTTGATATTCCATATGCAGCCTTCGCAATGCTGAGCACGCCATCCGACGACCGGGTATTTTATGCGATTTTTCAGGATGGCGAGTTTCTGTCCGGATATGAAGACCTGCCGATATCAGGGCAATTCGACAGTAGGTGGAGCTTTCAATCCAGTCAGATACGCGGCGAGACCATTCGTCAGGTCAGCGCAAGCCGGACCCTTGTGGGCCTGAACAGTCAAACCGTCATTCAGGTCGCCCTGGGCCAAACCCAGGATGCGCTTGCGGAAACTCTCGATCAGATTTCACGCAACGCGGCGATTTTGGGCATCGGGTTCTTTGCCCTTGCCGCTGCGCTGTCGTTCTGGGCTACCTCGTCTACTATTGGCCAATTGAACAGGCTTACGACCTCTGTGACCCGGCGCGGCCCGCAGGACCTGAGCCCGTTCAAAAAACCCGTACCCCGCGAAATGGCCCCTTTGGTGGCTTCGTTGAACTCATTGATGGGGCGACTGGACCAGTCACTGAGCCAATCGGAAGATTTCATCGCTGAGGCTGCCCATCGGGTACGCACCCCGCTGGCAACCGTCAGATCTTATGCCGATGCCACCCTGCAGAGGGTTGAAAAGGAAGAAAACCGTGAAGCTTTGCGCTCCATGGTGCGTGCCATTGATGAAAGCTCTCGGGCAGCGGGGCAATTGCTGGATCATGCGATGATCACATTCCGAGCCGATCACCTGGAACGGGAAGACATTGATCTCAACGCTTTGGTCCGTGATCTGGTGCAGCGTCTCACGCCAATAGCCGAGATGAAGGACTTGTCGCTTTCCCTGAGTGGCGATCCTGAGGTTTCCTATTCAGGTGACCCCATTCTTATTCAAAACGCCGTGCGCAACATGATCGACAATGCTCTGAAATATGCACCGGCGGATAGTTTTGTCCGCATCGAGGTAATATCAAAACCACACATTCAAATCCGCGTCAAAGATCGTGGACCCGGGTTTCCCCCAAACGAAATCGATACGCTGACACGCCGTTTTGAACGCGGGAAGAACGCAAGCGGTACCATCGGATCCGGATTGGGCCTTACGATCGTTCAGGACGTTGCAACGGCCCATGGCGGCGCATTGGAATTGGCCAATCGGCAAGGGGGCGGCGCGTGCGTAACTTTATCGCTTTGATCTTCTTCAGTCTTCCAGTCATTGCTGCCGCTCAAACCTGGGAGGATAGGCAGGTTTTCAACGCCTCGGCGGATGAAGCACATCTTCGCGTCATCTCGAGCACGGACACCTTTCTGTTTGAGCCACTGATCACCGAGTTTATCGAAAAAAACCCCGGTATCGCTGTCGAATACATGGTCACGGGTACAGCGGATATTGACCGAATAGTCCGCGCCGCGCCCAAAGATTTTGATGTCGTCATATCCAGCGCGATGGACCTGCAACTGAAGCTGGCAAATGATGGGTTCGGTCACATTATCGACGACATCTCATTGCCAACCTGGGCCCAATGGCATCAAAGTCTATTTGCTTTCACATCAGAACCAGCGACAATCGTGGTAAATCGCGCCGCCTTTGCCGGTGGCCTTGTCCCGGAGACCCGGCAACAACTGATCGAAATCCTCCGCATGCGCCCTGATGATTTTCGCGGGCGAGTTGGTACTTATGACATCCGCCAATCCGGCCTTGGCTACCTGTTCGCAACGCAGGACGCCCGCGCGTCAGAAACGTATTGGCGACTGATGGAGGTTTTGGGCGGATTGGATGTGCGCCTTTATTGTTGTTCAGCTGACATGATCGATGACCTCGTCAACGGTGAGATTGCGGTGGCTTACAATGTATTAGGCAGCTATGCCGAAGCCCGTGCCGGGGGCAAAGACACCTTGGAGATCATTCTGCCGTCGGACTTCCAGACAACCATGATGCGCACAGCGATGGTACTGGATGGCACCCCTGAACCGGATGCTGCCACTTCATTTCTCAAGCACTTGGTTTCCAATCAGGCCGGGCGGGTAGACGACCCCTTTACGTTGCCACCACTGGCGCCGTACGGCACGGGCACAGAACGAGAAACGATCGGGCTGGACCCGGCTCTCATGACGTTTCTGGACAGATTGAAGCGCCGCCGGTTTCTGGCCGAATGGGAAAACGCGGTTATCCAGAGATAACCGCGCCCGTATCATTCACGAAACGCGCGATTGAAGTAATCCGCCATCGGTTTGACAAGGTAGGACAACGGAGTTCGCTCGTCGGTCTTAATCAAGGTTTCAACCGGCATACCCGGCAAAAGGTCCTGACCATTGAGGCGTTCCACTTCGCCTTCATTCAGCACCACTTCGGCGCGGTAGAAGGTGAAGCCGGACTGCTCATCCGTGAATGTGTCGGCTGACACGTTGTTGACCTGCCCGTCCAACTCAGGCGTCTCACGTTGATTGAACGCAGGAAAGCGCAAAGCGACGGGTTGACCGACATGCAACTGATCCACATGGATCGCATCCACACGCGCGGCAACCAGCAGAGGTGTATCCTGCGGAACCACATACATCATCGGCTCACCCGGCTGAATGACCGATTGCAGGGCAAAAACCTGACTGTCGTATACAGTGCCACTAACCGGGGCTCGGATATCCAGCCTTGTCAGACGCTCTGACAGGGACAGTCTGCGCTCCCACAGTTCCGCCACTTGTGCCTGTACGTCTCGCAAAGTGGTGATCGCTTCTTCCCGCCGGGTAGCAGTCAGTTCGACAATCTGAATTTCGGTCGACGCAATCTGCCCCTTCAGCCGCGCGACGGAAGCTTCCAATCTGCCAATTTCACCTGTCAGGCTGGCTTCTTCCCGCTGCAGCGCCAGAACACGACTGGTCTGAGTCAGGCCCCGGCTTAACAGGCTTTGCTGATCTTCCAATTCCGCCTCGATCAGCTCGGTCTGGCGGCGTAATGAAACCAACTGAGCCTGCGTGCCTTCAATCTCGCTTTCGATCTGAACCAGTTGTTTGCTCAGCTGTTCATCCTGCTTGGACAGCGTATCCAGCCGGGCGTCGAACAGGTTCTGTTGCCCCGCAATCAGGTCGGGATCTATGTTGTATTCTATTTGAACCTCAGTCAGTCGCGCCGCCAATTCTTCGGATGTTTGTCCATCCCGCTCGGCCTCAAGCCGGGCACGGCGGGCCAGCAGATCAAAGAGTTGAGACTCTACAATGGTCTGTTCCGATGACAGAAACGTGTCATCCAACCGCAAAAGCAAATCGCCCGAGGCAACCACATCTCCGTCGCGTACGAAAATTTCGCCAACCACACCACCGTCAGGATGCTCAACGACCTGACGGTTGCTCTGCACTTCGATCACGCCCGAAGACACGATGGCCCCGGCTAACCGCGTTTTCACAGACCAAAGCCCCAATCCGCCAACGAGAATGCCGAGGGCAAGAAATCCGACAAACGCAGGAGTCCTGATACCCCAGGCTGGAAGGGGTTTATTAGTCGATTTTTTTGCCATTATTCACCTACGGGGCTAAGCTTGCGCTTAATGGCGCCCGCATTTTGCACCATTGCGTTCAGTACTTCATCGCGACTGCCGAACCTCACCACTTGGCCCTTTTCGACAACAGCCAGATCATCACATTCCGAAATAGCCTGCGGGCGGTGTGTCATGATGATGGCAGCCTTTCCCGCTGCCTTGAGGCCACGTACGGCCGCATTCAAGGCTTCGGTACCATCCGCATCGAGTGCTGAGTTTGGTTCATCCAGAATTAACAAAACTGGATCGCCATATAATGCCCGGGCCAATGCAATCCGCTGTTTCTGGCCTCCAGACAACTGACTGTCATTGCCTTCGAGGAAGGTGCTGTAGCCTTTTTCCAAAGACAGGATAAGCTCATGCGCGTTGGCCTTTTTGGCCGCTGCAACCACTGCCTCTGAATCCGGATTTTCGGACATCCGCGCGATGTTCTCGGCAACGGTTCCATTAAACAAAGTTACCTGTTGCGGCAGGTATCCGATATGGCTGCCCAGATCGTTGGAGTCATATTGGTCCAGCGTTGCACCGCCCAATCGAATCTCCCCGGCCGACGGTTGCCAAAGCCCAAGCAGTGCCTTGGCCAGTGTCGTCTTGCCCGATCCGCTTTTTCCGATCACACCAAGTGCCTTACCCGGCTGCAATTGCAGGTTTACATTCCGCAGCGTCGGTGCCGAAGCACCCGGAGGAACAACGGTCAGGGATTTGGCTTCCAGCCGCGATTTCGGAATCGGAAGGCGAATCCGCTGTTCTTCGGGCGGTGTCTGATCCAGAAACCGGTTTAGCGAACCCCAGGCCGTGCGTGCCCGTTCGATCAAACCCCATTGACCAACCGCCTGCTCGACCGGGGCCAAAGCCCGTCCCAGTAGGATCGAGCCTGCAATCATCGCACCCGGCGTCATTTCGTTTTGCAGAACCAACCACGCGCCCAGAGCCAGCATGGCCGACTGGAGAAACAGCCGCAGCGACTTGGTCAATGACGTGAAACTGCCTGTCCAGTCACTGGCGGAAATGCTTTGACGCAAAGCAACCGAGCGCTGGTTCAACCACCGCTTGGTTACGTCTGCCTGCATGCCCTGAGAACGCACAACCTCGGCCGCTTGCCGCGCGTGTTCGGAAAAAGCGCTGGCTCGTGCGGCTGCAGATTGCGCTTCGGCCACCTTTCGGCTGGTTAAAGCCTGGTTCAGCAGCGCAATCACCACAAGCAATACGCCACTTGCAACGGCCAACCAGCCAAGCAGTGGATGAAACAGGAAAATCGCACCCAGAAAGACCGGTGTCCATGGAATATCCATCACTGCAAGCAAAACAGGCGATGAACACAGGGTACGAATAGACTCCAGATCTCGCAGTGCGGTCGCAGGAGCTGATCGCACCTGAGGCACCAGGGACCGGCGCAGTGTAGCTTCGAAAACGCGTTCATCCAGCTGCGACTGGAACCGGGCACCAAAGCGAGCAACGATGCGACCGCGCGCATAGTCAAGCATGGCCATCAGCGCATAAAGCAACGCAACGAGCAAAAACAGAGCGGTCAGAGTTTCAACTGCCCGCGAGCCAAGAACCCGATCATATACCTGCAGCATGAACAGGGGACCTGTCAGCATGAGGAGGTTAACGAAGATGCTGAACAAAAACGCTAAGGCCAGAAAGGCGACACCCTGATTGCGTACATTGCGCAATTCATGGCGAGGGGCCGCTGATACGCGGTGTTGAGGTTTCACAGTTTTCAATCCACATCATTCGAAGAGGCAGCGCCGCATTTAGAAAGTTAGTTCAGCGTTGCCAAGTTTGCACATGTTTTTTTGAGCAAGAAACCGCAGACCTCGGGCCGAAGAAGGCACTTTTTAGCCCACACAATTAAGAATGACAGAACATTTCAACTCGGCGACCCTATCGTACAGAAAAACGCGGTGACTGCGGCCGAAGATGCCTGACTAACCCCGTCGACTGGACCAACGCACGATTAGGTTGGCGGCGACAGGCGCGCCGATGATCACCAGCACGATTCGCGTGAGGTGATGAGTGATTACAAAGCCAAGATCGGCACCCGAGACGATGGCCAGAACCGTCATCTCGGCCTGTCCGCCCGGAGCGAAAGCGAGAAAGGCTTCGACAGGCCGTCCTAACCCAAGCGTCGTAACTACGGCCGTGAAACCTGCGGCCAGAACGGCCAGTACAACTACATAGGCGACGCCCGCAGCAACGACCCGGCGCAATTCACCCCAAGTCACGCCGACAAATTTCACTCCAATTGTGCACCCTATGAAAAACTGCGCGACCAACACGGATTCGCGCGGCGGGCGCGAATGGATGAAATCCCCCAGTGACAATGCTGCAGTCAGAATCATCGGTCCAAGGATGGATGCACCGAACAGCCCAATTCTTTCCCCGCCTTTCCAGCCAATGAGTGCCGCCAGAACCATCAGCAGCAGCTCATGAACCGGTAGCTCATTCGCTGGCTGCCCTATTGGGTTAGTGAGTTCGGCACCGTAGAAAACTGTCAGGAACAATGGCGCCAAAGTGACGATGATCAACACGCGCGTTCCGTGGATCAGAGACAGAGTTCTCGGGTCGGCTCCAGCCTCGGTGCCAAAGATGATCATATCCTGCAACCCGCCTGGCATCGCCGCGTAAAAAGCGGTTTTTTCGTCAAATCCCCAGACCTTTCGGAAAAACGGCACACCGACAAGCGCGATCAGAACAATGAAGAAGGGGACCAGCATGATCGATGCGGCCATCTTGGGCAGTTCGGCGAACAGTGCTGGTGTGATAGATGCGCCAACTGCGACGCCCAGAATCGTTCTGGCGGCGACGGAAACCTGCCCAAACCCTTCCATCGGCATTTGCGCCAGCGCGGCAATCAGGCAGGTGGCCATGGGACCGAATAGGAACGGCAGAGGCAGGTCCAATATCCAAAAGACCCCTGTGCCAAGCACTGCGATACCAAAGGCCATCGACCTTTTCATAAGAAGGGAAGGTTGGTTGTCTGAAATAAGCAAAACTGGATATCCGTCGTCATTGACGCACGATGTGTTCAATTGTATTCATTTGGATACAAGTTGCAAGTATGAACGTGATGAGCATCCAGGACGACCCGATACAACCAGGCCCACAAGGTAATTCCGCTTATCAGCGGCTGCTGGATGAGATTCGCGAAGGCGCACTTTTGCCCGGCGACCGCTTGAGAGAGATAGACCTGTCCGAACGGCTGGGGGTCAGCCGAACTCCCGTTCGTGAAGCGATCCGGCAACTTGAGACAGATGGGCTTGTCACACATGTTCCAAGGCTGGGCGCGACAGTTCGAAGCCTGAGCTACACCGAAGTGATGGAGCTTTATGAGATGCGGGCCGTGCTTGAAGGTACTGCAGCCCGTCTGGCGGCTCGAGCTGCGTCAGATATCGAATTAGACGAATTGGAGGTGCTGAACGACCGGCTGGCCGAGGCAGGCACAGGGCCGGAAGCTGCCCGGATCAACCGGGTATTTCACGCCACGTTGCTGGATGCGGCCAAAAATCGGTTTCTGACTAAATCCATGCTGTCCTTGCAAAAGGCGCTGCTGATCCTGGGGCCGTCACAACTGTTAGACAATGAAAGGGCGGATGCCGCAGTCGCCGAGCATCGGTGCATTATGTCGGCCCTTAAGTCACGTGACAGTGCAGCCGCCGAGATGGAAATGCGGGCACATATTCAGGCAGCCCAGCGAATGCGGATTCGCGCACTTCAGGAACGCGACCGCACAGCCGATCTGGGTCAATAGGACGAGCGAATGATGCCTGCACACGCAGATACTTATGATATCGCGGTGATTGGTGGTGGAAACGCCGCCCTCTGTGCCGCGATGACCGCCGCCGAAACAGGCGCGCGTGTTTTGATCCTCGAAACGGCTCCGAAACCGTATCGCGGTGGTAATTCGCGCCATACCAGAAATTTTCGCTGCATGCACTCCGGTCCTTTGGGCCCTTTGGTCGACGCATACAATGAAGACGAATACATGTCCGATTTATTGAAGGTTACCGACGGCAAAACCGACGAGCATCTGGCCGGGCTGGCAATCCGTACCTCCGAGGAATGCCTGCCATGGATGGAAGAGCGAGGAGTTCGGTTTCAGCCATCGCTTTCGGGCACTCTGTCTCTGGCCCGCACCAATGCGTTTTTTATGGGCGGCGGCAAGTCGCTGGTGAATGCC
Source organism: Ruegeria sp. AB9 (assembly GCF_056542585.1). Taxonomy (NCBI): domain Bacteria; kingdom Pseudomonadati; phylum Pseudomonadota; class Alphaproteobacteria; order Rhodobacterales; family Roseobacteraceae; genus Ruegeria; species Ruegeria sp. AB9. Next base: position 37,217 of record NZ_JBQGAA010000006.1, on the reverse strand, counting down.
TATTACCGGACAGCTGCAAAGTTAGGGGTTGATGTCCGGTACGAAGCCGCTGTCACGCACCTGGAATTGAACCGCGATCATATCGAATGGGTAGATTACACGTACGAAGGTCAGTCCCATCGCGTCACGCCTAAAGCGGTTATTGTCGCCTCGGGCGGGTTTCAGGCCGACACTGATTGGCTGACCCATGCTTGGGGGCCAGCGGCAAAGAACTTTTTGATCCGTGGCACACCCTATAACCGAGGTGTCGTGCTGGCCGATCTTCTGGATCAAGGCGTTGAGGGCGTTGGCGATCCGACACAATGCCACGCCGTTGCCATCGACGGGCGCGCGCCGAAGTTCGACGGCGGCATCGTCACCCGTCTGGACTGCGTTCCATTCTCAATTGTCGTCAACAAAAACGCCGAGCGGTTCTATGACGAGGGTGAGGACGTCTGGCCCAAGCGTTACGCGATCTGGGGGCGTTTAGTGGCAGCCCAACCGGATCAGGTGGGCTATGTGATCATCGATAGCACATCACTGAACCTGTTTATGCCGTCGGTGTTCCCACCGCTGAAGGCTGACACGTTGGAGGAACTGGCCAAAATGATGGACCTGCCCACCGACAAGCTGACCACGACCGTGGCGGAGTTTAATGGCGCCTGTGGTAATACAAGTGGCTTTCATCCAACCGAGTTGGACGGCGTTTCAACTTCGGGTCTGACCCCGCCCAAGACGAACTGGGCTCGTCCGATCAGTGAGCCGCCATTCTACGGCTACTCGCTGCGCACCGGTGTGACCTTCACCTATCTGGGCCTGAAGGTAGACGAAACTGCGCAGTGTTCGACGCCAAACGGCAAGATCCAGAACCTTTGGGCTGCGGGGGAAACCATGGCCGGGTCGATCTTGGGGCAGGGTTATCTGGCTGGGTTTGGCATGACCATAGGGACCGTCTTTGGACGCATCGCAGGTCATGAGGCCGCCGCTTATGCAAACTGAATTGATTCAAGAAGCCCGCCGACAAGCCGAAATTTGCAACGCTTGCAGATATTGTGAAGGCTATTGCTCGGTCTTTCCATCGTTGCACGCCCAACGCGCATTCTCGGATGGGGACATTACTCACCTGGCCAACCTCTGCCACAACTGCCGGGGCTGTTATTATGCCTGTCAGTATACCGCGCCGCATGAGTTTGACCTGAACCTGCCGAAAGCGTTGGCCGAAGTGCGCAGGGACAGTTGGGAGAGCTTCGCCTGGCCGCAACCACTGGCGCGTCGGTTCCACACGCATGGCGGAGCCATTGCCTTGGCGCTTGCGATTGGATTCGCGCTGTTTTTTTGGGTCATTCGCGCCATTGGATCAAGCGGAGGGGAGGGGTTTTATGCCGTCCTGTCCCATAATGCGATGGTCGCAATCTTCACGCCTGCTTTCTTGCTGCCGCTTTTCAGCATAGCCATAAGCTTGAGACGCTATTGGAACGCGGTTGGGGGCCACCCCATTCAAATGGCCGATCTGACAACGGCGTTCAAGCGGGTCGGCAAAATGCAGGATCTTGCAGCTGGGCACGGCGAGGGATGCAATTTCGAGGACGAAGACCGGTTCAGCCAGACACGCCGCCACATTCATCAGGCCATCATGTACGGTTTCCTGCTGTGCTTTGCTTCTACATCTATCGCAACTGTCATGCATTACGGGTTTAAGCTGCACGCACCTTATGGGTTTTGGTCTGCGCCAAAGTTGTTCGGGATGACCGGAGGCATTCTGCTGACTGTGGGTTGCGGATGGATGGCGCTGCTGAAGCAAAAGTCAGACCGTGATCTCGGCGACCACTCTGCATGGGGAGGTGAAATGAACTTCATCCTGCTGCTGGGTTTTGTTGGCTTCAGTGGCCTCATGCTCTATGCGCTCGGCTCCACCTCATTGATGCCCGCACTTTTGGCAATCCATTTGGGATCTGTTCTGACGTTCTTTATACTTACTCCTTATACCAAAATGGCGCATGGGTTTTATCGCCTCGCCGCACTGGTCCGGGATGCACAGAGGAAAAGAGGTGATTAACCCGATGCGTAACATAATCTTCATCGCAATAGCGGCATTTATTCTTGGGATGTCTATGAACGCTGAACCAGCAAAAGCCGCCTCACTTGGACGATTCGAGGTTTTTGGCGTCGAAGAGGGTGACATGCTGAAAATGCGTGCTGGGCCAGGAACAGGTTTTATTGTGATCGTTGGCCTTCCGAATGGAACCTCCTTGCGGGTTCACAATTGCGAACAAACCGGTGGCACCCGTTGGTGCCTGGTTTCTTTGGATCGAGCGCGCAAGCTCAAGGGATATGTTTCTTGGGCCTATTTGCGAAAACTATAATACGACAATTCTGGACGTCGCCGCTTGAACAATGCGGCAATTGGTCAGTACGAATTTCTAACTGCGCCGTTGGGTTCCCTGGCATCTGTACTTCTCGGCCGCTGCGAAGAACGCAGTTACCAGGTTCGGGACACATGACCACTGGATGACGAGTTCTGCGAGAGCGATGGCTGACAGCAAGACCTTTGGATACCTGTCGTAGCGGGTGGCAACACGTCTGCAGTCAAAGAACCTGCCGAACATGATTTCAATTCTGATGCGTCGGTTGTAGCGGCGCTTGCCGTATCGGACTGTTGCCTTGCACTGTATCGACTAGGGATGCTGGCGGTTACCCCTTGTCTTGCAACGCTTCTCTGAACCAATCAGCGTCTTAGCCGCGATCACCGAGCAATCATTCGACATTCGGCAGGCTGCTGCCCAACGCTCTGGCATCAATGTAGTTGCTGACCTGACCGGCAGTGACGAACAAGATCAAATGGCGTCCCAAGCTGTCACAAACCGCATCCCGCGTTGTCGTCATACCGCCCTTGGTGCGCCCGATCAGACGACCACACCCCATTTTCACCGCCAGGCTGGATGCTGTACGATGCGCCTTGAAGTAGGTTGCATCAACTATGATCGCCTTAAAAAACCACCGTTCTTCTAGCTCAAGGTGACGGCGCGGCTAATTCGCAGATTGCCCAAAGCCGTCTTCCTGCGACGTAACGTATCAGCTTCATTTCTTGGTTGAGTATCTCATGACCCGCAAATAGCGTTCGACTCGGCCACTCAGACCAGACAGCGAGTTCTGGTACGGAGGGATGAAATGCCACGGGCAATCCGTGGCGCACCCTCAACGCTCCACGCGAAAACCCACTTTAGTGTCGTTGAACGAAGGAGCCAAAAAATGACTTTGCAAAACCGAAGCTGGGCCGAGCCATACAAAATCAAGATGGTCGAACCGCTGAAGATGACTACTGAAGCTGAGCGGAAAGCCGCAATCGCTGTGGCAGGCTACAACACTTTTTTGCTGAAGTCCGAGGATGTGTACATTGACCTGCTAACTGATTCCGGCTGCGGCGCAATGTCCGATCGGCAGTGGTCCGGTATGATGGCGGGCGATGAAGCCTACGCCGGCAGCGCTAATTTCTATCGGATGCGAGACACGGTCGAGACGTACTATTCCTACAAGCACACCGTCCCGACTCATCAGGGGCGTGGTGCGGAAAACATCCTGTCGCAGATTCTGATTTCAGACGGCGATTACGTGCCCGGAAACATGTATTTCACGACCACGCGCCTGCACCAGGAACTGGCAGGGGCCACTTTTGTCGATGTAATCATAGATGAAGCGCACGACCCCACATAGCTCCACCCATTCAAGGGCAACATTGACCTGGCCAAGCTTAACGCCCTGGTGGACGAGGTTGGCGCAAACAAAATCCCTTATGTCTGTGTCGCAACCTGCGTGAACATGGCAGGCGGTCAGCCAATCTCGATGGCCAACCTGCGTGAACTGCGCACATGGTGCGACAAACACGATGTGCTGTTGGTCCATGACATGACCCGGGTCGCCGAGAATGCCTATTTCATCAAGCGTCGCGAAGACGGGTACGGCGAAAAGTCCATTCGGGAAATCATATTCGAGATCTGCGCGTTGACAGATGCGGCCACGATGTCCTCGAAAAAGGATGCGCTGGTCAATATCGGCGGGTTCCTGGCAATGAACGATTCGGAACTCTATGAGAAGGCGTGCAATCTCGTTGTGGTCTACGAAGGTCTCCACACTTATGGCGGCATGGCCGGGCGCGACATGGAAGCTTTGGCAATCGGCATAGAGGAAAGCGTGCAGGACGATCACATCAACGCCCGGGTTGGGCAAGTTGAGTATCTCGGCAACAAGCTCAAGGCGATGGGAGTGCCGATCGTGAACCCGATCGGCGGGCACGCGATTTTCCTCGATGCGCGCGCAATCCTGCCCCATATCTCGCAAGATCAGTTTCCTGCGCAGGCGTTGGCTGCGGCCCTGTATGTTGACGCAGGCGTGCGGGTCATGGAACGGGGCGTTGTCTCGGCCGGGCGCAACAAGGACACGGGCGAGAACTTCATGCCGAAACTTGAACTGGTACGTCTGACTTTGCCGCGTCGCGTCTACACCCAGGCGCATATGGATGTGGTTGCGGAAAGCGTTGAACGGGTCATGGAAAAGGCGGACGAGATTCGCGGGCTCAAGTTCACCTATGAGCCGGAGTATCTGCGCTTTTTCCGCGCCCATTTTGCACCTGTTGAAGGGTGATCAGGACAGGCTTCGGTTTGGGGGCCGCTTTGCGGCTCCCAGATACATAGATCGCGACTGCCGCCAATATTCACTCTGAGATCTGCCGAGTGGACCATTGAAACGGCTCATAGGTCCGTATTGTGCAGATTGACCTGAATCATGGCCTGCCCAGAGATTTTGTGTCTGCCTCGTTGAAAACAATTCAATTCAGAAAAGCTCATCACACATTCTAAGGAGGCCAGTATGCCCGTCATAACCAATAGCATGCGTCAACCAGATCAGTTGTCTGCAATGGCTAAAGCTCTTGATGTATGCTTGGAGCAGGCTGTGAAGGAAGAAAAAATTCACAACTTCCAACGACACGATGCCGCATTCCGTTGCTGCGAGTGCCCAGAAAAAACTGCGTGTGAAACTTGGTTGGCCAACAATCGTGCCGGAGCTACAAAAACCCCAAATTATTGCCGCAACAAGACATTGCTGGAAGAGTTACGGATTAGATAAACTGTTGTGGCGTAACTATGCTCCAAGGACAGGATGACTACACTCTACATTGCGGGCGTTTGTGCTCACTCAAGGTGTTCATTACGACCAGCAGGGTTGTACATTTGAGCCCAAACCGGTCATGACCGGGGGGATGCGGCGTTCGCACTGATCCGTAGACAGCCCCTAGCGGACATTCAATGAACAACTGCACTTCGTTGTCAGGCACGGCTTTGCTGCCGGCGGCCTAAAAAATGACTGAACAATCGCTTTTTTGAGATTGCGTTTTCGGCCAGCGCGTCTGGCCTAGATGCAATTTTGCGTTTAGCGTAATGCCCACTGTGGGAGTTCAGTCTTTGGAAAGACGTCTAGCAGCGATACTTGCCGCCGATGTGGTTGGCTATAGCCGTCTTATTCGAAATGACGAGGCCGGCACGCTTGCAAGGGTCAAAGCCCATCGCGAGCAGTTTTTTGAACCAATTGTCGCTTCACGACATGGGCGCATCGTTAAGTTGATGGGCGACGGTTTGCTCCTTGAGTTTGCAAGCGCGGTTGAGGCCGTTCGATGTGCGGTGGACATGCAGCACAATATAGTGGTCGCTAACGCGGACCTGCCGCAAGATTCGCAGGTGCGATACCGGATCGGCCTCAATGTTGGCGATATCGTCGTAGATCAGGATGACATTTACGGGGATGGTGTAAATGTCGCTGCACGCATTGAAAGCCTGGCCGTCCCAGATGGCATTTACATGTCGGCTAGTGTTTTCGAACAGATCCATACCAAGCTCGATCTCAACATCGAAGATTTGGGGATGCGAGAGGTTAAGAACATCTCCGACCCCGTTCACGTGTACAGCCTAAAAATGGACGACAAGGCAAAAGCTATCGTTTCTCCTGTCGTGCCACTTGCGAATAAACCAACGAAAACTCGCCTGATCATGGTAAGTTGCATCGCAATTATCCTGGCGTTAGTTGCCGCCGCATGGCTGCAACCTTGGTCCGTGGTGATATCTCCGGACTTGGATGAACAAGCCGCGGCCCTGTCTGGCAAACCCTCCATCGCGGTCATGGCGTTCGACAATCTCAACAACGACCCGAGACAAGATTACCTCAGCGACGGGCTGAGTGAGAACATCCTGACCGCCTTGTCCCGTTTTGCAGACTTTTTCGTGGTCGCCCGAAACTCGACGTTTTCGTACAAGGACACTCCGTCAGATATACAAAAAGTGTCAGAGGAATTGGGTGTTCGCTACATCGTTGAGGGGAGCGTTCAAACTGCCGGTGAGCGCTTGCGCGTGACGTCCCAACTCATTGATGCGACGACGGGCCAGAACATCTGGGCAGACAGCTATGACCGAGACCTACAGGACATATTTTCAGTACAGGATGAGATAACGCGAACCATAGCTTCGCTTCTCTCCACGAATATCGATCTGGCGGAGTACAGCCGTCTCAAGCATCAGCCTACTGATAGTCTTGGCGCCTACGAATTGCGTAAACGCGCGCAGGAGGAATGGTTTACCTTCACGAAAGAAGGAAACATCAAGGCAGAAGAGCTAAGCGCAAAAGCAATTGCTCTCGATCCGAACTATGCCGGGGCGTATGTCGAAAACGCTTGGGCACATATAAACGGGTATCGTTGGGGATGGACCAACTCTTTAACGCGCGAGGAATCACTGGAGCGCGCATTTGAGATGGCGCGGAAAGCCATTGAATTGGAACCCTTCAATTTCAAGGGTCATTGGGTCTTAGCCAATGCAACTACTCAGAGCGGTAACCTTGAGCGGGCTGCTTCGCTTTACGACAAAGCAATTTCTCTGAATCCAAATTCGGCATCCGTTTTGGCAGATTCCATCGACCCGCTCGTCTATGGCGGCAAGGCACCTGAGGCCGTTGAGCGCATGAAACTGGCGATCCGGCTGAACCCACATCACCAAGACTGGTATCTTTGGAATTTGGGTTGGGCTCAGTACTTCGCTGGGAAGTATGAAGATGCAAAGGCTTCAATTGAACAGATGAACGAAATACCCGACGGCTTGAAGCGCACCTACGCGCCAATTCTTTTACGCCTTGGTCTTCCCAGTGATGCGCAGGCCGTTATCGATGAATTTTTAAGAGCCAATCCCGAATTCACGATCCAAGAGGCAATGAACGCACCATTCGAGAGCGACGCGTATCTCAATCGGTGGGTAGAAGATCTGCGAAAATTGGGTGTGCCTGATACTAAATAATGAACGGTTTTTCGAGTTTCGCTTTGGAGGTGTCGCCACAAGACACAGACCCCGGCAACAATCGCGACAAACTTCAATCCTGCATTTCACAGCTGTGGCCTAGTAGCTTTTTCAGCCCAGTCCGGACATTGGCGACGAAGGCTCTCGATCCCTGAAATGCGAACCAGTTGACCGAAAAAAAAGAGTTCAACTGAGATGTTCAATGTACTTACCACAGCCGCACACGAAAGTTGCATCAGCGTTTGTTCGTGTTTTGCGGACTTCTCATCCTAACTTATCGGGATAGGACAACGGACCAAAATGCCATTACACTAAGTTTGCAATGGGCTGGAGGTGTCCTTGTCAAATGAAGTTAGAAGACTTTCCGCAATAGTGGCTTCCGACATGGTAGGCTACAGCCGACTTATGGAGTTGGACGAGACCGGAACCCTAGCTCGGCAAAGAACGGTCCAAGATCAGATAGTTAACCCCAAGGTCATCGAATTTGACGGTCGGATCGTAAAAACCACCGGAGACGGCGCGCTGATTGAGTTCGCCAGTGCAGTCAACGCGGTTTCGTGGGCTGCGTCTGTGCAGCGCGCTGTGATCATTCACGAACGTGATCAGGATGCGGACAAACGAATTTCTTATCGTATTGGGATCAATCTCGGCGACGTCCTCGTCGAGGAAGACGACATTTTCGGCGAGGGCGTGAACATTGCTTCCCGCCTGGAAGGATTGGCTGAACCCAATGGAATAATGATCTCGGACACAGTCTTCAAAAGCGTTAAAGGCAAGTTGGATCTTGGCTTTGCCGACGTGGGGCCCAACAAGGTCAAGAACCTTTCGGAGCCGATACAAGCATTCAAAGTGCTTCTTGATCCGGGTGACGCCGGTAAAATTATTGCCGATGCCCGCCTGATCTCCAGCCGCGTCAGAAATCCACTGGTTGCAGCAGCAACTGTTCTTTTTGTGGGCTTGAGTGTCCTCTTCCTTTCAATTTGGACTCCGAGTTTCGGCGATCCGGACGATGGAATTCTGATCGTACCGTTTACGGCCGAAACTAGCTCTGACAAGGTCCCATCGGATGTCGTGACAGAGTTGTTTCTTCGATCCTACGGCAGGCTCAGACAGTTGCCTTCCGCGCCGCACAGTACGTCGATGGAGCACAAAGGTATCGCTGTCACGTTACTGGACCTGAAACGTGACCTTGATGTCAGATATGTTCTTGATGGGTCAATCAGAACACACGAAGGCGATATCGAAATCCGTGCGCGTCTCAGAGATGCAACAAGGAGCGGTGACGGCGTCATCTGGCAACAGACCGCCGTAGGGGAAGAAGCTCAGCTGTTCGATCTCGTTGGCGAGCTGAAACTCAAGGCAGCCGGTGCATTGAAGCTCAAACTAAACCCGGTTGAACGACGCATTTTTGAAGAAACTCCCACAAATGACGCAAACGCGTTCCTTGCCTTTGCAAATGCCGAAAGACTGCTTCACAGCAAAGATTTCACAGATATCGGTAAGGCCCTGCCGCTATACGAGAAGGCAATCGCGCTGGATCCCAGCTTTACCGAAGCTAAACTCGGATTTGCAGAAGCTAACTTTCAAATCTGGCAAGGAAGCTTCAACACGATACGCTTCACGCTGGACGCGCTGGATGATGCAAGAACTATTGTCCGAGATGTGCTCAGCGCCGATCCTTCAAATTCAGTAGCTCTTGGGTTGCAGGTAAGATTGCTGTTGCAACAACTCCAGAGGGATCGCGCGCTGTCCGCAGCGAGAGCGGCTGTATTCAACTACCCAAGCGAACCAGGCCTTAGGTTTGTGCACGGTCTCACTTTGAATGCGGTCGGCGATTACCAACAGGCCATCGAGGCGTTCAAACAATATGAAGCGCTGTCCGCGCGGCTCAGTTCGGGTGAAAAAGGAGATTTGGCCTGGAACTATCTCAGGGCGGGTAACAGCGAGAAGGCGCTTTCATTGTTGCTTAGCATTCCGGAAAACGAACTGCGTGAACAACATTTTCGAATTTTGGCGGAAGCCTATTACCGGGAAGGCGATGGCGAAAAGGCGCGTGAATATATCCAACGCTTTCTGACCAATAACGTATGGCTGAACTTGATGTGGATGAAGCCATGGTTTGAAATTTATGATGATCCTAGTGTTTTCAGGATCTTTTCCGAAGCCATGTTGGCGTCCGGATTGCCCGAATGGCCTTACAGCTTCGACAAGGGGCGCGAAGGGGATCGTATTGGGCATGATGATCTGCTGGTGTTGTACTCCGACCAGTTCGAAGAACAGTTTACGACAGGCCCATTTGGAGCGCCTTATTCAGAAGATCGAAGAGCTGACGGAACGGTCGCGATGGAGTTCGGCTGGATGAATGGTATCCCCCTCAACGGGACCTGGAGAATCAAAGACAACTCCATTTGTCAGAGGCTTCCTTCGGTCCATCAGGGGAGGGAACAATGCCATTTCCTTTACCGTGACGCAGACAAGTCGACCGAGACCAATCAGCATGTGTCAGCAGTCTTGTCTTTCGGTGTGATCGATTCAGAATTCAAACGTATAGAAGAGTATTGAACGTCGCGTATCGCAATTCCCTGACCTCGGGTGCCGTTGCCTGACCGGCTGTGTCATCCGCCAGACGGTTCTTCCCAGCTTCTAGGAACTCCTTCGATCACGAATAATACAAGCTCTCGGCTATACCCTCGCGGCGGCACAGCGCGGCAATGTTATCCTCACCACGTAGGCCCGCCAGAACAATCCTGATCTTTTCTTCGGCAGAGTAATGCTCTTGGGCTTTACGTTTGATGCCTCTGACCAACTTGTCAGCCACGTCCATCGATGTTCCGGATTTCTTGTTCATCTTCGCTCCACATAGCTTCGATGAATCAGAAATCCTCCGTTGTTCAAACCCCTAAAGCTGTCCGGCAGGCGCTGACGTCAGACAAGACGAGGTCATTGCTGAAATCAAAATGCTGTATATCTACAGTTCCCTTGTTGATGAACAGATATGTCTGACGCGGTGGTGTCATCTGAATAGATGCGTGCACGTTGTTGCGGCAACCAATAAGAAGCGCTGAGGTAAATTTGTCCGGGCCTTCCTCAGAGTTTTCAAAAGCCTTGCTCATGCCGCCGAGATCGATTGGACTAGGTTGAACTTTTACCGCCTAGGCCAGATCAAGGAAGCAATAGCTGAAAATGATGTCGAGCTTGCCGTCATAGCCACCCCGCTGACCTAGTGGTATGCAGTAAATTATCACGAATACATGCAGATTCAGGCACATATCCCGCTATTGGTACTTTTGATTTTCGCGGAAGGCCCCACGGTGTTCAGCTATGGAATCCGAAACCGGTTTCGGCAACAAAATTGTCAATTTCTGGAAAACTGAACGTTTGGCACTGGGGCAATCGTTGGATCCGACAGCCGGCCTGGGCCGTTCCAGCGCTCGCTTTGAGCGAACAAGTGTTCAGTGGTTTTCCGAAGGAACGAAACGCAAGACAGCCAAGCGATATACTGGCCAAGGATTTACAGGTTTCTGACATGTGGCGCTGATATGCAGCCCTTCCGGATACTGTCTTTCAATTGCATTGAGTAAACATGACCTGCCCAGGCCGTAGGTTTGAATCGAGGCAATAAAACCCGCAGATGTGCCAAACTCACCGTTTGATAAAGCAGTGATCTCTATCAGGTTATCCGGAGACTTTGACCTGAGTGTCTATATCGTCGCCTTTCCACTAATCCTTGATGAAACACTCGGACAGGATTGTTCGATTCTTGAACAACCTTTTGTAGAAAGTGAGGGTTGAAGGCAGCTTTGTTTTCGAAGGCTTTGCGATTCAAGTTTGCCATCATGTATCGTGATGACACTTAATTGTTGCATTTGGGCAATGGGTGACGTCAAACACACAATAGCGTGAACTAAGTCACATTAATCTTACTCAAATTGCCCGTATGCTGCCCGAAGTGGTGATGGGGAAGCCTCGAATTGCAGGCCGCAGTGCTTCGGGACTGCACCCTTCTTCCATGCCTTTTTGTAGAGTCGGTTGCGAGGTTCGGGCGTGAAAATTATATCAAACCTGTTGCTGTCAGTTTCATTTTTAATTTTGATTTCAACACCTTTGATCGCCGCTCCTACAGCTGCATCCAAAGTCGGCGACACAGTGACGAACCCTGTGACAGGCTTGGATACCACCGTCAGTGCACTGATTGTCGACCCGGCTTCGACACCGACAGCCGGGACAACCGCCTTTGTGGAAACTGCCGATGGTTATGTGTTCCTCGTCAAAAGCGCGGGCGACACGATTTACAACTCAGACAATCCGCCGCTTGCCTTTAGCATTGTTTCGGTAAGCGGAACGACGGCTCAAATCAGCAACTCTGGGGCGACTGGCACGTCCAGTCTGTCGACACAGTTGACGCTTTCTCAGTACAACAGCAACTTCAACAGTTCGGGTACTCCGGGCGCGGTCACGCCACCTGTGAATGTCTCGGGTCCCAACGGTGTGAGCCAGGTTGTTTACGGTCAGGACGGCGGCAACGGACGCGATGGCGCGCTGTTCGTTCCACCAAGTTCGGGTGGCGATGGGGCGACCGGGCCGACGCAAACAAAGTCGCTTAGCAGCAATGTCAACGCCACCAGCAATGTCGGTTGGGAGGTAGGCAGCGTTGGCGGTGACGGTGGCAATGGCGGAGACTCGTATCTGAGTTTCTGGGATGGGCGCGATGGCGGTGACGGCGGCAAAGGTGGGACGGTCAATGCTACGCAAAACGCCAGCAGTACGATCCAGACCTCGGGCACCGGCAATGACGGCATTTTTGCGTTCAGTCGCAGCGGAAAGGCCGGCAACGGCGGCAGTGGCTTTGCGGCTCCAGGCGGCGGTACCGGGGGGCATTCGGCCGATGGCGGCAACGTAACTGTCACCCAGAGGGGGTCGATTTCGACCAGCGGGGCGTCGGCAGACGGAATCTACGCGCTGAGCGTTTCAAACAATGGCGGCAACGGCGGCTCGCAATGGGGATTGGTCGGATCCTCTGGCAGCGGCGGCTATGGCGGAAGTGGCGGAACGGTTGTTGTCAACACGACATCAACGGGCAGCATCCTGACTACGGGTGATTACGCAAACGGGATTTATGCCCAGTCCATAGGTGGGTCTGGCGGTTCTGCCGGGACAAGTGGCAACCTTCTGGTTTCCCTTATCGGCGGCGCGGATAATGGCGGTAATGGCGGTCAGGTCTCGGTCTCGCATGGAGGGGCCATCGAAACACGTGGGACCTATGCCCGCGGGATTGTCGCCCAGTCGATCGGTGGTGGAGGCGGTTCGGGCGGAACTGCGGGTGGACTGGTGTCTCTGTCTTTGGGTGGGGTCGGTTCGAACGGCGGCAGCGGCAGAGAGGTCAACGTGGCCGTGCAGGGTTCGGGCAGCATTCTGACCCTGGGGACCGGGGCTGATGGGGTGATGGCGCAATCCATTGGTGGCAGTGGAGGCACCGGCGCGAATTCCTACGGTCTGGTCGCAATCGGAGGCACCGGGTCCCGAGGCGGCACAGGTGCGGCAGTCAGCGTCAGCAACTATGGTCGCATCGTGACTCAAGGGGACGGCGCCCGTGGTATCATTGCACAGTCCATTGGCGGCGGTGGCGGTGATGGTGGTTCGTCTGGTGGCATGGTGTCCGTTGGAGGCAACGGCAGCGGCGGCGGCAGCGGATCGACGGTTACCATTGTAAATGATGGCATCATCACCACCGGCGGTGATGATGCGATGGGCATTCTGGCTCAGTCCATCGGTGGCGGCGGCGGCAATGGCGGCTCGTCCGGAGCGGTCGGAGCCTTTGTAGGGGTGGCCATCGGCGGGGATGGCGGCGCTGGCGGCAAAGGCGGTGATGTGAATGTCACGCTTTCGAACACAGATAGCAGCCAGCCATCTGCGATCCAGACATCCGGCGACCGATCTACAGGCGTGTTCGCGCAATCCGTTGGCGGCGGCGGCGGCAATGGCGGCGGGGCCGTTTCGGTCGCTGTGGGTGCCTTTGGCGCGGCTTCCGTCTCAGTCGGCGGATCGGCGGGCAGTGGTGGCGACGGCGGTAACGTAACGCTCAGCGGCAGCGGTTCAGCCTCGGTGCAGACCGGGGGGGACGACTCCACCGGTGTCCTGCTGCAATCGGTCGGCGGCGGCGGCGGCAATGGCGGATATGCCGTCTCAGTTGCGGTATCGGGCGGCCCGGTCTCCGGCTCTCTGGCCGTGGGCGTTGGTGGCGACGGCAGCACCGGCGGCAAAGGCGGAAACGTCACAGTTGGTCAGTTCAACAGCAGCGGTGTGGCCACTGCTGCAGGGTTTGACGGTACGGTCGTCACGACCGGCAACCGGTCAACGGGCATGTTGTTCCAGTCCGTGGGCGGTGGCGGCGGCAACGGTGGTCTGGCCGTGGCTGCAACGGGCGGCGCTTCGGCATTGTTTTCCGGTAATGTTTCCGTTGGAATCGGCGGGAAGGCGGGCAGCGCCGGAAACGGTGGGATCGTGCGGGTTTCCACCAATGCGGACGTGACGACAACGGGCACGAACTCAAGCGCTATCATCGCGCAATCCGTTGGTGGCGGCGGCGGTAATGGTGGCGGCAGCATCGCAGCCGGGATCAGCGCAAGCGGCGGGGCTGCGGTTGGGATCAATGTGAGCGTTGGCGGTGATGGCGGCGGAGCCGGAACCGGAGGCAATGTCACTCTGGTCGCGGGTGGAACTTCAATTGACACAAGCGGGGCCTTTTCCAGTGGTGTGGTTGCGCAATCTGTTGGCGGCGGTGGCGGCAACGGCGGCTATGCGGTCGGTGCCAGCGCCGATATCGGTGGTGCAGCTGCCGGATCTGTCAGCGTCGGTCTTGGCGGTAAGGCTGGCGGCGGCGGAATAGGTGGAACTGTTACGGCACGGGTCGACGCAAATGTAACGACACGAGGCGACGATTCCGGTGCTGTTGTCGTGCAGTCCATCGGTGGCGGCGGTGGCAACGGTGGTTTCAGCGTCGCGGCCGGGCTGGCTGCGGGCGGTGCAGGCGCCGGAACAGTCGATGTGGGCCTCGGCGGTAAGGGTGGCAGCGGTGGTGCAGGTGGCACTGTCACTGGCGTCCGCGTCAATGGCGATGTCCGAACCGAGGGGCTGCGCTCCACTGGCGTTGTGATCCAATCTGTCGGCGGTGGCGGCGGTAACGGGGGCTTTAACGTAACGGCAGGCGTTGCGGCTGGCGGAGCCGGGGCCGGTTCGATTGGAGTCGGTCTGGGGGGCGACGGAGCCTCGGGAGGTGACGGTGGCATTGTAGATGGCCAGGTAGCCGGCAACGTCACGACACTGTCCGACAATTCAAGCGGTATTGTGTTCCAATCCATCGGCGGCGGCGGTGGGAATGGTGGTTTCAACATCACAGCCGGGATCGCCGGTGCCGGTGCCGGTGGCGGAGCTGTTATGGTCGGTCTTGGCGGCGGCGGCAATGGCGGCGGGATCGGGAAATCGGTCACTGGCCGTGTGACCGGCACTGTCGGCACAGGCGGAGCGGATTCTACGGCGGTTCTGGCGCAATCCGTTGGCGGCGGCGGTGGCAACGGCGGTTTCAACGTCAGTGCCTCAGTGGCGGGTGCGGGCGTTGCCAGCGGCGCGGTCTCGGTTGGTCTGGGCGGTGACGGTGGCACCGGGGCTACTGGCGGTTCGGTCAATTTGACAACAACCAATTCCATTGTAACGGCTGGGGATCGGTCCTCGGGTGTGGTCGCGCAATCCATCGGAGGCGGCGGCGGTAATGGAGGCTTTAACATTTCCGGTGCCGGAGCGGGGGCGGGTACGGCCAGCGGTGCAGTCAGCGTCGGGTTGGGCGGCACCGGCGCGGGCGGCGGCAACGGCGGTGCTGTTACTCTGACCTCGAACGGGACGATCCTGACCCAGGGTGACTCGGCCACGGCGTTTCTGGCGCAATCCATCGGCGGTGGTGGCGGCAATGGTGGGTTCAACGTCAGCGCGGCGGTCCAGGGTTCTGGCGTTGCCGGTGGCGGCGTATCCGTCGGTCTGGGTGGAGACGGCGCAGGTGGTGGAGACGGCAACACTGTTGTCGCAACATCCAACAATGCCGTTGAAACCCGTGGCGACAGCTCCTCAGGTGTGGTTGCTCAGTCCATTGGCGGCGGCGGCGGCAATGGTGGATTTAACGTGGCCCCGGTTCTGTCGGGGGCGGGTACGGCCAGCGGTGCAGTCAGTGTCGGTCTTGGCGGCAAGGGCGACACAGGTGGCAATGGTGGGAATGTCACGTTGACGTCGAACGGGACTATTCTGACCGATGGCTTCGCATCAAGCGGATTTGTAGCGCAGTCGCTTGGTGGCGGAGGCGGCAACGGAGGCTTCAACGTCTCGCCCACGGTATCGGGTGCAGGCACGGGGGCCGGTTCGGTGTCCGTCGGTCTTGGTGGCTCGGGTGCCGGAGCTGGGAATGGCAGCCGGGTCACGGCCGACACAACGGCGGATGTGGTGACCAAAGGCGATGCCTCAGTCGGCATTCTGGCGCAATCCGTCGGTGGCGGTGGTGGCAATGGCGGCTTTAACGTATCTCCAGCGCTTGCGGGCGCAGGTACCGGGTCTGGCGCGATCAGCGTAGGCCTAGGCGGGTCCGGTGGTAGTGGCGGCAATGGTGGAATCGTCGGCCTGACAGTTGCGAACAACGTTCGAACCGAAGGCGCGCAATCCAACGCGGTTGTCGCTCAATCCATTGGCGGCGGCGGTGGCAATGGTGGGTTCAACGTCTCAGCCTCGGTCGGCGGTGCAGGCACCGGGTCCGGTGCGGCTGCAGTGGGTCTGGGCGGTCGCGGCACCGGCGGCGGAGATGCCTCGGCAGTGACAGCAAACGTAACCGGCAATCTTGTAACTCTTGGGGACACCTCAACTGGTCTTTTGTCACAGTCCGTTGGCGGCGGTGGCGGCAATGGAGGCATGAACATCTCGGTCGCGGTTGCTGCGGCAGGTACGGGATCGGGCGGAGCATCTGTCGGTCTCGGCGGTGCGTCCGGTACAGGCGGCAACGGCGGTACGGCCGAGGCCACTCTGAACGGCAATGTTTCGACGCAAGGCGACGAGTCCGGCGGCGTCATTGTGCAGAGCCTTGGCGGGGGCGGTGGCAATGGTGGCATGAATGTTTCGGCCACGGTCACGGTTGCCGGAAAAGGCAGCGGGGGTGCTTCTGTCGGGCTTGGCGGCAGCGGCGGAAGTGGTGGAGACGCGAACACGGCCTCCGGTACGATTATCGGCAATGTCACGACTGCAGGCGACAACTCGGGCGGTGTTCTGGTTCAATCCGCTGCAGGTGGTGGCGGTAACGGAGGGCTGAATGTCTCGGCGGCCGTCAACATCTCGGGCACCGGCGGCGGTGCGGTCGGTGTCGGCATCGGCGGGTCCGGGGGCAGCGGCGGCAACGCAAGCGCAGCCACGGGCTCGGTCAACGGCGACGTCACCACGACCGGTGAGAATTCGACCGGTGTACTGGTACAGTCCGTCGGCGGCGGCGGTGGCAACGGCAGTGTCAACATCTCGGGCGCGCTTAGCATTGCGCGTACGGGTTCGGGTGCTGCGGGGATTGGCGTTGGCGGTTTCGGGGGCAGCGGCGGAACCAGCGGCGTGGTCGGCAATACTTTTGCAGGCAATATCAGCACGTCTGGCGCACGTTCGGCAGGCATCGTAGCGCAAAGCCTTGGCGGCGGTGGCGGTAACGGTGCCACCAATATCTCAGGTGCAATTTCCGTGGCCAGCAACTATTCCGGCGCTCTTGGGATCGGCGTAGGTGGCTTTGGCGGCAGCGGCGGCGCGGCAGAGAGCGTGACTCAGCAGGTCACGGGCACAGTCACCACGACAGGCGACGATTCTGTCGGGATTCTGACGCAGAGCCTTGGCGGCGGCGGTGGCAATGGTGGCACAAACATCTCGGCAGCCCTGTCCTTGTCGCGTTCGGCCAACGCCGCGGTTGGCATTGGTGTCGGAGGGTTCGGCGGTGGCGGCGCGGATGCCGGTGCGCTGGTTCAATCGACCGTCACGGGTGGTGTCCGGACCGACGGCAACCGCAGCACGGGTGTGCTGACGCAGAACCTTGGCGGTGGCGGCGGCAATGGCGGAACGAATATCTCGGCCTCTCTGGGCATCAGCCAGCAAAACGGCGGCGCAATCAGCCTGGGCGTTGGTGGTTTCGGCGGCGGCGCCGGAAACGCGGGAAATGTGATCAGTACGCTGAGATCCAGCACCGGCAGCAGCGGAACTAGCTCGATTGTCACGACAGGTGTCGACAGTATCGGTGTCATGGCACAGTCCGTTGGTGGCGGCGGTGGTAATGGCGGCCTGAATGTTGGGGGTGCGGTGAATTTGACCGGCAAATCTGGCGCGGCCGTAGGCCTTGGGCTCGGCGGCTTTGGCGGCGGCGGCGGAAATGCCGGAACGGTGACATTGGACGTTCAAAGCGACGTTGTAACAGCAGGTGACGGGTCACACGGTCTGTTCGCCCAAAGCCTTGGTGGCGGTGGCGGCACCGGAGGCGTAAACATTTCGGGCGCGTTGTCTTTGACCAAACCCTCGGGGTCGAACACGATTTTCTCAGTCGCGGCAGGCGTTGGCGGTTTTGGCGGATCGGGCGGCAATGCCAGCGCGGTTGATCTGGACTACACCGGAAACCTGCAAGCAGTGCCGATGGTGCGGCAACCCAACGGTACGTTTGTGGTCGACCAAAGCAAAGGTGCCAGCGGTATTATCGCGCAGTCGCTGGGCGGCGGCGGTGGCAATGGCGGCACAAATGTATCCGGCGGCCTTGCAATCAGCGGCAAACCCGGTGCGGGCCAGACCGATCAAAGCAAGTCCTATGCTGTGGTCGTAGGCGTTGGTGGCTTTGGCGGCGGCGGCGGCGATGCGGGAAACGTTGATGTGAACATCGGCGCAGGTAGTTCGATCCGAGCGCATGGAACCGGACAATCCGGTCTGCTGGCGCAGTCCGTTGGCGGTGGTGGCGGCAATGGCGGGATGAACGTATCCGGCGGGATCGTTTCCGACAGCTCTCTGATCGTGGGCGTTGGCGGGTTCGCCGGTAACGGCGGCAAAGCAGGCGACGTTTCTGTAACGTCACAGGCCAATATTACCGTGACGACAAACCCGGACGATATCTCGATCCCCAATACAACGACTTTCGAAGACAAGCTGCGCGATTTTCTGGGTAACACGATTGTGGACCAAACTCAGGAACTGACATCAGAGTTCGGGCTGGAACGTCTTTTCATCGATATGGGCGTCTTCAATGAAGACAAGCAGGACACGGATGGGTCCGCAGGTTTGCTGGCGCAATCCATCGGCGGCGGCGGCGGTAATGGCGGCCTGAACGTGTCGGGTGGCATCGCGCTGAGTAAGGACGGAAAGATTCCGTCCGTGACATTCGGCGTCGGCGGCTTTGGCGGTAACGGCAACGTCTCGGGCAATGTGACCGTGGATCATGCCGGTTCGGTTTTGGTTGCAGGCAATTGGAAGCACGGTGTTCTCGCCCAGTCCATTGCTGGCGGAGGCGGCAACGGGGCTCTGAACGTGACCGGGCAACTGAATTATGGGGATTCCAACAATTCTGATGGTAAAACCGACCTTAGCATTGTTGGAGGCTTGGGCGGCCATGGCGGGACCGGTGCGGATGCGGGCGATGTTTCGGTTACGCAATCTGGCAGTATCTCGACGAACGGATATCACGCCCGCGGACTCTTTGCTCAGAGCATCGGCGGCGGCGGCGGCACCGGTGGGATCAACGCGACCTTTGTCGGCACCAAAGATAGCTCACCCATCGCGATGGGCATCGGTGGCTTTGGCGGCGGTGGCGGTGACGCGGGCAATGTCACCGTAGTACGCGGCACAGCTGTCGCGGCAGCGGGCACCATCACGACGGATGGTGTCGGCTCGCATGGGATTGAGGCGTCCAGCATCGGTGGCGGTGGTGGTGATGCCGGAATCAACGCGGTTGTCGGCATAAGTAAAACCACGGGTAGCAAGAGCAACGGTGGCACCGGTGATTCCAGTGGTCGAAAAACACCCACGAACACCGGTGTCGATGACTCCGTGATTGCCAACTACAACGCTGTGCTGGACCAGTTGGAAGGCAAGGTGAACCCGGCGGATTCCTCGGGCAATAAAACTGGTGTATCGGCTGTGGTGGCCATTGGCGGTTCTGCCGGAACTGCGGGCGATGGCGGTACGGTGGATATCGACCACTTTGGCAATGTGCTGACCAAGCAGGACGGCAGCCATGGCATTTTCGGTCAATCCATCGGCGGCGGTGGCGGTAACGCTGCGCTGAACCTCGGTATGACCTACGAGTTGGCCTCGGACGCGACCAACAAAGGCTTTGGACTGGCCATTGGTGGCGGTGTCGGCAACGGTGGCAATGGTGGCGCGGTCGATCTGCGCCACACCGGCGACATCACCACGCAAGGGGCAAACTCGCACGGCTTGTTCGCGCAGTCAGTTGGCGGCGGCGGTGGCAATGCCGGTTACAATTCGGCCTCGACTTCGGTGGATGGCGGCAACGTGAACATTCAGATCGGTCGGGTCGGCGGCACCGGAGGGCGCGGTGGAGATGTCTATGCCAGCTCGAACGGGATCATCAGCACCTCGGGCAACAATTCTTACGGTTTCTTTGCGCAGTCGATTGGAAACGGTGGCGGCAACTCGACCTCTACGTCGGTTAGCATTGGGACACCAAAAACCGGCGATAGCAAAGGCAACAAAGCCAGCCTGTCGGTCGGACTTGAGGGCGGCACCGGAGGCGAAGCAGGTGATGTAACAGCCGTAGTAACGGGCACCGTGGTCACGCGGGGCACAGATGCGCACGGAGTGTTTGCTCAGGCCGTTGGCGGTGGCGGCGGTACCGGCGGCAAGGCCAGCAACTCGGCTGGCAAGGGCACGTCGATAGCATTGTCCATCGGGGGCAGTGGCGGCTCCGGGGGCCTTGGCGGCAAGGTTGATGTCACCAACACGGCGCGGGTTGCAACCTTTGGCGACAGGTCAAACGGGCTGCTGGCGCAATCCATCGGAGGCGCAGGCGGCACTGGCGGTATGGTGCAGGCGGGTCAATCGAACCTCGACACCATCAAAGCGGTGGTTAACCCATCGACAGTGGGTACGACTGCGTCGATCAATATCGGTGGTACGGGCGGAGACGGCATGACCTCGGATACCGTGACCGTGGATAGTGACGGGATCATCACGACCGAAGGGGCAATGTCGCATGGCATCTTTGCGCAGTCCGTTGGTGGTGGTGGTGGCATGGGTGGTGTGGTTGAAAACCGGATCATCAGCCTGCGCAAGGACATCGGGAACACGGCAACCCTGTCCATCGGTGGTAATGGCGGCACCGGCGCAACCTCTGCCGCGGTTTCGGTTACGAACCGTGATCTCATTCAGACCACGGGTGACAAATCCTCTGGCATCTACGCACAATCAATCGGCGGCGGCGGCGGTGACGCGCAGCAGGTGCGCAACATCATTCTGGGCCGGTCTTCGGACGGTGCAACGACTAACGCCATTCTGATCGGGGGTGCTGGCGGCACTGGTGGTGCGGGCAGCACCGTGACCGTTGTGAACACGGTTGATGGTACGATCCTGACCTCGGGCAAGGAAAGCCACGGCATCTTTGCGCAATCCGTGGGCGGCGGCGGCGGCACGGGTGGCTCGACCATCTCGGTCGACGGGCGCTATGGCGGCGCCGAGGCCAGCACGCGGCGGGCATTGCAGTTCGGCTTGGGTGGATCGGGCGGCACGGGCGGCATCGGCAGCACCGTATCGGTCACAAACGCCGGGACCATCATGACCTCGGGCGAGGCTGCGCATGGTATTTTTGCGCAATCTGTCGGCGGCGGCGGCGGCAATGGCGGCAGTTCGATCACCGGAACGCTGCGGCTGAAGACCGGCGACAGCAGTTCTCCTACCGCACAGCTGAACATCGGCGGCTCGGGCGGCAGCGGTAACGTTGCAGGCAACGTGGTCGTCACCAACAGCGGAGACATTCAGGTAGATGGCGCAAGCGCCTATGGTATCTTCGCGCAATCCGTGGGTGGCGGCGGTGGCAATGGTGGCTTGGCCGTTGCCATGGATGTGAATGACATCAAGAACACCATGACCGGCAAGTCCTATTCCAAGATCGCCATTGGCGGATCAGGCGGATCAGGCGCTGACGGCGGAGACGTAACGGTTAACCACACTGGAACGATTATCGTGAACGCCGAAAACGGATATGGCATCTATGCGCAATCCGTGGGCGGCGGCGGCGGTAACGCGGGCTATTCGGTTTCGTCACCGTTGATCTCGGCGCTGGACTACACGATTTCGCAGGTGCTGGGCGCCCGCACAGGGGCGACCGGGTCGGTCGGTACCGTGACCGTCAATTCAACCGGCGACATTCTGGTCAATGGTGCTGGCAGCGAAGCGGTGTTCGCGCAATCGGTGAATGGAGGCGGCGGCAACGTCGATACCTCTGTCGATTTCACCGCAACGACCTCTGGCGCAACGGGCAGTGTCGTCAGCAGCGATATCGCGCTGGGTGGTGATGATGTGTCCGGCACTGCTGGCAATCAGGTTTCGCAATCGCATACGGGCAACATTGCCACGACCAACGACAGATCGACGGCCATGATGGTACAGAGCGTGGGCGGCGGCGGCGGCACCTCGACGACCACGGTGGATGTCGAAGATGGCGACGGCATTGACATCTCCGCCCGTCTGGGTGCGATCAACACCAATGACGCAAGTGGTGGTGATGTGAACGGAAGCCGAAACGGGGATGTCGGCACGGATGGTGCGTTCTCCTCGGCTGGTGCGACTCAGTCCATTGGCGGCGGTGGCGGCAAGCTTGTGTTGAACAGCAACGGCACGGGCGTCGCTGGTACGGAAAAGGCTGCCTCGGTGATCCTGGGCTCGGATCCGAGCTTCAACAACGATGGTGGAAACATCGCCCTTTCGCTGGATGGTGACGTGTTCACCAGCGGCGACCGGTCTTATGGCCAGAGTGTTCAGAGCATCGGCGCGGGTGGTGGTGAAGTTGTCATCGCGGGTCTCGGCAAAGCGGATGTAACGCTGGGCGCGCAAGATGGATCGACCGGCGATGGTGGCGATGTAAGCTTCACGAATATCGGGGATATGACCACCAGCGGCAAAGGTTCGCACGGCTTCGTTCTTCAAAGTATCGGAGGCGGTGGCGGTCTGGTTTCGACAGATATGGCAGAAAGCAGGATTACTGTCGATTTGTCGACCAACAATGGCGGTGATGGCGGAGACATCGACTTCACGCAAACCGGTCATATCGTAACGACTGGTGAAAACGCGATTGGCGTCGTGGCGCAATCGCTGGGCGGCGGTGGCGGCATGGTAGACTCGGTCTTCCGCGGAGCTGCAGGCGGTGCAGGGTCCGGTGGTTCCATCGACATGGCCTTGACCGGTAATGTCCTGTCGGTCGGCAACGGCGGTATCGGCGTTCTGGCGCAATCCGAAGGACGTGATGGTGCCGGAGCGATGTCGATTGGGCTGGATGGCGTGGTGCTGGGTGGCACTGGTCAGACGGACTCGGTCGCATCCATCGTTATGGAAGGTGGAACCGACAACGTGCTGAACCTGTCTGCCAACAGCCTACTGATTGCCGGAAACAACCAGCTGGTGAATGGCGGTGACGGGAACGAACAGATCTCGTTGGCGGGTTCGGCATTGGGCAACCTGAACCTGGGTGCGGGCACAAACGCCCTGACGGTTGAGGACGGAGCTTCCTTCTACGCGCTGGATACGGTCAATCTGGGTGCTGCCGGGCACATGCAGGTGAACGGCGATTTTGTTCTGGGGGCCACCCTGGGGCTCAACACGGCCCTGACGTCGGCAGTGCAGGCCAGCGACTTTACATTTGCGGGCAATGTCAGCCAGACCACCAACCTGACCGGAAGCCTGTTTTTCGGGGCAACGGCTGCGTCTACATTCGACGTGTATTTCCTGACTACAGGTGCTTCGGGCGGGCGCAGCGACCTGGTCAACGTCTCAGGCAACGCCACTATGGGCGGCACACTGACCCCCATGCTGAACAGGCTGGAACGGGCCTTGCCGCTCGTGATCATCAATCCTGATGGCACGGCATTCGATGCAGGGACGTTCATTCAGGACACGGTGGTTCTGGACTATTCCATCGGCCTGAACGGCTCGACATCTGACGGCAGTTCGATTGATCTGGTGATCACTCCGGACTATTCGACCCAAGGAATGAACTCCAATCAGGCCGCCATCGGCGACTACATCAATCAGGTTCTGAACGGGCAAGGGTCCGTCGCGCAGGGCGAATTCCTTGCGCTGGTCGGGAACATGCAGTCCGAGGCTGATGTCATCGCTGCCATCGACAGCCTGTCGGTGTCGAATTATGCAGCCGATGCGGTGGATGCCTACCACGGAACCAGGGTCTTTGCCGATACGCTTCACAATTGCGAACGCTTCACCGATTACCGGGCGGGGGATGATCCACGTAACTGCGTTTGGTTCACCGGTGGTCGGTCCTTCTTTGACCGTGACCAGATCGGCATTTACGACGAGCTGGACATCAACAGCACCAACCTGTCCGCCGGTGTCCGTTTGCCGGTCGGGGACGAGCTGTATGCCGGGTTCGCTGTGGGTCACGACCGGATGAGCCTGCGGGATGGGTCAAACTATAATGCGACCGGCGATCGGTTTAATCTGGGTGCCTCGCTGACCAAGTATGTCGGTCCGTGGGAGTTTGCGGGCATGCTGTCCGCAGGGTGGTCGGATTATGATACGCTCCGCTCGGGCGGGGTCAGCGGCGTGCTGCCCAACGGCACTCCTGTGAATACCGTGGGTGTGAGTTCGATCACCCATAAGATGAACCACCAGAATCTGCGTCTAAGCGTTGCCTATGACCACAGGTTTGCCAGTGGCAATTCCTATCTGCGCCCTGAGATCGCCGTAGACGCAACACGTCTGGCGACCGAAAGCAATGGTCAGGCCACCCTGTCCGGGATTGTTCTTCAAGACGACAGCGAGATGATCTATTCGCTCGTGCCGTCACTGGAGATCGGGACAGAACAGACCTTTAACGCCTCGCGGAAACTGCGCGCAAGCCTGCGGGCCGGTGCTATCCTCTCGTCAGATGATACCGTATCGGTGACTGCCGGGTTCGCGGATGCCAGTGCCGCAGACGGAGGGTTTGCGAATACCAGCTATATTGGCGACGCGCATGGTTTGATTTCCGCTCAACTGGGGTTGTTTACGCTGGATGACAGCAGCTTTATCAACCTGAGCGTTGACCATATGTTCGGAGACTCGACCGAGGCCCTGCAGGTAGGTCTTAGCCTTGGTGTACAATTCTAATCAATGAGGGACAGCAGAATGAGAACTTGGATATGCGCCTTTGGGGTGTCTTTGGGGATGGTACAGCCTTTGGCTGCTCAGGATACCACGGCGCCGCTGTGGTCGGTCAATTGCACCAATCAGGTTAATGGAACCGAACTGATCTGTGAAATGACGCAAGGCATTGTTCTAACGGAGAGCAATCAGCGGCTCACAGCGATATCCTTTGTGAAATCCGCTGGTAAGGACGAAACCGAGACCGTGCTGACCCTGCCTTTTGGCCTGTTGTTTTCCGAAGGGTTGACGGCAACGGTCGACGGCACTGAGGTCGCAAAGCTGGAGTTTCTAACCTGCGAGGCACAGGGCTGCTTTGCCCGTTCGCCCGTGTCATCAGAATGGATGTCGGAAATGCGCGCCGGGAACCAGTTGAAGGTTGAAGGTAAAAACAGGGTTGGTGAACCGATATCCTTTTCCTTCGACCTGACCGGGTTCAGCAAAGTCTCGGACCTCTTGCCTTGAGTTCTGTGCAATCGGGGGCCATCGAATAAAAGCCAGGAGTTGGCAGCTCGGGTCGGCAGAGACAATGGGACATGCGGCTTATTGGATCAATGTATGACGAAGGTGATCTTGCTGAGAACTCCGGTCTTGCAGTGCGTGAATTGGTTTTTTCGGAAGGCTTCGAAATCCGCGAGGGCGGCCTTGGCCCCGATTCACGACTCATCCTCCTGGCGGTATTCGAAGATATCACCGGGTTGGGCGTAGAACTGATCGGCGCCGCCAATCATGATGTCAGCGAAGCGATCTATTTGAACGGCCCCGAAGGCCGCGGCATCGAAGTCTATGCCGACTGCCAGGTGGCACAGAGGCAGACTTGACGTTTGGGACGTAACTAGGATGATTGCCGCTAGGTTTAGATCGGCACGAAAGCGAGATGATTGCCCTGATTAAGCGCATCGCCGAAATCAGCAATCGCAAAGGGAAATAGTAACGCTTTCGCCGTCAAGGGTGCAGCCCGCATGCGGCGCCAGATGGATCAAAAATTTTGTGTGTCACTGCAAAAGCTCTCGAACAACCTGAAGACAGTTCTTTCAATAGCTTTTTGCCCACAAATGGGTGTTCACTCAGGGTTAAATTTGGCAGGGGTACGCCGAGAAGATTAGGCATGGCTAAATCGAGCACGAAACTCGCACCTTCGCGCTTCAGGAAACCGGCGAGGAGCGCACCACGGTTCAGATGAAGATTACACCGAAGGGAATGGCCCGATTGGCTCAAATCTTCGCGAATTGCGGTGCAGCATGAAACGTCGCGCATTCATCAAGACTACGCTTCCTACTTTAGCTTAAGCCCTTGCAGCAGGCACGGTTGCAGAAGCTGTGCCTGAACCAGACGAAGATCAAAGATTGCTCGGCGCTCTGAGCGTCTCTGCGTAAATTCACAGGCCTCACAATGGGCGCTTGGCACGACTGGCTGGTCGGGTTTCCTGTCTCTGAGGTTGAGCGTATCGTGCTGAACGCCGCAGCTTAAGAACAAACATCACTAACAAAAACCTTGTTTTGGCGCAGCTCACGGTATTTCGTAACATTGGTGACACTGTAGAGGCTCTCCCTTTTTTTCCAGATCGCTGGGTGACTACCTTGCCGTTCGATTTCGAAGGCAAGTAGCTCCCTTTTGCGTTGGAAAAACCATGTGCCAAATCCTCGAACCTGGTCTATCGGAAGGGCGAACCCTGCCAAGCCAAATACCGGGCTGTCATTATGATGCGGATCTGTTCGGCTGATGTATGGGCCAACGTACCCGAACTCATCCAAATATACTACGTAGGTCGAACTTATCTCCAAAAACACGAAAACCCACGCTTACGCGTGGGTCTCGGAAAGAAGGCAATACAAGCTTGCGCCTCGCAATTCATAAGGAACTTGAGTGATCAAATGTCAAGTGCAGAGAGAGCCCTGTTCGATCCAACCTTGGCTTAACCTGCTGGACGGAATCGGCCGGCACTCTCGACTTGCTAGCGCGCGTTCGGATCCATCATGGCATCCATTATGCCTTGGACGTCCAGATCGAAGCTTTCCTGCCGAGGTGGATACTCCTTGAATGATGCAAAGAACTCCAAAGCGACTGCCGCAGCTGGACCCAGCGCCCATGAGCGATTTTCCTGCCACTCGTCGAATCCACGCGTTTCGTGGAACCGCTCGAAGGGATCGAGATCGAGGCGGGTGATCAGGGGCGTCACCAACTGGTTCTGGATTCCATTGAACCACTTGTCCTGTTCGGTGAAGAGAAACTTCCACTCTCCAAATCGAAGGCCATGGAAAGTTGTCTCCGAGAAAAACGGGAAGAACATTCGGTTGGACGGCCCTTCACCAGTGAGCACAGGCGTCTGGTCCACTCCGTCAATATGAACGCGATATTCCACACCGTTGATTTCAGCTCCGTCCAGCAGATCCTCTGCAAGGCTCGGTTGGCCGAGAAGCGACATGATCGTGGGAACCCAATCCTCCATTGCGACCAGTTCGCCCGTTGTTGTTCCAGGTTCCACGACGCCGGGCCATTTGATCATCGCCGGAACTTTGAAGCCGCCCTCATAGCCCCCGACACCCTTGTCGGCTCTGAACGGATGATTGCCACCATCGGGCCAGGAGTTCGAAGCGGCACCATTGTCAGTTGAGAACATCACGACTGTATTGTCCGCTACGCCCAACTCATCAAGAAGTTCAAGAAGCGCGCCAACATCATCGTCAAGTTCTACCATACCGTCGGCATATACGTTGCCGGTGCCCGTAATGCCGTCGTATTCATCGCTCAGGTTGGTACGATAGTGCATTCGCGTGGTGTTGTGCCAAACGAAAAACGGCTCTCCTGCCGCTACCGCATCGCGAATGAAACGCGTGCTTTCGTCAAGCACTTCCTGATCCAGAACGCGTTGGCGCTCTATTCCAAAGTCGCCAAGGTCCTCGATCTGCTGTTCGCCTCCATCTTCGGCCGCGAAGGAATGGATCACACCCCGTTGCGCGAAAGGTGACGTTTCAAAAAACTCCGTAGGATAGTCAGCCTGCTCTACATATTCACCGGCATTGAGGTGATACAGAATGCCGAAGAACTCATCGAAGCCATGCGCTGTCGGAAGGTGTTCGTCCCGGTCGCCAAGGTGGTTCTTGCCAAACTGACCAGTCCGATATCCTAATGGCTTGAGCATTTTAGCCAGAGTCGGGTCTTCTGGCTGAAGACCTTGTTCCGCGCCCGGCAAGCCGACGGTCGATAACCCCGTTCGGATCGGATACTGCCCAGTAAGGAACGCTGCGCGTCCCGCCGTACAGGAGGCATGGGCATAGTGATCCATAAAGAGAAGACCATCTTCTGCGATGCGATCGATGTTGGGCGTGTCACAGCACATCATTCCGCGGTGATAAGCGGAGATGTTCCACATTCCGACATCATCGCCCCAAATGACGAGGATGTTGGGGCGGTCAGAGCTCTGTGCAAAGGCCATTGCAGACGATGAAATAAAGGCGGCTGCCGCCAAGAGATTTGTAAGTTTCATCAAGAAAAAACCTCCTTAAGTGCAAAGATTCCACGTTACTCTATAGAGCGGAATCTTCTTTTGAAATACTCAGTGAAATGTCTGAAGGTCGCACTGAGAAACGCTGGGAAATAAGGTAGGTAAGCAAAGCGGCTTGATCTCATACAGCCGTCACTAATACGTCGAGATTGTTGCGCAACCTATGAGTTCGACAGGTCTTTGATCCCGCGGGTGCAGCGAATGTCAGCGGAGAGTGTCGCGACCGTAGCATCTGAGACATAGGTCGCGTGACCGCTATGGGCCGCGTTCACCTATTCAAGCCCGCTGCGCGCAAACCCTGTTGATAGCGCTTATGATCCTCCGATCGCGCGAATGGGTGTGTGCGCTCTGCCAACCGAAGAGAGGCACCAGGGTCAAGACGCTTTAGGTCGAGAACTGCCTGTCTCGCCTCTTCTAACTTACCGCAAATGGCATTGTTCACAGCAAGATCCAGATAAGAGCTGCTGCGGTTTGGCTGGATGCGGATTGACGCTTCCGCCCACTCGATGGCTTCTTCGTATCGGCCCGCTACAAAACCACATAGTGAGCGAATGGAGTACCACAAAGCGGTCATAGGATCGTGCGGGCTGAGCCTGATCGCGGCCTTGATGTTGGTGAGGGCTTCATTGCTGTCGCCCAGGTAAATCTGGGATCTGGCAAGCAAAGCGTAGGCGTGGGGGTCATTAGGGTTGAGAGCTATGGCGTCCTGAAATTTTCGCACAGCGTCCTGACGATGACCTGAAAACAGGTCCGCAGCACCAAGTAGGGCCATTGCATACGCGTCGCGACCGTTCATCGAAACCGCACGTTGCGCCTGGTTGACCGCCTCGTCGTTCGAAGCGTCTGGATCATCACTCCAGCCGTTCACGCACTGCATCAGATGAGTGAATGACAAGTCTGCCAGCCCGAATGAACTTTGAGGATCCAATTCGACAGCTTTCAACAATAGGTTCTGGGCTTCGGCTATGTCGGCTTTTGTGAATTGTGAGATATGCCAATGGGCGCGCGCGGTCAGTTCCCAGGCGTCCATCCGCGGCACCACCTTGCGCCGTGCGCGTTGCATCTCTGCAGACAGGTATTCAGGTGCGACTGCGCCCACAATTTTTTGCGTGATCTCATCCTGCAGATCGAAGATGTCTTCAATCACGCCGTCAAATCGCTCGGTCCAGACGTAGTGGTTTGCAAGGGCGTCAATCAGTTGCGCCGAGACACGAACCCTGTTGCCGACCCTTCGAACGCTGCCCTCCAGAACGTATTGCACTCCCAGATCCCGGGCGATTTGCTCCGTCCCGACCGCGCGGCCTTTGTAGAGAAAACTTGAGTTTCGAGAAATCACGAAAAACCAATGAAACTTGGACAGCGCTGAAATGACATCTTCGGCCATACCTTCGGCAAAAAAGGTCTGATCCTCATCATCGGACAAATTGTCGAAGGCCAAAACCGCAATCGAAGGTCGTTCCGGCACCTCAAAAAGGAACTTCTGCATGGCCGATGCTGACAGTCCCCAACCATAAGCGACCAAAGGCTCTGCGATGTTTTTGAGTCTCTGAGAACCAAGGCAGATAAAGTGATCTGAAAGCTTGGCATCAAGACTGCGCCGCGCTGTTTCGGAAATCATGAGCGATCCAGGCTCAGCCAGCTTCTGAAGGCGTGCGGCCACGTTGACGCCGTCGCCATAAACGTCTTCATCGGCAAAATTAACATCGCCGCTGTGCAATCCCATCCTCAACTTAAGCTGAGGATTATCGGTTAGACCGTTTTGGATAGCCATTGCACATTCTATACCACTGATCACGCTGGGAAATTCAACCAACCAACCGTCTCCCATGCTTTTTATCACCGTGCCGTGATACCCATCAACTGTTGGTATAAGAATGTCGTTTCGAAAACGACGCAGCGCGGCCAATGTGGCGGCTTCATCCTCTCCCATGAGTTTGGAATAGTTTGCCACATCCGCAGCCAGAATAGCGGCCAGCCTTCGTTCAGAGACGTTTGACATGGATGAAGCATAGCCGACGACCTGCGAATGGGGAACATCAGCGGTATTGGCAGCCGAGCACCAAATAAAATGAGCGTAATTCAGACTTAGTCGCGCATCAGCGCCGGTTCGGCGAGTTGCCGCTGGTCGAAGACTTGACCCGCGTGGAGGTTGAGAACATCATCGCCTCGGTAAGAGCGCCGAAACAAGACAAAGGGATGAGCTGAGCAGTGCTTTTGGACAGTCGCAGATGGATCGGGCTGATGCTCGTTGCGGTCGGCGTGTTTGCCGCTGCTCTGTTTCTGTCCGGCGGTGTCGCTGAGGCCCATGGAAAACATGAGCCCTCCGTGGTTTCCGTCGAGGTTCATACGCACGCTGAACATTCCGCAAAGGACCATCAGGGCCATTGTCACGGTGGAGCGTTCTGCAGCGGTCCTGCGATCACCCAACTGTCGAATCTGAACGCGGATTTATTGGGATGCAGTGAACGGTATGGACTGCCGCGCGCGACGGAGGGTATCCCGGTTGTTTCGAATTTTGATCCGCCCCCACCCAAATCCTTGATCTGATCCGTATCCGCACACGCCCTTTGGCGTGAAGAGATAACTCAGACAGGAAAATCCGATGAAAACTGAAAAACTGTTGCTAGGCGCAGTGGTTGCGTCCGTTCTGGTTGTGGCAAGCCAATCGGTGTTTGCGCATGGCGGTGCCACCGGCGTCGTCAAAGAACGCATGGATGGCATGGGCTTGATGAAAGAAGCGATGAAAGTGCTGACGCCGATGATGCGGGGGCAAGTCGATTATGATGCAACCGTTGTGCGTGAACGGTCGGAGGATATCAGTCGCCATGCGGGCGAGGCGCTGACCAAATTGTTCCCCGAAGACAGCCTTGATGCACCATCCGAGGCGAAGCCAGAGATCTGGCAGGACTGGGAGGCGTTTTCAGCCTTGGCCGATCAGCTGCGTGTGATGGCGGACGGATTGGCGAGCGCTTCCGAAAACGGGTTGATGATGGCAGGCGAAGCACCAGCAGTCGGCGATATGATGGGCGGTCAGGGCGGCACGATGACGGGTGGCACCATGATGGGTGGCGCCGCAGGATCCGACACGATGGACCTGTCCCAGATGCCCGCCGACGGGGTTCTCGCCATGATGGGACAGGTCTGTTCGGCCTGCCATACACGTTTCCGGGTCGAGAAATAAGACAGGACGATGCGCAATTTCTATCGCGTTGGGCTGGTCGGCGCTGTTATCGCCGCAGTTAGCGTTGCCGGCCTGATGGCCTGGCCGATCGGCCGGCCTCTCGCGCCCAACACCCTGGAGGGGGATGTGAACCGCGGTGCCTATCTGGCCCGCGCCTCCGGCTGCATCGCGTGTCATACCGATTTCGCGAAAGGCGGAGCGCCACTGGCGGGCGGTGTGGCATTGGAAACCCCGTTTGGCACGCTGTATTCGCCGAACCTCACCACCGACCCGGACCACGGGATCGGAGGCTGGAGCCAGGCACAGTTCGCCCGCGCCGTCCGCGAGGGGGTTTCGCCCGAAGGGCACGCCTATTACCCGGCCTTTCCTTATCCTTTCTATGCCAATTTCTCGGATCAGGAGATTGCCGATCTCTGGGTCGCCTTCCAAACCGTGCCACCGGTCGCAAAGCCATCGCGCCCTCCCGAGATGGTCTTTCCGTTCAACCAGCGCTGGGGGCTGAAACTCTGGCGCGCTGCCTATCTGGAACCTCCAAGAACGAGGCCGATGGCCGGTAAGGACGAAGTCTGGAACCGCGGTCGCGAACTGGTCGAAGGCGCCAGCCATTGCGCGGCCTGCCATACGGGACACAACCTCGTTGGCGCGCGCAAGTCCGTCACGGAACACTTGCGGGGCAATAATGCGCTGCCCGGCGGAGAGAAAGCACCAGCCATCGATCACCTGACTTTGGCTGAAAAGGGATGGGATGCAGCCAACCTGGCCTATGCTCTGCGCACCGGCATCACACCCGAAGGGGACGTCTTTGGTGGTTCCATGGGTGAGGTCGTGCTTTACGGCACAAGTTTCCTGACCGAGGCCGACCGGACAGCAATCGCGACCTATCTGATGGACGAACATGAAGGGGGATGAGGCAATGAAAATCGGAACAATCTTTGCATTTGTCCTGGCCGGGATTGTCGTCACCGGTGCTGTAGTCGTATGGCTCGCGCCATCAGGCACGCAGGCGGGACCGCCACTGCAACCGAAAGCGTCCGATATTGAGGAGGGCGCGGTGCTCTATGCCGAATTCTGCGCCTCCTGCCATGGCGCTGAACTGGAAGGGCAGCCCAATTGGCGTGACCCAAATGAGGATGGCACAATGCCTGCACCGCCGCATGACGAAACCGGCCATACCTGGCATCACGGGGATGCGCTGCTGTTTGACTACACCAAACAGGGTGGTGAAGCGGCGCTGCAAGCCCGCGGCGTGTCCGGTTTCGCCAGCGGTATGCCGGGGTTCGGCGACAGCCTGAGCGACCCGCAGATCTGGGACATCCTGGCCTATATCAAATCCACCTGGCCCGAGCGCATCCGCGACATGCAGGCGGTGCGCACCGAAAGCGAACAGATGCAGAGCGGCTCGTGATCGCTCGCTTGACACATATCATGACACTTGCCCGCGATTTCGGTCACAAGAACCGTCGTCACACCGCAGGCCCGAAAACGGAAAGGAAATGACATGACCACCCCGACACTCGACCGCCGCCTCTTCCTGGCTGGCCTCGGCGCCTCCGGCATCGCTCTGGCCTCGCCGGCTCTGGCAACTGAAAAGCCGCGGGTAGAGGTCCTCAAGGACCCGAACTGCGGGTGTTGCGGTGCTTGGATCGACATCATGCAGCGCGACGGGTTCGAGATGGAGGTGCAGAACGCCTCCTGGGAGACCTTGTCTCAATATAAAGCCACCAAGGGTGTCCCAGAGGAGATGGCGTCCTGCCATACCGGTCTGGTCGAGGGCTATGTCATCGAAGGCCATGTGCCACCAACCGATATCCGGCGTCTTCTGGCCGAGCGCCCCGATGCGATTGGTCTGTCCGTTCCCGATATGCCCTTCGGCTCACCCGGCATGGGGCCGGAGAGCGAACGGGAGGCCTATTCGGTCTTCCTAATCCGCAAGGATGGCACCCACGAAGTGTTCAACCAATACGAGGCGGCCTGATCGGCCGCCTCCAAGCTAAAGACATCACAGCAGGGGCGTTTGCCCCCTTTTCGGGGAGGCAGCAGTTAAACCTGTTAGCTCTCAGTACTTTCTTGCTTTGGAAACTTCGGCGAAACCAATGAGTAACGCCGGGGTGATTTCGCCCAAAGAACTATCGGTGGCCTTGTGCAGTTTGCAGTTGAGAGAGCATAGGGCAGGAAACATTTCCGCCGTTACAGTTTGCTGTGAGTTCATTCAGTGCGGCTTCCAAACGTCGAAGCTCGCTTATCTTGTCGCGCACTTTGAAAATATGGAGCTCCGCCATTCCTTTTACAGTTTGGCAGTCTTCACCACCGCCCTCGGACAAATCCAGGAGTGTCTTTGCTTCTGCGAGGGGAAACCCCAAATCGCGGCACTTCCTCAGAAAGCGAAGTCTGCCAACGTCATGAGTTGAGTAGAGGCGCCGATTGTTGGGAGCCCGCTCGGGTTTTGGCACAATTCCTTCACGTTCATAGTAGCGGATCGTTTCAATCCCGACGCCGCTTTGCCGGGAGGCTTCTCCAATCGCAATCATGTGAATCTTTCCTCCTTGAACCTGTAGCGACTACAGAAGTTATACTGACAAGAGTCATAACTACAACGCAGACCACGGTGACCACCGGAGGAACGGATTGCATAAATATCTTGGCCTCAGTTACATTGGATCATTGTCGGCCCTGGGTGTGGCGACTTGCTGCGTCTTACCTATGGTTATGATGTTACTGGGGTTGGGCGGCAGTTGGCTGGCCGTTTTCGGTAATATTGCCGCGGCGAGTTTCTGTGTGCTGACCATTTCAACGGCGCTGGTTGTTGTATCGTGGCTGGTATCTAAACGACGCGGGTCGATGGCGCGACTGAAATGGTGGCTTGTCGGAAGCACAGCAATCACGGGCTTGGCATGGGTCATCGTGCTCAACGAGGCCCAGATCAACGATTACCTAATCATGCAGATGTAAGACTATGGCAGAACAAACCGTTATACGGGAAAGCACACTGACCTGTCCTCAATGCGGACATAAAGAAACTGAGAAAATGCCGACTGACGCTTGTCAGTGGTTCTACGAATGCAAGTCGTGCAAGGCAGTGTTGAAGCCACTCGAAGGTGACTGCTGCGTATACTGCTCCTTCGCCACCGTATCGTGCCCGCCCATTCAGATGGGCGACAGCTGTTGCGGATAGATTGAAAGACGTTTTCTTACATTGCCTTCGTTCAAATCAATAAATGTTGCCAAGTCCACCGCAGCTCGGTTCGACGCATGTTCTGCAGGATACCTCGCAGGCGCAGCGAACGGCATCTGTGGGTGGCTCCTGCATTGCAAGATCTTTTGGTGATGTTTGCGGGTATTTTGTCAGTACCTTCGTCTGTCCGGCCTGTTTGCGTGGCGGCATTGTCGCCACTGGCCTTGATGAAATCCGCGAGCGAGGTTCCAATCGGTTTATCGACTGCTGAGTGTCGGTGCCGTTCCCGGAGTGTCCTTGCTCTTGTTTGACTTAATTCTGCATCATCAGTTCAACGTCTTGCGTCTCGTGGGCAGTCGGCGCGGTTAGAACTCGGGCTGCCGGTATTCCTGTTTCTTTGCGAGCATCACCCAGATGGCCCGAGCGGCCTTGTTGGCCATGGCGGTTGTTGCCAATCGGAATGGTTTTTCTGCGATAATTCTCTTTGTCCACAGATCGACCTTATCTGGCGAACGTTTCGCCATCACTGCGCGCGATGTCATGCCTACGACCAACAGTTTGCGAATGTAGCGATCACCCTGCTTTGTGAACTTGCCCAGACGTTCCTTGCCACCGCTGGACTTGTTGAGTGGGGTTAGTCCGAGCTAGGCCGCCAGATCGCGTCCGGTCTGGAATTGTTTTGCATCGCCGATCGTAGCGACAATCGCTGACGCCGTGATCGGCCCGATGATGAGCCATTTGTGCGCCGTTGGTTCAGGCACACTGGCGAATGCATGCGCGATAACCGGCGTGCGTCTGCATTCAGAAAGACATGTTGTTCGATCATCTTCGAATAGCCATCGATGCGAGCGTTCAAGCCGATGAACTGGTAGCACTATATGCCGAGCATGCCATTCGCGATCCCCGGCAACTCTGGTTGGTCGCCATCAAGGTGATGCTTGGCAAAAGCCGTCACTGCTTCGATCCCAATGGGTAAGATGCGCCCAAACTCGCGCAAAAGACTGTGGATCATGTTGGCCAGTTGGGTGCGCTGCCGGACGGCTAGATCTCGTGTCCGATGAACTGAGAGGATGGCCTGCTGCTCTTCTGTTTTGATCTCGACGAACCGCATAGTTGGTCGACGGACGGCTTCACGGATTGCCTCAGCATCAACAGCGTCGCTCTTGCCGCGTTTCACGTAGGGTTTGACGTATCCGGCGGACATGAGCTTCACGTCGTGCCCCAATTTGCGCAACTGACGGCCCCAGTGATGGGACGAGCCGCAAGCTTCTATGCCAACCCTGCGCGGTGGAAGCGTCTCAAAGCAGCTAAGCAATTTCAAGCGGTTGATGGCCTTGTTGAAGATGATGCGGCCGCTTTCAGAAATACCGTGTACTTATAAAACATCCTTGGCCAAATCCAGGCCGACTGTCTTTACTGTCTTTGGGAGGCTCCTTTCCTAGCAGTCGATGATAACTGCACTTTGGCACATTCGATGCCGGTGGAGCAGGAGCCACCCACCTCATCCGCTTAGCGGTGTGACCGTCGCGGCTGCTTCGCGCATGCTTTTCATCATGGGCGCATCGCAGATGGAGAATTTGGTTCACTGGTTCTGGCAGATACCAATGAGGGTCTGTTTCAAATTTCGGAAAATGAAATCAGAGCTATCGGTTGTCAGTTTGTATGGGCAGTTGAAGGACGCGGTGAAAATCCAATTGCGCTCATACGCCAGTTTGCTGATGGGCTTACCTACTACGATAGCGGACGCCGAGTCGCTGCACCCTTCAATGGCTCCTTACTCGGCGACACCAGTAAAGCAATGGCTGTTCTATACGAAGCCGTCAATCCTCAATGGGTACTGAGAACAGTGGAAATAAAATGACGGTCGCGGCCCCTAAGGCTGCACTGCCGCATCCGCTCGGAATGCATCGCCCTAAGTTCGCAGAAATCCGTAGGCAACGCGGTTTGGACGAAAAGGGCTTTCCGTTAAAGCGTGAACCTGAACCGGATGAAGAGACAGAAGATTCTGAGCGCTAGGCGCTTTCCGTGTAAACGACACGATCACGCCAAAGTTGAGCCGCAAAGCACTCATAGTCACCAAAATTACTAAGTATTTTGGAGGCTTAAGTGAGAAAAGCTATCGCAGCAATTTTGCTGATTTCGACGGTTACAGCGTGCACTGAACCAGTAATTCAGACTGGTGCAAGCTACCCGGCAGTAGCACCAGATCAGGTCAAAGTGTCATTCGCCGACACGCCAAACTGTGAGAATGCGCAGGAAATCGGACTTATCCCGCAGGTTGGGTCGAACAAGTATTCTCAGACAAGGGCAATCAACGAAATCAAACGGCAAGCTGGATCACGGGGCGCTAACTTGGTGTTGCTTCAAACACGGGCGACGAGTCTCATAGGTGACATGCTAATAGACGCAGAGATGTACCGCTGCCCGTAATTCAGCCTTGCTAGGCTCAGGGCCCATTGATTTCCGCTTAACCTCGTGATTCACGGAGCTCAAAACGAGCGGTGAACATGTCTGACCTTTTCTGGTTGAGTGAGACGCAGATGGCGCGATTTGATCCCTTCTTTCCCAAGTCACACGGCAAACCACGGGTCGATGACCGACGCGCATTGAGTGGGATTATATTCATCAGTCGCAATGGCTTGCGCT